>NZ_JBLIKC010000011.1:0-128564 GCF_047636175.1 Zhongshania sp. | reverse complement strand
GTGTTGCCTTTACACAAAACGATGCTACCGAGATAAACGTCGCCGAAAGCGATACCAGTGTTGCTGAAACCACTATTACCGACGAAACCATTATCGGTACGATGTCCTTGAGTTACGATTGGTCAGATAGCCGGACGCTTTATACAACTGTATCAACAGGATATCGAGGCGGTGCCTTTGATTTGTCCGACAGCGACCTTGAAGCGGCTTTCAGCGACCCTGTCGACCCTGAAACGGTTCAGTCAATAGAGTTGGGTAGTAAATCACGCTTTTTTGATAACCGATTGGAAGTCAATGTTGCGGTTTTTCAATCCATCTTTAAAGACTTTCAAGCACAGATAATCGATGTTGGTAACTCCGATGATCCAACCGTACTTGTGCCGTCGACAAAGTTCCGAACTGATAACGCCGGTGAGCTAGAAACGAGTGGTATAGAAATCGACTTTAAGGCTCAGCCGTTTGAATCACTGTTTTTGCTTGGTTCGCTGCTCTACAACAACGCAGAGTTTAACGAATTTGTGACTCAGTGTTTTGTTGGCCAGGCACCCGGTGAAAAGGGTGGAGTAGATGTTGATAACGACGGTAGCTGCGATTTACAGGATGTATCAGGTGGAGCCTTACCCAATGCGCCTAAGAAAAGTGTGTCGCTTAGCGCGCGTTATGAGAAAAACTTCAACAATTTCGCTAGTCATGGTTATATTCAATTAGGCGGGCGCTGGTTTGATGACATTCAATTTAGCGCAGAACAACATCCGTTGGCTATTCAAGAGTCTTACTCGATATGGGATTTGCGACTCGGATGGCAAGGAATGCAAGATCGACTTGAAATTTCTGGCTATGTTAAAAACCTATTTCGTCAAAGTTATGTTGTTGGTTTTTTCCCCCTCAGTTTAGTCAATGATCGCCGCGATATTGCCCATTTTCTTCCTATGGATGCGGACCGGACGTTTGGCGCTAGCGTTAGTTATAATTGGTAATGAGATGTTAGTGGGGGTTAAGTAAAAAATCCTCGCCAATGACCTTTGCAGATAAAGTAGAGAAAAGCTAAACGTATTTCTGATGCCTACCACGCGTAGGTTTGCCACCAACACTTCAGAAAATTACTGAAGTGTTGGTGGCAAACTCCGCATTATCGAGCGTGGTAAATATACGAGGCTACAGAATATACTAGAGTTTATTTTGAGAATGAAAAGCAGTTTGCTCTGGTTCCAATATATCCACGCATCTATCGCGTTATTGATCATCTGGTTAGCGTTATGCCAGTAACACGCTGATATTTAGAAGTGTTAAATTATATTTGTTCGCGCTGTGACGCGGTCACTAATAAGTAAGCCCGTTAAGTGAGTTCAATAGCTGTTTTAAGTGGAAATAAGAACACTCACTATTTCTCTAGCTAAGGTTAGTGAGCGTAAGATAGGGCCGCTCATCGGCAGTTAATAAGCTACCTTAACGTTAGTTGGGTATGTAGCCTTATCTCTAAATAAATCCTGTTTGTATAGAGAATAATAATGACTTATTTGTTGACTAAAAAAACCTTAAAAGCGGTATTCCTAAGTACGTATTATCTGATCGCTATGCTGCCGGTAGTGGCAAGCGCCGCTACTGAATCCGACGGTAAATATACGGATCATCAGCACAGTGAGGCGCTTAATCCACCGAATATCATCGTGATTTTGGCTGATGATCTTGGTTATGGTGATATCAGCAGTTTTGGCGCCGAATCCATTAGTACCCCGCGAATTGACCAGCTCGCCGAGGCTGGAATAAAGCTGACGCAGTTCTACGCCGCAGCGCCAGTGTGTACTCCTTCAAGAGCAGGCTTAATGACGGGTCGCTACGCAGCGCGCATGGGTATTGGCCATGTTTTTATGTATGACGCACCAGAGGGCATGCCATCATCTGAAATTACCATTGCCGAGCAGCTTAAAAAAGTAGGTTATCACACGGGTATGGTCGGCAAATGGCATTTGGGTCATCAGGACCGATATATGCCGTGGAATCAGGGGTTTGATGAGTTTTATGGCGTGCCCTTCAGCAATGACATGGCTAATTTTTTCTTTTACGAAAATCAGGAGATGATACCTGAGCCTATTGATCAGCGTTATTTAACCAAGCGCTATACTGAAAAAGCCGTGGATTATATTGAGCGTCACGCTGGGGCGCCATTCTTTTTATACCTCGCTCATAGCATGCCCCACGTACCTCTTTATGTATCGCCAGAATTTGAGGGAAGCTCCAACGGCGGGTTGTACGGCGATGTGGTGCAAGAGCTTGATTGGAGCGCCGGTGAAGTCGTTGATAAATTACGCCAACTGAATTTACTGGACAATACTATAATTGTATTTTCCTCAGATAATGGTCCATGGTTAGCAATGGGTGATCATGGCGGCTCGTCAGGCGGGCTGCGTGATGGCAAGGGCTCTACATTTGAGGGTGGACAGCGAGTCCCGACGGTTATTCATTGGCCAGCGCAGATTGCGGGGGGTCGTATTGACGATACCATTACCAGCTTACTAGATTTAATGCCGACTTTTTCGGCGATTGCGGGTGTTCCTCTGCCAGAGGATAGGGAAATTGATGGTGCCGATATTACACCCGTTTTGATTGGCGATGGCGTGCCCAATAAAAGACACTTTTTTTATAATTCAGGGTTTACAGCAGATATTGTTGCTTACAGGAACGGCGACTGGAAATTAAAACTACCGCAGTCTGGCTATCCAAAATTTCTTGAACCGATACTAAAATTAAATCTATTTTCCCACGATTTACTCCTATTTAACCTCAATGATGACCCGTTTGAAAAAAACAATATTGCGGCGGATTACCCAGATCGTGTGGTGGAAATGCAGCACGATATTGACGAATTCAAAAAGAATATTTCCGCTACTAACTCTCGTGCATTATTGATGCGCTCTACTAACTCAGATAAGACTGGCTATGGCCCATTTTTAGTAAAGGCAGGTGTTTTGACATTGCTGTGCATAGTGGCTCTTATGGCACTGATTTACCTTCTCTATCGCGGGTTGAAGGCGGTTATTATAAAGGTCGTTAAAGAAAAGGAATGAGGTACTTTTGGCACACTATTGAGAGAGCCATTTTTAAAGTCCGATCTGCTAATAAGTTCAGCATATAAATAAAGGCCATAAACCGGTTAAAACACATTAAATATCAGTGTGAGGAGATGTTATGAACCGAAGAGAATTATTAAAAAATGCTGCTATTTTATTGGGCGGTATGAGCTCGGCATCTGTTGTTAATGCGTTTCTAAACGGAGTTGATGGCGGGATTAATATCGTCACACAGCGATTTTCTATTAGCCAAAAGAAAATGACGGCAGCACTTGCTGAGATGATTATACCGCGCACTGATACACCAGGGGCTATAGATGCGGGTGTGCCTCATTTTATTGAATTAATGGTGTCTGATTGGTATACCGATCGTGAACGCAAAATTTATTTTGACGGACTGTCGCTACTGAATGTTTTTTGTCATAAGCAATATAAAGCGGACTTTCTTAACGCAACACCGGAGCAAAAGATTAAGGCGCTTGAGTATGCTGAGCACGATAGTGAAGCGTATACACCGGTAAAATCTAAAAATCCACTCAGTAAAGACGAGGATGAGGACAAACCATTCTTCATGAAATTAAAAGAGCTGACAGTATTGGGGTATTACTCATCGGAAGAGGGTGCGACCGAAGAACTCAAATATAATCCAATGCCAATGCGTTACGGTGATATTGACCTCGTTGATGTGGGAAGGCAGTGGTCATCATAGTTAAGGATCGGTATTCAATTCCAGTCAATGAATAGAGGGCGTGTGGCATGAGCGGTAAAAATAATTTTGATGCCATTGTGGTGGGGTCGGGAATTTCGGGTGGGTGGGCTGCAAAAGAGCTTACTGAGAAAGGTCTGACTGTATTGTTACTAGAGCGCGGCGCGCCGGTACAGCATGGTGCCGACTATAAGTCTGAGCACCTGCCGCCCTGGAAAATCCCATTTGCCGGAAAGCCATTGCGAACCTTGTACACGGAAGAATACCCAATTCAAAGCAAAAGTTATGCTTTTGATGAGACCACCCGTAAATTTTTTAATAACGACAAGGAAAATCCTTACGTTTACGACAAAGATAAACCCTTCGAGTGGGGGAGAGCCAATGTATTAGGGGGGCGTTCATTGCTATGGGGTAGACAGGTCTATCGCTGGAGTGATTTAGATTTTGAAGCCAATAAAAAAGATGGTCATGGAATCGACTGGCCAATTCGGTATAAAGATATAGCGCCCTGGTATTCTTATGTTGAAAAATTTGTGGGCGTCAGTGGTGAAAAATTAGGCTTAGCACACTTACCTGACGGTGAATTTCAGCCGCCAATGTCGATGAATATAGTCGAAAAAAAGATAAAACAATGTATTGAAGAAAAATTCTCTGAGCGGAAGATGACCATTGGACGCTGTGCAGTTCAAACCGAGGCTAAGAATAATCGCGGTGCTTGTCACTACTGCGGTCCGTGCCAGCGAGGGTGCTCAGTAGGGGCTTATTTTAGCAGTCAGAGCTCAACCCTGCCCGCAGCTGAAAAAACGGGCAATCTTACTGTTCGCACAAATAGTGTTGTTGAGGGTTTGGATTATGACCTTGAAACGAAAAAGGTTTCGGGGGTCCGAGTGATCGACGCCAATAATCAGTCAAAAGCAACGTATCAGGCCAAGCTGGTCTTTCTTTGTGCTTCTACTATCGCCAGTACCCAAATACTACTTAATTCCCGTTCAGAAGATTTCCCCGAGGGTTTGGCCAATAGTAGTGGTGTGCTGGGTCGTTATCTAATGGATCATACGTCGGGCTTTGGTGCGCATGGAATTATGCCTGGCTACCTTGATAAATATACTATCGGCAATCGACCTAATGGTACGTATATTCCTCGCTTTAGAAATCTGAACGAACAAGGTACTGATGTAGATTTTGTTAGGGGTTATGGTTATCAAGGTGGCGCAAGCCGCATGGACTGGAAATCTATGTCGACCCAAATTAAGGGGTTTGGCCCACGCTTTAAGCAGGCAATGCGCGCGCCGGGGCCATGGATAGCCTATCTTAGTGGCTTTGGAGAGCACCTGCCAAATATGGATAGCCGCGTCATATTAGACCAACACAAGAAAGACCGTTTTGGTATCCCGCAAGTTAGTTTTGACAGCGTTTATGGCGCCAACGAAAAAAAGATGAATAAAGACATGATGGCTCAAGCTCAGGAAATGTTGAGTGCTGCTGGGGCAATTAATGTCAGCACCTTTGACAGTGGCGCCGCGCCGGGGAGTGCTATTCACGAAATGGGAACGGCGCGAATGGGTGATAATCCCGCTGAGTCAGTTCTTAATCGCTGGAATCAGACGCATGACGTGAATAATCTATTTATTACCGACGGCGCCTGCATGACATCGTCTTCTTGTGTTAATCCATCAATTACCTATATGGCGTTAACCGCTCGGGCAGTGGATTACGCCGTTAAGCAATTACAGGCAGGAAATATTTAGTATGAAAACAAAATCAATGCTTAATATTTTTACCGGTATTGGTGCGCTAGTAACCGTGCTTAGCTTTTTGTGGTGGGCCTTGGTGTATCATTTTGTTAGCAAGCAAAATGGTGAAAGCATGTGGTCTTCTGTGAATTGTCTGTACTCAATAAGTACTGATTGTAACTTCCTGCGGGCAATGGGTTGGTTGCGCGGAGTCGATCCTTATGAGCCCTTGTTGTTCTGGATGGGATTGATGATGTTACTGATTTCGCGACTAGTAATGTCTTCATTAAAGAAAGACTCATTGGTTGAATTGAAATGAGTAAAAATAAAAAAATAATCTTGCTGATTATAGTACTACTTACCGTTAGCGCAGGACTCTTTGTTGGTAATTTCGTTACTGACTTTAAGCGTGAACAGCCACAGATGTTTGCTGATCCGGTTTTTGATTCAACGCAGCCAGTATTTAAACTGGATGAGCGCCGTTTTACAGTATTGGTCTTTTCAAAGACCAATGGCTTTCGTCACCACGACGGGATTCCTGCCGCCAATGAGCTGTTGGCAACTATGGCCGCTGAGCAGCAGTGGGCAATAGCCTTTACTGAGAATGGTGCAGCCTTTAACGCGATTCAGCTCGCTCGGTTTGATCTGGTGATTTGGAATAATGTTACAGGGCCGGCTTTAACCAGTGATCAGCAGCGAGATTTTGAGGAATACATTAATAGTGGCGGTGGCTATTTGGGTATTCACGGGGCTGGTGACGGTTCTCATAAAGCATGGCCTTGGTATGTGAATAAGGTCCTTCGCAGTCAATTTACGATGCATCCGCTGTGGCCGCAAATTCAGAGAGCCACGCTTAATGCTGAAAACAGTAAACATCCTGTTATGGACGGCTTGCCAGCGCAATGGTCTATGGTTGATGAGTGGTACAGCTTTGAAAGCAGTGTTAGAGCTAATGACAGTCTCGTACTGCTGACCGTTGATGAAAATACTTACGATCCAAATTTTTGGGCAATGGGCGCTGACCATCCGCTGGTATGGTCTCATTCAGTGGGAGAAGGGCGTGTCGTTTATGCTGCGCCCGGACATACTAAAGCAGTTTATCAGGATGTGCGTTATCAGCAGCTGATCTTAAATGCGATTTATTGGGTTGGTGGCGAAAAGCCCTGACGGGTTTATACGGTGCAGCGTTCCACCAGAGATAAGCTGTCTAGTACCGTAGTTATAACGATTCTAAATCCGCAGTTTTATACAACATTTTGTCTGACAGAGTGAGGTAAGGTCGCAGGAAGACGGTACAGCTGTAGCAAAGCTTAAAATGCACTACTTGCAGCTTGATACGGACGTTATTAATCCTGACCTAATCTTCGCACCAATCAAACTGCAAGACATCTCCTAAGGTGAACTATCGTGGTGCATAGACATACCTCGCGGATAGCCTCTTAGGATCGCCCCAGGCTTGCCTTCACTAGCGGGCGAAGTCGACAACTAGATTGTATGAGCAGGTATAGCCAATGAAAATCAGAGCTCGATAAAGTAGCTTCCCTCTGCGGTGTTCTTTGCATGGCGCCAAGATTCTCGAAGTAGCCAGCTAGTTAGCGTTTCTCCGTAATCATCAATATTTTTGGGTTTTTATGAGCTGGGTAGGCTGCCACAGTCACTTGGTAAGCGAAGTATTTATGAATAGTGTTACAGGATAAGCCTGTGCGGCTGGCAATGGCCTTGATCGGCTTTCCCTCGCGGAAATGCCAGCGTTAAATCACCTTGAATAATGCCACGTCTATCACTCCTGAATTCCCCCGCAGTCGTCCTGCGGGAAAGTGTTAAACGTGGTCAAAACTCGATGTAAATACGGGTACATAATGGCTCAGTATTGGATACCAATTAACTAATATGGTCCACGCGTGCTAAAACTCAACGGTAACGTGTTATCAGATATATTTTTAATCATGAATTATCTGAAACAGCTTGTCGTATTTTCGTGTCCACATTTTTACGATCAACCAGCCAGATTATGCCAAAAATCGGTAATAGTAACAGCGGTATAAAGGCGACTGACTGGAAGGATTCTACCGAGGCATAACGTACCACTTCAGTCATAGCTTCGGGTGAAAGCTCAGCTAATTTATCTGCACCACCGGCGGCACTGGCTTTGGCCGCATCGAAAATTCCGCCCATATGGGGCAGTACAAACTGAATCGACATACCACCCGCAAAGCCCATTAAACCCATTGCCATGGCGCCGCCGCGGGGAAAACGTTCTGAGGAAATGGCCAACATGGTCGGCCACAAATAGCACACGCCAACACCCCATACTGTGGCGGCTGCAAAGGCCAGTACTGGCGATGTTGCTAAACTTAGCAAGTAAAGCCCAAGCCCCGCAAATAGGCAGGAAACAAACATCAAACCGACCGCGGAAATACGTTTGGCGATTGGTCCAGCAAAGTGACGCATCACGAACATTAAGGCGCTAACGTATACAAGTAATAGAATACCCTGCATACCGACAATATTAGACAGTGCGATGTTTACCCACTGGCCCGGTGCGAGTTCTGCTGCAGATGTGAGGAACATGCAGCCCCAAAAAACCCAAAACATGGGGCGACGCAGTAGCTCGCCAAACATTTCACGATAACTGACACCATTTGCCACTCGCTCGGTAACAGGGAACTCGGCACCGGAAACCATCCATACCAACACCAGCGACGGCAGCATAAGTACCGCCATATTAAGTTCCCATGGTAGACCTGTGGCGCTAATCATTACACCTAGTAAACCACCTACTACGATACCGGCGGGCCACCAAGAATGCAGAATATTTAGTCGGTGGGTTTTCTCTTCTGGGTACAGTGCAGCAACCATGGGGTTAGATGCCGCCTCTACGGCGCCCCAACCGAGGCCGGTAAGTAGTAAGCTAATTAATACAATGGCGTGCACACTGTCGCCTTGGGGATCGTAGGCCGCCGCCATTAGACCGAGGGCGCCCGCGACGTAGCCGAGCGCTGATAGCAATAGCATGCGCTTCATGCCGATAAGGTCGACGAGCGCGCTGCCAAACAGTAGCGTGAGTGCAAAGCCGGTAAAGGTTGCCCCGAGTGCCTCGCCAACCATCGCTGCAGAATTGGCAAGATCAATAAAATTAAAAATTTCGGTCTGCAGATAGCCAGCAATATTGGCGCGTACGGCAAAACCCAAACCAATCATAAAAATGGATAGATTGCCTATGAGGTAAAGGCGGCGGCGGTCTATGTGTGTGTTGTTCATACGTTCACTTCCATTATTATTAATCTAATTTTTTATTCGGTAATATTTAAAAACTGATCGTCATCGCGCTCAGGGTATCTTGGCGCAGCAGTTGCCAAATTGCAGCGACATCAGGTATGTCCCGACCGCTGCCGGGAAATTGAATGATGAATATTATTGGAGTTGAGTTTTTTAAAAACCCAAGCAACTGACGTTGCCCTGCTTGATATATAGCTCGACCAGTAAAGAAGGCTTAATGATAGCGTTTGTTTTGTTAGCGGTAACTGCAGATAAAAGCTGCACGTTTTGCTGGCTCTTACTACTGAACTTAAATAGGGGTTATTGAACATTGCCTTAGTCCAGCCCTAATATTCTTAAATTGGCGGCTTCGTTATGAGCGCCGCCAGCGAAGTCGTCAAAGGCTTTGTCGGTGGTACGAATAATGTGGTGATTAATGAAATCCACACCTTCGCAGGCACCGTCTTCAGGATGCTTGAGGCAGCACTCCCATTCTAATACCGCCCAGCCATCGAAATTATATTTGGCGAACTGACTAAAAATACCGTTGAAATCGACTTGGCCATCTCCCAGCGATCGGAAGCGACCGGGACGATCTTTCCAGCCTTGGTAGCCACCATAAATACCGCTGCGGCCATTGGGATTGAACTCGGCATCTTTTACATGAAACATCTTGATGCGGTCGTGGTAGTAATCAATGAACTGAATATAGTCCAGTTGTTGTAATACGAAGTGGCTGGGGTCGTAAAGAATATGGCAGCGAGGATGGTTGCCCGTCGCTTCCAAAAAGCGCTCAAAGGTTACGCCATCGTGCAAATCTTCACCTGGGTGAAGCTCATAACAGAGGTCTACACCGGCAGCGTCAAATGCGTTAAGAATAGGCAGCCAGCGCTTAGCAAGTTCTTTGAAACCTGTTTCAACCAAACCCTCGGGTCGCTGGGGCCACGGGTATATGGTGTGCCAGAGTAGGGCGCCAGAAAAAGTGGCGTGTGCTGTTAAGCCTAAATTTTTACTGGCCTTGGCGGCGAGCATTAATTGCTCGACAGCCCATTCTTGGCGAGCTTTGGGGTTGCCGCGTAAATGCGCGGGGGCAAATCCGTCAAACTGCTCATCGTAAGCCGGGTGGGTTGCCACTAGCTGGCCTTGTAAATGGGTAGACAGTTCAGTGATCTGAACACCATTTTCCGCACAAATCGCGCGCAGCCCGTCACAGTATTCCTTGCTTTCAGCGGCTTTGGCTAGATCAATTAAACCAATTTCCCACGTGGGGATCTGGACACCTTTGTAGCCGAGATCACTCGCCCATTTAGTGATGTTGGCGAGCGTATTAAATGGGGCTTCTGGACCTGCAAACTGGGCGAGAAAAATCCCTGGCCCTTTCATTTTCGACATATTGATATCTCAATCGTTGCGGCTAATTAATAGTTGGGTAGCTTGTGCCATTTCATATTGCTGGCACTGGCGGCGACGGCGTTCTCAATAAAGCTCATACCGCGTACCGCCTCCTTTATGCTAGGGCAATCAGCGCTGCGTTCATCAAGCGCGGTACCATTTTCTGCGGCGCGGATCTGGCCGATAAAGGCCATATAGATATTGGCAAAGGCTTCTAAATAACCTTCAGGATGACCGCTCGGAGTGCGGGTATTTACTGCTGCCAGTGAGCTCAGGTAATCAGCGCCCGTTCGTAACATTTCTGTCGGCCGATCTGGCCACTTTAGCCACAGGGTGTTGGGCTCTTGTTGGCTCCATTCCAAACCGCCTTTTTCGCCGTAGACGCGGATTTTAAGTGCATTTTCTTCACCAACACTCACTTGGCTTGCCATCAAGACGCCCTTGGCGCCATTCTCAAACTTAAGCAAGATGGAGCCATCATCGTCGAGGTTGCGTCCTTCGACAAGGGCGCTGAGGTCGGCGCAAATTGCGCTGATATAGTGGCCGCTTATGTATTCGGCAAGGTTGGCCGCGTGTACACCAATGTCGCCCATGCAGCTGCTGATACCTGCTTGCGTCGGATCTAGGCGCCAAGCGGCCTGTTTATTGTCGGCATCTTCTTGGCGGTCCGCTAGCCAGCCTTGGGGGTATTCCACCACAACTTTACGAATTGCGCCGAGATCTCCCGCCGCCACGCGCAGCCGTGCTTCTTTAACCAGCGGATAGCCAGTGTAGGCGTGGCTGAGACCGTAACGCAGACCGGTTTCACTGACGATCGCGCGTAGTTTTAGTGCTTGGTCTAAATTAAAGGTTGCGGGTTTGTCTGACATCACATGAAAGCCCCCGCGCAGCGCAGCTTCGGCGACCGGAAAGTGCAAATGGTTGGGTGTAACAATGGCGACAAACTGCATGCGCTGTGTAGCAGGCAGCGCGGCCTCTGCTTTCATCATGGACTTATAGTCGGTATAGACACGGTCAGCGGCGAGGTGCAGCGCACTCCCAGAGCGGCGTGCACGTTCAGCATTGCTGCTAAAGGCGCCGCAGACCAGTTCTATCTCGCCGTCTAAGGCGGCCGCCATGCGGTGTACAGCACCGATGAAGGCACCTTCGCCGCCGCCGACCATCCCCATTCTTATTTTCACAATACTTTGTTCCTTTAATTTGTGGTCATTATGTTGTAAATGTAATGATTAACGCGGTATTCCTTCGTTATTGGCGAGTCTCTTCATTTCTTCAAGATCCTAAGCTAGGCAATCTGGCTCACTATATTAAATGTTCCTGGCATAGGTCGGCTAGAAGGGCGGTACTTAACGCGCTTTTGACTTTTAGTAAATTGTTAAAAACACTTTGTTAAGTATTCGGTAGTTTTGTGGAGCCCATTATTTATTGTCGCGATCTTATTTAAAGCCCGAGAATACCACTGCTTAATAGGATCAAAATGTAACGGTTTTCAATATAATTGTAAACGATTACATTTTACTGGTTTAATGATGCGTATCTAGTACAAAAATACCAGTACCGTAAATTCTGTGTTTTAGCGACTTGCGTGATTTTCTGAGCTCTGAGCGTGATACACCCAAGCAATAAAACGCGATGGTAACAATGATCGGCTAGAGCCAAAAGAATCTTCGAGCTACCTCTCTTAATTGCAAAAGGCGCGCAGCGCGGACGTGTCACGCAGGTGTTTGTTTTGTAGGGATTTGGCGCACGTTTTTACGGCGTTAGATTAGCATGATAAATTTATGTTAACTGTAGATTGCGGCGCCGATTTTTTAGTGAGTCTCGTTTATACCCGCAGTTTGATTGGTGCGCCGGCTACCGAAAAACATACAGCTATTACCTAGTATATCCAGCCACGGCGAAGTCATACTATTACTGAAAAGTGGTATAAACCATATGAACTTCTTTGCTGCCATAACGCGGTGGCGGAGCAATATTCAAGGTAATTGCTGGCCTGTTGTCACCAGTTCCGTTTTGTCCCACGTGGGGTGTCAATATAAGTAATGCCGGAGCTCTTCTCTCATTGCCTAATGTATCGTGCATCGGTGGAAGTTGGATGAGGCCGATATTCGAAATAAAAATTGCTAGAGGATTGAGCCGTAGGCTCGTGTAGCGGCCTGCTAAGTCTTGGTTAGTAGGCTTGTTATTAAACCGTATCGCGATTTAGCGATTGTTCTAATCGGACTGGATGTGGTCTTTGGTAGGTGAGTTGTGAATAAAACTGTGCAAATAAACAATATACCGCGAGGGGTTCGGTTAGTTGGAGATATTGGCGGAACCAATGCGCGTTTCGCTTTTGTTGAAGAGGGAAGTAAAGATTTAAATCGCATTGAAAATTTTCCCTGCGCAAGTTTTCTGCACTTTATTGATGCCATTCTTCACTATATAAAACGCAATGATATTAAAAACATCAATTGCGCTTGTTTTGCGGTTGCGGGACCCGTTGGGCAGGATTGGATCGATTTGCCCAATAACCATTGGGCTTTCAGTTGCGGTGAAATCGAGGCTCAATTGGGTATCAGGGTTAGTATTATTAATGATTTTAGCGCCCAAGCACTTTGCATTAGCGCTTTAGACGAAGCGGAATTAAGGTGGCTGGGCAGTGCGCGACCACTGTTGGCTGCGACAGTAAAAGCGGTTCTTGGTCCAGGTACGGGTTTGGGGGTATCGGCAATCATGCCCTCGGGAGATATCGTCCCCTCCGAAGGTGGTCATGTTAGTTTTGCTCCACAGTCACCTCATGAAATAGAGTTACTAAAGCAGTTGTGGACGCGTTACGAGCGAGTTTCGGTTGAGCGACTTTTGTCGGGAATGGGCTTAGCTAATCTTTACTGGGCAAATTGTCGGCTAGCGGGATTAGAGCGTGAACTTGATGCACCGGGAGTGACTGCCGGGGCGCGGGAGGGTGATGAGTACTGCCGGCTAGCAGTAGCTGATTTTTACGCGATTTTAGGTTCCGTAGCCGGTGATCTTGCCTTGACTATGGGGGCTACTGGTGGCGTGTATATATCGGGCGGGATAGTGCCAGCGATGCTTGATTTACTCGATGAAAATATCTTCAGGGCACGCTTCAATGACAAAGGAAGGTTTAAGCGCGTTTGTGAAGATGCACCATTGGCTATTATCTTGGTTGCCTACCCGGGGTTGCTTGGTTGTGTTGCTGCATTATGAACTTCCCCGACTTTACTAAACACTTTACCGGTTTATCGCCGGCATCTATTTTAGTCAAGGTGGGGTTTCGCAATGAGCTATCAACTAACGATGGCCATGCGCGGCACCGCCTGCTCTGCCGTTGAGGTTTACTGCATTTCGAACATAGTGGAATATGATGGTCGATATTTGGCGGTGCTTCACTAGGTGATTTGCGATGCATTCGGCACGAACCGGCACTCAAATCATATATTGCTAGAGAAAATAGACTCTTTTTGCATTGAGCCGTCCGCTCGCAGCGCCATTTAAAGAGTTTTTGGGAGGCAGATGCCGCTAAACGACGGTGCGGTGCCCTGAAACGGCAACACGAATAGTGCATTTCTTAGGGATATTCAAAAAGGGTATGCCGTTCGGTAGGCCCTTTTTCTAGTTCATTTTAGCTTCAGCGGTCCTCCTGCTCCTCCTCCGTTATTGTCACAAATGAAGTCCACCGCATCCTCAAACAGGGCGTAATTCGCTGGTTTGTACCGTTTTTGCCGTGCCAAGACGCGATTCCGTCCCATTACAGGGAATGCCATTTATTAAATTATATTGGCATCCTTAATAAGTAAAAGCTCTTACAGACGCGATGTGTCGTAGCGGATTAGTCTTTTGAATAGCTAATAATTAAAAATTAATGGCAAAGGAATAGTCTATCCGGACCTTCCTTCAATAAAAAAGGATGACCGCTAATGCATAGCTACCTTCGTAGAAAAATTTCGCACCAATGGTTATTAACATCGGGCTCAGCATTAATACTGACCACAATAGCATTGCCATCTGTAGCGGCAGAGCGAACTCTCGAAGAAGTTTTGGTCACGGCGACCAAGCGCGAACAATCGCTAAATGATGTTCCTGTTGCTATTTCTGCCTATGATAATGAGCAACTTAAAAACTCTCAAATTCGCGATGTGGGTGAGCTTACCGCTGTCGCCCCCTCCTTAAGTTTTGGCACTAGTGAATCCTCTGCAGGTGGTAATTTAAGCCTTCGTGGCATGGGCACCTTAGGCACCGAACCTGGTTTAGAATCCTCCGTAGGCGTTTTTATTGATGGTGTTTATAGAAGCCGTGCGGGTGTGGCCATCGATGAGCTCGGTGAAGTAGCCAGGATTGAGGTGCTTAGAGGTCCTCAAGGAACACTGTTTGGTAAAAACACCTCGGCAGGCTTAATTCAAGTTATTACCAAAGCGCCTAATTTTGAAGAAATCGAAGGCTTTGCCGAGCTTACTCTTGGTAATTACAACCTGAAACGCCTTGCGGCTGCGGTCAGCGGTCCGCTGGTTGCCGATACATTAGCCGGGCGAATTGAGGCAGTGGTCACTGATCGCGATGGTTATTTGCGAGATATTAATAGCAGCGATACCTACAATGATCGCAATCGTTATATGTTTAGAGGGCAACTCGCGTTTCGAGCCAGTGATACACTAAGCGGGCGCTTTATTGCTGACTATAGTGATCGAGACGAAATGTGCTGTGGAGCCAGTACCGCGAAAAAGGCGCTTGGTCCGCAAGATGTTAGCACCCTCACGTTAAGCAATCCCAATGATAAGGGATTACCTGAAGGCTCTGATCCCTACAGGCATGAAATTGCTGTTAGTAGTGGACGTGAATCGACAGAAGAAACAACACAGTGGGGCCTGTCGCTTGAGCTGAGCCTAGATCTTGAAAAGGCGACCTTAGTTTCAATATCCGCCTATAGGGAGTGGGAATATGTCGCAGCTGGTGAGCACATAGACTCAAGCGGTGCCGATCTTTTCTACTATGACAAAAGCAATCCCCAGCGCCGTAAATTTGAAACCCTAACCCAGGAACTGCGCTTGCAGGGATCTTGGGACGGTGGCAGTTGGATGGTCGGCGCGTTTTACGCTGATGAAGACTATGGTGGTAAATTTACCGCCCGCTACGGAGCCGACCTGAACAATTACGCAATACGTTTCTTTGCTTCAGCAGCTGATCCAAGCGGTGCAGGAACCTTCGACTATGTCACACGAACAATAGCGGGTGGCAACGCCTTCATAGCCGGTGATGGCGTGAATGATAGTGGCGGGCAAGGCTCTCAAAGTGCGTCGATATTTACACAAGAGGACTTTGATCTTACCGAACAATTATTGCTAACAGTTGGCCTGCGCTACACCGAAGAAGAGAAAAGTATTAGCTTAAACTCGATCAACGAGTTTGGCGCCGAAGGCAACCCCTGTGGCGGAGCCTTCTATAATCTTTCAACAGGCAAACCCGGGGTAACGCAGCAAGCCGTTAGTATTATTTGTGGCATTTCCGCGCTAACCCAGCCACTCCTCGCTACAGGGAATTACACTACGGATAATAGTGATGAAGAGCTAACAGGTACAGTAAAGCTGGCGTACACTTTGGCTAATGACACGCTAATATTTGCGAATGCAGCAACTGGATATAAATCGGGAGGTTTTAATCAGACCCGTCTGAGCATGAACCCTGCGGCGCCGAATGCCAATGACCTAGCCTTTGCACCTGAAACAGTGACTACCTATGAGCTGGGAGCCAAGGGTTATGCTTTTAACCGCACCATGTCTCTTAATGCCACGCTATTCTTCAGTGAATTTGAAGATTTTCAACTAGGGCAGTTTAATGGCACCACGCTAGAGACAGTGAGTGTTGATAAAGTGGAGTCTCAAGGCGCCGAGGTAGAAGGAACCTGGCTGGCAAGCGACAACCTGATGTTTACTGGTGGCGTTGTGTATACCGACAACCATTATCCTGATGATTCCAACATCGACATTGTTGCTCCTACTGACGGCGGAAATCTGCGCGCAGGCGCTCGGCTTAGTCGGAACTGGGTATCTACTGTTGGAGTGACCTGGTCAGTACCAGTAACAGATAGCTTAGTGAGTAGCTTTCATCTGGACGGTCGTTATACCAGTGACTATTCTTCCAATTCGTCATTAGGTAGCGATTTTGATGAGCCTGCCTATACCGTCTTTAACGGCAGAGTATCAATTGCGGATATTGGGCAGAATTGGTCTGTCGCCCTATGGGCCCGCAATCTCACCGACGAGGGATACACCCCTATTCAATTTGATCCGCCACCGATTCAAGGTCGGGCTGGCGCTGGGCGTATTGGCGCCTTCATTGGCGAGCCTAGAACCCTAGGAGCTAGTGCTAGGTACAACTTTTAACATCTAGATTAAAAGAAACATCGCTTGGCCCCGCATTAACGCGGGGCCTTTTTGTTTTCGAACCCTACGGCCTTTGTATGAGCAGCACAATCACGCCGCACGCTTAGTATTCTGAATTGCACAGAATTTTTATTCGCTGCCACCAGCGCTTGACAAAATAGAGTGCACCCGCCGGCTATAGAACGATCAACACACCTGCAGCTAGCACTGCTAGAATCAATGGCTAATCCATGCGGCGCACCTTACTATAAAGTTTTTCAGTGCTGTGCGGATTTAACCGATTAACAGGGAGTGGCGCTCATCAATTCCGGTTAATAATCCCGCACCACCGGCAGTGGACCAGCAGTCTTAATCTATAATTCTCAAAGCCATAGGCTCGCCTTGAGAGCATTTTTTTGTACTAAAAACACTCTCTCCAGCTACCGTCACTGATCTGAAATGAACGGGCCCCTTTGATTTTATTGAAAGCGTGCAAACACTCTTAATGAATCCGGGTCAGCCAGCGCGTCGCTAGGCACCCATTTATCTATGCAGGCGCTATCGATAGTTCCAGCAACACAAGAATCGGTAAGTGTATTCAGAAAAGCCACTAATTGAGCTACTTGCTCATCGCTTAAACTAACATTCTCAATAAGCCCAGGCTTGCCAGCAGTCCTGTCGGCATTCAGTTTTTCAAACGCTGCCTGCGTATTGCCCGTCACGTCATTACTTTGTACGCCAAGTTGGCTAACATTGTTGGCCAAAGAATAGCCGTATACTGCTGACTCCACGTCTAAATGATGCCTAACTATTCCTTCTAAAGATTCATACGCGCCACTGTGCCCGTAGGGCTTCGTCACGGAAATATTCAACAAGGTAGGCGTTCTAAAAGCGAATCTATCTGCTTCTTGTTTAGTGACTTTGAAGCGACCAAAGTCATTGGTGCCCGTGCTCCCATCGCCTTTGCCTCGACCGATTTGTGGGATAGCTAAATTATGAAATTTTTCATCCGTAAAAAAGTCTCCGCTGTGACAGCGCGCACAATTGGCGCCATCTTGTTCTTTCGAAGCATAAAACAACATCGCTCCTTTTTTCGCTTCTAAACTAATAGCATCACGCTCGCCTTCTATAAACGCTTTCCATTGATTATCGACAAACACTTGAGAACGTTCATATTCGGCAACCGCATTAAAAACATTTGCCTGGGTGATCAGTGATTCCGGCGTACCAGTGCTATCTTGATAGCCCGCTTGAAACGCTGACAACCATTCATTTTTAATAAGGTCGTTATTGTCACCACGCAAACGCGCAACGAGATAGTCACGGATCCCAGCATTATTGTATCCACTTTTATGATGACCTTTCATCTCCTCCGGAGACGTAGCCGGGAAACGTGCTTGTGCATTGGTTAAACTTGTCGCAGAAAGATCAGCGGTTTCTCTGTTAGCAGAGTCCGGCGTAAGGATGGCAGCCCCGGCACCACTAGTGCTCTCGACACGTTCAATCCGCCCATCATTAAAAATCACGCTGTCCCACATCCCAATATTAAAGATAGTTGGTACGTTTCTCGGCATAGTTGGGCCGCCGTCATAGCCGACCCCTGATGAGGCATGTTTTCGGCCGGGCCCTAGCAAAAAGGGTTCGGCGGACTCTACGCCAATCGCTAACGCTAAATTATCGCCACCGCCTAACCGAGGGTGGTGACAACTCACGCAAGCCACATCCATTTCACCGCTTAAGGCTTGAGTAAAAAATAATTGCATACCTAAGGTTACGAGCGGAGACCCTACGGTGGGTAAATCACGATTTTTACTAGGATCTCCTGTTAAAGATAGCTCAATAATCTTTGTCCTTAATTCGCGCGTTACTTGCATATCTTCAACAAAAAGGGAGTCACTTCCCTCATCGTTTTCTGAACATGCGCCAAGCAATAAGCCGGAAATTAAAAAAACACATCTAAACTTAGACATCATAAAGTCCATTTATTATCGTCTGAACCTGAACCTGAACCTGAACCTGATCGGATATTTATGGATGGCGAAATCATATAGAATTCAGGTTGTTATTTCATAGTAATTGTTGATTTTACACCGAAAAAGAAATTAAGTTATAGATTATTTTAAATAAGCCATCAGAGGTTATTTTCGGATTTCATGCCTTTAGCTATAGCCCTCTACAGCATAAGAAACACCTTTGGTCTTTATGGGGCCCTCGATACTTAAGACGAAATTATAGGTCTCGTTGTTATTGCTGAGTTCGGCCTCAAATAGCGGCATCGTTCCAATAATCACTTCCAGCTTGGTTTCTGCTGTTCAGTCCTCTGTGAATACCGTTTTTTCAGTCGCGGGCCTTCCTAATTGTTTGACGTGATCGCGGAAATTATAAAGGGTTTGCGCCGACACCTCTGCTGTTCAGTAACTTCCGCTATGGTCATGCTAAGTGGCGGAATTAATTTCTTTAATATTGACCCTCTACGTGCGCTCGAATAACGGACCCTTTTTTAATCAAAATCGCCCCTGACCCTTATGGACATCATTTTCTAAAGAGTGGTGATTAGCCTGATAAAGGCGGTGGTTCTCGGTACTGCGCTAGTAAAAATATAGATAAAGTCACTTGCCTAGTTATAGCTATCCATAATACTGTATATATACACAGTATATCAATTGGAAGTAGCTATGAACGTTTCAATATTCAGCCGAAGCGCTCGGTTTAAGCGCCAACTCATTCCGCTATTCTTAGATCGTATTTCAGCAGGCTTTCCGTCACCAGCACAAGATTATATTGAGCGAACACTGGATCTGAACGAGCTTTGCGTTAAGCACCCGGCGGCGACATTCTTTGTTCGTGTTCAGGGCGACTCGATGACAGATGTCGGGATTTACCCGAATGACGTGCTATCCGTAGACCGCTCCTTGAAGGCGGTTCATGGCGATATAGTGATTGCCTGCCTTGATTCAGAGATGACGGTAAAAGAGCTTGCCCTTAAGCCAACGATGAGGCTCATCCCTAGAAACTCTGCGTACGAGCCCATAGAGATAAGCGATGGTAGTGAATTAGAGATATTTGGCGTAGTGACGAATGTGATTCGGACTATTCGTCGCTAATGAGCCAGGATCTTTTTGCACTTGTCGATTGCAATAACTTCTACGCGTCCTGTGAAACCTTGTTCCGGCCAAAATTACGCGGTCTCCCCATAGTGGTGTTGTCGAATAATGATGGCTGCGTCGTTGCTCGCTCTAAAGAAGCCAAACTACTAGGTATAAAGATGGGAGTACCAGCCCATCAAATAGCGATGATGGTTAAGCAGCACAATGTTGTTATGTTTTCGTCAAACTATGCGCTTTATGGCGATATATCCAACCGAGTAATGACGACACTTGAAGATATGGCACCAAGTGTGGAAGTGTATTCAATCGATGAAGCCTTCCTCTCACTTGGGGGATTAGGAAAAGCCAGTGATATTGTTTCATATGGTTTGGATATTCGTGAGCGCATACAGAACTGGGTTGGAATCACGGTGTGTGTTGGTGTCTCAACAACCAAGACTCTCGCCAAATTGGCAAACCGCGCAGCCAAAGCCTACCCGGCAACCGGCGGTGTCGTTGATTTAACCGATCGTCAGCGACAGCGAAAATTGTTAGCCATAACGCCGGTAGAGGAGGTGTGGGGTGTCGGTAGGCAGCTTTCAAAGAAGCTGCATGATCTGGGCATCCATACCGCGCTAGATCTCGCTGACACCGATTTAAAAACACTTAGAAAGCAGTTTTCAGTCGTCCTAGAACGTACGGCAAGGGAATTGAGCGGTGAGTCCTGCCTTGAGTTACAGGAGGTCGTCAGCACTAAAAAACAGATAGTGTGCTCCAGAAGTTTTGGCGCGCGGGTTGAGGGAGTAGCGGAGCTCCGTGAAGCGATATCAAGCTATACCGTTCGAGCAAGTGAAAAACTGCGTGCAGGTAATCAGCTTGCAAAGCAAATAACGGTGTCGATACGAACTGGATATTTCAATCCTAATGAGCCCTCGTATAGCAATATGGCATCGACAACACTCGCTGTACCCACTGATGATAGTTCAAAACTTTGCAAAGCAGCGAATGGGTTACTGGAGAAGCTATGGCGTCCTGGCTACCGCTATGCAAAAGCCGGTGTAATGCTAGCAGACCTCTATGATCAAAATGTCGTCCAGGAGGATCTATTTGCACCTCAAGCATCCGTAGCTAGGTCTACGTTAATGGCAACACTTGATGGCATTAATAAAGGTCGTCATGGAAAGGTGTTTTTGGGCGCACAAGGCGTCAAGCAGGGCTGGAGGATGCATCGACAATACTTATCGCCAAGCTATACGACGCAGTGGTTGGATATACCAAAGGTATAGATGTAGTCGTTGAAAGGGTCATTCATACAATAACTAAGGCTAAAGTGCTTTTGGGCTGCTTACTGGCGTCACGCAGAGCCCAGAGTCATTCCTAGGTATGACTAATCCGACGGCCTCGTCGGGGGAGCAAGTTAGCCAGTGATCGATATGTTCATTATCGATAATCAACGGCGTCCTGGGGTGAACCCAATCGATGTCATTTGCTGCGGAGGTAGTGATGATTGTGAATGTATTGCGCTGATCTTCACCGTGCTGCCATGTTTCCCATAGGCCGCCAAATAGAATCGCGTCACCATCACTGCGAGATAATCGATGGCATTGTTTTTTACCGTCTATGATGGGCCACTCAAAATAGGCGGACGCGGGAACAATGCAGCGTTGTGATCGCTTCCATGCGTCACGAAATGCAGGTTTTTCAGCAACAGTCTCACCACGGGCATTAAACGTGGCATATTTCAATTTGGAGTCTTTTGACCAGCGCGGAATAAGAGACCATTTGCGAAGTGAGAATCCTTCGGCATCAAGTGTTAAAACCTCATCAGTAGGTCTTATGTTTTTGTGATCAATAAGGTCGCTTGGCCAATCTGCCAATAAATCATTCCAGCGATGCATTGCGTCGCGATCCTGTTCAAATGCGCCACACATACAGAGGCACTTTTCTTGCGTCGTAAGTGGTTAACGGAAAATTAAATGACTATTCGAATCACAAGTGCTGTTAATTAAAACGTGGCTTCACAGTTCGATCGAGGCGCCCATAGGACGCCGATAACAGTATCATTAGACCTTAAAGACAACTACCACTTATAACTCAGTTGCAGCGAATAGCTTCGGGGTGCATCAACCATCCCTGTCCACGTTGCTGCGCCGGTTTCATTGTATGCTAGTGGCATTTCTGATGCGTAAGCGATTGTGTGTTCGTCTGTTAGATTTTTACCCAATAGGGCAACACGCCATGTTTCATCTAAGCTCGATAATGCAATTCCTGCATTAATTTTAATGTAACCATCTTGGTCGACACGCTCATCTAGGGTGGGGCTAGGGTTATAATCCCCGGTCCCTACAAAGTCAGCATTGGCTCTCAACACGAAGCGGTCCATTATTGTAGTGTCGTATATAAGCCCAATATTTCCGGACCAATCCGCAACATACTGGTTGGTAAAGCCAGAATAGTCACAATGTACGCCATCAGGGCTATCGGATACTTGGCCTTGTCGGCAGGTACCTAAGTCAAAATCATCGAAACTAAAATCTAGTAACCCCAGCGAGTAAGTTAGGATCACTGACTCACTGAGCGCCGCCCGACCATCAATTTCTAATCCTTTTGACACGGCACTGGCTGCGTTGACCACGTTGAACCCGACTACACCGTCAAAGATAGATACTTGAAGATCATCGTACTGAGAATAGAAAGCAGTAATATTGAACTCAACTGCGCCATCAAACAGAGTGGATTTAGCACCTATTTCAAAGCTGGTGACGACCTCTTCTTGGAATTCAAACGCGCCGAGCAATACAACCGGGACGCCTAAAATATTTTCGGGGTTGGCAACATTCGCAGCTGGCGAGGAGTTGGACCTCGCGTCGTAACCGCCGGGTTTATGACCTTTTGTAAAGCTAGCGTAGGCCATCACATCTTCACCAATATCGTATTGTACTTTCAAATCAGGTGATAAATGTTTCTCTACACGACTACCACTTAAGTTGTGTGATTCAGCAGCCAGGTTATTAGCAATGACTGTGTTAGCTTCCTCGCCGGGTTGAAAGGCAACAAAGTTGTCGCCGTCGCCTCGACCAAGTCGCAACTCACGAGATCCTTCTTTTTCTTGATGTGAATAACGTAGGCCAAGCTGGAGTCTCAACGCCTGGGTTATGTTAAAGGTCGTTTGTAAGAAAATAGTTGCTAACAGATCCTCGTTAATAAAGTCGCGTGGAGATCGCAGGCCAACGATAGCGGTACCGGCATCGCCAATCCCCAGTATTTCCTCGGGCGCCAAACCAGCACCACCGCCAAGGCCGGCTGGGTCTAGGTCGCCTCTAGCACCTAGAGCCAGTAAGTCCAGAGCATTTAGCGCAGAGCGAAATATATCGGAGTCGGCAATAAACGTGTCAAAGAAATAGAAGTCCGTGTAATGAGCATATACGCCACCAATAAACTCATAGCGCTCGCCCTGGGGCGACACCCAGCGAAGCTCCTGACTGACTTGCTCATATTGCTCGTTGAAATAGGCGTGAAATAAATCAGCGCCGGTAAAATCACAGTCGCAATAATCCACGTAATCATATTTTAGATATGCTGTTGTCGCTATGAATTGATGATCGTTATAGGCGAAATTATTATTCATCGTAATGTTATAGGTCTGGGTGTCGCTAGAATCGTAGTTGATGGCCCGTGAGTAGTCTTGATCGGGGTCATTCACCTCCGACGGTGCGTCAATATCAATAACATTGGGCAGTAGTATTCCCAATAACGGTACCGTCGTTTTATCCAATATTTCCAACCAAGTACGATTGGCAAATACTGGATTAGAGGAATCTGAAGGTAGCGCTAGAATTGTTTCGCCATTGCGACCGGCGACTGAAATAGTACTGTACTCAAACTTAAACTGAGTCGACCAATTGTCGGTGTTATCCCAAATGACTTTATAGCGTACGGTCAATTCGTCCTGCGCAGCTTCGTCACGCTGGGTAATTGGGTTCTCATAATAGCCGTTAGTGTCTAGTTTTCGTACGGCTAAACGATGGGCTATGGTGTCGTTAATCTGACTGTTAAATACTAGATCAACGGAACGCTCTCCAAATTCAGGGGTATAAGACAAGGCGATTGAGGCAGAGTCTTCAAACGATGGGGCTGTAGTTGTCAGACTCAGCGCCCCGGCAATCGCACTTTTCCCGTATAATATATTCTGAGGACCACGCAATACTTCGACGCGCTCTACATCTAGGAAGGGTGCTCGGAATAACGGCCCCTTACCATAGTTAACACCGTCGACATAAAGCCCTACGCTTTGATCAAATCCCTGATTCGCACCAGAACCTATTCCTCGAATAAATATGTCCGTGCTAATGCCGGCTTTGGACATTGTTAGATTAGGCACATAGGCCTGAATGTCTTCTATTCTTCCTAAACCTGCTTCCATCAATTTGACGCCCGATATTGCTGTAACAGAAACCGGTACGTCCTGTAAGTTTTCTGCACGAAGCTGGGCGGTAACCACAACTTCTTCTAATACGGCGGTATGAGCCAATGACGGAATACTCATAAGTAATGGCAATAACCACATTGCTTTTTTCATTATTATTCCAACTATAAATTAGTTAAAAATTAGTCGACTCGATACTTATTCTTCAAGAGGACATCCTAATCGTCCTGAGCGACGTCATTTCTGCGTCATAGAGTGACGTGAAATACTAGGCGTGGACTTAGAGTGGGACGCTGCCATCAAAGAGAAACGTCAGCGGTAAAACTTCTAATCCTAAGACCTCGCCGATTAAGGAGATCGGATCTGGGCCTTTGCCATCGCCTATAATTGCCCCCAAAACCGGTATCCGAGTTATGACAGGTAGTCTTTCTACTATGGGTATGCCATTTTCTAGCGAAAGTAACGGAGACAGATTAATGAGGGGGAGCGATTCTAAGCCACCCAGTCCTGACTCGTGCGAAAGGAATCCATTGATTATTGGCAATTCAGTCGCGGTACCAAGCAGTCCACCTATTACAGGCAAGTCAGCGACAAAGCCAATGAGCCCATTAGCGTCGCTTAGTTGGGCAATCGAGGACATCGGCGTCATGATGAGAGCAGCATTGAGAATGATTATTTTTAATGTCTTCATTGTATATTCCTTATTTTTATTAAAAGTAATAATGGTTTCTAATTTAAAGGCCAACTAGTTTAGTTGGCGGAATAATTTTCTTGCATTAACACCCTAATAATTTTATTAAGAACTTGCTTTTAGGGTTGCAGGGCAAGCTGTTTAAGAACTCTAATCTTTTCCCAATTTTGTATCTCGTCAGCTTCACGTGGCAGTATGCTGCAAGTTCATCGCTGTTAGCCGTTGCTCGCCAATGAAAACCAGCAATGCTAGAAGTATCTCGCCCACCTTTAACATTGGGTATACCGATCACTGCAGCATCCTGTATCCGCAGATGCGAACCCAATATATTTTTATTTTTCCGGCCTCAGTGTTGACTTTTTAGCCTCCCTATCTAATATTGCGCAACCACAGAAATGTAATAATTCTAATTTTTCCTGAAGTGCGCGACACCAATATATCTCCTTGCGAGACATGGCATGCGCCACCTAGTGCTATGTTACGTCAGAGATGAGCCCTCAAGCCCGGACCAATGACTGACTCTGTTTGCTTCACTTGCTAAGTTGCGCTCCGCCGCTGAAGCGAATCTCTCGTCCCACTCTTTTAATTTTGGCGTAATACGCTTTTGCCATAAAGGCGGAATAAGCGTTGTTAAATAAGCGGTAGTAAACCCACCCGGCATTTCTGGCTGGTCATAGTAGGATTGCAAGTCTTGGAAGGGAACTTGGGCGTCGGCATGGTGATGGCTGTGTCGCGTCAGATTGTAGGTGAAGACTCCGCTAACCAAATGGTTGCAGTTCCACGAATGATGCGGCTTAACCGGTTCAGTAGGCACCCTCACGATGCCGTAGTGTTCTACATAATTAAGTATTTCTAAGGCGATTTTTGTCATTAGGCATATTATCAAATGAAACATGACGCCTATCCATCCGGCAAACAAATAAGCCACTAGCGTAGTTGTCATTGATATAGCCGCGAGTTGTAGCAAGACATTTTTAGGCGAGAAAATTGCAGCCCCGATCTTATCAAGCCTTGCGCTCTCTATTTCCCATGCGTTGAATACCGTTCGGTAAAGTGCTTTTGGTAGATGTTGATAGACGCTGTCGCCACGCGCCGCTGTGGCAGGATCTTTGATCGTACCTACATATGAGTGATGCCCGTAGACATGCTCTATTGGAAATGCAATGCCCCAGTTTAAAGCCATTGTAAAGCGTCCTAACCAAAGATCGAATGGGCGCCATGTTCTATGGGTAAGCTCGTGCCCGGCGAGACCGCCAGCACCAGTAACCGGCATTGTTAAAGCAAAAAACATTAATACAAAGTGGTACCACTGAGTATTGTTTCTTAAAGCAACCACATCAATGTTTGTTATGCTTTGGATTATATTGCCAACGCCAAATGCATCTTGGACGCCGCTACCCGCGACCCAAAAAAGCGCGAAGAATATCGTTAAACTTGCGGGAGTAGACATATATAGTGCAAGGTCTAATAAAAATGGGTACTTATAATTCTTCTCATCAAGATCTTTTGGAATCACCTGGTCTAAAATAGAAACTAATATAATAAATACTACTGCGGGTACCCACAGCCATATTCCTCCTAACATCATGCCAAGCGCTATAAGTATTATCATTGCGGGTAAAATATAAAATCTAAGATAACGAAACATGGTAAATTCCTTGCTATTGGCAGCGTTAAATTTAATTTGGTTACTATGAGCTTCCGGATTGATCCAAAAATTTGTCAAAAAATATTCGGTGTGATTCCATGCCGCTTACTTGCATTTTTTTCATTGCAGCATCGAGCATCGCTGGCGGGCCACACAAGTAGCCAGTTCCATAGTGACAATTTTTCTCGTTAATATATTCAGTGACCATGCCACGTTGACCGCTCCAGTCGCTGTCTATAGGTTCATCTGATAGCACCGGAATAAAGTGAAAGTCATTTTTCCACAGTACGCCTAAATTTTTAATATGCTCTTGGTAGTAAATGTCGCGTTGTGACCTGACGCCCATTAGCAGTGTTAGGGGTTGATCAATAATGGCACTGTTACTGTTGATCGCCTCTTCGAGCACGGCGATGATCGGTGCTAGACCACTTCCTCCGACGACGCATAACACTGGCGTAGCCTGATCTCGGAGATAAAAATCGCCACTAGCTGCAGACAGTTTCACTTTAGCCCCGATATTCATTGGATCAATTAGCCAAGTTGACATGTGACCTTCTGGTACCGCGCGAACAAAGAATGACGTTTTCTTATCTTCGTCTAGCGTGTGTTTGTGCGCAAAGGAGTAGCAGCGAGCAGGAATGTCGGTATCCAGTGTTTGGACGGATGTGTATTGTCCGGGCTTATAGTGGATATGATCATCTAAGGAAACGATAACTTCTGATATGTTGTGGGTTAACGGCTCAATACCTGAGATATATCCTGCAACTCCATTATCATTTTTATCCCAGTTGGGAAGCTCGATGACAACATCACTTTTAGGTGTGCTTTGGCAGGCCAGAATATAATTCTCTGCTATTTCTTGCTTGCTAAGCAGATACGATTTGTCAGTAAGTTCTTTAACTTTTCCTGAAATAAGGCGGCATTTGCACGTGCCGCATCCACCAACTTTACAGCTGTGTGGAAACTTTACATCATTGCGCAACGCGCCATTTAAGATAGTTTCTTTATGCTTTAACACCAGTGATTTTTGCGCATTGATTACTAATCTGTGTTCTTTCTTTTCAAATAAACCTAACATGGAGAATTTTCCTTATAGCCCTTTATAGGCACGAATGATTAGCTAGGTTAGGCTTGGTAAAATCTGCGGAAAAGCCAGCTGAATTTTGTAGCGGAACCAGGAGAAATCCAAAGTTTGCTATTTGTTAAAGCGCGTCCGATCTTGGTGATGACGGTCTCTGGAGATAAGGTCCGAAATACGCCGAATATCTTGGGATACACGGTTTTGCGTGTTTGCTTCAATAGGGGTGTTTGAACTGGTGGTGGACATATGCAGGTGAAATTTACGTCTTTGCCCTTATTCTTTTGGTATAGGACCTCTATGTCGGCAATAACCGCAAATTTTGACGCATTGTAGGCGCTAATATAAGAGGTCGAAAGATGCCTAGCCAGCGATTCAAAGCTGATGAATTCGCCACGTTTTCGTTCTAGCAGGTCTTGTAAATTCACATGAGCAAAGCTCACTAGACCGCCATATTTAATTTCCGTTAGATCGATCTCCTGGTCGAGGATTCTCGATGTCGGCATAATTCCAGCGGCGTTAACAACACAGTGAACAGAATCTAGTTCGGTATGCATCTTTCGAACAGAAGGTATAACAGCTTCTTCTTCTGTAATATCTCCATTCATGGACAGTAGTGTCGAGCTATTGGGCAATGCATCCAAACCGGCGTGATTTACTTCTAACGCGGCTATCCTCCAGCCTTGCTCTAACATTTTCCGAGTGTAGAGTTGACCCATGGCAGCACTCGCTGCAGTGATGAGGACCACTTTGCTTTCCATAAAACCACCAATTCATTTCATATCAGCTGCTGAGATTATTTTGCGGTTATCGTCGGCCCAGCACGGCGATAACTTGTGACTCTAATGCAATGAGAATATTATGAGACATTTCTCATGTTCATTAAACTCGTCTTTCTGGCGAACCAAAAGGAGAATGCAAATTAAATCTAAGTCATTGAAAAGAAAGCCGAAACAGGGAAGGTCCTTGGTCACGTATAACATTATTATTGAATCGGCGGCTCAGGTTTTACTGCAGCGTGATTATATTTCGACAACCACTAATCGTATTTCCGAGCGAGCTGGCGTCAGTGTTGGCAGCATTTACCAATATTTTAATAACAAGAATGAAATTTATGACGCGGTACTGGATTACTACTTATCTAAGATAGTGGACGCTATTTTTTGCATGGAAATCGGAGAGGAGTTCACGCTGAGGGAAATCATTGAAGTGCTTATCGAAAAAATATATGGCGAGTGGCCTCAGGGCCCTGAGTTGCTGAGAAAACTGAGACAAGCTCCGGGCACACACTTCCACGAAAAAATAGATGAATTGAAAAATAGGATAGTGAGTTATTTTAGTGTTCTTATTAAAGATCGATATAAAATTATAGATATTAAGGACCTAGACGTCGGACTAGAGATTTGTATGAATTCTATTGAGGGTATATTTCTCAATGCTTCAACCGACATTCCACCGGCCAGGCTTGCAAGGGAAATATCGTTAATATGTACTCGATATTTATTCCCTAATAATTAAACCTATAGAAAGTATTGAATCAGGTGAATCTTGGAGTTTTCTCGCAGATCACATTCTGCACCGGTGTTCCTCATATTCTTGACACCTCAGGCTAATACGATTCGCTTGCCTGCTTAAGCTTGCGCGTAAGTCGCTGCGCTATTGGTAATGTTAGTACGCTGGGGAAATAGGTATAGTCCTTTGCTTGGGAATAAGACCATGCAGCGATCTTTTCAATAGTATTGCTGTTCGGTTCCAAGACTAATTTGATGGTATTGCCAAGTTAACTCAAAGTTTCTGCTAATGTAGAGGTATGAGCATATACGAGCGTCACCGGTTTCCCCGCGATATCATTGCTTATGTAGTATGGCTTTATTATCATTTCAATTTGAGTCGCCGCGAAATAGGGGATTTACTGGCCGAGCGCGAGATCATTGTTAGTCGTGACGCTATGCGTCTCTGGTGCATTACATTCGGCACTATGCACATGCGCCGAGTAATTGCACGACACGACTATAGTGAGGCAGCGGGGTATGCGGAAATTAAAGTCGGTTCGGCAGGCTCAACAATTTTGATTGCTCATGCGGCGATTTCAAATGTATTCAATTTTGGTCGTCAGGTGATTCGAGCTGAAACGTTTCGTCATCTTAGGAAAGTGCGTTTGCAGAATGGTGAGGGTCGGTTGCTTGAGTTGGCACAGTGTCATTCCTAGCAACTCATAATGTTAACTTGTCAGTACTCCGCCGTGGTCAATATAATCAAGACCTTCGCGATAGGGTGTGGGAATTTGGGGGTTCGTTGCAATGCTATTTTACCCGGCCTGACCAATACCAAGTTTTTTGGCGCATTATTTACCCACGAAGATATTTACAGCAAAGCTACATTTAAGATTCGAATGAGGCGTCATGCTGAACCAAACGAAATAGCGGGAACAGTTTATACTTAGGCAGTGAAGCAAGCAGTGATACCAACGGTAAATGTATCGTGGTGGATGGCGGTTTAACTATTTAAGCTAATTATTTTTTAAAAATTAAACCAAGCTGAGGCATTATGAATTATGGACCCATTACTCGATTTTACTGATCAAGTGGCACTTATTACCGGCGCTGCTAGCGGCTTTGGTAAGCTCATTGCAGAGGGCTTGGCACAGCGTGGCGCAAAAGTTGTGCTGGGCGATGTGAACGAAGACGTGGTTGAAAGCCTTGCTGAAAAATTGCGGGCAGACGGCGGTCAAGCGGTGGCACAACGGTGCGATGTAGCGCTAGAGGAGGATTGTCAGCGGCTTGTTGCAACGGCGGTGGAGCGCTTCGGGCGATTAGATATTGCGGTTAACAACGCAGGTATCAGTCACGACTTTACACCGTTTGAAGAAATTCAACAGAGCGTGTGGACGCGCCAGTGGGAGGTTAACGTCAACGGTGTGCAATTTGGTATGAAGCACCAGATTACCCAAATGAAGAAGCAGGGCGGCGGTAACATTCTCAACCTTTCTTCCATGGCGGGAATTGGTGGCGCGCCAGGTATAGCGGCCTATGGCGCAGCAAAACACGCCGTAGTTGGACTCACAAAGTCTGCGGCGGCAGAGCTTGGCCCCGTTAATATTCGTGTTAATGCCGCCTGCCCGTTTTTTACGCTTACGCCAATGGTAGCAGAGTCGTCGATAGTGGTTCAGAAGGGCGTGCCAGCGGCAGAAAGTGTGTTGAGTCGCGGTTGTGTAATGAAACGCCTCGGCCAGCCTGATGAGGTCGCCAATACGATGATCCTGCTGTTATCGCCAGCTAACACCTATATGACGGGGCAGTGTATCGCGATTAGTGGTGGAGCCTTATCGCTGTGAGCGCGGTTGCAAACAGCTGAGTTATGTTGGGTAAAATGTCGGTGATATTATAGTGTTCCTCATTTAGACGTTTACGTCCTAATAAACCTTGAGTCGGCGCTAAACTCGCCGATTTTTTCTTTTTATAAGGGTTTTTTAACTCCGATTTTTAAAGAGTTATAACATGGCTGATTTGGTAAGTTATATCCTCTCTGATGGAATCGCTACCGTCACTCTTCAATAATGGCAAAGTGAATGCCATGTCACTGCCGCACATTCAGGCAATTGGTCTTGCTTTGGATCAAGCGGAATTAAAAGAACTGGATTGAGCTATTCAACAAGATTATCTTGATGGCAAAGAGTTGTTGCTAGAGTGATAAAAATGAATGCATTTTTATCACTCTGCTTTAAGTCGCGGCTTCGGCAGTAGCCGCTTGGTTTTGACATGTGGGGTATAAGCGCCGAGCCGAACCGCTTGGCTCAAACGCTCGCCACTGCCCCTCAGCTTGAGCAAGACGATCTGCCAATAGCCACCAAACCGTGGCATTGACAGTAAGCCCAGAGTGGCTGCCGTACACCGCGATATTTTGGCATTGGGCATGACCGTTGTGCTGCAGTGCATTACGCCAGTGGACGATACCGTCACTGTGCGAATACACTGCGGTTGTCGGCATCGGTGGCGCTATTTTCAGTGTCGCACGCAGCACAGGATCCGGCGGCCCATTCAGTAATGTAAACAACTTCGCGACCGCTTTGCCCGAATCAGGGCTTTCCGATATCGGACTACCTAGACTGATCACTTGCCGAACCAGGTGAGGGTTGCGTTGCGCCAGTACCCGTGCATACAAGCCACCGAGACTGTGACCAATCAAGCTCACCTTACCCCCGCTCGCAGTGTACTGAGCCAACAATCGTGCCTCCAATGCCTCAATTACACCATTTTGTGGGCCAAGGTTTCTGCCAAGCGTCCAGCCGCTGCTATCGTAGCCTAAGCGGGCTAAGAATTTGCACAGGGTTTTATTGTAAGCATCACTGCCGAGAAAGCCGGGAATAACCATTACCGCGTGCTTATCGCCTTTAGGCGCGCGCCGTAATATTGGTCTTGCTGCGTTAAGTGCAATGATGTCTATCACGGCACTTGGCAGTTCAAGCAGGGCGAGCAGAGGATGCGCGGTAGGTCGTTTTTCTTCCGCCAAAATATTATTGCTTGGCATTTTCAGGCGTCCTATCTGTAGCATTTACAGTCGCGCTTTTTACTTTTCTTGGTGCTTTGGGTTTACTTGGTGTAGGGCTCGCCGCTCTCTGCTGTGCTTGCTGTTTTGACGCGGCGAGCAACGCGGCTAGTGAATCTCGCAGGCACTGCGCATACAATTCTGGGTCAGGTAGCATCTCACGGCAGGCAGAAAATGTGATTGTAAACTCGTCGCAGTAGGTTGATATCGCTTGAAACAAACCCACGCTGTCCAGTACTGGGCCGGTAGGGAAGCTCACCAACATTTTAGCGCCGGTAAAATAAAGCGGGATGCGCGGCCCCGGCACATTGGTGACAACACAGTTGTAAAACGGGCTGACTCGGTTTGCCAAACTTAAGGAACTTGATAAGCGTGCAGCTGCGGCCGTTAAAGTTGATGGCGTAAACTGCAGGTAATCGGTCATGGTCTTGGCGCCAATGGCATTGGTCAATTCTTTGGCACTGCGCGTACTTTCATTGACAGCGAGCAGTCGCTCTCGTGGGTCGGCAATATCGGTGCGCAATTGGACGGTCATTTGCGAGACTTCATTGCCGGCCTTGCCCTGTTTGTCAGCGGTGCGGATATTAATCGGTGCAAGGGCGGCCAGCGTTACTTCAGGCAACTCGTTATTGGCCAACAAATACTGACGCAAAGCTCCACCAACAATCGTTAATGCAACATCGTTGACTGTTACCGACTCATAGGCATTTTTAATTTCGCGAATGTCTTCAAAACTCACTCGTATTGCATCTACAACCCTATGCGGCGATACATTGCGATTAAAGCGCGTGCGCGGAATATTGCCGACTCGCTTTAGCTTCCCAGTAAGCAGGCCTTTTACGGCCTGATATAGACTTGGCGTGGCATCTTTGGTGATACCGATAAATCGGAACGGCAGTTTTAGGGTGTTTTTCTGTGCCTGCCACAGCATTTCACGCTTCTTGGGTGGCTGGTCAGCGCTGAGGTTATTTATTGTGTCTATCTTGGTGGCAACATCAGGAGACAAATCGTGTAAAACACTATTGATTTCAACACCTGAGGCGCCGTCAATCGCGGCGTGATGCATTTTGGTGAAAAGGGCAAAGCAGCCCTTGGGGAAGCCCTCAACGTCATCAAGGCCTTCAATCACATAGGCTTCCCAAAGGGGTCGATTGCGATCGAGCGGGCGGGCGTGAATACGAGAAATTAAAATACAGAGTTGGCGCCAATCTCCAGGCTTAGGTAAAGCGATATGCCGAACATGGAATTCTGGGTCAAAATCGCCGTCGGCTACCCAATAAGGATGATCAAGGCTAAATGGCACTGTCATTAAGCGGCTGGTCATCGCTGGCACCCGCCGCGCTCGTTGATGAATGTGCTCAACAATCTGCTTAAAACGCACCTTGCCACCCGGTGCTGTGCTGGGGTCATATATGTTGAAACTGCCGATATGCATGGGCGAATTGGCGGTTTCAAGATAAAGGAATGAGGCGTCGAGGCCTGTTAACTGTTTCATTGCCGTCTCCTTGGCTCGCGTAAGGTGAATTTGATTATTAGAGTTTCACCGTTATTTCGCGGCGTGATAAGGGTGTTGGTCCGCAGCTGCTGATCCTAGGATTTCTGAACAGTGCCTAGCTCTGTAGGCATGTCGAATCGTAAAATCGGCAGGCCGCGCAACACACTTATACTACAAGCTGTCGCTGGTTTGAATAATTTTTTCTGAGCCGGTGGGTAAGCTAAAGGCGACGCCGTCTTCACCAATCGTATAGTTCTTAAATATCTTTTCTGCGCCATTTAAGAAGAGTGCTTTTTGGCCGGGAATAACCAGCGGCGGCACAATGTAATAATAAAGCAAATATCCCACGCCAGCGTCGCGAGCGGTTTCAGCGGCTTCTACCGGGCTGGTGTGATAATCGATAATGTCGCGAGTTATTTTTTCCATCGGGGCATTGCCCACTTTTTTAGCCACTTTGCTCATCAGCGTGACGAGGTTTGGTGGTAGGGCTTCATGCACTAGTAAATCTACGCCCTTGGCAAATTTTTCGATATTGGTAGACTTCACCGTGTCGCCGCTGATGAGTAGTGAGCGACCTTTGTAAGTAAAGCGGTATGCAACTGCAGGATCAATTGGGGCGTGGTTAACGGCAAGGGTATTGCTAAGTTGGCTCACAGTTTCTGCTAATGTGGGGGTATGAGCATACACAAGCGTCACCGGTTTCCCCGCTATATCATTGCTTATGCAGTATGGCTTTATCATCGTTTCAATTTGAGTCACCGCGATATAGATGATTTACTGGCCGAGCGCGGGATCATTGGTAGTCGTGAGGCTATCAGGCTCTGGTGATACGTTTTACATTGACGATGTTTTTATATCGATCAATGGAAAACGGCAGTACCTTCAAACTATATGAGAGTAACCGCACCTAGCAATCGCACGAATCGACTAGGATGAGGGAGCGGGGTATGCGGACATTTAAGTCGGCTGGGCAGGCTCAACAATTTTTGATGGCTCATGCGACGACTTCAAACGTATTCAATCTTGGGATTCCTATGAGCAGCTTGAAGGCTGTTATATCCATTGAAAGGGTGAGAGCCGAAACCGTATAAATAATAGAGCTTATGGGTTCCCCCGGCTCGCAGTAGTGAGAAATCCAGCTATGACAGACGACGCAAGCCGATTTTTTCGGCAGTGCATCAGTACAATCTTCGTAACCATCATTTTGGCTGCTTGTGACTCGAATCCCATTCCGCCGGTTGCCGATATGACGCCGCAAGTGCGGGTTTTTGCAACTGCGGCGACAATGATTTCTGGCACCGCAGGCTATGGTTCGGGTTCATGGACTTATACCGACTATGTCTACGACGATAGCGGTGCAGGTGGCTTCGATTATCCTGCGGGCAGTCCCCATAATGAAAATTCAGCAGACGCGGTTCTGTTTTCTGTTTCGCTTACCGAGAACGCGGTGCGTTATACGATGCGCCTCAATACGCTAATTGAAAGCAACTCAACCGTTTTCGCAATCGCGGTCGATTCGGATAACCGCAGCGATACTGGCGGTGGCGATTGGCCTTACAACGCCAAGCTGAGTTCTGCGGGCTGGGATCATCTGATAACCGCTTGGGGTGATAGTGCGACCGTCAGCTTCCCCGATGGCAGGGTTGCTACCGTTGCGATCGCGGTAGACCTAGTCACTAATACGATTGAAGTTGATGTACCGTTCACGATTGCGGATCCCGACCGCGGTATGTGGCGTTTGCGAAGTGCTGTCGGCTTGTGGGACGCGGGCACTAGTCTTTGGCGAGAAGTCCTTGTGTTATCTGCTGACGCATCCGCACCTTCAGGTAAATCAGATGTAAGCCTGCCGAATGCTTTCAATTTGCTATTTCGTAATCGCACTTGGGACGGTGGGACAGCCTTAACCGACGAGAACGATTCTGGCAGCTTTCAGTCGGCGCGTCAGGAGGCGGCGTTGTCAGCCGGCGATATTGCGCGGTTCTTTCGCGATGTGGATTTTGGCCTAATCACTGACCGGGTGACGCAGGCTCCGCCCCACCCGCAAGCTGACGAGCAACTGACTCGTATTTATGAGTCCGTGGCGACATCGAATACTTATATGGAAGGCCGCAATTTTCCGCCAGTGGGGCAGGCTAGTGACCGGCGCATCTACAACGGTCTGTTTCAGCCCTATATTTTGTTTGTTCCAGGGAGTTATTGGGAAGCCGAGCAGGCGCCCGCGCCACTGTCGCCGATGTTGCACGGTTGGCTTGGAGATCATCGTTCATTTAATCCAGCCGACGACGACTATTGGCAGTTGGTTCGTGATCAACGTGTGCTTGTCCCCAAGCCCCTCGGTCGAGGTGAGGAAGTATGGTACGAGCACCTCGGCGAGCTCGATATTTTGGAGGTCATTGAGGATGTTCGGCGTCACTACAAGGTCGACAGCGATCGAATTTATCTGGCAGGTACGTCGATGGGTGGCTTAGGCACGCTTAAAATAGCAGCAGCGCACCCAGACATTTTTGCCGGTATTTATGCGTCAGTGCCGCCGCTCAGTGATCGTACTCACGGGTACGTTGTGCCCGAGAGTAATGAATGGGATCTGAAATTGGTGGCAGACTCCCTGCGCAATGTGCCAACCCAAGTTTTCGCCGGTACAATTGATGCGGTGGTACCTGCGGGAGTGGACCCTGAAAAGTTCTGCATTAGACTGCGGGAGTTGAAATATGACCACGATTGCTGGCGCGATTTGCTTGGCCAACATGCCAGCTATGATGCCGCCCGTGCCAGTGAAATTGCCGATTTGTTCTTGAATCACCGGCGTATTGAAAACCCTTCCCATGTTGTCTATGCGAACGAAGAAGCATTTCGGCGGCAGGCCTTTGAAGCGGGTATCGGTGAGTTTTTAAGCTATGATCGGGTGTACTGGGTGTCGGGTATCCGTTATCCGGATGCGCTGGTCGACCCAGAATTCCCTCCCAGTGAACCTATCGATACCAGCCTGGAGCGCGAGCCATCAGATGTGGGTGGCTTGGGGCGCCGTGTTATCGACGGTAACCGGATATCGCGTATCGATATTCGTAGCTACGGTAATGGCGACGGCGAGCCAGTAGTGCGAGAGTTTAGTGAGACACCAATCGAGCGTCAGGACTCGTTGGTGCGCCAGGGCATGGAAGTTACCGTCGGCGAAGCAATTCCACTCAGAAATGGGTTTGATATGACGTTGACCCTTATAGATGGGCTCGATTTAGATCTGAGCCGAATGAAGCTGAGCGCGATGAATCTGACGGCTAATATGTCTGTGGGAGTTGACCAGGACGTTGCACTTGGCTTGTTGCTTGGTAGCACGGTAACTGTGTGTCAGGCGATGCTGGGTGGCCTCCCGCTTGATGTCGTTGTCTCAGGCCACCGGTTGGAGCTTGTTGCTCCGCTTACCAGCGAAGCACAGGTGTTCTCGTTGGATTGCCAAATTTGACCTGAGAAGGGCCCCCGCAAACAGCTGCGCAGCTTGTTGAAATAAAAGTGAAAAAATCCTCAAGCTGTTCTTGATACCAAAGTGTTCTGGTCAACAAAACCGGACACATTAATTTGCTAATTTCTCATACTGAACCGGCGATAAATCATTGTTCGATGAGTGAAGCCGGCCTAGGTTGTAATATTTAATGTAAGCTCTAACGTCACTCGTCATATGCTCGCGAGTCGGCTGATGAGCTTTGAAGATCCAGTCGTGCTTTAAGCTGCCAAAGAAGCGCTCGACCACGGCATTATCCCAGCAAGCACCCACATCTCCCATAGAAGCTCGTATGCCATAATCCACCAGTAGTTTGTGATAATGGTTACTGGTGTATTGCGAACCCCTGTCACTGTGGAACACCAGACCTTGAGGTGGCTGCCGAAGGTTGTAAGCCATGATCATCGCCCGACTAATTAGGCTGGTCGTCATACGCTTATCCGTTGCCCAATCGATTATGCAGCGGGAGTACAGATCCATCGTAATCGCTAGGTACACCCAGCCTTCGGCTGTTTTTAAATAGGTGATGTCACCTGCCCAGATTTGATTTTGTCCCACAGGGTTAAAATTTTGATTTAACAAATTAGCCGCGACGGTATCGCTGTGTTTACGCTTCGTCGTTATGATTTGGGTTGTTTGACTGGCCGCTGTTGAACTGCATCCGATATTGACTAAAAGGCTTGACGTTCACTGATTGCCGCTATACTATCAGGCCTACCTAACGAAAGGTAGGCTTATAGGATGGGCATTACAAACTCAAAACTTGATACGCGTACACAATTACTGGATGCGGCCCAGAAGCTCGTGCAGTTGCGCTCGTATGAAGGATTCAATTTCCGTGATCTCGCTGAAGCCGTGGGCATTCGGAAAGCTAGTATCTATCATCATTTTCCCTCTAAAGAAGCGCTTACTGTGATAATGCTGGAGCGTACACGCGACCGTTTCTTGGCGTGGGCATCAATTAATACTACTGCGATTCCTCTAAAGCAATTAGAGCTATATTGTTTTGATTTATATTTAGAAAGGCTTGGAGCCGGAAGACAACTTTGTCCTGGCGGCACATTAGCATCAGCGTGGCAGCACATGCCTGAGCATGTTCAGGCTGCAGCTCGAGCTTTACTCTTTGCGCAGCAGGAATTTGTTAGAGCCGCGATTGAACGTGGTATGGATAATGGAAGTATAGTAAATACTAAGGAAGCCGCGGAGCTTGCTGAGTGGCTGGTTGCATCAGTACAGGGTGCTTTGGTCACTTCCCGCATACTCGCTAGTGTCGCGGAATCTGGCGAAGTAATATTCACACGGTTATGTCACCAAACGTTGGGCGTCATCAGTAAATGATGTTGCCTTTTTTTGGATTAAAAAAACTAACGACTGGTAGGTAGGCTATGAAGACAAAAACACCAAACCATTACAAAACAAACACTGTAGGTTATCGATTTTTTGAAAATGTGCTGCGTTTTCGCTGGCTCGTTATTCCCTCTTGTTTGATAGTTATTATTCTTATGGGGACATTTCTACCTCAACTAACTAAGGACACATCAGCGGAAGCGTTCGTACCTAAAGACAGTCCCGCTTTAGCATTTAGGGATCACGTTGAAGAAGTCTTCAACTTAAAGGAGCCGATGGTCATTGCAGTCACTTCAGGTTCGGAGCGAGGAATTTACACGCCGGAGGCTCTGGGTTTAGTTGATTGGTTAAGTCATGAAATAGAGGCGATAGAGGGCATTGATCCAGATGGCGTAATTAGCCTAGCTACCGAGAAGGATATTCGTGGCACTAATGATGGCATGCTGGTAGAGCCTTTCTGGGAGAGTTTGCCGCTGTCGGCTCAAGAAGCAGAAGGCATTCGTGACCGGATACAGAAGTTCCCCCTTATGCTCGGTACGCTTGTCGCAAGAGATGGGAGCGCGACTGTGATTGTCGCAGAGATGCTTCCAGACGCTGAAGGGGAGTTGGTTTATCACGCTTTGCTAGAGCTTAACGAGCGTGCCAGAGCGATTGGGCTTGTAGCTGAGGATATTGAACTGTATGTCGCTGGTCAAGGCGCGGTTTCTGGTTACTTGTCCGCTTATATTGCCGCGGATGCTAGTCGATTGAACCCATTGGCTGCAGTCATTATAACTATTGTCCTGCTGCTTGCATTTCGTACGCTTGCAGGTACGGTGTTGCCTAACATTATTGTGATTGGAACCATTGCGGTGGGTCTTGGCAGCATGGCCGCTGCTGGTATTCCAATGTACGTTATTACAAATTCGTTGCCGGTGATTCTTATTGGTATCGCGGTCTGTGATTCAATACATATCTTTACTCAGTACTATGATGAGTTGGCCGCGCAGCAAAAACCAGACCATCACGACGCGGTAGTTCGTGCCATGACGGTTATGTGGCGACCTGTTACGCTGACGACACTGACCACGGTTGCGGGATTTTTGGGCCTTTCTCTTGCTGCACTTCTCCCCCCAATGCGGTCTTATGGCATTTTCGCCGCTATCGGAATAATGGCCGCGTGGGCGTGGACGCTGCTACTTTTACCAGCGCTATTATCCCTGTTCAAGCCGCGGTTAAAAAAGAACCAGCCCGCTGAAATTATTAAGCCTGACATGCTAAGTAAAGTGTTAGGTGTAGTTGGGCGTAGAGTGGCGAGGAAGCCAAAGCAGGTCCTAACGATTACGGCGTTATTCCTAATTTTCGCTGTCGTCGGTATTAGTCGTGTCGAATTCAACGATCAACGTATTCATAGCTTTCAAAAACAGGAGCCGCTTCGCATTGCAGATGCTGTGATTAATTCTAGCTTCGATGGCACATATTATCTGGATGTCGCGATAACAACACCAAATCCTGAAGATCTGTTTCAGCCCGCAAACCTTCGCAGAATTGAAAGTTTGCAAAAATGGATGGAAGGCCAGGGCGGGCTAGAAAATACAACGTCAATTGTCGATTACATTAAACAAATGCATAAATCCATGAACTCCGGTAACCCTGATTACTACCGTATTCCGGATAGTGCAGACCTTATCGCACAATATTTTTTGCTCTATTCAGTCTCTGGTGATCCCACTGATTTCCAAGAGGAGATTGATTACGATTACAAGCTTGCCCACGTGCGAGGGCAGTTAAAAAATGACAATTTTCAGCAGGTCGAGCCGATTGTATTAGGCCTTAAGCGCTACTTAAGGGATACATTTAATGACGATTCGATTGAAGGTCACACCACCGGCTCAATTGATCTCGCTTACTCTTGGATGGCCCCGCTGCGAGAAAATACCGCGGCGGGCATGGCGCTAGCGCTCATATTGGTAATGGCGGCGTCGGCTCTGTTCTTTCGCTCCATTGTATTGGGCGTTATCGCAACACTGCCGGTGGCGTTCTCGGTACTGATGGTATTTGCCATTATGGGGTATGCGGGCATATGGATTGGCATAGGAACTTCTATGTTTGCCGCAATCTCGATTGGTTTAGGTGTGGACTTCTCTATACACACTATCGATCGCTTGCGCGGACTTATTCAAGATAAAAACCTATCCTATGACGCTGCAGTAGCGGAGCTATTTCCGAGCACCGGCCGTGCCTTACTATTTAATCTGCTTGCGCTTGCGTTAGGTTTTGGCGTGCTGATGACGTCGCAGGTGCCGCCATTGCAAAATTTTGGCCTACTAGTCGCAATAGCGGTCCTCACAGCCTTTGTCACGAGCTTGACCAGCATGACCGCGCTGATTGGGATACTGCGTCCTACTGCACTTTTTGGTGATTCCAATATAACGAACTCCAAGCAGTCCGTATCGCAACAAGGTTATGCTCGTGTAGGCTTTCTCATTCTGTTGGGCGCACTGGCTCTGCTGAGTATTCATGCCAGTGCTGCGGATGATGCAGATGGCTTTGAAGTAATGCAGGCAGTCGATCAGCGACCAGAAGGCCTCACTCAGCGCTCTGGTTTAAAGTTAGAGCTTACGGATCGGCGTGGTAAAACTCGCCAGCAGGAAACAATCGCGCTGCGCAAATACTATGGTGAAGATAAGCGTCAGGTGATGTTTTACTTAGAGCCAAGTAATGTCCACGACACTGCGTTCTTAACTTATGACTATGCAGACCACAATGTGGAGGACGATCAATGGCTCTATTTGCCTGCATTGCGCAAAACAAGGCGTATATCTGCATCTGATCGTGGCGATTACTTCCTGGGGACGGACCTTAGTTATGAGGATTTAAAACGGCAGAACAAAGTTTCTTTGGACGACTGGCGTTTCTCGCGAGCTGGCATAGCAGATATTGACGGCGTGGCGACAATCAAGATCGATGGGGTTCCGGTGAGCAACGAGGTGGCAGAAGAGCTTGGCTATGGCCGCGCTGTTTGGTATGTGGATCCTGTAACCAACACAATTCGAAAAACAGAGAATTGGGATACAAAGAACAACCATCTTAAAACCACCGTCTTTAGAGATTTTCGTCAGGTCGATAAGATATGGACGGTGCACGAGATCCTTGTCAAAAACCACAAGACTGGTCACCAGACTCGTCTTTCTATAAGTAATGTAGCTTACGATATCCCAATTGACGATGCAGTGTTCGAGGAGCGCTCGCTTCGCAGAGGGTATCGTCCATGAAATGGCGCGCAGTTATTTTTTCTGCTGCTGGCATCTTCAGTTTTGAGCACGCTATAGCTGCATCGTCGATGCGCGCCGCGGGATTGATAAAAATTGAGAGTGCTGTTCAGATCGCAGATGGAACCACACAAAAAACGGAACTATCTCTACTTCCTCAGTTCGAGTGGCGCGACGTATTTGGCGTCGATATAAGTATGAACGGACGCCTGCGGAGCGACTGGAGCGATCGTTTAGAATCAGGCCAGCCAGAGCAGAATGCTATAGACCCGTGGACTCGTCGCTATCTTGTGGGGGAGCATGCTGATGCTGAGCTGCGAGAACTTTATGCAGAATTTTATTTAGCAAACAGTTATTTAAAACTTGGAAAACAGCAGGTGGTTTGGGGTAAGGCCGACGGGTTAAAAGTACTCGATCGAGTTAATCCGCAAAGTTTTCGTGAGTTCATTCTCGCTGATTTTGAAACTTCACGTATCCCGTTGTGGACAGTAAACTGGGAGTTTTATGTAAGTGATGACTGGAATGGACAGCTCTTATTTATTCCAGACCAGACCTATCACGATATCCCCGCCGCTGGCTCGGTCTACGCGCCCACCTCGCCGGAGCTGCTTCCACGCATCCCCGCCGACCGGCCTGTTATCAGTGCGGTGCGTCACGTACCAGATCGCACATTGGTTGATGCTGATGCAGGTCTGCAATTGTCCACTCGAAAGAATGGATGGGATCTAACACTGAACTATCTCTATCACTATGCGGACGCGGCGGTGACTCGGGTCATTAAACTCGACGCCGGTATTCGGTTGGAAACTAGCTACGAACGTACCCACACCTTTGGTGGCTCAGCATCAAATGCCTTCGGCGACGTTACAGTGCGCGCAGAGTTGGGCTACGCAACGGACAGATATATTCAGAGCATGGATCCACAATCGAACGATGGCCTTATTCATGGCGGCGAACTTGCGTATGTGCTTGGCCTCGATTGGGTCGGCTTGAGGAACACGCTTATTTCCATGCAGTTATTTCAGAGCTGGTTTGATAGAAACGGGGAAGCAGCTAGCAGGGATAGTGTCGAGACGGATATGACATTACTTATTGAGCGCCGATTCTTGAATGACGTCGTCGTATTGAGGCAGCAGCTAATTCACGATGTAGACACAGAAGACGGTCTAGCGTCTTTCTCGCTCAGTTACGACTACCTTGCGAACTTAGTTCTGCGGGTAGAGGCAGACATCTTTTATGGCACAGAAAATGGTCGTTTTGGCCAGTACGATACTAAGGATCGCATTCTTGTCGGATTTGAATACGGTTACTGAACAAGGGGAAATTAAATGCTTCAGAAAATCTTACCTTTATGTATTGGGATTTTAAGTTATATTGCCCCGCGCCAAACGGGACAATGGTCTGCGGGTTTACTTCAGCGACCAAGAAAATACGCGATCCGACCTGAGCAGCTGCCAACTTCCGATAGTGTCATCGTCCTTAACGAAGCTACCTACCTGCGGTGGGGGAACCGCAAGCGTATTGCTATGCTCCTACACGGGGTTGGCGCCAGTGTCACAATAGCGGTCATCTATTGAATTTTTAACCATCAACATAATCGGTCAAGAGAATATGCTATTTGCCGGGCTAAAAACGCTTTTCCCTCCGCGAACGTCACCGGTTAAGCACCCTGATTGCTTACTGCATTTGCACTTTTAAGCAATGTGAGCAGTAGAGCTATTCCCATTAACACGTTGGCGAGTTACTTAACTTATTGAAATTTATATAAAACGCGAGATGATCAGGGGAAAGGATTATCTGGCAGAAATAAAGGGAATTAGTCTTCGTTTGTCGGACGATCGCCAATAGCGAAGCCGCCATCTCAGTGAATTCCCTAATATTTTTCAATCCATACTGCAGCCCCAACTTTGATAAGGGGGCCAAAGTTATAGAGGCGCGCGAGTCTCTATAACTAACTGTTAAGTGCATTTGCAGAGTCATCAGAAATTATCAAGGGTCGGTATGAAAGGAACATGTAATTGTGGGAATGTTAACTTTGAAGTTTCAGGAGAGATAACAAAGCTATATCAATGTCACTGCAAATTATGCCAAAGGCAGTCAGGTTCAACTTCCAACACTGCTACAATGATCCACGAATCAAATTTCAAATGGTTAAACGGTACTGACTCGATTACGCATTGGAACAAAGATTCTGGCTTTACGTCAGACTTTTGCAACCGCTGTGGTTGTCCAGTCCCAAATCGCCTTAGGGAAACAAGCTACTTCTGGATACCAATGGGATTAATAGATAGCGCAAACGCAAAAGTTGTCGCACATATTTGTTGTGAATCAAAGGCTGAATGGGATCTTGTCCAAGGAGACGTTTTAATCTTAGAAGGAATGCCTGACAGCGTTGATTCGTTTATAAGTAGCTTACAATCGAGTGATTAGTTAAAAGCACATAATAAGCTGTTCAACAGGCCGTTTGATCTAAGGAGTAGATAATGGCATTCCTCGGCGACATGTTCATCGCAGGCTCAGAGCACCTTGATGGTAAGTATAAGTCAGGTGTTGCCTTTTCTATCTCCAGAAAATCCCCTTTGGACTTCCCATCCTTTATTAGACATGGGCTGAGTCCACAAAAATACGCTTCTTCATATTTATTCGGTGATACATCGTGTGGGGTTTATTGGATTATAAAAAATTTCTATAAACGCAATTTGACGGGCTCTAACGTCACAATAGTAGTCAGTCACTGTTTCCGCGTCGGCGAGACAAGTGAACAAGAGAGTGCTTCCCATTAACACATTGGGGAATCACTTAACCCATTGAAATTTATAAAAAACGCGATATGATCAAGGGAAAGGAATATTTGGCAGAAATAAAGGGAATTAGTCTTCGTTTGACTGGCACTCGCTAATAGCTAGGCCGCTATCTCATTGAATTCCCAATAATTTTTCAATCAACGTAAAAGCCAGTTCCGTGATAAGGGGGCCAAAGTGATATATGGCCTGAGTCGTTATAATAAACTGTTAAGCCAAATAAGGAAAAATAATGCAGGAAATAATCGAAAGTGCAGAAAGGAGTGAAGTCGCCATAAATCAAGGTGATGGTTTAAAGCTATCATTCAGGGCAGTAACAGGTAAAAAGAATTCACTAACTGAATTATTTAACGATGATGTTCTAGTTGGCATTGATGACGTAATAAAACTTAATTCAAAGTTGGAAGAGAAGTTAGGCATTAATCATAGTGTCACTGATTTTAGTTTCAGCGCTACACTAAATTTCTCAGAAGGCAGATCAAGAGATATAGCATCATTCAGCGACTTAGAAAGATTTGACACTGAAATGGATGACAGAACTGAATCTGCAATATTTAGATGGGATTACAATATACAATTTCCTGGAAAAACTTAATCGCAGCCACATTCAATTGTTCTAAGATTGAGTTCTCCTGCTAACCCAATGTTATTTCTTCAAACCATGCTAACAAGTGACCCAGAAGAGCTAGACTCTCGACAAAAAGAACATGCTGCAATTATGTGCGTTATTAATTTCTCGAATGCAGTTTTAAGTCAGGAATTAATGAATATTGTTTCTAAATGGGTTAAAACAAGGAATAAACTCGAGTCCGTATTTCCTGTTTTCGAAAAGCACAGAAAAACGATATTCAAAATTTCTAAATGGACAAAAACTCTCCTGCCAAATGTGTATTTATTATTGCTTATTTTGTACGCAAATTTATCGTCTATTTTAGGGCAAGAGGGTTTGGTTAGTAGAGAAATTTTCTTGTACCTAATAAATTATTTATTAATAGGTTTTCTTGGTTACAGGGTTGTACATTATGTTGGTCAATATCTGCAGGATCATGTTGAATATTATTACCATAGAGCAAGCAGATTCTCAATTTTAGGGATAACCAGCGGTGATATTCAGCAGCAAAATAAATCATTAGCTAATGCTACTAAGGCAATGTATAAAACAAGTGCAAGTATTACTGCATCATTAATCCTTAATACTGTTGGCGGTGTTTTGGCAGCATATATTTGCATTACTTACGGCATAACAGGCTAGGCTTAACAAGTTTGTGTACAGGATTAAATTACCTGTTCCGCTTTTTGGCATTGCTGCGCAATTATATGCCAAAAAAAATCCAGTACAATTTAGCCTGTGACAAAGGCGTTAGGCTTTAAATGAGAATTCAATGACTTGCGTACATGGAAGAATTGCTCCTACAACAACTACTAAACTTAGATTGTTTGCAGATTCCGGTGGGTTCTGTGCAAACCCAGAATGTTTGACTGAAATATTTCGAGAGTTTGTTGATGATGTTATTCATGTTGGAGAGATTGCCCATGTCATTAGCGCTGGTGGTCAAGGGCCGCGTTCTGAAAATATATTGACACCGGAGAAAAAAAGACAGTATGAAAACCTTATCCTTCTCTGCCCTACGTGCCATACGATTATCGATAAAGCGGAAGAGCAGTATCCTGTAGAGACAATTCTTGAATGGAAAAGAAATCATAAGGAGATTGTTAAAAATGCATTTGGGATGCGTACCTACAGTTCAAGGCGAGAAGTGTATTGGAACCACTATTACGAGAGAATAGTATAATTTTTCAAGAGTATGGCCCCTTAACGGATGAGAGATTCAATCCTGAGAGCACAATGCCTGAGCAATGGATTCGTAAGATACGGACAAAAATCATCCCAAATAATAGAAAGATTCTTGGGCTTTGTGAGGCAAACACAGTCAACTTAAGTCAGGAAGAACATATTATGCTTGAACAATTTCGGCAGCATGTAGATGATTTTGAGGCTAAACATCTTGCTGGTGGCGATCAAAATGGTAAGCAGTTTCCTAGTGGGTTTGATTCGATATTTATGGAAGAGTTTAAATGACCAACTCAGATTCATGGACAGCAGCATGGATCTGCGAAAAGCTAATATCCAACGATAAAGTATTAGAAGCAGTACCTTCTGGTGATAATTTGATCCAGCTTACCGTTAAAGAATATGTGCCAGATATTACTGTGGCCACTATGTCTAACAGGCGTTTAATTATGTCTAATATGCCTAGTTCTTGCAGTAAATTTAACATTGACTTTTTATTAAACATTCCTAAAGACGCTTTTATTGATGGAGATGTACTGGATTTTGCAGCTAGCTCACGGTTTGGAGTCGGTGGTTTGGGTGACCTATATATAGCAATCAATGAAAATATTTTTCGAGAGTATATTCCTAAAGAAGTTCGATTTATAATGCGCGGCCTGCAACAGCATTCTGCCGTAAATAATGTAATAAGGGCTAACAGTCGAAGTTATATAATTAGTAGACATGTAGCGAAGCCATTGCGCGTTTTAGCGCTAAACGAATATGATCTCACCGCTGATACGTTAAGGTCAGGAATAGAAAAATATGGTGAATGTGATTTTTTTCTTGCTTCAAACCCTAATTGTCGGCTTTCAGAAGCTGCATCAGAAGCAGCTTGTCATGCAGGTGCTGGAGTTCTAATGTGGCGTCAATTACTTGGAGCCCTTAACAGTGGATAAATTTAAGGCTATCCAAATACTAAATGAATATATTCAAAAAAATCAGTTGAAGAAATTTAAGTCAAGACTCTACTTATTTGGATCGATAATACAGTCAAATAAAAATATATCAGATGTTGATTTGCTCATTACTTATGAAGACACACAGGAACTTCAAGGTCTTAAAAAAATGATTAATGCACTTGAACACAGGTTGCCCTTAGATGTGATATATATGAGCATCGAAGAAGAAGAAGAGTTTAATTTCATAATACAGCAGAGAGCAGTTAAATTTGAAAAATGGCTTAACAAGGCATTTTTAGTCGGAAATTTTGCGCCGCTTCGCTCTGTAAAATTCCGCTGAAATGCGACGTTAAGGTCGTAGATAACCATACGACTTTCATCAAAATACGTAATTTTGACCGTCCGCTTATTACCAGACTAGGACATGCGGTATGAAAGGCTGTTGCGTCACAAAAGCAGTCAGTCGCTGTTTCCACGTCATTAAGGCATGTGAACAAGAGAGTACTACCCATTAACACATTAAAGGGCTACTTAATTCACTGAAATTTATAAATAATGCGATATGATCAGGGGAAAGGGATGTTTGACAGAGATATAAGGAGTTAATCTTCGTTTGACCGGGGCTCTCGAGTTGCGAGGTCGCGACCTCATTGAATTTCATAAAGTTTCGCCATCAACGCTGAAGCTCACTCCTTGATAAGGCGCCAAAGCGATATATGGCCTGAGTCGTTATAATAAACTGTTAAGAGGCGCTTCATGGATAATTTCAACCGTCTAACGGGATTGCTGTTTGCGAAGCTTTTTGAAGAGTTCCCTGTGCCGATTAGGCTTACACCCGATTCTTTTCTTGAGCAGCTCATAAAAGAGCTTGACGATGAAGGGGAGTTTAATTTCCCTGTGTATTTTAGTAGTACCGTTAAGTGGCTAAATACAGCAGGGTATATTTGGATAGCTGAGGATTTATGTACTTCCAGCGGCCCGGTGTTCGATCTTGTACTTAGCGAGAAGGGCCTTGCAACTCTTCGTAAAATCCCGGAGTCCCTTGAGGGCTCAGAATCTATAGGAGAGCGGCTCGTTGCGTTCGCGAAGTCAAAGACATCTGAGACTGTCAGCACGTTAATATCACTAGCTATCACTAATGCGGTAAATTCCAGTTAATATGCCTCTTAACACGCGCTTGTTGTCGCCCCTATGAGGCGGTAGAAAAACCTACGGCTTCTGTCGGATACGTAGTTTTGACCGTCCGCTTATTATCAGACCAAGACATGCGGCATGAAAATCTAGTACGAAAGGCTCCTGCGTCACATTAGCGGTCAGTCCTTGAATTCCTAGTCATCAACATAATCGGTCAAGAAAATAGGCTATATGCCGGTCTCAAAACGCCTTTCCCGCCTTGAACGCCAGTGGTTAAGAACCCAAAATGCTTACTGTATCTGCACCTTTTAAGCTATGTGAACAGTAGAGCGATCCCCATTAATAAATTAACGAGTTACTTAATTCATTGACATTTATAATAAACGCGGGATGTTTTGGAAAAGGAATAATTTATAAAAATAAGGGAATAGTCTTCGCTTGTCCTGCTCTCGTTATAATTGCGAAGAAGTTATCTTATTGAATTCCATTATATTTTTTAATTCATGCTTAAGCCCATCCTTTCATAAGGTCACAAAGTGATATAAGGCGCAAGTCTTCTGAATAATACTGTTGGGCGTCCATTAGAAAATTCTAAGGGAGCATCAATGACTACTATCGAAGTCGGGGAACACTGAATAGCCGACAAGATACTCTGCACACACCCGCGAATAAGCTATCGGCACTGGAACGACAGCGCATCATCAAACTGGTGAACTAGCCGGAGTACGCTGACTTGGCACCGAGCCAAATTGTCCCCACGCGGGCCGATGAAGGCCGCTATATTGGTTCTAAATCGACGCTATACCGTATTCTGAAGGACGATAGGGTTCACCCGCCATCAAGTTACACTTCATTCTAACAATGGCAGCCTAGCGGCGATGCTCGCAATATTGCAACAGCTGGGGATCATGTCGACGTTCAGTCGGCCATCGGTGAGCAATGACAACCATTATTCTGAATCCCTGTTTCGCGCCTTGAAATATCGCCCCAGCTATCCTGCGCAACCGTTTACGGACTTACATGCCGCGCGGGTCTGGGTACACGATTTTGTCGAATGGTATAACAAGGAGCATCGGCATAGCGCGATTAAGTTTGTTACGCCAGTCCAGCGCCATGCAGCAGAAGACGCCAAAATACTGGCCTACCGGAAACAGGTGCACGAACAAGCCCGATTAGAGAATCTAATGCGTTGGAGCGGTCATATTAGAAACTGGGAGCCGATAAAAGACGTTTATCTTAACGCGGAAAAGCCAGCGGTTGTGGGTGAGGAAAACAAGGATGCATAAATCAATCTGAGGCGACAACTACCTTGAAAAACGCTAATCCTTCAGCCATAAGCGTTATTCCTTATTCTAAAGCAAAAAAAAACATCTTATTTTATGTGGATTGTTAAGCCCCACGGGCACCGCAAAAATATGTTGGTGCTTATTACTTCCCTACGCTGCCCTAGAAAGGGCTTGCTAGACTCGCGTTAGATACAACACGCCTTGAACCATAGCAGTAATTGGATGATTTATATGAATATCCATGTATTTGTAAAGAGATCTCAAATAATCCTCGTGGAGCATGAACATGATCAGGGAGAAAGTAAAGTGTAGTAACGCAGAACTGGCTATTGTTACTTTCGATCCAGCCTTTCAACAACAAGAGAAGTGTAAACGCGCAGCAGAACTGGCCAGTGCCAACAAAGAACTTGCCCATCAAAACGAGGAGAAAGATAAACGCGCAGCGGAACTGGCCATTGCCAACAAAGAACTTGCCTACCAAAACGAGGAGAAAGATAAACGCGCAGCAGAACTGGCCAGTGCCAACAAAGAACTTGCCTACCAAAACGACGAGAAGGGTAAGCGTGCAGCAGAACTGGCCATTGCCAACAAAGAACTTGCCTACCAAAACGACGAGAAGAGTAAGCGCGCAGCAGAACTGGCCATTGCTAATATTGAGCTAGCCTTTCAAAACAAAGAAAAGGATAAGCGCGCAGCAGAACTGGCCAGTGCCAACAAAGAACTTGCCTACCAAAACGACGAGAAGGGTAAGCGTGCAGCAGAACTGGCCATTGCCAACAAAGAACTTGCCTACCAAAACGACGAGAAGAGTAAGCGCGCAGCAGAACTGGCCACTGCCAATATTGAGCTAGCCTACCAAAACGACGAGAAGGATAAACGCGCAGCAGAACTGGCCATTGCCAATATTGAGCTAGCCTTTCAAAACAAAGAAAAGGATAAGCGCGCAGCAGAACTGGCCATTGCCAACAAAGAACTTGCCTACCAAAACGACGAGAAGGGTAAGCGCGCAGCAGAACTAGCCATTGCCAACAAAGAACTTGCCTACCAAAACGACGAAAAGGGTAAGCGCGCAGCAGAACTGGCCATTGCCAACAAAGAACTTGCCTACCAAAACGACGAGAAGGGTAAACGCGCAGCAGAACTGGCCATTGCCAACAAAGAACTTGCGTACCAGAACGACGAGAAGGATAAGCGAGCAGCAGAGCTAAATAATCTCGCTTTCTATGATCCGCTTACTGGCTTACCGAATAGACGCCTTTTGATAGACCGTCTCCATCACGCGATAGATTCCAGCATCCGAACACGCTCTTTGAGTGTGGTAATGTTTATTGATCTAGATAAATTCAAAGACATCAACGACACTCTTGGCCATGGACACGGTGACTTACTGCTTGAACAGACAGCACAACGCCTAGAGTCCTGTATACGCAAAGGCGATACGGCGGCACGTTTTGGGGGAGACGAATTTGTGCTTATTATTGAAAACTTGGGCAATTCCCTCGCTGAAGCAACCGCAATTGCGAATATCGTGGGCGATAAAATTGTCGCTACCCTCAGCAGCCCCTACAATCTTTTCACCCACGAACATAACGGTACCGCGAGTATCGGCGCAGTTTTTTTCGGTCATGACCGTGCAACAGCAGAAGACATTCTGAAACAAGCTGACATCGCTATGTATCAGGCTAAACAAGCAGGCCGCAATACCTTGGTATTCTTTAATTAAAACATGCAAGAAAATATCGACATACGCTCAGCGTTGGAAAGTGTAGTGCCATAGTGAATTTGGCCACCTAATTAGAGGAGCGATGATCGCCTCTACAACAACATAGACGCTCAATAACTATGGGCGTTGAGGCTGTATAAAAACCAATAATCTTCGGCGTATTAGGTGTTTTTGATCGTCCGCTTATTACCAGAAGGCGACTCAACGCATGCGATTTCTCCAGATTTCTGGGTAGCTATAGAAAAGCCCTACGATGCTTTCAAGCTCTCATTACAGAGCGGTTCTCAAGATTTCAAATCTGATTCCCCACTTTTGTTTGATGCCTTGTAGCCTCAGGCAGGTATTTTTTGTATTTTGGGTGACGAAAGGACTATGTGACACACAAAAACATTTATCGGCTCATTTGGAGTGTGATGTAGTCGGTGCCATATTGATTTGCACAAGACAAAAATCCTTTGTGTGGGCTAGAAAGTCGGGATTTCCGCCTAAGAGGCTTGTATTGGCAGCATTTCACTCACTCAGTCACTCAAAACACAAGAGTTTTTTTCCACATATTGAGTTTTATCGCTGCTGTAATCGTGGCGAGGTGACCGAAGGTCATAGAGGCAGTTGCTCGGCGCGGGTTTGAATTCAAAAGTGTCACGGAAAACGTCACGGAGTGTCACGGGGAGTAAAAACCGACAGGCGAAAAAAAACGGCAAGTCAGTAAGTAACTGATTTGCCGTTCTTTAATATGGTAGCGGGGGCAGGATTCGAACCTACGACCTTCGGGTTATGAGCCCGACGAGCTACCAGACTGCTCCACCCCGCAACTGATCTTTTGCCTTTTCCTCCAAGACAGGGCGCGAAGTATAGAGATGGAAATTAAGTAATGCAACTGCTTCTTGAAGATAAAACAAAATAAGCACTTTTTACTGGTTTGCTTAAAAAAGCGCTGTGCTTGTTAGGGTTTACGCTAGCTGTTTAATGTATTGCGCGTTTAGGGGTGATGTTTTTTTTGAATTGAAAAAGGAATCGCTATTTCAGCGCGTCTTCTTCGCTTACTACTGGGCGGTCAGCTTTACTGCCGCGCATTATATCGCTGTCTGGCGTGTCGGTGCCGTTGTAGTGTGCGAGCATCACGTGGTCGTCGTGGACCTCTACTAGCACGCCAACAAAGGGCATATCCATCATTGAGCCTGCCACTCGGTAGCTCACAAGGTCGCCCGCTTTAAATGTTTGGGGGTCAAAATTTAGGTCGAAGGGACACTTCTCGCCGTCTGCGCCGCTCATATCCATCATGGTTTATCGTCTCTATTATTAGGGTGTGCTTCTTAGTGCTTGGGCGTGAGTGTAGCAATTTTATAGTTTCTAAGCAGTAGCACTTCCTGTGGCGTTCGTATTCTAGGCAGATAATAGCTGCTTGGCTGTTGAGTTGTTGACGCTGTAAATATTGCTCTTATCAGGCTAATCTGTGTTCTTGAATCGAATTAAGGGATGCAACATAGCAATGAGAATTCTGCGCTCCATTATCTATGTATTGATTGTGTTAATGGCGACACCGTTTTTATTGGTGCATTACGGTCCATCAGGGTTGGCCACAACATCGAAGGTGGCCCTTAACGCCTTGTTTGGGTATGGCGGGGATGAGCCTAGTGCGGAGATAGTTCGTCAGCAGCTGAATGTTGCGGACGGTTTTCGATTGGACTTGTACGCGACCGGCCTCGGTAAAATTAGATTCATGTACGCGACTGAGGCCGGAGATATTTTGGTCAGTCGTCCTCGTAGTGGCGAGGTACTGATATTAAAAGCCGATGCCAATCGTGATGGATCGCCAGATGAGGTTGGCGTGCTATTAAGTGATCTGACGCGGCCACACGGCATAGATTACCTTAATGGCTGGTTATACGTAGCCGAGTCTAATGCGGTGGGTAGAATTGCTTTTGATGCGGTGTCTGGCAGTGTTAGTGGCGTCTACACGAGGGTGGTGACTGGACTGGGTGATAAGGGCAATCACTGGACCAAGACTTTGCGGGCGGGTTCAGATGGCTGGTTATATTTGAGTTCAGGGTCAACTTGCAATGTATGCGAGGAGGAGGACCCGCAGCGCGCAAGCGTTATGCGTTTTAAGCCTGATGGCAGCGAGTTAAGCATTTACGCCACAGGTTTGCGAAATAGCGTCGGTCTGGATTGGGCGCCGTGGAGCAATGAGTTGTTTGGGACAGATAATGGTCGCGATTTACTAGGTGATGACTTCCCACCCTGCGAGTTGAATAATATTGTAGAGGGCGGCTTCTACGGCTGGCCCTATATAAACACATCGACACTTGACCCTGATTACGGTGACAAGCTACCCGCCGATTCGCCAGAGAACCTGTTACCGGCACACGACTTTAAGGCCCATAACGCGCCCTTGGGCATTCGGTTTTTGCGACACAGCACACTTGCCGGTTTTGAGCGCAGTGCCTTGGTGGCCTTGCACGGCTCGTGGAATCGGAGCGTGCCAGATGGGTATAAAGTGGTGGTGCTCAAGTGGCAGCCCGACGGGAGCATTGTAGAGAGCGATTTTGTCAGCGGGTTTTTGCAAAACGGGAACTTATTGGGTCGGCCTGTTGACGTGACTGAGGCTAGAGATGGCACAATTTACATCTCAGATGATTACTCGGGCTCAATTTACCGCGTTCTTCCAGATGATGGGCTTGAGTCATCATTTACTTTACCAGCCACTGTCGAGCAGATGGATGCCGGTGTGGGTGTTCTCGATGGCTACAATGCACAAAAGCGCGCCAGTTTGGCTGCGCAGGGCGAGCAGCTCTATCAGCAATTTAATTGTGCAGCGTGCCATCAGCCGGCCTCGCGGATGGAGATTAAGGCTTTAGGTGAACGCTACAATGCAGCTAGTTTGGCGGATTTTTTTAGCGCGCCGACACCGCCGATGCCGGCTTTCCCGCTGAGTGCAGAGCAGCGTGAAGCAATGGCAGTGTATTTGTTTGACCAAGAGTTAAAGGCCGCGCATTGATTGGGCGCGACTCACTCCTTACTTAGGTCCGCCTCGGCGCGTCTAACCAGTTGTTGTAAATCAGTGCGTTTGTCGAACATGCGGTCGGTGTACATATTTAATAAGCCGCGCAGGGCCGAGATCGGCGCCCAGCGGCGGGGGACGATGATACGTGGCGCGCGCTTAGATAAACCCAGCATCACAGCAGTCGCTACAGTTTCTGGGGTGATCAAGCGTCTCAATGAACGTGGAAATGCTGTCTCGACTAATTCTGAGGCCGTGGCATTGGCGCCAAAGGCGATGCGGGTCATGGGTGTTTTTATCCACCCTGGGTACAGCACGCTGGCGGTGGTGCCGGTGCCGGCCAGTTCGGCGCGCAGGCTGCGACCAAAGCTTTCAACGCCGGCTTTAGACATAGCGTAAGGGGCGTTAATGACGCCATTGCCAAAGGCGTAGACCGAAGAGGTCACTAATATCTGGCCGTTGGCTTTGATGATTTCTGGCAGTGCGGCGCGAACAGTTCGCCAAACGCCGAGCAAGTCAATTTCGATAATGCGTTCAAATTCGGCTTCGTCGGCTGTGGCAATGGTTTTTGGTGTTTGCCAAGCCACGCCAGCATTGGCAAATACGATGTCGAGGCGACCAAATCTTTCTATGCTATTGGCAATCACTATTTTTGTTGCGCCCATATCTGTTACGTCTAGTGTTTGGCTCAGTACTCTTGCCGGATCGAAATCTTTAGCGATCTTATCAATTGCGTCGGCGCCAAGGTCGGTTAGCACTAAGTTTGCGCCGTGGCGGTAAAATTCCCGTGCGCAGGCTGCGCCAATACCGCCTGCCGCGCCGGTAATAAAAACCACTTTCCCGGTAAAATCGAAGTTTGCCATGATAATGTCCAGTCGTTTTTTTATTGGTATGTTGTCGTTATTTATCGTTCGCAAAGCCCATGGCTTTGCGAACATTTTTGTCTTTAAAGCCAATACCTTCAATAAACTTACGAAATAGTCCCGGCGCGCTTGCGATGATGCCGTTCATGCGTGGCACGGTGACAATCTGGGCCCGGTTCTCAATAGCCGCAATGGCGGCGTCAACGACCTCATTAATAGCTACGGTTTTGAAGGGGAATTCTTTGTGTGCTCCCCACAGTGCGTTGCCAGCGTTGTTGTCTGAAATATTCTGCAGCAAGGGTGTTTTGAAAAAAGTCGGGTGCAGGGTGCCGACGCTAACGCCGTATTGCCGAAGCTCAAGGCGCACGCTGTTGCAAAGCGCCCAAACCCCCGCCTTGCTGGCGGTGTAAGAGGCTTGCAGAGGTGAGTGGACAAAGGCCGCGATTGACGACATGGCCAAGAGGTAACCGCTACTCTTTTTGACGTGTGGCAGTGCCGCGCGAAAGGTGCGCCATACGCCATTTAAATTTATATCTATGACCCGGTCGAAGTTGTCGTCACCGTCGGCGGTGAGTGGCTCTATCAGGTCGATACCTGCGTTGGCTATTACTACGTCGATGCCGCCAAAATAGTCGGCGGCGGCGTTCATTGCATCTCGCAAGCTGTCAGTGTCACAGACATTGGCGTGCCAGCTTTTCGCTCTATATGCGTCGGGGTAATGTTCAAGCTGTGCCGCGAGGGCCGCGTCGTCTATATCGAACAATGCTAGCTTTGCGCCGCGTTCGTAAAGCGCCTTGCACAGCACTGCTCCAAAGCCGCCACTGGCACCGGTAATGGCGACGACTTTGTCTTTTAATTGATAGTCGCTCATAGTTTTAGTGCTCGCGCATTTTGCAGGGCGTTGGCATAGAAATCTAATTGGTCCGCAATGCCTATATCGAAGTTCTTGCCGGTATAAATGTCAAAATGACCAATGTCGTATTGTTTAAGCGTGGCGGTGTTGGGCATACGCTTAGCCATTTTAATAGCCGCCTTAGCCGGGGCCACAGTGTCTTTGCTGCAGACTTGGAGTAAGGCCGGGCAGCGTATTTTCTTGGCGTTGCTGATGGGCCGATACAGCGACAAAACCAGCACGGCGCGCGCGCTCATTTCATTTCGCCAGCCGGGGTTGGTGATCGCGTGATAGCCACTGAAGGCGTCGCTGCTACTCATTGCTGCAAGTTCGCCTGGTGTGCCAATAAGGGGAATATAAAGTGGGCTCATTCCCAGCGTGCCGCGTACTTGATCGATAAGGCCGTAGCTGCTGAGTTTGGCCAAGTGAACAGGGCCGGCGTAATTCAAAATTTCTAGGCTGGCGGCGCGACCGTCAACCATGGGGCCCTGTGCTGAAACCGCTACCAAGCGGGTATCTTCGGCGGCAATACTAAGAACATGACCGCCTGAAAATGACGTTCCCCATAAAATAATTTGCCCGGGGTTTACACCTTTTAATTGGCGCGCAAACGCGATGGCTGCGCGCCAATCAGCCAGTTGATAATCAACTTTTAATAGTTGGCGGGGCTGGCCGTCACTGTCACCAAAGTGGCGATAATCAAAGACTACGACATGATAGCCTTCTGCGGAAAATCGTTCAGCGTATGGGGTAAGACCGCACTCGCGGGTGCCACCTAAGCCGTGGGCCATTACAATGCAGGCGTTTGTAGCTTGCTCAGACTGACTCGGATAGTGCCATGCGCTGCAGCGTGTGCCGTCACTGTCAAAGGCGACATCAAGCCTAGTGGGTGTCGTCATATTACCTCTCCATAACTTATTATTTGTAGTGTTCGCATGCTGTTATTTCATTATCACGCGGCGCGGCAATGCGGCGCAATAATCATCCTGTAGTTCGTCTGCTGTGCTGCCTATACTGCTTGTGTTGCCACAGAGTATCTCGCAGCGCGCGCGGCTTTTATATAGTTCGGAGCTTCAATACCTTTCGCGGCGCTGATTTTGACCCATGCTTGTTCAATTTTACACCACACCTTGCGGGGCGATATGGGATCACAAAAGATTCAAGAGACTCTTATTGCTGTCAGGTGATATTGCCGACTAGGCTTGAATAAGATTGTGCTGCTCGGCTGTCTGCATGTTATTGTTTTTTGGTGCTGATGGCTCGGCGTCAACATTCCAAATCTACTAATTATGCCGATAAGCTCTTATCTCCTTTTTTGAACGAGACGTCTTTGGTTCGGCGGAGATCTGTATGAAGTGATGCTGCGTAACAGCAGTGTCGATAATCTATCACAATGGAATATAAAAATGGCGTACACAATTGAAACCACCCTGCCGGAAACGGAAACTAGCTTAGCCTTGTTAAAGGTACTTGCAGAGAATAGCTTTGACTCGATCCTAGTTACTGACGCAACCGCTAAAGGGAAAATTATCTATGCCAATAAAGCTTTCAAAAAGCTAACTGGTCATGATCCATTAGAAGTTATTGGCGAAACGCCGCGTATTCTTCAGGGCGCGGCTACCGACAAAAAAGTTATAGATCGCCTTACTAGCGCGTTGCAATCGGGTAAGAAATTTGAAGGAAAGGCGATCAATTACAAAAAAGACGGCACGCCATTCATTATGTATTGGCGAGTCCTTCCCATTAAAGTTGGTAAGAAGATCGAAGCCTGGATTGCTATTCAACGGGAAGGCTCTGCTATTTAATATCTTGGCCACAAAGCTCAGTGCGGCCTTCGCATTGAGTTAGCTATCTTTTAGCTGCCGAGCTGGCTGGCTTCAAAGCGTATTAATGCCTCTGTCGCCACATCGTATTTATTGTAGCCAAGTATCATCAGGCTGCCAGTGGGTCACCCGCCGAACCGCAGTATCAGACTTTTGATGGCGCTCGCTTGATTGCGTTTATAAGGCCCGGTGCTGCATCGCAATACCAAGTCAGAGTATAGCCGCAATATTGACTCACCAGTCCGTAAAAAGGACAGTTCGCTGAGCAATTTTATTGGCGTGCAAAAGTAAGTAAATAGCTGTGCGTTGAATGGGTTTAGTTTCGCGAAGTGAAGTGAATAATGTCGCAAGCATTGTAGTAAAAATAATTAGGCGATTCGGATGAAGATTCACCAAGTCAAAACGCGGCTGTCTAATAGCTATGTTATTGAAGACATTCGCGACGGCGAACCGCAACTGATGGTGATTGATGTGGCGGTGGCCTGTCATCGCTACGTACTGGGTTTTATCGAGTCAGATTTAAAATACCCCATTCATTGCGTTAAAGCCGTTACATTTACCCACGATGATCCAGATCATTACGGCGGTGTGTTGGCGCTGGCTGGTCTTTGTGGTGCTCCTGTTTATGCGCCATATGGATCGAGTCGGAGTGTGCATAAATTTCTGAATGACCCCGCTGGTGTCTTGATCCGCATAGCGACAAGCATTCGCGAACTTTTTCGGCGACGATCTTGGTCAATGTACTTTAATCGTTCTCGTAATCACGCTGCTCGTTTAGAGCCAAAGTTTATTGGCGGCTTGGATAGGGCAAGGGAAGGCGCTGACCAAGTACTAAGATTAAAAGGCGGCGATAGTATTTCTGGCTTTGTCGGCTGGGAGCTACTGCATACGCCGGGTCACTCTTGGGATTCCTGTTGTTTCTATCATTCGGCTAGTAAAAGTATTATTACCGGTGACACTTTGCTGGGTAGCGGACCACAGAAGCGCGTTGTGGTGCCAGCAATTTACTCTAACCGTAAACAGATGCAGCACACGCTAGAGCATTTAGCGGCGCTCGAAATTGAAACGATATATCCTGGCCATGGCAGTGTGATTTGCGATGCCACCGCGATTGCGAGTGAGGCTCGCGCCTTCTCCGCAAAGCGCTAAGTTCTCGGCGGCCGGAATATATCTGTTCTGGTTTGACGCTTGGTAGCGGCTATCCCTGTGTTAGCAACTTTACTCGATTCATTGCCATCCGTCTTTCAGCAATCATATGTTTGAGCATCACTCGCAGCACGGCGGTGTGGGTATTGGGTTCTCTGCCCTCTGCCAAATCAATAATCTGCCGGTAATACCACTGGGTGGCGGCGCCAAAGTTAAGGGTGCGGATTTTTTGATTACTACTTTGTGGGCCAAGCCAGCCAGGCCCCAGGCGCAGTTCTTTCTCCCAGTTTGGCAGACTAGCTTGCTCGCCATTGAGCAGAGCGTGGATGTCTGCTTGCGAACACAGTGGCCGACCTAGGCCAACAACATCCATTGCGCCACTATCCAGCGCATGTTGCATGGTGGCCAGACTGCGAAAGCCGCCGGTAACGGCGAGAGGGATTTTAGTGACTTTGCGAATGCCTTCCGCATATTTTAGAAAATAGGCTTCTCTATGTTGGCTAGACTCGGCGCTAGTGTCGTCACTTTTATCGCCCATGAGCGCGAGTTTTTCGTAGGTGCCGCCTGATATTTCTAGTAAATCGATGCCAGCATCAGAGAGCCACTGGGCAACCTTTAAGCTGTCTTCATGACTAAACCCACCTTTGGAAAAGTCGGCGGAGTTGAGTTTGACGGAAATAGCGAAATGCTCGCCGACGGCTTCGCGCACTGCCGCGACGGTTTCAAGCAGAAAGCGCGCACGATTTTCAAGCGAGCCACCCCATTGATCGCTGCGAATATTTGCCAGCGGAGATAAAAATTGGCTGATAAGGTAGCCGTGTGCGGCGTGTATCTGAACGCCGGTAAAGCCTGTGGATTTGGCGGTAGCTGCGACTTTTGCGTAGCGGTTAATGGTGTGACGAATGTCAATTTCGGTCATTGGCGTGGGCCTGCCAAACATCCCAACAAGATCTATGCCGACGTCAGAGGGCGCCAGTGGTCTTGCGGACACTTGGCGCTGACATTGACGTCCGGGATGATTGATTTGCATCCATAGCTGATTATTCGCTGAGGTGCCGGCTTTTGCCCAGTCCTGTAGTGCCGCTTCGCCGCCATTGCCATCTATAACAACATTGCCGGGACGCTCAAGAAAGCGGCGGTCAACCATAACATTACCGGTAATGAGTGTGCCCGTGCCGCCCTCAGCCCAGCGCCTATACAATGTCGATAAGCGAGGTGTGGCCTGATCGTTGGTATTCGCTAGGCCTTCAGTCATGGCCGACTTTAAAAGTCGATTTGGCAGTATTACTCCGCAGGGCAGTTCTAAAGAATCATTGAGTTTTGGCATAGTCTGAGGTGGTCCTAGGAGAGCTTGGAATAAACGCGGCGGGATAGCGCCTATAATTTTTGGCTTACTATAGTGATTAATAAGCTATTTATCTCCCTACTTTAGGGAGTATCTATAAATTAATATTGCCCTAACACGCCATATTATGCGTAAGCTGCCGCTACATAAATATTTTTTCAAACGGAGGAATTGTAACGGTGTTTGATTTACTCAGTTCAGCGGTGGCCAGCTCGGTGCGAGGTTGGCGCGGTGCAATGGCATTTGGTGGTACTAAAACTCGGCAGCCTGAGCAAATGCTGGTGCTCTATGAGTTTGAGGCCTGTCCCTACTGCCGCTTGGTTAGGGAAGTTTTGAGCGAATTAGATTTAGATGCACTTGTTTATCCCTGCCCAGTGGGCGGCATGCGCTTTCGTCCAGAGGCGCTAGATATCAGTGGTGTGAGTCAATTCCCCCTGCTGATAGATCCCAATACTGGTGACAAACTCTTGGAATCAGCTGATATTATTGATCATCTCTATAAAAATTACGGCGATGCGCGTCGGCGGTCACCGCGTGGTCTGCGTCGGCAACTCGCGCTTTCTGGGTCAATGGCGGCCACCGCAGTGCGCTCAATCGGCGGTGTTCGCGGCATGAACGCAATGCCGTCGTTGGCGGCTGAACAGCCCTTGGAATTATATAGTTTTGAAGCTAGCCCCTATTCTCGGCCAGTGCGTGAGCTGCTTACGGAGTTAGAGCTGCCCTACCTACTTCGTAATTTTGCCAAGTCGCGTTGGCAAGAGGTGGGGCCGCCGATAGTGCGATTGCGCTGGTTTTCTGACGCGCCGATTACCAGCCCCAATCGCCTTCGTTTGCGGGAGTTAACGGGCCGTTCGCAGGTACCTTATCTAATTGACCCAAATACCGACGTTGCCATGTTTGAGTCGGTGGATATCATGGATTATTTAAAGGACACCTACGCGCCTTAAATTTGCTGGCCTCGGGGGGAAATGCTCTGGGGCTAATACTGGGCCTAGCGTTGGCTGTGGCTATCTGACGTCTAATCCTTGAAGTTGGCGGTAAAATAGTGATAATTAGTCGCCAAAAGTAGCTGTGCCGAGGCAGTTTGACTAGCCTTAACCGGTTCCGCTAATCGGATTTTCCTGTCTGGCCGTGCCAAGATTCGCGTCGATTTACTCTCGCGCTGCGGTGACGGCGTGATTTTGTCCTCATTAAGGATGTTATGAACCCAGTTTCGCTAACAAGCTCCCGGCTTCAGCGCGTCTTGCTTGATCTGGCGGTGGTGGACGGTGACCATAACAATGCCCAGTTTGCCGATAAGCTCGGCGAATTGATCAGTTTGTCAGATGCTATTGTATTGGCTGAGTCGCTGCGGGGGCTAAAAAAGAAACCGTTTACCGCAGCGCACAGCGACAGCGACGCGAATGACGTGTTTATGCAGACACGGGCAGCGATGCTGGCCTTTATTATTAACAGTTTTGTACTGGAGGGCGAGGGCGGCTCCGAAGCAAGCACGTCGCCCTTTATTCTGCCGCGACCCAATCGAGACACTCTCGATGACCCCAATGCCGGCTTTGTGGCTTACCAGCGGTTTTACTCGCTGCATCAAAGTGAAATGGATCATCAGGTGGTGACGCTGCGGCGGCAATTGCAGCAGATTATGTCGGGTCGTTCGCATCAGCTCGCCCAATTGGCGACACTGGATAGCAGTATGGCAGATACCATGGGCGATTTTAGTCGACGTGCTTTTGCCGGTATTCCACATTTACTGGCTAAACGGTTTTATTTTTTAAATCAGCAATACCGCGATATGTCCTCTGAAAATAGTGATTTAGAGCCCGTATCGGCGAACTCAGCACAGACCGAAACGGCCCGCTGGTTGCAAAAAGGCGAGTGGTTGGATCGTTTTATTCGCGAAATGCAGGCGGTGTTGTTGGCCGAATTAGAATTGCGACTGCTGCCGGTGATCGGCTTAATAGAAGCGCTAGAATTTGAAGTAGAGAAAACCTAATGATAAGAATGATATCGGTAATAGCGTTTGTCTTAGGCGCAATTGTAGTGGTGTGGATGGCGTCGGCCTTTGTTGGCAGCAATGCGCTCGCCCTGGGCGTAACCTTACTTATCGCGGCTGCGTACTCGGTAGGCTTCGCAGAATTAGTGCGCTATCAGCAAGCGAGCGTGGTTTTGAGCAAGGCCTTATCTAGCGTTGACGATTCCTTGCAAGACTTAGAGTCCTGGCTGGTGGGTATTCCCATCACTCTGCGCAATGCGGTTCGCCAGCGTGTTCAAGGCGAGTATGTGGGCTTGCCTGCCCCTGTCTTAAGTCCCTACATCATCGGTCTGCTGGTTATGCTCGGGCTGTTGGGTACCTTTATTGGTATGGTCGTTACGCTCAAGGGCGCCGTAGTGGCGCTAGAGGGTACCAACGAGCTAGAGGCAGTTCGCGCCGGTTTGGCAGCGCCGATCAAGGGGCTCGGTATGGCCTTTGCCACCTCGGTGGCGGGGGTTTCGGCGTCGGCGATGCTGGGCTTGATCTCAACTGTAAGCCGTCGTGAGCGCCTGCAGGTATCGCGGCAACTAGATACCAGCATGAGCACGGTGTTTAAACCATTTTCATTGAGTCAGCAGCGTCGCCAAAGTTATCAGGCCATGCAATCACAGGCAGAGGCCTTGCCCGCAGTGGCTGAGCAGTTGACTGTATTGGCTGACCGGCTCGGTCGTATGGGTGATGATCTGGCTAGTACTTTAGTGCGCAGCCAAGAACAATTTCACGCGGCGGCGCAGCAACAATATACCGAACTTGCACATTCGGTAGACGCCTCTTTGAAGCAAAGCCTTGCCGACAGCGGCCGTCTTGCTGGCGAGAATATTGCGCCGGTAGTATCTGCGTTTGTTAGTGATATTCGTGACGATTTAAAGAGTAGCCAGCAGCATTTACAGGCCACCGCCGAGGCACATTTACAAGGTATAGACGCCCGTTACCTTAATACCTCGGATGAGTTTAACAGCGCCTGGCAGCGGGCAGTGAATGCGCAGCAAGTGGGTAGTGAGTCCTTGCTCGCCACTATGGATCAACGGTTTGCTCAGCTCGCCGACCAATTTCAAAATAGTTCACAATCTCTGCTTCACAGTTTTAATGCAGTCAGTGAAGATTGGGTGGCGACCCAGCAGTCCGCTGAGCAAGAGCGTCTGGCAAATTGGTCGACGGCGTTTGATCAAAGTGCAGAGTTGCTGCGCAGCAGCGCTGAGACTCTCACTAGCAATGCCCGCGCTGGTTCGCAAGCGCTGACAACGGAGTTCACTAAATTACTATCCGCATCCGAAGAGTTGGTGGCGGCGCGCACTCGCAGTGAGAGTGATTGGCTTGATAGCTATGAGCAGCGTATGGGCGATATGACGGCCACCATAAAATCAGAGTTGCAAAGCCTGCAGGTGTTGGAAGAGCAGCGTGGCGAGACAGCGGTCAATCGTTTAACAGATTTACAAGCCGCAGTTGCAGAGCATTTAGCAAATTTGGCGCATGCGCTTGAAGAGCCAATGGGGCGTTTGATTGAGTCAGCGTCTGAAACGCCGCGTATCGCTGCAGAAATCATGAGCAAATTGCGCGCCGAAATGAATGAGAATAGTGAGCGCGACAATAGTCTATTAGATGAGCGTCGGGAATTGATGACGCAGTTGAATGGTTTGTCTGACTCACTGCAGAAGTCGACGCTGGGCCAGCGTGAAGCGGTAGAAAGTATCCTCGCTAATTCCTCAGGTTTACTTGCGGATATCAGTCAGCGGTTTGGCGATAGTGTAGAAAAACAATCTAGCAAGTTGTCTGTTATTGTCGCGCACTTTGAGGGCGGCAGCGCGGAGCTGGCGAGTTTGGGTGATGCTTTTGCAAGCGCTGTTTCCCAGTTCAGCGATGCTAATGGGGGCTTGATAGAGACCCTCTTAAAAGTCGAGGCCGGCTTGCAGGGCAGCGGCGAGCGCAGCGATGAGCAAATGGCGTATTACGTTGCTCAGGCGCGGGAAATTATCGACCACAATATGCTATCTCATCAAGAAATCATCACTCAATTACAAACCTTAAGTAGCCGCGCCGTTATTGCTGAAGAGGACGCACCGGCGTGAGTATCTCTGAGTTGGATGATGGCTTAGATCAGGAACCACCTATTTGGGCCATCTTTGGCGACCTGATGACGGGTCTCGTAGGTGTGTTTGTATTATTGCTAGTTTGGGCCTTGGGGTTTCAGCTGGAGTTGTCACAAACTTTAGAGAAAGAAATACACAAGCGAGAAGTGGCGGAGCAGAGGCGCTTAGCCCTAGAGCAAGCATTGGCTGATCCGCTGGCCACCGGTCGAGTTACTTTGCGCGATGGTAAAATTGGCATTAGCGGCAACGTTTTATTCTCCTCGAATTCTGCCGAGCTGCAGGAAGAGGGACGACAGCTGCTACATACCCTGCGGGCGCCCCTGCAGGTGTATCTGGGTGATAATGAGCAATTGCTTATGGTCAGTGGTTTCACTGATGACCTACCCATTCAGAAAGGTAATTTACATTTCCGTGACAACTGGGAGTTGTCTGCCCAGCGAGCGCTTACGGTAACTCGCACTCTGATCGACGAGGGAATGCCGGCAGATATGGTATTTGCGGCGGCATTTGGCGCGCAGCAGCCGGTGGTAGAGAATAGCGACAGCGATAGCCGCTCGCAAAATCGACGAGTAGAAATGGCGCCGGTGCCGAAGGTGGCCACTACGATAGAAAAGGCGCCTTAGGGTATGCTTTATAAGTTGCAGCAGGATTTAGCCGGCTTGCGAGAAACAGAGGCGCATCGCTTTGATTCGGCGCGATTTCGTTTTATCGAGTCTTTGCTTGAAAGAGCTGCCACCAAGCGTGGTCCAGTGCAGAACATTCTAGAAGAAAAAATTAGAGCGGCCTTAACTCTCTATAAAGCAGATCAACATGCGGCCGCTGCGCAGCGAGAGAGTTTAACTGAGCACGCGTCGGCCTGCGGCGTTCAAGGCTCGATTGCAAAGCTAGTTGGGCTGCGGGAATTATTAGATCAAAAACAAGTGCCTGTAGATTCGACGACATCCGCTTTGGAGCGCACATTAAACGAGCAGGAAAATCTGAGTGTAGCTGGCGCTATGTTTACAGCAGACATGTCCACTGAGCGAGACGGCGCTGCGGTCACAGGCGGACAGAGGCCCTTAAAATCTAGCCGGCAAATGCAGCTTACTCAGCAGCGTCGCTCAATAGTAAAAAGAGTAGAATTAGCTATTCAGCAAGCGCCGGAAAGCCCTGGCCCGCTCAATCCGCAAATGCTCGCCATTAAAGCCTTAACATCGATGCGGGATGTATCACCGCAATATTTAAGTCGTTATATAAATTATTTAGATGCCTTGTTTTGGCTTGAGCGCGCGGCAGAGCGACCAGCCCCAGCGAAGGTAGCCAGTAAATCCAGAAAGGCAGCGCGGAAAAAATAGTCTGTCAAAGACTATCTCAGGGCGATGTTCAAGGTCATTTACCGAAGGCGGGTTTTACTCGGAGTTTAAAAACGGAAGGCCTGATACTGTCGGCGTGCATTCGTTATTGTAGCGGTTCTAACTAACTAGGGGGTGGCAGTATGGTGAATTGCGCTGTGTGTGAAGGCTGCGACCGACCTCGTAAAACCTGCTTGTGCGATACCCTTGTGACTATGACCTGCCCTTATCGACTGATTATTTTACAGGACGTAAAAGAAGCCAAACACGCTTTATCCTCTGCGCCAATATTAGAAAAATCTATTGCGGGTGCTGTACGTGTGGTGGGGGACTTCTTTGATCCCGCTGTGATTATCGGGCAGGCGTGGCAGGAAGAAAGTGTGTTGGTTTTCCCCTCTGAACGCGCGATCACTGCAGATAAGCTGGGGAGTGAAAACATCAAAAATATTATTTTATTAGACGGTACGTGGCGCAAAGTTGCTCGCCTGATACATTTAAATCCCTGGCTGAAGGATTTGCCCTGTATCGCCATTCAGGCAGAGATGGCATCTCAATATAAGATTAGAAAATCACCCAGAGTGGATGGTCTTTCCACTATCGAGGCCGCCGTGGCTGCTCTCAATAGCTTGCTGCCTGATCGAGATTATTCAGCTATTTTACCTGCATTTCTTAAGATGGTTGATTTGCAAATTGAGGCCATGGGGCCGGCAACCTACCAAAAAAATTACCCATTATAAAAATCGCTACGGTCCGCGCTATCAGAAAGTTCAGCATCGTGTGATGCGGTCACCAGATTATCAAGCGCAGCTCTTGAATGTGAAATGGTAGAGGTGCTTGGTGTGATTTAGCGCCGATACCCTGGGTAGAGATAAGAATTGATGGCATGTGAAATTACGCTGCGGGCTGCACATTTTGCATCATCAGTGACAAATGAGTTAATTTACGTGACTCTGTCATAAGGTGTGTCGCAGTTTTAGGCGTTATTTAATAGTGCTTGCGCAACAGGGCATAAAGTATGCTCAGTGGTGCTAGATCGCCGGTCATCAGCAGAATTAGCCTTAAAATCCGAGGTTTATGCAATCTAATGGGAGCGTTTTTCAATGTCAGATTCTAATAGCTACACCCCGCCAGCAGTTTGGAAGTGGGATAATCAAAACGCTGGTAAATTCAGTAATATTAATCGACCGATATCTGGCGCGACGCATGACAAGGCGTTACCTGTAGGCGAGCACGGCTTGCAGTTGCATTCCTTGGCAACGCCAAATGGCGTAAAAGTAACCGTGATGTTAGAGGAGTTACTTGAGCTTGGTATCAGTGCCGCCGAGTACGACGCTTACACCATTAATATTGGCGATGGCGCGCAGTTCGCAAGCGGTTTTGTTGAGATTAACCCCAACTCTAAGATTCCCGCCCTGCTGGATCGCGGCGTGAATCCGCCGATTCGAGTTTTTGAGTCGGCGGCAATCCTGCTTTATTTGGCTGAGAAGTTTGACGCCTACTATCCTAAAGATGCCGCCACTCGTGCCGCTTGCCAGTCATGGCTTATGTGGCAGCAGGGCAGTGCGCCGTTTTTGGGTGGCGGCTTTGGTCACTTTTATGCCTATGCGCCTGAAAAATATCAGTACCCCATTGATCGCTATGCTATGGAGGTGAAGCGCCAGTTAGACGTGCTGGATAAGCATTTATCTAATTGCGACTACCTCTGCGGCGACGGTTATACCATTGCCGATATTGCCACTTATCCTTGGTACGGGGCTCTGGTTCAGGGACATTTATATGACGCGGCTGAATTCCTTGATGTTAGCTCCTATACCAATGTGCTTCGCTGGGCGAATCAAATTGCAGAGCGTCCGGCAGTGAAGCGCGGGATCAGGGTGAATCGAGTCTGGGGACCAGAAGACAAGCAGGTGATGGAACGGCATAGCTCGGCAGATTTTAAATAGTGTTCTAGGGATATGTGATTGGCTTGCTATTCATTACTCTAAAACGCGCAGGCCATTCACGAGCGAGAAAATGGGTCTATTATTACTAAGGACCTATCGTTTTCGATAATTCTTTGACGCATATATCTTTACAGGGCGCGAGATTTACACACGGTACGTGGTTTATTCGCGGTTGTTAGTATTGGCGTCCTGCTATCGATTTATATCCTGCGAGGATTGAAACATCACGCTCTTGCTGTGAATACACTTATGGCTTTTCTCAGCTTGGTGTTGATTTATCTGTCAGTGATAACCGGTGGGATTTTACCGTCCGCTGCTATTTGCCTAATAATTTTTCCCGCGGTGGCAACCATCAGTATCGATTTTAAAGCGGGGGTAACTTGGGGAGTTTTAACGTTGCTATCCTGGTCATTGCTGTTTTCAGGCCCGCGTATTGGCCTCCCGATACAAAAGGCGATACCTTATGTCGATAACGGCATTGCCCTTTTATGTCAGCATTTTAACCACTCATAGCTTCATCGTATTTGTCGCACTTTATTGTAGCGAGATGTCTAAAACCTTACGTACTAACCTACTCAAACAGCGCCGTGAACATCATTGCTAGGCTAATCACGATACCCAAACTGATGCGATTAATAGACATCATTTTTTTGGGTTTTTGAAGTCAGAAATAGTAAATTCTGAAAGAAATGGTGGTGGTTTTTTTTGTTTTTTTTGTCGATCTTAGTGATTTCAAAAAGACCAATGATGATTATGGTCATCATTTTGGAGATGAGATATTAGAGGTGTTCACTCGTAGATTGCGTTATTGAGTGTGCGCGACTAACACGGTGGCATGTGTGGGACATGATGAGTTTCGCCTCATTAGTCGCGACAGCAAAAATGACGGCGATGCAAAACGCGGAGAGCAGCGTATCAAGCAGATTCTGCAAGAGCTGCTGGCGCTTAAATACGGCAAATATACCTTGAGAAAGAGCACAGTGTGGTGAATTTGTCGGATTCACGCCAAGGATTGTGAGGCGCTACTTAACTGTGCCGACCAGCGGATGTATAAAGTGAAGCGTCTTAAAAAGGCTTCGAGAACCTAGTTAAAACAGCCAACTTTAGGTTGTTAGTTGTCGTCATACCCCTCACCGAGGCTAGCTATGTGCCGCGGCGGGGACGTGAAAAACCTTAGACGCGGGAAATTCGGCTTAGTACCGATTTCAAATAGCGAGTTTCCGGTATTGCTGAGTGCACAGGGTGGTCAGCCCCTTGCATACCTTCCGCAAGAATTTGGGCGTGGCGGTCAATATGGCGAGCGGATGCGCGCACTAGATCTAGCAATTCTTCTCTTGGCATATGCATTGAGCAAGATGCGGAAATAAGAAATCCGTCTGGATTTAACAGTCGCATTGCCATTTCGTTTATGCGGCGGTAAGCGAGAATACCTTCCTTCTGATCTTTTTTGCGTTTTATGAATGCCGGTGGATCCACGATGATGATATCGAAACGCTCATCGGCTTCCTTTAATGATTTCAGCGTGGTGAATGCATCGCCTTGCACCGTGCTGAGTTTGTCGGCCACGCCGTTAAGTTCAGCGTTTTTGTGTACCATATCTAGCGCGGTTTCAGATATGTCTGCACACCACACGTCGCTGGCGCCGAAGACTGCCGCCTGAACTCCAAAGCTGCCGACATAGCTGAAAACATCTAATACCCGCTTGCCGGGTGCTAATGCGCGCAGCCATTCACGATTGGGCCGCTGGTCGTAGAACCAGCCGGTTTTCTGGCCGGCTGCCAGGGGTGCTAAGAAGCGTACACCATTTTCAATAAGCTCGACTTCCTCGGGCACTTCACCGTAGGCGGTGACGACTTCTAGCTCAAGGCCTTCCAACTTGCGAACAGGGGAGTCGTTGCGCAGTAGAATGGATAGCGGCTGCAGCATTCGCACTAAGGCTTCGATAATAATGTCACGCATAGCGTCCATGCCGGCGGTATTGAGTTGTACCGCCAGGTGATCGCCAAAACGGTCCACAATAAGACCCGGCAGTAAATCACTGTCACCGTAGATGAGGCGATAGCAGGGATGCTCGAATAATGCTTCACGAAGGGCGAGCGCGGATTTGATGCGTTTTTTAAAGAAGTTAACATCAATGGGGCGTTCGTCACTGCTCAAGAGTCGGGCGCAAATTAATGATTGCGGATTCACATAGGCGACACCCAGATTTTTGCCCTGTTGATTTTCGACGATGACGTGCTCACCCGCAGTGAAATTGCGCAGTGGCGTTGTAGCAGCGTCAATTTCGTTGCTGTAGATCCACAAATGACCGCTACGCAAACGTTTATCTTCATTTTTAGCTAGGCGGAGGCGTTGAAGTGTCATGTTGGATTCCTAAGGGTGGTCAAGATCAAGGCGGGCATTATCCCTGATAGAAGGGTGGGGTGAAATACATTAAGGCTTTCCACAGTCTAATTGTTATTACTAATGATATAGCGATAGAGATTTTTAGTTGGAATTACGCTGTTTCTCGGTGTCACTGGCATTGGGAAAATCTTGCTGTCGAAGATCTCAATAGCGCAGTCAAGGGCCATGCGGATAAGATTGCTTAGGGTGAGTCTAGGTATTCAAGGGTCTGATTGCGAGTGGCCCTGCAGTTCACATCTTGAAGGCATGGAAATGCACGCCCGCTTGCAAAGGGCTTAGACTACCTCTGCCTTTGATGCCTTACTTTGATCCTCGGTTAAGTGATTTTCAAAGCAGAGTTTGAGCGCTTGGCTATGCAGTTTGAACTTCTTATAGAGTGGAGTGATTGTATCTAGCTCACAGCTCTTGCCGGCTCGTTCTAGCTTGGCGGCGCATTGGTGAAGTTGAGTGCCGTGAAGTTGTCCGGCACTGCCTTTTACGGAGTGGGCTATTGAGGCGAGTTCGTCAAAGTTAGGCTCGGCATAAGCGCGATCTAAGTCGCTAATATGAACGTCTATTTGTTCGCAGAATAAGTGGAGTAATTTGTTGAGTAAGGCCGGTTTCCCCATGGCGCTGTCCAATGCTTTTTCGCAGACCCAAATAGGGAGTTCATCGTCGCTATCACTAGCGCTCTGGCTAGAGATTGTGCTTGGCGCCGTAATTGAAGTGAGCGACGCTGATAGGGTAGGCAGCCAGTGCTTAAGCTTTTCTATTAATGCTTCAGGCGTAAATGGCTTCGGCAGGTAGTCATTCATACCGGCACTCATGCACTTTTCCTTGTCGCCGGACATTGCATTTGCAGTGAGAGCGACGACTGGTATGGCTCGGTAGCTATCGCCTGCGGCGCCGTTGCGAATAAGTTTGCATACTTGATAGCCGTCCATTTCTGGCATTTGGCAGTCTAGCAAAATGAGCGAGTAGTAATCCGGTGTCGCGTTTTTTAACATCTCTAGTGCCAGCTTGCCGTTTTCGGCAATGTCCGTAGTTAGTCCAATTTCGTCGAGCGTGCAGCGTCCGACCTCTTGGTTGATAAGATTGTCCTCTACCAATAGCACCCTGTGCTGACTGAGCTCCTCATGTTTTAGGTTATTGCAATGTGCGTTCGCTGGTGAAGCTTGGTTCCTGTTGTTTGGCGGTGATAGGCCCTGTCCGGTATTTGCAATTATTGGAAAGCGTGTTTCATGCGGTTGAATATTAATGATGGTTACTAAGTCGGCGTAAGATACTGGTTTTAAGTAATAGGCATTGGCACCTGTGGATTTAATTTTCTCAACATCAGTGATTTCAAAATTACCCACAATAACAATGGCCGATTTTTCAAATATTGGGTGTTGCCGAAGTTGAGTGCATAGCACCATCGCTTCATTCAAGCTCTCGCTTTCCGTGCCTATGATCACTAAGTCTGCACGATTGCTTGGGCTTGGTGCGACGCTTGTCTGAAGTAGCGCGGTGGCGTTAACTGCCGGGTTTATATGCGCCCCCCATTGCCGAAGTTGCTTGGCAATAGAGGTCTTAAATTCACTATTGTTATCGACAATAAATACTTGCCTATTCCGTGCTTTTATCAGTGCTTGATCGCGATGCTCTCTGCCGCTGCTACTCTGCAGGCAGACGTTAAAGGTGAAGGTGCTGCCTTCTCGATATTTGCTGGCAACTGATATGCTGCCCTCCATTAATTCACATAGATTTTTGCATATCGACAAGCCCAGACCTGAGCCGCCAAACTTTCGGGTAATACTGGCGTCTACCTGGGAAAAGGGTGAAAAAAGGCGCTTTATTTCGCTGTTTGGAATACCAATACCGGTATCGGTAATAGCGCAACTAAGTATTAACTTGCCGTTTCTGGGTTGCACTGCCGCGCGCAGAATAACGTTGCCTTTTGCCGTGAACTTAATGGCATTGCCTAATAGGTTGGTGACGATTTGTCGCAGTCTCGCTGAGTCGCCGGATACCCAACTTTGTTCTATTGCGCTTTGATCTACGATGAGTTCCAAACCCTTTTCATTGGCGTGTAGGGCTTGACTGGCGGCAATATCATCAAACAGCTTGCGGATATTAAAAGTATTATTCTCAAGCTCGAGTTTGCCGGCATCGACTTTAGAAAAATCGAGGATGTCGTTGATCAAGCTTAGTAGCGATTGGGCGCTGGTTTTAGCAATATTAACTTTGCGTCCCTGATCGGTATTTAGTGGTGAGTTTTCGAGTAAATTTAGCATACCCAATACGCCATTCATTGGGGTGCGAATTTCATGACTCATCACTGCTAAAAATTCACTTTTGGCATGTGCGGCGGCTTCGGCATTTTCTTTGGCTTCGACAAGTTCGTCACGTACTTTTTTATGAATGTCGATATCCTGTACGGAGCCGTAAATTCGTTTGCAGCTATTATTATGGAATTCCGCTTGGCCGGTGATGTGAATCCATGTGTCACAACCGCCTGCGGTGCGTACTTTAATTTCCTCACTAAAAGGAATGCCGTCTTTTATCGCTTCCCCTATGGCGTTTGTTATCTTCAGATGGGAGTCCCGGGTGTAAGGAAAATCTTTGATATTTTTATGGGTGGGGGAAAAGTCGTCGCTTACTTTAAATATCTTTCTAGTCATTTCAGAGCAATATATCTTGTCTGCGTCGACAATGTATTCCCAGGCGCCAACACGGGCTTGGGCGCCCATCGATCGCATTAGGGATCGTTGGCGTAGCATGATTTCAGCTGTTTTCTTTTGTGCAGATATGTCTTCAATAATTGACCAGACGAATGATCTGCCGACATCGTCATGAATTAAGACGCCGCTGAGTCTTACCGGAAATTCGCTGCCATCTTTGCGAATATAATTGCGCTCATACGGACCGTATCGACCGGTCTTTTGCAGTGCTCGTATTTGATACTGCTCGGCTTCGTCTTTGCTGCGGGCGCTAAGCTGCCAGCCATTTAGGGCTATGAACTCATCGCGACTATAGCCCGTGCTGTCGAGTAACGTGTCGTTGACCTGCAAGAATTTGCCATCTTTAAATTCACTGAGTGCTATGCCGTTTGGCGATAGATCGAATAAGCTGCGGAGTAAAAGATTATTGCGATGGCTGCGGTTAATTTGCTGGAACGTCACAATAATCATCGAGTAGATGATTAGGCCGGCAAGAATGAGATAGACGCGCAGCGTATAGGCGTTTTCTGCCAGCGGTGACCAGCCGTTTTTGGGGATGGCGGCGAGCTCCCATTGATCTCCGGAGGGCATGGCAATTTCACTTATTACCGGCTTGGATTCCGCGTAAAAAGAGCTGCTATTGCCGAAGAATGCTGCTGATGTGTCGCCATTTATTTTGCGTATGGCAATGTTCAAGTCTGAGTTACTTGCAACTAGACCGCTTGCCTCATAGAGGCTTTGCAAGTCGACAACTGCAGAGATAGTTCCCCATACTTGCGGTGTCGCTTGCCTGCTATCAGGAAAAACTACTGGCAGGCGGAGAATCAAGCCTTGACCGCCTTGAATAAGTTCAAAGGGGCCTGAGATGATATTTTGCTGGGTTTGGCGCGCGCGGAGTAAGTCCTTAAGTTGATCTGGGCGGTTGTGATAATCAAAGCCTATCGCGGCTTCGTTGCCCTCAACTGGATACATATACTGGAGTGTGAGATTTCGCGTTGCGGTGATGTTTCTAAGTTGCGCACTGCCATCGAATAGGGGCTTTGCAAATTGCGCGAATTGGTCTTGATCCAAGCCGGGATTAGAATGAATCGCGGATACCATGGCCTTTGAGGTTTGTAAGTTGCCGAATATATTGCCCTCTAAGCGCGCGGCTATGACTTTAAGGGTATTGTCTGCTTGGTTGCGTTCGGTTGTTCTGTGATTACTATTGCTGAGTTCGTCGATATATGTGCCGATGGCAATGATGATGATTGCGGTAACGATCCATATTATTTTTTGCAGCCATTGAATATTGTCAGAATCTGGGCGACGAGGTGCGTTAAGGTGGTCACTCTCCATCTTGCCGCTGTAATTGTTTGTTAACCGCGCTAGCAGTTCTTTCATGCACTGGCCCTCTGCAAAGGAATGATCCTAAGGGAGCTTCACGACGGCGGATATTCGTACTTTCCCTAGTGGGCGGTGGAAAGATCTGTACACTACTGGCCTGCGGTGTAGCTTGCGCGAAATGTGGCATCTTAGTCGTCTATGTGACGTAGTTGTGGATATACGGCTCTGTGGTTTACTCGGGTATATAAAGTAATAGCGAGGTGTCGATGACAATTTGGGTAGATGCGGACGCATGTCCAGTAGTGGTAAGAGAGATACTTTTTAAGGCGGCGGTGCGTACTGGCGTAACCCTGACCTTAATTGCAAATCAGGCGGTGCGCGTGCCGCCCTCGCCTTATATATCTGCGATTCAGGTAAGCAGCGGTTTTGACGTGGCGGATGATGAAATTGTGCGCCGTGCCTCAGCCGGTGATTTGGTTATTACCAGTGATATTCCTCTGGCTGCGGAGGTAATAGAGAAGGGGGCATTCGCGCTTAGTCCCCGGGGTGAGTTATTAAGCACTGAGAATGTACGCAGCCGTCTAATAATGCGTGATTTTATGGACACTATGCGTTCATCAGGCGTGCATAGCGGCGGTGCAGCGACCTATAGTTCGGCCGATAAACAGATGTTTGCGAATCAGCTCGATCGCTATTTGGCGAAGCAGTGAAAAGCCGAGGTTCACTTGCAAGTGTGTACACATCGCCTTGAGGCTATTTTCTGTGGTATTGAAATGCTCGCTGATGTTCATTTTCATCAGTGCTATTGCGTTAACGCTGGGCAAGTTCTTAGGACGCAAATAGGGAGTAGTAAGATAAGACTGCCTACTTTGAATCACAGTCTTATACGGGAGTCGAAGAAGCAAAATGTCGCGAATTCAGTTGGTGTTACTTACAGCAATGGTCATGGTGGCGTTTGCGGCTAATTCCCTGCTTTGTCGTGAAGCCTTGTCGGCGGGCGACATCGGCGCCGCGAGCTTCACTTTTGTGCGGATTATCTCGGGCGCCGCGATACTCAGCCTTCTTCTATTAGTTAAATTCCGAAGCTATCAGCTGGGTGGGAGTTGGTGGTCGGCCGCAGCCTTGTTTGTCTATGCCGCGGCCTTTTCTTTCGCATACATCAGTTTGAGCGCGGGAACCGGCGCATTGCTGCTGTTTGGCGCGGTGCAGACCACCATGATTGTTTACGGATTATGGGCGGGAGAGCGCCTTACTATTTATCAAATTGTCGGGGCTGTTGCGGCCGGTGGTGGCATAGTGTGGCTTATGTTGCCCGGCATCGAGTCGCCGCCGCTGCTGGGTGCAATACTGATGCTGCTGTCTGGTATTTCTTGGGGCGCGTATTCCTTGCTTGGTCGAGGCACGGCGGATCCCACTGCCGCTACCGCAGGCAATTTTATGCGCGCCGTACCCTTTGCCGTTATTCTGTTAGCCGTTATTGGGGATGCCCAGGTGACATGGGTCGGTGTCGCCTATGCCTCTGCCTCGGGCGCCCTCGCTTCAGGAATGGGTTATGCCTTGTGGTATGCAGTTTTGCCCGCATTGGCGGCTACCACGGCGGCGACCATTCAATTGAGCGTTCCTGTTATTGCTGCTTTTGGCGGTGTGCTGCTTCTGGGGGAGGCGGTGACCCTGCGATTTGGATTGGCATCGATAGCCGTGCTCGGCGGGGTATTTCTGTTTGTCGCTAGCAAACATAAGGCATTATAGCTTTCGTTTCCGATGCCGAAGACTAAATATTTGCCAGGCCGCTTTCTATTTTAAGGGCTCAATAAAACAGCCGTATTCCTTGTTAAGCTCGACACTAAAGCGATGGCGTTCGGGGGTGGTATTGACAATATAACGTCGAAAACCGGCTAGCACTTTGATTGAGTTAATCGTGCTGTCCGCAGCCAAGGGGATGTTCAGGGTGGTGTCCAGTAATTGATTATATTTGCGTATTTTAACCTTACCGACCTGCAGTGCTTGCTTAAAACAATCTAGTGCGAGTACGTAATTCTTGCTTTGTTTGTCATCATAGCTGGTGTTGCTCAGCGCTGTGTCAGTATCTATTGTGGTTCCGCGATATTTTATCTTTCTGCCCTCACTTCTCTCACAGCTGATTTCATCAGGATCGGCGTTTACCTCGCAGGTAATCATGCGGTAATAGCTGAATTCTTGGTCTTGCTCATGGTCACTTAGTTTTATTTGCCGCTGCCTGCCCGGTCCAACTTCGCAGCTGGAAATGGCCTGCGCGCTAGCCGCCGCGCCAAAGTTTTGGACAAGCTCGATAATAGCCTTGCTGAGCAACTGCTCGCTAAAAATATCGCTATCTTGGCAGTCGGCAGCAAGGCTGATGCTAGGCATAACAAAGAGAAGTGCGTAAGCAATACGAAGATACATAGAGGACTCTTTTATAGCTATTTGACGTGGTTGAGATTTGGCCACACTGCTGCGCTAATACTATCAATGTTGGCAGTTAATCCCAACCGTAAATAGCGCGCTTGCTAAAGCGTCGTTGCCTAGTGCAGGACATGACTAGCCAGCTGCGAAGTGTAAAGATGGTGTTTTCGCGGGGAGAGACTAGGCCTTATCTAGCGGTGGCTGATTTGCGTGAATGTCGCGAGTAAGGTCAAGTCGGGCGGCGGACTGCTTGAACGTTTTAACGTTCAAGCAGTCCCGTTTTCTGCGTGCTGATGGGCTCTAGTTTGCAGCCGCTAGGCTCAGCGGGGTTCCGCTAGAGCCTTAATTACACTCTATCGGGTAGAGTGATATTGAGCTCAAGCACCGAGAAATTACCGTTGTTGTCGAGTTGAACTTCAACTTGATCTTGATCGACATCCACGTATTTCCGAATGACATCTAATAGCTCTTGCTGAAGCTTAGGTAGATAGTCTGGCTGGTTCCGCTGATTTCGCTCGTGCGCCACAATAATTTGTAGACGCTCTTTGGCAATCGAGGCGGTATCTTTCTTTGTGCTGCGGAAGTAGTCAAATATGCTCATGCGCTCCTCCGAAACAGGCGTTTCAACAGCCCTTTCTGCTCTACATTCATGAATCGGTGCTCAACCTCTTCGCCGAGGAGACGGCGCACCGCGTCAGAGTATGCTTGGCCTGCGGGGCTCTCGATGTCATGGATCACTGGAATACCCTGATTCGATGCCTTGAGTACCGTTTCTGATTCGGGGATCACACCAAGGAGTTTGGTGGCGAGGATTTCTTCGACATCTTCAACGCCGAGCATTTCACCTTTGGCGACGCGCTCAGGGTTGTAGCGGGTAAGGAGTAAGCACTCTTCTACGCGTTCGCCATTTTCTGCGCGGCGCGACTTGCTTTGGAGTATGCCAAGTATGCGATCAGAGTCGCGTACTGATGAGACTTCTGGGTTGGCAACCACAATGGCCATATCGGCGAAATACATTGCCATAAATGCGCCGTGCTCGATACCTGCTGGCGAGTCACAGATGATGTATTCAAAGCCATCGGCGGCGAGTTCTTTCAGAATACGCTCTACACCTTCGACCGTGAGTGCATCTTTATCACGGGTTTGCGAAGCCGGCAAAATATAAAGATTTTCTGCGCGCTTATCTTTAATTAAGGCTTGGCGAAGGTTGGCTTCGCCATTAATGACGTTGACGAAGTCATACACCACTCGGCGCTCACAGTTCATGATGATATCGAGGTTGCGCAAACCGATATCAAAGTCGATAACAACGGTTTTATGGCCGCGCATGGCGATGCCGCTGCTGATGGCGGCACTGGTGGTGGTCTTACCCACACCGCCTTTTCCTGAGGTAACTACAATTATTTTGGCCAAGGGTCTAATCCTTCTTTGGTCGTTGCGTGTTAATTGTTTAAAAGGGCGATTAGCCTGGCTCAAACCAGTGGTGTAATGCAGAGTGTTTGCTCGTCGAGACGGGCTTGAACTGCGGTTTTCCAATGATCTGTGCGAAGGTCTTCATCTACTTTAAAATTGCCTGCGATAGAGACCAGCTCGGCCTCTAAACTCTGACAAAAAATCCGTGCTGAGGTGTCGCCGCGGACACCGGCGAGCGCTCGGCCGCGCAAGGCACCATAAATATGGATATTGCCATCCGCGAGTACTTCGGCGCCGGCAGAGACCGAGGCCATAATGATGAGGTCGCCCCCAGGTGCATAAACTTGTTGGCCTGAGCGAATCGGCGTGGTGACGATTTTGCTGCTGCTATGACTAAATTCGCTGGGCTTATCTATAGACGACGAAGCGCTTTGCTCCTCGCTGCCTAGTTCGGGTTTATTTTGCGACGCATCGCTGGCGGCCGCATTATTGTCGGCAGACTTGATCCGTCCCACCGGCATAATGGCGAGATTTATATGCTTGGCTTGGGCTTGCAGGTCGGCATTGCTATTGCGCAATGCGACGGGCAGCAGGCCTTGTGATTTGCAGATGTCGACGAGTTCACTAAGCGGCACGGTGGCGGCATCGCAATCAAATGCCTCGAAGCTGAGAACAACCGGTGTCTGATTAAAAAACACCGGTGCTTCTGCGGATTTTTGCTGCAGTTGGAGCTCAAACTCAGTGCGATCGTAGTGGGCAATTTCTAATAAAGTGAGGGGAAATAAGCCCCCTTTTAAACGAAAGGCTGCGGATGCCTTGGCTTTACTGGTAACTGATTTTAAAATTGGCAAGCTGTTTTCCTAAATATATGGCGGTGATGAGCGACGTTGAGATACTGCTTAGTAGTTTACGTGGTTCGTCGCCGAAAATGTGATACCAAAACTAGTGTTGTTAAGAGTAAGGGATCGCGGCGATTGTTCAACTGTTTTTCGCTGTGTTTACATCGACTTTGTGGATATTGATCGTTTGCAGGCATATTTTCGGCAGGCAGCGCTTGTTAGCACTATTTTTGCACCGCATTTAGCATCACACAGCTTAGCAGGCGTTGGTCCTTAATTTGGTATTGAACCGTAAGCGTGTTGCGCTCGTTGTATAAAATCCACAGTGCCGGATCAAAGCGAAAAGTGAGATGGCCGTCGATGGTATTAATACTGTGTAATTTCGCTGCGTTGAAACCAAAGTACTGCTGCACAAGCGGATACAGCGCTTTGTAGATTGCCTCTTTAGCAGAAAAACATAGGCTTACGCCAAGTGCGGGGGTGAGTTCGCTTTGCGCAATTAGACGCGACTCGACACTGTCGATAATACGCGATTGCACGCGCTCAGCTCGGCTGTCGTTAAGAATGTCTTGGGCGTCGATACCAATGGCGGCAATGGCGGACTTTTTGGCTACGATGCAAGCCGCATACCGATCTGTGTGGGTAATGCTGCCTACCAATGTACTTGGCCATTGCGGGCAGCGCTTGGCGTCGGCGATCAGTTTAAACTGATTTGTTCCGTAACTGCTCATCGCTTCGTTAGCTAAATAACGTCCGGCAAAATACTCTGCCTGACGTTTGCGGCTGGCACGAAACATCGGCGGGGGGCAATACACCGCACTGCGTGCAAAATGAGTGGGGTCAAAAATGCTGTTGTCGAAGTCGGCGCTTACCAGTACCGAGCAAGGGTAAGTTTCGGTGTCGTGAATCGCTTTGATAAAGGTCTCGGCAGCGACTGGTTTGAACTCGTTCATGCGTGTTCTGCTGCTTTATGGAGTGGGTGTTGTATTGCCATTCGTCGTGTCAATTGCGTCACTAAGCTGAGGATAGTGTGCCTCAGCGTAAAGTAGCCCGCAATGTCTGATGGGTCACATTTTGGGAATTTGTCGTTTGACCGCTTGGTTTTACTGTCACAGAATATGGGCGGATGTGTAGTAAAGGTTCATAAAATAATGAGAGCAGTAAAATGAATCGTAAAGCGACACTGATTGGCGCAGACGGCCAAGCGGCGTTTGGCCTATTTGAGCACGGCGTAGGATGCGTTAATTTCCAAGACTACGATTTGCGCTCACCAATGGACCGCGAATTGGGCGCGCTTGCCAAGCATTTTAAATTTAATCAATTTCAATTTATTGCATTAGTCAGCCCGGAGTTAATTGTGGGTGTGGCGATTATTGATTTGAAATTGGTGAGCAAGGCCTTCGTGTACTTATACGAGCCGCGAAGCCAAACCTTTGACGAGTATAGCTTTATACAGCCGTTGGCTCGCAAAACCAGTATTGATCTTAAGCCGGATGATGGCTGTGCTTATTTTGCTAGTGGCAAAAACACAATATCCATAGCGGCGAAGGCCGGGCGGCGACAATTGACGGTGGTGCTGCGATCTGGGGTAAACATAACCGCAGAGATCGATGAGTCTCACTCAGCGCCATTGGCCATGTGCAGTCGTGCGGGTTATCAGGGCTGGGTGTATACCCAAAAAAACGCAGCCATCCCCTGTCGCGGGAGCGTTGTCTGGGGGGCTAAGAATATCGATTTAGCTGCGATCAAGGCCTTAGCGTCAGTAGATTGGACCGCGGGTTATATGCGCGGTGAGACGTTCTGGAATTGGGGCAGTATGTCAGCAAGCTTGAAAGATGGTCGCCGACTGGGAATGAATCTTGCTGCTGGCGTGAATGAAACCGGGTTTACCGAGAATGCAATCTGGCTTGATGACCGCCTGATAAAAGTGGATATGGTTAATTTCCAATTTGATCGTTACTCGCCCGATAGTTGTTGGCATATGCAGTCAGCCGACGGCATTGTAAATTTGCGATTTACGCCGATGGGACAGCGTAAAGAAAAAGTAAATGCGTTTTTTGTAGCGTCTAATTTCACTCAGCACTTTGGGGTGTTTGAGGGGTTAATTCGGGTTGGTGATGAACTAATTTCTGTGGAGAACTGCTGGGGCTTTGCAGAAGATCATTTCGCTCGCTGGTAGCGCAATAGTAATGAGTTAGTGGGGCGGTTTGAATTGGTGACGATTAAGATTGGCATACTCGGTATTTTTGTGGGGATGCGGTGGTCTTAATTGTTACTTTGGGGAAGTGTTTTAATCTGTATCGATAAACTTTAAAAAAAAGTGGAGACAGTATATGAAAGTGATAAAGCGAGGGCGACTTTTGCTCGGTGGTTTATTTGTGGCGTCTATAGCCGCATGCGGTGGTGGCACTGGTGGCGTTGATTTGGGTGCGGTGGGCGATGAGCTCGATGTGCAGGTGACCGCCATTGAAAGTTCGGTATCTGATGGACTGACTTCGGGTGCGCTCATTGAAGGGCAGTATATTGTCCTGCTTAATAAGGCGACTTCGCCGATCTTATCAGCCCTATCATTGGATGACCTTACTAGCGACCTACTTGACAGTGTTGGTGGTGTTTTGCTGGGCCGTTTTGAGTATGTTGTGCGCGGTTTTGTTGCGCAGCTTACACCAGAGGCAGCTGCCCAATTGGCGCAAAATCCATTGGTAAAGTTGGTTGAGCAGGATAGTGTTGTCACTATTGCGGCGACTCAAAACAGCGCTACCTGGGGCCTAGATAGAATTGATCAACCCAGCTTACCCCTAGACGGCCGCTATAGTTATAACGGCGATGGCAGTGGCACCCATATCTATATTGTTGATACCGGTCTGCGCACTTCCCATCAAGAATTCACCGGTCGGGTTGGCAGTGGTCGTAACTTTGTATCTTCTGGCTTCTTCTTTTCTAGTACCGATCCTGCTGATGTTAATGATTGCAACGGTCACGGTACTCATGTGGCAGGGTCTGCGGCCGGCACAAGATGGGGGGTTGCTAAAGCTGCCACGGTGTATCCTGTTCGGGTATTAGATTGTAATGGCTCCGGCAGTAATTCAGGTGTTATTGCGGGTGTCGATTGGTTGGCGGGGAATCATCAAAGCCCAGCTGTTGCCAATATGAGTTTGGGTGGCGGCAGCAGTGCGGCGCTTGATGAAGCTGTTCGAGCGGCAATTGCGGCGGGTGTTACCTTTGTTGTTGCTGCCGGTAATAGTAATGCTGATGCCTGCTCCGGTTCACCGAATCGAGTTGCTGAAGCCCTTACTGTGGGCTCTACGTCGTCGAATGACGCGCGCTCATCGTTCTCCAATAAGGGCACATGCGTAGATATTTTTGCGCCTGGTTCCGCAATTACCTCGGCCTGGTATCAGAGCAATACCGATACCAATACCATCAGTGGAACCTCGATGGCATCGCCTCACGTAGCCGGAGCGGCGGCATTGATCTTGGGTCAGAATCCATCGGCAAGCCCCGCGGCGGTATTCTCACAGCTCCTTGGCGAAGGTGCTGCGGGCAGACTCAGTAGTATTGGCACCGGCTCGCCCAATTTACTGCTGCAAATATCAGATGCTGGCAATGGCACGCCGACGGATTTCCCGCCTAGCTCAGCATTTACTTATAGCTGCGCGGATCTAAATTGTAGCTTTAATGGTGGCAGTTCCGTGGATGATAACGGCATCGCTAGCTATCAATGGAGCTTTGGCGATGGCAGCTCCGCAAGTGGTGCAGCGCCAAGCCATAACTTTGCATCAGCGGGAAGTTACACTGTTGCACTAACAGTGAGTGATACCGGCGGTCAGCAAAATACCGCTGCGCAATCGGTGGTGGTTTCTCTACCGGGCAGTGGTCCTTGCCCAGAGTGCGCGCAAACTAGTGGCACCTTAAGTGGCACTAATGCTCAGCAGTACACCCCAAGTAGCGGTGGCTTCAGCAGTAATGGCGGTCAGTTTCGAGGCTTCTTAACGGGCGCCGCGGGCAGCGATTTTGATTTGTACTTGGAAAAACTCAGTGGCTTTATTTTCCAGCGCTGGTCGGTGGTAGTGTCGAGTGAGGCCAATGGCTCTGATGAGGCGCTAACATATAACGGAAGTTCGGGTACTTATCGCTGGCGCGTAAAATCTTTTAGCGGCAGTGGTGATTATATTTTGTACACCGATAATCCCTAGTATTTTTTGCTGACTAGTCAGTAAGTACAAGAAAAACGGCACCCATGTGGTGCCGTTTTTTTTTGCGGGAATTCATGTATCCAGTGGAGATGACCATAGGCTGCGCAATTTTGGACGTTGCCGGTAGGCGGTACTTATTGGTCTCGGCCAAGATGATCATTTTTCATGGTGATATTTTTGCTCAGAGTTGGTTTGAACGGCGTAGTCATTGACAAGATGCTGGAATCATTATTCAATCGGGTTATGACACTTTTAATGCGTCATGTGTATCTGCGTTAAATAAGTCGAATAACAATAAAATGGACTTAAAATTCATGAAATGTAGCTAAGTAGCCAGCTTTTTCATATTGCTTAAGGCAAAAGTGTTGGCTAAGTTACGAAAAAATAAAAAAGTCAGCAGAGTGATTCTGCACCATCCAAATGTGATCCTCGTAGCCACTTGGCGTGGCGATGTTCAGTGGTGGTATTGATTAAAACAGAATTAGAGAGGGATCGTCAGAATGAAACGATTGGTGTTATTGCTGAGTGTATTATTGATGGCGTGTAGTAATGACAATGCCCCTGACGTGAGTAGCGAAGAGGCGGCTGCGGACGCACGGCAGACTTTACAGCAGGCGGTGTCTGCTGACGGCAAGGGCCTTTACGCTGCCTGTGCTGGATGTCATGGCGTGCAGGGTGAGGGCAATGTGGCCCTGAATTCACCGTCCCTCGCCAATCAGCAATCGTGGTATTTGGAACGCCAATTACTAGGCTTTAGGAGCGGTTTGCGCGGCAGTCATCCACAAGATGGATACGGCGCGCAAATGCAGACGATTGCTAAAACCCTACCGGATGATAATGCGGTAAAAGCCGTTGTGGGCCATATCGCTACTTTTAAAGCCAAGCCCGCTGCCAAAACCTTGGATGGCAATATTAAGCGCGGCGCGGATTATTATTCTAATTTGTGTGGCTCCTGTCATGGGCCTGCTGCAGAGGGTAATGAGCTGCTCCAGGCACCCGCCTTGGCGGGCGTTGATGACTGGTATTTATTGAAGCAGTTTAATCACTTTCGAGATGGAATCCGTGGCGCGGATGAGTCAGATCGCTACGGCTATCAGATGGGCATGATGGGTAAGATCCTACCCGATGATGATACTGCTAATGACGTGATTGTATATATTCAATCACAGGCTGATTAATTATGCGTGGAGTGTTCGGCCCGCCTATTTTGTGGCTGATGACGTGTGTCGTGTCAATGCCGCTAGTCGCTGCAAGCGAATGGACATTAACAGATGTTTGTCCCGCCGGATTTCATGGGCGAGACGGCGGCTGTTATCTGCAAAGCTTTTACAGTGGCTACCGGTCGCTGCAAGATTCGGGTGTTGGTGGTTTGAAAACCGGACTGCCACCTCTGCGAGAAGGTTTTGGCGCTCAAGAAATCGATCTCGGCCGTTTGCTGTTTTTTGATCCGCTGCTATCGGCCGATGGTGATATGGCGTGTTCGTCTTGCCATCAACCCGCAAAGGGTTTTTCCGATGGTTTGCCCGGAAGCGTCGGTAGAAATGGTTTTGTAATGCATCGCTCGGCCCCCACCTTGTGGAATGTTGGGTTTTTGCGTGAACTGTTTTGGGATGCGCGGGCCTCTTCCCTGGAGGAACAACTTGAGGGGCCTTTGTTTTCCAGCGTAGAGATGGCGAATACCCCCGCGCAACTATTGGCAAGTTTACGGCAGAACGCAAATTATCCCGGCTTGTTTCAGCAGGCCTTTGGCGGCTCTGGCGAGATAAGTCTAGAGCAGGTTTACACCGCATTGGCGGCGTTCCAGTCATCTTTAATATCCCTAAGTAGCCGTTATGATTTATATGCCAATGGTTTTCATGAGGTACTAACGCAGCCAGAAATTGAGGGAATGAATGTGTTTCGTTCCTTTGTCGCTCGCTGTGCGGAATGTCATACCCCGCCGGCGTTTACCAATCAGCAAATAGCGGTTATTGGCGCGCCTGAGCCAGACGGTATGCCGCTAGATATTGGTGTCGAAGCGATTACCGGCGATGAATCCCAGCGCGGTGGTTTTAAAGTACCTACATTGAGGAATATTGAGTTAACAGCGCCTTATATGCACTCCGGCCGTTTTAATACGCTGCGCGAAACTGTTGCGTTTTACACCGGTGGGCGAGGGCATGCTGTGCCAGAAGGTGAGCATTTAAGTTTGCACTGGCATATCTGGGAGCCTGATCTAAATGATCGCGAACTCGACCTACTAGTGGCATTTTTAAAGACCTTAACTGACCAAAGTTTTATGCCCGTACTACCCCAAAAAGTTCCTTCCGGCTTAAAGCCGGTGACTACTCAAATACTGACGCATTAACGATCCAGACTCTGTAAACAAGGAGCGCAACAATGAAGAAAATGATCCCACTGGGACTGCTGTGGCTTGGCCTCATGATAGCCGCGCCAAGTTTGCTGGCGGCCGACATCTCGGTAAAGGACGGCGACTCCATCCAGGCTGCGGTAAATCAAGCCAGCACCGGCGATGTCATTCTGGTGTATCCCGGCACCTATAAAGAAAGTGTGTATGTGGATAAAGACGGCATCACCATTCGCGGCGTCGTTGAAGAGGGTGAGTGGCCGGTCATGGACGGCGAGGGTAAGCTCAATGACGCTATCCTTTACTCGGGTAATGATTTTACCGTGGAGTGGTTAACGATTACCCGCTACAAGGGTAATGCCGTTATGGGCCAGGCGGGCAATAATTTTGTGATTCGATACAACCGCGTTATCGATACCGGGGTCTACGGTATTTTCCCCCAGTTTGGTAAAAACGGTCTTATTGAGTACAACGTTCTGAGCGGTATTGAAGACGCTGCTATCTATGTGGGTATGTGCGACAACATCGATGTTCGTCACAACGAGGTGTTTGATAATGTTGCGGGTATTGAGATAGAAAATACTCGCCATGCATTGGTAGAAAATAATTACGCTCATAACAACACCGCGGGTCTATTGGTGTTTATTACGCCGGGCTTACCGATCAAGACGACCTACGACGTTATTCTGCGCAATAATTTTGTGGTCAATAACAACACCGCTAACTTTGGCGCGCCGGGTTCAATTGTGTCTAAAGTGCCACCCGGAGTAGGTATTGTGATAATGGCCGCCGATGACGTGATCGTTGAGGGTAATATTATTTCAGGGAATAAAACCGCTGGTATCGTGGTTACCGATCTGGCGTTTATCACTGATATTTCCAGTGACCCCGATTCAGAGCCCAATCCAGATCGCATGGTGTTCCTTGATAATTTAATGTTCGATAACGGCAAAGATCCAGTCGCTGATGTGAAGGCCTTAATGCTGACCCAGTTCAGCCGTCGTGGCCCCGATATTCTCGCTAATTTGGGTTCCGCACAGGAGCCGGATAATTGCATTATCAATCGCGAACGCTACACCAGCTTCGGGCTGAAAAAGTGGAGCGAGTGCGAGCGCAAAGACACCGCGGACATTGTATCCATGATGATACCCGGTGGCGTCCCCAGTGAAGTGTTGACTACTGAGGGTCGCACCAAGTTACTGTATCAAGGCATTTGTGCTGGCTGTCACGCTTACAATATGCGCTTGATCGGCCCCCCAACCTTAACGGTTAAAGCGATTTATCGTAATGATATACAGGCTGTTGCTGACTATATTGCGTCGCCTCATAAAGTGCGAACTGACTATCCTGCTATGCCGCCACAGGGACATTTATCTCCAGAACTGCGTCGTGACGTGGCCGAGTATATGTTGAGCTTGACCAAGTAAAACTGATTGCCGCTAGGTTGTAATTTGCAATGCCCAGTTCGGGTATTGCAATGCGCGTTTTGTTTGTGAGTGAGGGCGTAATATGAAATCCATTAGTAGAAGTCGCATGGCCTGCGCTATAGGCATTGCAGTACTGGGGACGCCTTCGGCGTATGCGGTAAACAACCTTGCCTTAGAAGAGGTTGTGGTTACCGCACAAAAGCGTAAGCAAAGCGCGATGACGGTCCCGGTGACCGTCGATACCTTTACCAACCAGGATTTAGAAAATACCGGTGCATTGAATATGGAAGATATTCAGGCCTATATTCCGGGGCTAAAAGTGGGTGATGGTGTGCGTGGCGGTGGCTCCACCCAGTCCTCATTTGTGATTCGCGGTATTGATAGTTCCAATATTAGTACCGGCGGCGACCCCTCGGTTGCGACCTTTCTCGATGGTGTGTACCTGCCGCGGGCAGCGATCACCGTGCCGTTTTCTGATATGCAGCGGGTAGAAGTTTTAAAAGGGCCGCAAGGTACCTTGTTTGGCCGCAACGCGGCGGCGGGGGTGGTGAGCTTTATTCCCAATGCACCGAGTAAGGAAGAAACGGAAGGCTTTGTGATGACAAAGCTGGGTAGTTATAACTTGTTTCGCGTTGAAGGCATGGGTAATTTACCGCTGAGCGATAATCTTGCTCTGCGGCTTAATCTACTGCACAACCAGCGCGATGCGGTCATCGACAGCAAGGGACCCGCTGCGCCAGATCCTGGTGAGCAAGACAATCAATTCGGCCGCGTGGCGCTGCGTTGGGACACCAACGACAAGCTGAGTATGCAATTCGCCTACGATATTGATCGTGTCGACAACGGCCCGCAGGCGCGGCTCAGTATTAGTGAAGAGTTCTCAAATTATCCCGACCCGACAGATCGCACATTAGAAACCGATGCTATGGGTGGCGGTGAAACTAGAGAGATGCAAGGTTTTACCGGTAAGCTGTGGTATGACCTCACAGATACCACCAGTTTGACTTTAATCGGCAGTTACCGCGCCTTTGAAACCTATAACCTGCAAGATGAAGACGCAACGGCAGACGATTCAGTTTATGTAGATACCAATAATATTGAAGATTCTGATATTGCCTATTTTGAGATGCAATTTAATGTTGCCTTGCCTTGGGTGGACGCCGTGTTTGGGGCAAATTACAGCAAGGAAGATACTTATCAGCAAACCGCCTTAACCTTTAGTTACGGCGCGGTACTCGAGCTGGCATCGGGTATGGCAGACATCCCCCAAGGTTTGTTGAATACCTTGTTAGGTGGCGCTATCGCTGGTCGTTACGTTACTGAAAAAATGACCAATGAGGGTGATTTCGAAAGTTATGGTTTCTTTAGTGACCTGGATTTTCCGATTACCGAAAGACTGAATATTATCACCGGCCTGCGTTACAGCAATGATCAAAAATCCTTTAGTTGGGATGCGCCGCTGAGTGATTTTGTGGTCTCGCAAGCGCTGGGTGAAAACTTCTTTTTTAACTCGGATGGCGTAGAGACTGCATCCGAAAGCTGGGACAAAATTACCGGTCGGCTGGTCTCCAATTATCAAATCACCGACGGAGCGATGACCTTCCTAAGCTACTCGACCGGCTATAAATCGGGTGGTTACGACTCCCTAAATACCGGGACTCGTGAGGCACCCTTAGATCCTGAGGTAGTGAGCAATATTGAATTTGGCGTAAAAGGTGATTTCTTTGACACGCGTGTGCGTACTCAAGTGGCGCTGTTCAAAATGATCATTGATGATCGCCAAGAAGCCATAGAGTCACGATCGCCAGACAGTAATGGCGCCGTGCCTGCGGTTATTAATACCGATGAAGATATTCAGGGTGTCGAGCTAACTGCGGACTGGCTGGCGACAGAAAATTTGCGCTTCGGACTGATTTATACCTACCGTGAGCAAGAGTCTAGCCGCGAGTCATATTTCAACGCACAGGGTGAATTTATGGTCGCTGATCAGGTAAATGCCACTTCCCCGCAGGAATATACCGTGACTTTGGATTGGTCGCCTGAAATTAACTACGGCCTGCTGTTATTCCATTTTGACTATATTTATGAAGAAAACACCGAGCCGGAGAACGAAGACCATCAACCGTTTTTTAATACGGTTAATGGCTACAGCGACGATACTAGTTTGCTGAATGCCAGAGTGGCGTGGAACACCCCTGGTGGTGGCTACGAAATGGCGCTGTGGGGTAAGAATTTATTGGGCAATGACCGAGTATCACAGCCCGGCGGTTTAACGGGTACTGATATCGGCACTTACCATGTTGGCATTGTTGATCCACTAACCTATGGCGTCGATTTTAGAGTTAACTTTTAAAACTGCTACATCACATTAAGGCCCGAGTTGATCGTGCGCGTTAATGTGATGTAGCTGTCGCCTTGGCGGGCCAAGCTCTGGGGTATTGATCTTATCCTTTGTTCGATAAGCGGATATTTTTCATGGCTTGGCGGTCGGTTTTATCAAAGTAGTCTTTAAGGAAATCTATTAGCACCCGCAGTTTTTTTGAGCCGGCACTGCCGGGCGGAAAAACACCATAAATATCGATGTTATTTAAGTGATAATCTTCTAGTACCCTTTCTAACAGTCCTGCTTGAATTTTTGGCCAGGCATCGTAAAGTGGGATGCGACCCAAGCCATGTCCCCCCTCTATAAAGGCCGTGCGAGCCGCTGCGTTATTGGTGCTAATACTGCCTTTTACCGCAACACTATAAGAGCGACTACCCTTGCTAAGGGTAATAGCGCCGGCGGTGAGTTTATAAACAACCCAGTCGTGCTCTTCGAGTTCGGTTGGTGTGGTTGGGCGGCCACGTTTTGCAAAATAGTCTGGCGAGCCACATAAGCAGGTAGGGAAGGTGGACAATTTGCTCGCTTGGAGCCCGGAATCCGTCAGCGGGGCCCCCCGTATGGCGAGGTCGATCCCCTCTTGCATGATATTAATCACTTCATCTGTCAGCATCACATCAAGTTCAATTTTAGGGTAAAGACGGCGAAAGTCGTTTAGGGCGGGCACGACCATCTGTAAGCCAACATTGACTGGGCAGGTTATTTTTAATAAACCTTCGGGCTCATTTTTCAAGTTTTCCATCTGCAGATTGGCGATATTGGCTTGTTCGGCAATGATGCGGCAAGACTGATAATACGTCGCACCCGCCTCAGTCAACGCGATGGCGCGGGTGGAGCGGTTTAGCAACTTCACCCCCAACTGAGACTCCAACTTTTTAAGATGATAACTGACTGACGCGCGGGATAAGCCTATGTGCTTTGCGGCGGCGGTTAAGTTGCCCTGCTCAATGACTTGGGCAAAGACCACCATGCTTTTAAGTTGTTCAAAAGATAGATTCATAGCCTATTGTATCAATATATCTACTAATGTAGTCAATTCTGTCTGTATTGTTCGATATGCCCTGTGGGTAATACACTGTTGGTAATTGATAGAAATCGAACTATCCAGAAGTTGAGCTAGCTATCAGGCGAGCCACCACAGGATTTACAGGAGTACGTAAAACATGACTAATTCAAACGCTAAAAAGGTGTTAATGGTAATTACCTCGCACTCAGACTTAGGTAGTACCGGAGAAAAGACGGGCTTTTGGGTTGAGGAGTTTGCTGCGCCCTATTACGCCTTTATAGACGCAGGTACTCAAGTAACACTAGCCTCTCCTGCCGGTGGTCAGCCGCCAATTGATCCAAAGAGTGAGTCACCAGATGCTCAGACGGCGGCTACTCGCCGCTTTGACGAAGATACTGAGTCGCAGGCCTTATTGGCAAAAACGGCTAAGTTGAGCGACGTCAAGGCAGCGGACTATGATGCGGTATTTTATCCTGGTGGTCATGGGCCATTGTGGGATTTAACCGACAATGTCGATTCCATAGCCTTGATTGAAAGCTTCTTAGCCGCCAATAAGCCCGTTGCTGCGGTGTGTCATGCAACGGCTGCCTTTTTGAATATTAAAGATGCAGCGGGCCAATACGTTGTCAGCGGTAAGGCGGTAACCGGTTTCAGTAATACGGAAGAAAATGCTGTGCAATTAAGTGACGTGGTGCCCTTCCTCTTAGAAGATGAACTTGTTAAACGTGGCGGTGACTACCAAAAAGTAGCTGACTGGCATGCATTTGCGGTGCAAGACGGATTGCTTATTACTGGCCAAAACCCAGCAAGCTCTGAACTCGCGGCAGAGAAATTATTAGCGGCTCTGGCAGCTTAAAATTGCCCGCTTTATTGAAACGAATAGGACATCGCAATGTTAAATTTTAGTTTTCAAAATACTACCAAAATCCTGTTTGGCGAAGGCCAAATTAAGGCGATAACCAAGGCAATACCCAAGGGCGCTAAAGTGCTTGTCACATATGGTGGCGGCTCTATTAAGGCCAATGGTGTTTACGATCAGGTTGCTGCGGCATTAAGCGAGCACACTTGGTTTGAGTTTTCGGGTATTGAACCAAATCCGACCTATGCCAATTTGATGAAGGCATTGGTTTCCATTCGTGAACACGATGTTGACTATCTGCTGGCGGTAGGTGGCGGCTCTGTTGTTGACGGCACCAAATTTATCGCCGCGGCGGCCTTGTACGAGGGCGACGATCCCTGGGACTTTATTGCTAAGGGTCAGCCTATCAAGCAGGCATTGCCGATGGGCTGTGTACTAACCCTACCGGCAACGGGTTCAGAGTCGAATACCGGCGCGGTAGTTACGCGTGACGGTAACAAGCTACCCTTTAGCAGCCCTTTGCTGCGGCCTTTATTTGCAGTGCTTGATCCGGCAGTGACGCTGTCCTTATCTGATCGCCAAATTGGCAACGGTGTCGTCGATGCATTTGTTCATACTATGGAGCAATACCTCACCTACAGCGTCAATGGCAAAGTGCAGGACCGTTTCGCCGAGAGCCTATTACTTACTCTAATTGAAGAGGGGCCAAAAGCGCTAGCCGCCGAAACCAAAAATGATTTGGATGTTCGTGGCAATATCATGTGGGCGGCGACAATGGCTTTGAATGGTCTGATTGGCGCTGGTGTGCCTCAGGATTGGTCAACGCATATGATTGCTCACGAGCTAACCGGTGCCTATGGCATTGACCACGCTCGGACTCTGTCCATCGTCTTGCCGGCTGTGATGAAGATTCGCAAAGAGGCCAAGCGTGACAAACTATTGCAGTATGCGCAGCGTATATGGAATCTGACCGATGGTGACGAAGACACTCGTATTCAGCGTGCTATTGAGTTGACGGAGCAATTCTTTACCGCCATGCAAGTGCCGACTCGGCTATCTCATGTCGACTTAGCTGAGGCACAGATTGATGGTTTGATCGAAAAGCTCACTCAGCATGGCATGGTGAAATTAGGTGAACACAAGGCTGTTACGCCCGACGTCAGCCGTGAAATCTTAGTCGCTGCGCTTTAGGGCCAAAACAAATGGCAAGATCAATCTTGCATTGATCTTGCCATTATCATCATTTTTATTCTGGCTTCACAGTATGAGATTGTTCGATATTAAGTTGATTGTTTGAAGACGTGGATCTCAAACTTATCGCTGCTGCTATTTATAATAAAGATCAATCAAGGACAAAAATACCGCCGATTACTGATTAATGACTTTATCAAAAGCCTCGCTAAACCTGGGGTAGTCTTCATATTGCGGCATATGACCAAGACCATCTAGCTCTATAAGAGTTGAGCCTTTAATCATATTCTGAGCGTTTTTACCGAGCTTGTCATATTCTCCAAGCGTTCTTGTGACACCCTCTTTTAACCAAGCCCGACCGGGCCCAGTTTTATCCCTAGTGCCAATAATTAAGAAGGTTTTATTCTCGATTTGTGAAAATCGAGCGACGATGTTCTCTGAAAATATGGGGCCGTAACTTAAGGCATTATTCCAGGCAACAAGCTTCCAGTCTTCTCCGGCAAGCATTCCCTTTAAGGGTGTTAAAAGGGCCTCGTAGTCACCTGACCATTTGTCGTCATAATAATTAGCCTGTTGGTAACGTCTGGCTTTTTCAAGCGTGGTGCCAAGCTCGAGTTCATAGAAGAAATTAATGTCTTTATATTCTGCATATTGGCTGTAGTCTTCCAAGCCAATAGGGTTAATGAGTATGAGCTTATTAACCGCTGTACTGTAATTGGCAGCAAATGTAATTGCTAACATACCTCCCATCGAATGGCCGACAAGATCAAAATTTTTAATATTCAAACTATCCAGCAGTAATTTAGTATTCAAACTTAGCTGACCAAAACTGTATTGGTAATAAGCTGGCTTGGATGATTTACCAAAGCCGACCTGATCCGGCATGATGACGCGATAATTTTTCTTGAGTAGGTCTTTGGCAATTGCTTCCCAGTAATACGCTGAAAAGTTTTTACCATGGAGTAAGACAATGACCTTTTGTGCGTCTTTGGTGCCTATATCCATATAGCGCATTTTTAGGTCTTGTTTTTGAGAGTTAAAGTTGAAGGTTTTAACGTTAAAAGGGTAGTCAAAGCCATCTAGCTCTTTGTTATACACCGGTGAATCATCAGAAAAGCACAGTGTAGATAGCGTGAGAGCAGACACCAAAACCAATAACAACGTTTTCATAAAAACCTCATGGGCCAAATTTCTTGCTAGCTTATTCTTTACCTTCCATTTTCGCCTTTAAATCAGCAAATGGATTGTATGTGGCCGCTTTTACTTCTGACTTTCCGCTACTGCCGTAGCGTACATGGTTGGCAAATTTTGTATGCTCTTCATCATGGCAATAAATACACAGCAACTCCCAGTTGCTGCCATCACTTGGGTTGTTGTCATGATTGTGATCAACATGATGCACCGTCAATTCGGAGAGATTTTTACGGTCAAATTCTCGCGTACACCGACCGCAAATCCAAGGATAAATTTTTAAGGCTTTTTCGCGATACCCAGACTCTCTTTTGGCATTGTATTTAATCTGCTCGGCGCGAACTTGATCATATTTACTGATAATTGGTTTTTCAGTGCTCATACTTTTTAAACTCTTATTCAATGAATATTATATTGCCATAAAAGCGCTCAGAGCTAACAGATCACGGCAGGGATAATAATCACTGTAGAGGCTGCGAGAGCGTGATATAACACTAACATACTAAGTCTAACTGCAGATTGTATATTTCAATACCTATCTGACATGGTTTTCAGATGTGGCTAAAAGATGGAGAGCCCGTATTGTGGTGACTGTGAAAAGCCTATGTAGCCTAATGATCACTATTTAAAATAATTTTTACTGATGAGTATGTCGAAACGCTGTAAGGGACTAGATAGCTAAGAATAATTTGTAAGATATTCTGCGTACTCAAGCTAAGATTAAATATTGCCGAGCCATGATTTATTAGAGCCAATATGGTGCCCACCAGCAGGCAGACTTTAAGGGCTGTTCGATAAACCTTTGGCTGTAAAGCGACTTCCAGAAACCTAAGCATTTGCTAGTCCGCATATTATTGTCTTTAAAATCTGAGTGCCAGCTTATAGGCGCACGCTGAAAGGCCAAGCAGGGATGTTGAAATGCCTCAGACTACACCGTCGCAGTATTCCCTTGACTGGTATTAGCTTGCGTTTAATTTGATTAATCCACAAGTGGGTTGATTAGTCCGCGGATCAAGCGGCTATTCACGCGAACTAAGACCGTACGCGGCGAGCGGTAGTCTTCTAATAACCAGTGCAGTGCCGATTGGCTGATCGCGCCTACCAGTGAGATCCCGGTGATGCGAGTTTCCTCTTTTGGTAGAGGCCAATCTGGCTGCATGGCTTTTCCTAAGAACAGCAGTAAATCGGCGAATTGCTGGATACGACTTGTGTACATTGCGTCGATGCGCGGGCTAACGCCAAGGACTTCTAGCCAGCATACGCGAGCCACTCGGGAATTTTCAAAGGCGGTGAAAAATGCCTCAAGGCCGTTATCGATCTGGCTGGCTGGACGCTGCTGGTTTGCTGAGGCGGTAATCGCCGCCATGACCTCTGCTTGGATCTGGTTTAGCGACACCGTATAGACTGCGGCCAATAGATCTTCGGTATCCCTAAATGTTTTATAGAAGTAGCGGTCGGTGAGACCGGCTTGCTTGCACAGCATCCTTACGGTGGTGGCGCGGTAACCTACTGTGCCGAAGAGTTCTAAACCGGCATCCATAAACTGCTGACGCTGCCGCGATAGGCGCTCGGCAGCGCTTTCGCCACCGTAGGTGCGTCCTGAGTTTGTTTGTAGTTCTTTTTTTTGCATGTGAGTATTTGACGACAAGCGCCATCAGAAGTAAAGTGATGTTATTCGTCATCACATTAATTGTTGTTCGCTTCAGCGCTCAGAGAGTCAAGATATGCAAACAAAACATTGTTATCGGGTTGTCATTATTGGCAGTGGATTTGGTGGGCAGTGCGCTGCTATACGTTTGCAGGAGCAGGGTATCAACGATATTCGGATTCTTGAACGCCGCGACTTTATGGGAGGCACCTGGTGTCAGAATAGTTATCCGGGAGCGGCGGTGGACGTGCAGTCTCCCTTGTATTCTATTTCGTCTGAACCCTACGCTTGGTCGCAAATGTTTGCAGAGCAGGATGAGCTGCAGCGCTACACCAATCGAGTGATTGATAAGCATGGCCTGCGCGAGAAAACTTCACTAAACGCCAATGTGAAGCAGGTGCAGTGGGATGACGCTGCCAAGCGTTGGGTGGTTGAGACTGACGCCGCGGGGACGTTTGAGGCGCAGATACTGATAAACGCTTCTGGCCCCTTGAGTACGCCGGTTATTCCCAACTTCCCGGGCCGCGATACTTTCAAAGGCAAAAGCTTCCATACTAATAGCTGGGATCATTCTTATGATTATAGCGGTAAGCGTGTGGCTATTGTTGGCAGTGGCGCCAGTGCCGCCCAGGTGATTCCCGCGATTGCGGGAGAGGTCGGTGAACTGCATGTATTCCAGCGCAGCCCGCATTGGGTATTGCCGCGGCCAGATCGTAAGTTTTCATCATGGCAGCGCAAACTGCTTGGTATCAAACCACTCTACAACGCCTTGCGCTGGGCGATTTACTGGGGATTAGAGGCCCGTGTTATTGGCTTTAAGTATTCAAAAACAATGCTTCATCTGGTCGGCGGTCGTGTTGCGCTAAAGCATCTTGAAAAACAGGTTGCAGATCCGCTACTGCGCAAAAAGCTGACGCCCGACTTCACCATCGGGTGCAAGCGGATCATCCTCTCAAGCACCTTGTATCCCGCGCTGTCTCAAAAAAATGTGACAGTGCATGACAAACAAGATGGTATTGCGGCTGTAAATGAGGACGGCATACTGACAAGCCAGGGGCAGCAAATCGACGTGGATCTGATTATCTGGTCTACCGGCTATGACGCGACCGATGGCGTTATCTCCTATCCGGTGATTGGTAAAGACAGCGTGAGCCTCGCCTCGGTCTGGGAAGCGTTTCCGCGGGCCTACCTCGGCACTGCCATTCCGAGTTTTCCTAATTTCTTTGTTGTCACCGGTCCCAATACTGGTATCGGTCATACCTCGGCGATTTTTATTATTGAATCGCAAATGAAGTACATCACCGACAGCATTGCCGAGCTGGATAACTCCGGCAAGCAATCCATTGAGGTGCGTCCCGAAGCCGAAGATGAGTACACCCAAATGGTGCATTCAGAAATGGAAAAAACGGTTTGGAAGTGGGGTGGTTGCACCAGCTGGTATCAGAGTAAAAGTGGCCACGTCATTGCCATGTTCCCTGGTTTTAGTTTTACCTACCGTCGGCTTGCCAGCCGCTTCAAGTCAAAGCACCATCTAATGAATTGAGATTGATGACATGAATAACTTTAAAAATAAGATTGTGGTTGTCACGGGTGCGGGTTCGGGTATGGGCCGCGCCTACGCGCTGGAATTTGCAAAACTTGGAGCGCGGCTAGCCCTCAACGACTACGACGGCGCAGGCCTTGCTGAAACCGTTGAGCTACTGCGCGAGTCCGGTGAAGTAGAGCTATATACCGCGACCTTTGATGTGGCAGACCGGGCGGCGATGGCAGGTTTTGCAGATGAAGTGAAGAGTGTTTTGGGCAACGCCCATGTGATTATTAATAACGCCGGCATCTCTGGTGCCGGAAAGCCGGTGTGGGCGACGCCACTTGCCACAATTGAACGGGTGATGGCCATTAACTTCTATGGGGTAGTGCACGGTACTCAAGTTTTTCTGCCCCAGTTGATTGAAAATGGCGAGGGCGCCGTGGTCAATGTGTCGAGTATTTTCGGCCTTATCGGTCCACCCAATAATAGCGATTACAGCGCATCTAAGTTTGCCGTGCGTGGCTTCACCGAGGCGCTTATGGTCGAGTTACACGACAGTCCAATCAGCGTGCATCTTGTTCACCCGGGCGGCATTGCTACCAATATCGCCAATATGCCTCAGCATCAGGCATTTTCAGCGAAATACCTGTCAACGCCACCTGAGCAAATTGTTCGCCACGTGATCCGAGGTATTCGCCGAGGCACTCCCAAAATTGTGTATGGCCGAGATTCCTTTAAGACTTGGCTGGGCGCGAATCTGGTTCCTCTGCGCATACTAAATAAATTGATATGGCACGACATGCGAAAGGTTATCGACCGCAGTGATTATCCGCCGCGTCCCTCGGCCATGCTTAGTTTGTCTACGTTAGAAAAAGAAGGGAATGCAGAATGAAGAAGCCAATTGCTATTACCTTAATAAGCATAGTGATTGGCTTTGCTGTCTGGGCTGGAGTCACCTATCCGCGCATTGGCGGTCAGGTGTTGACGCTAGCCAGCAAGATTGAAACCACGCTTTATGGGCTACACCGCGCTGAGATAGAAATCAGCGATAGCCGCCTAATGAGCTGGCAGGGCGGGCCAAAAGGCAGCGCGGAAACCGTGGTCATGCTTCATGGCTACAGTTCAGAGAAGACCGTGTGGATGCGCTTTGCCAGTCATTTTACTGATCGTTATCGAGTGCTGATCTTAGATCTCCCGGGCCATGGTGAAACCGCATTCGATCCCGCGCTTAAATACGACTCGGTAAGTCAGGGTGAACGTGTGCTGCAAGCTATGGATGCACTGGGTATTGCCAATGCGCATATCATCGGTAATTCGATGGGCGGCTTTATCGCCGCGCAGATTGCTCTGCACCATCCAGAGCGAGTGCGAAGCGCGACGCTGATCGATCCTGCAGGGGTGGTTGCGCCAAATACCAGTGATATGGAGCGGATGCGCGCCATGGGCCGCAATCCATTTGAGATGAGCAGCCGTGAGGAATTTTATACCTTCTACGCCATGACGATGTCACAGCCGCCTTGGTTGCCAAGAATGATATTGGACTATATGGCGGACGATTATATTGCGCGTCGTGAATCACTGGCGCGTATCTTTCACGACTTCCATGACGTCGACATGCTCGACACGCGGCTCTCTGAGTTCAGTGTGCCGGTGTTGCTGCTGTGGGGTGAGCGCGATCGTCTGCTAGACATCAGCAGCGCTGAAATATGGAGGCAGGGTGTTCCCAACGCGCAACTTATCACTTATCCAGAGCTTGGGCATATGCCGATGCTAGAAGATGCTTCACGCAGTTCACGCGATGTTCTGGATTTTATCGCCAAGCATCAGTAAATATCGTTCTCTCCAATAGGCCGCAAGCATGAAAACATTTAAGGATAAGGTTGCCATCGTTACCGGCGGTGGTGGCGACGGTATTGGTCATCACTTAGTGATGGAGCTTGCGCGGCGCGGCGCAAAAGTGGCGTTCTGCGATATTGCTAATCGGGACGCCAGCGAAGCTATGCTCGCAGAGATCAAGGCAGACTTTTATAGCGAGCAAGTGGATATGGGCGATAAGAGCGCCATAAACGTCTTCGTCGACAATGTGATTGCTCACTTTGGACACATTGATTTCTTAATTAATAATGCAGGTATTGCCCTAGGTGACCTCACTTTTGGCGAAGCCAGTGAACAGGACTTTGAGAAAATAACCAATATCAATTACTGGGGGGTTATACACACCACCCAGCGCTGCTATCAGCATCTGCTGAGTCGCCCTGAGGCTGCCATTGTTAATCTTTCCAGCTCGCAAGGTATTTTAGCCTTGCCCTATCTGGTGCCGTATTGCACAACCAAGTTTGCAGTGCGCGGCTTTACCGATAGCTTGCGGGCCGAGCACCGTATCCGTGGCATCCATAATTTGACCCTGCATACGGTGCATCCCGGTGCAGTGGCCACCAACATCACACTTAATGCCGATCACCACAACAGCAGTACAAAACACTTCCATGCCGAGTTGCAAAAGGGCACGCAGCCATCAGTTGCGGCGAATATAATTTTGCGCGGAGTACAGAAAAATGTTGGCCGTATTTTTATTAGCGATGGCCGGGTGCAAGATATCCTCGCTCGACTTATGCCGTCAGCCTATGTTGGAGTTGTCCGCTGGCTTATGAGGATGCGCGGGATTGCGATACGTTGAATTAGGCGGTGCCGGCAACCGAGACTGCCGCGCCTTGGCGCGGCAGTTGATGCGGGGAGGTATTATTTTTCCAGTTGGGTGCGTATCTGCAGACGTTTGGCGTCGGCCATCGACGCCAAAAAACGAACGTTGGCAGAAATTTCTCTCAGGTCTTCTAGCCAGCGTTGCCGGCCATCCGCCGCGTCGCCTCCAGCTTTCAATAAATCCTGGTTGTCCGCTATTTTAATGGCGTTTTCAAAATAGCTGCCGGATACCGACTCTTCGCAATGGATTCGCTTTTGCAGAACGCGCTGCTTGCCCAGTGTTAATGCGTGATTGATAAGTTGCTTTGGATCACTAATTTCACCCTCGGCTTGCATCCGTAAAGCCCTTGCTAACACTAGGTAGGCTTCTATAAAAGGTCGGAGGGTGCCGTGTCCTAAAATGGGCGTGATACCAGCCAGCAATTTTCGCGTGGTTTTGGCCCCTTGTATAACGCTGCTGCGCCAGTCCGGCGCGCGTTGTTCAAGTTCGCGTTCCAGCAACAAGATAAAGGCGCTTGAGCCTTCGAAGAAAAATTCGTATTTGAACATCTCTCGCAGTTTGAGTGCTTCGTCGTGGAATTGGGTAATGGCTTCGTCACCGGTTTTGTTGACAGCAAGCAGTGCCATATCGGCAATAGCGCTGTTGATAAAAAAGTGAATCAGGCCATTGCGATAGTAGGCCGCGGTGCGACCCGCGCCAGCGGGCAGCATATAAACAGATTCAATGCCGTCGTTGAAAATATTGATGACACCGGTTGTGCCCAGTTGTTGCAGGCATTTTTTGATACCCGCGTCATCGAGATTTTTGACGTCGTTGGTGGCCGCGAAGCCCAGTTTATTTATTAACTCTAGCAGCGCTTGGATATCGGTATTTAGCTCGCTAAACGTGATGGCCTTGTGACCGTGTTCAAGAATGACATAGCAGATTAAAGAGTTAACGGTGATTGGCGTGGCATTGTTGGCGTCAACCGCCAATTCGAAGGCGATTTTTTGAATGTCCCTGGTTTGCGGCGCCGGACTGCTAAGGTCTAGGTGTTCACTGATAGTGACACCTTCCCCAAAACGCACATGGATTTTGCCATGAGGGTTTTTTAGACCACTGATGTACTCCATAAACCACGAGGTCGACTCGGGGCGTTTTTTGCCGCCGGCCTGCAGGGCGTCGTAGTCAGCGACTTCCGGTACTTGGTCATAGGTAATGGAAACCGGCATCAGTAACAGGTCAGGGGCGTTGTCACGCATATGCGCGCTAACCACATAGTTGATTAAGCCGAAGCGCGGTGGCATTAATTTACCGGTGCGGGAGCGGGTACCTTCTAGTGCCCACATCAATGGGAAGCGTTTTTCACCTAGGTAGTCGATATAGTTTTTAAATACGACCTTGTAGACGGCGTCGTCTTGGAAGCTGCGACGAATAAAAATAGCGCCAGATCGGCGGAGTATTGGGCCTATTCCGGGCATGTTCATATTAATACCCCCGAAGAGGTGTAGCGGTGTTAAATTCTGATCGTGAAAGATGGTCATCAGTAAAAAACCATCGATATGCGATTTATGGGTAAATAGAAACGCGACCGGTTTTTCGGTGAGTAGTTTGCGGATGCGCTCGATATCGCCATCCGCGTAGTCAATGTCTTTGTCAAAACCGCGGGTGTACATGAAGCGGCCTAATGCAGCGGCAAGGTCGGTTCCGAGAGCGGTCGGTTTCGCCGACATTTCGTTCAGGCAAAGTTTTGCTTCTTTGATCAAACTGTCCATTGAGCGGCCACTAGACTCGCTAATCTTAGTGAGGGCTTTGATGACCGAGGGCTTGCGAATGACTTCGTCTGATAGTAACTGGGGGATTTTGTAGCGCGCGCCTTTGATATGGCGTTCATTTTTTTCTAGGGCTAAAAATGCTGAGCGATCAATAAATTTAACAAGATTTTCATCGCCACCGTGCTTGCGAACATGGTGAGCGGAGGCGTCTTTTAGCTGTGCAAGACTGGCGCCATTACCAACGGTAATGCTGTAACTATTTTGGTCCTTGCGCAGTCGTAGTTTCTGTTGAAACCAGCCGGGGTATTCACGATTGCCGGTTACTAAATCTCGCAGTGACACCCCTTGCATATCCCGAGGCGTGCGGGTTTTCCAGCTCACGCGCACGGGTACAAAGTATGGGTTTTGATTTGATTTGGTTAGTTCTGACAACTGGGTGTTAGAGCCCTGGCCATAGCGCCGCTTTTCTCGTAATTGGCGATGGACCACATGGTAGCTTGCGCCTGCGGGTTTATTCTCGCCGATAGACTCTTCTAATAGGCGTTTTTCAGTTCTGGTAATACTATCTACGATGAAAACAACTGGGCCACTAATATTGTCAGGCCAGGGGTTGTTGCAAGTTTCCTGCATATTACTATTCCTTTAGTACTATATACCCAGAGGTTACCACGACTAATATGGGTCGCGTTTTTGCTGATCGCGTGCTGTGTTACTTAAAAAGCAGATTGCCCATTTTTACAATCTTTGCTCTAACCAGGAATGTATTTCGGCGTAGATTTCATGCTTTTCCGGTTCAAGAAAAATTTCGTGATAAAGGCCTGGGTAAATCTTTAGAGTTTTATCCGCGGAGGAAATACCGGCATAGAGTTTTTCTGAGCCCGCGGGTGATGCCATTCTATCGTCTCCACCATGCAAAATCAGCATTGGTAAGGAGATGCTGGCGGCATTTTTGAGCACTCGATCAGCCGTGCGTAAAAGTTCAGTAATCAGTTGCACCCGAATTTTGCCAGTGAACACGCGTGGGTCGTTGCGATAGGCTTCAACGACCGCGGGGTCATGGCAGACGTCATTGGCCTCTAATTTTAGTATCGGTAGCTTTGGCAGCAGGATTGACAGCAAGCGCAGTAACAAACGCTGCACCGGGCCCACTGCACTTCCTGTGTCTAGGGCCGCACCCGATAAAATACAGCCGGCGATCTGTTCTTGATGCTCCAACAAATATGCGCTTGAAATAACGCCGCCCATGCTGTGGCCGATCAAAAATAGTTTACTCGTAGGGTGTAGCTCGGCAATTTGCTGGCGGTACTCTTCAAGGGTAGTTAGAAAGTCGTCAAAGCTATTTATGTAGCCGCGTAGCCCTTGGGACTGGCCGTGGCCTTCGTGGTCTAGGGCGTAAACGGCAAAACCCTGTGCCGTAAAATACTTAGCTATTCCGACATAACGATTGCTGTGTTCAGCCATGCCATGGACCAGAATTAATACCGCCTTTGGCGTGCCGATAGGCTGCCAGCTTTGGGTGTAAATGCCGCAACCGCTGCGGCTGCGTAAAAGACGTTTTTGCTGTGTCATCGGCTAGCTTCCATGGCAACTTCGGTTCTTGAACGTTTTGAATCATTAATCAGTCGGATTTCCATATCTCGCAAGATACGGTCAAGGACATGACTGACATTGGTTTGGAGACGAATGGTTTCTATATAGGGCCAGCATGCGCGCTCGCCGTCTCGAATCATATCCATTGCTTCTTCTGTGGTGCGACCTGACAGCAAACCCATGGGGTTGTGGAGGCGACGCGGCGGCAGAATATTAATATCTCCGGTATAGGTTTGGGCCAATACCGAACTGGTCATGTTCACCAGCTTACTGAGGCTAGGGTTGAGGCCCACCGGTTTGGAAATAAGTTTAGTGCCAGCCAATAGCCATTCGCGGGTAGTGTTGCGCATGGCATGTTTTATAATACCCCAGCTATTCTGATCTTTGGACTCAGAAACGAAGGGCAGTGCAATGGGATTGGTTTGGCTTACAATAAAATGATTGACACCGTATAGCCTAGCTACGCGTTTTATCGGCATATCGTCGCTGACCGAACCGTCAATCCATTTCTGGGAAGCGAGATAAGCTTGACGCTCGCCGCGTTGATTTTTGGCCGCTAAGGTGACGGGCGGAAAGGCCCCGGGAAAGGCGCAGGACGCCATCACCGCCTCGCGAATCATTACATTGGGCGAGGCAACTGCATTGAGCAATCGAGATGATTGGTGTTTTTCAGCGGGGGCCACCGACACATTGATTTGCAGCCCGGTTAGATGGAATGCCTCTTGGAAGGTCAGGTCTGGTATTAACCGTTCATATAATTTTGCAGCCGCTTCCGGCGATATTGCCGCGCGTTTAAATATATTGAGATTGGCGAGTTTGCTGGCTTCTTTGGTCACTTCGATACTGATGTATTCTGGTGTAAAGATTTTTGCTAGATCGGCGCGGGAGTGGGTGCCTACCAATGCGGACACGAGGGCCCCGCCGCTAGAGCCAGAAATAATAGGCGGCAGCAACTGCTGTTCCCACAGCGCCTTTACCACCCCAAGGTGGAAATATAGCAGGGTGCCTGAGCCGCTTAACATTAGGGCGGAACGACCAAAGCAGTGACTGGCGCGCTGAAAGAATTCAAACTTTTCTTCAAGCGGAATATCCTCGGTCCTGTCGCTGGCTAGGTGTAGTAAGGCTGACCCGATTTCCTCTATGTATTCGACGATCAGATTTTTGGTGCCAAAACGCGCTTTTTTGTAAAGGCTTGAGCGGCCCATGCCGGCCATATTGCCGTGAATACCTTCATTCAGGGAAAACATCAGGCCGTGGTTGTCGCCTTTTACGCGTAAGTCACGTAGTCGGTCTAGGCGCTGTCGAATAGCCTTAAAATCATATAGGCCACTTCGGTCTACGTTTTTCCAATAATCAAGACCGCTCTTTTGGTCGCTGCGCATTGCCGCGGCCTTCCATTGCTCATAGGTTTCTGCGTTGTCTAATTCTTGGTCGATTACGTCTTTGCGTCGGGACATATTTTATTCGCTCCGGTCAGCGTCAGTATCGTTAAGGCGATTAAATTTATGACAGGCTTTAATTCGGCAGTCAAAGAAATATGATCCGTCGGCAATGATGTTTTTGGCGCGGATTATGTCGAGGGATATTAGCTCCTTGTCGTTCAGCGAACATCTGCTTAGACTCTCAGAATGAGCTAGCACTGTCATGTTTTGCGGGCCTATATTTCTGTGCACCTGAAAAAAACGCATTGTAAATATTCCATTTATGGCAGCGTGACGATCTTCAGGTCTGGCGCAAAGCATTGTTTTTGCTTGCCCCTATAGCCCTACTATTGTCAGCGTTATTTCCCGTCTTAACAATATCAATCTCCTTCAATGATGCTCTGCTGGTTATTGTTCTGAGATGATCTGTCGCTTTGAATTTGATTGCAGGCTGTTTTCAGGCCCAATTGCTCACCCTGACGGGACAAGCATATTTTGTGCCGTCGGCTTTCTCTCTGAGGCTGTGGGCACTCAGCGCGCAATGCTTGTCCTATTCGCCTCCCTAGCATTAAGCACAGAGAATACCGCAGTCAATCGGCATCCCTGCTAAGCGCTGATGGCGCGGCGATGCATGACTATGCGCGGCTTTTAAGATATTTTTCGGGGATATTCAATGTTTAGGACCTGCGCGATTGTGCTACGCAGATGACGATTGCGACTGAATCCTTTATTGTACGCCCCTTTATATTGTTGAGAGCACAAACCAATGGATGACTTCGCTGAGATCCGGCCATACCACGACAATGAAGTTGTGCCGGTGCTAGCCAAGTTATTGCTTGACCCCGAATTGTTGAATATCGTTGCGAATCTGCGCATTCCGACCTTAAATCGCTACCTGCCATGGTTGGTGCGACCAGTTATCACTTGGTATCTGCGGCGCGAGCTCAAGGACGTAAGGACGGTGGCTGATTTTCAGCACGTCATTAAGCGTTACATGGACACGATGATCGAGGATCATACCTCCAGTTTCACTGTGTCTGGGCTTGAAGTTTTGGGTTCGAGCGCAGCGTATTTGTTTATTAGTAATCATCGCGATATTGCCCTCGATCCGGCCTTTGTGAACTACGCCCTCTATCATCATGAGCGAGACACCGTGCGTATCGCCATTGGTGACAATCTACTGTCTAAGCCCTTTGCCGCTGATCTGATGCGTCTCAATAAGAGCTTTATTGTGCAGCGCTCCGCCCGCGGTCCGCGGCAGATGCTGGCGGCGTTTCGGCAATTGGCTAACTATATTCGATTTTCACTATTGGAAGAGCGCAGCTCTATTTGGATTGCCCAGCGCGAAGGGCGCGCTAAAGATGGCAATGATGCCACCGAAGCGGCGGTTATAAAGATGATTGGTATGGCTCAGAAGAAGCCAGATGAGAGCTTTTCTGACTACATCAATCAGTTAAATATTGTGCCGGTTGCTATTTCATATGAGTGGGACCCCCTGGATGCCGCCAAGGCCAAAGAGTTGGTGCAGGTTGAACGCGATGGCGCCTATTTAAAAGCGGAGCATGAAGATTTAAAGAATATCGGTATTGGTGTGCTGGGTAGTAAAGGCGATGTTCATGTTAGCTTTGGCGCGCCCCTCAAAGGTGAATTCACCGACGCAGCAATGGTGGCGGCGCAGTTAGATGAGGCCATTATTGATCAGTACCACCTGCATGCGAGCAATGTTCTAGCGTATACGCGGCTATACAATGACGAAAGCTGGCGCGATTTGCGGGTGCCAGACATTAGCGGTGCTGATATCGTCGAATTCGACCAGCACTTTGCGGAAATCCCGCAGGAATATCGTGTTAAGGCGATGGAGATATATGCCAATCCAGTGCGCAATCAATTGCGTAGTCGGGATTTGCGGGCAATAGGCGAGGTCATTTAGGTGCTCACTGACTCACTCAAAAAAGCGATTCAGGACGCCTATCGACAATTCCTAGACGTAAAAAAACTGCGGCCTCGCTACGGCCAGCGCTTGATGATTGCTCATATCGCCAGAGTGTTGGGTGGTATAAAGCGCAATCAAGAATTTCAGCGCGGCGGTGGTGATCATCTCTGTGTGGTGGAGGCGGGCACTGGCACCGGCAAAACCCTAGCCTATGCGGTTGCGGCGATTCCGATCGCTCAGCAGAGCAATAAGACGCTAGTTATTTCTACCGCAACCGTCGCGCTGCAAGAACAAATCATCTACCGCGATCTGCCTGATATTCTCACCAATAGCGGCCTGCACTTTACGGTTAGTTTGTCTAAAGGCCGGCGGCGCTATATCTGTTTGTCTAAATTAGATCAGTTGCTGTCGGGCGCAGATGCCAAGGTCCTGCCGCTGTATGTGGACGAGCATATGGCGGCGCCAGATGCCGAGAGCCTGTCTTTGTACACTGATTTTGCGCAGAAGATGGCCACCGGTAAATGGGGCGGTGACCGCGACGACTGGAACACCGTTATTGCTGACGACAAGTGGGCGAGAGTCACGACCGATCATGCCCAATGCACCGGTCGGCGCTGCAGTCATGTCAAACAATGTAGCTTTTTTAAAGCCCGTGAATCGCTAACTCAGGCCGATGTGATTGTGGCAAATCACGATCTGGTGTTGGCTGATCTCGCTTTGGGCGGCGGCGCCATTCTGCCCCCCCCTGAAGACTGCATTTATATATTTGATGAAGCCCACCATTTGCCAGATAAGGTCATTAACCACTTCAGCGCGAACTTTCGCTTAGCCGCGACCGAGCGCTGGTTAGAGCAAATTGAGCGCGCCTTGGCCGCGATGATTGCGGTGCCAGCCATGGATGTGAGTGCGAGAGGCGGGCTAGAGAGTTTGCTGTCGCAGCTGATTGCGGTGCGGCGGGGCTTGGACCCGCTGCGGCCCATATTAGAAGGCTTGTTAGATCACGCGGAAGAGCGCCAAGGTACTAAGAGCGTGCGGTTCTCAGAAGGTATAGTGCCGGATGATTTAGCTGCCCACGCTAAGAATATGGTTGAGGGCTTCAGTGGCGTGATTCAACAGGCTGAAAAGCTTATTGATACCTTTCAGGATAGCTTGGACGGCAACCAACTCATGGCGAGCCGAGAAGTTACTGAACAGTGGTTGGCGACGGTGTCCTCTGCGCGTTTCCGTGCCGAGAACGCCTGCGCGCTATGGCGCTCTTATGCCAGTGATGCGCGGCAAGAAAAGCCACCCAATGCGCGTTGGATGGCCTTGGTAGAAGCTGGCCAGGGATTGTTTGATATTGAACTAAATGCCAGCCCGATACTGGCGGCCAATGCGCTTAAATCTGCCCTGTGGTCACGTTGCTACGCGGCGGTGCTGACGTCGGCAACACTCACTGCGCTAGGCAGCTTCAATCGCTTTAGTATGCGTGCTGGTCTAGATGTTGATGCCAGCTTTGAAGTGGTGCCGAGTCCGTTTGCCCACGCCGAGGCCGGTGAATTGTATGTGCCGGCCATGAATTGCGATGCGGGAAATGCAGAGGCGCATACCGCGGCATTGATAGAAATGTTGCCAGATCTGATGGCGCCTTCGGCTGGCAGTTTGGTGTTGTTCTCATCTCGCAAGCAGTTGCGCGCGGTCCGAGAGGGTATGCCCGCGGAATGGCAGCAACGTATTCTCGCGCAAGATGATCTGCCCAAGCATGAGATTCTTAGTCAACATCGAGCGCGTTTAGATAAGGGCGACGGCAGCGTTATTTTTGGCTTGGCAAGCTTTGCCGAAGGGGTGGATTTACCCGGCAAATATTGCTCGCATGTACTTATAGCTAAAATTCCATTCGCGGTGCCGGAAGATCCGGTAGAGGAAGCGCTGGCCGAGTGGATTAGTCGCAATAACGGTAATCCCTTTATGGATATTACGGTGCCAGATGCCGCGGTGAAACTGATACAAGCCAGTGGCCGTTTGTTGCGCAGCGAGTCAGATGTTGGGCGTATTACTATCTTAGATAGGCGCATTGTGACTAAACATTACGGTCGGAAAATGCTGGCGTCGATGCCGCCATATCGGCAGATAATAGAATGATGTGGATGACTCCGACGCGCGGATTCAGCGATGAGTGACGGCTTTGAAGTTGCAGCGATATTGATCGACATCGAAGCCGAGTTGCGTCAAATAGGATGTTGGCAAGCAGAAGTACCACCGCCATCAGCGCTGCGCAGCGAGCAGCCCTTTGCTGTTGATACGCTTAATTTTGCGCAATGGCTGCAGTTTATTTTTATTCCGAGAATGCGGTTTTTAATCGATCAGCGGCAGGGCTTGCCTAGGGCCAGTGGCATTGCGCCCATGGCAGAAGAGTATTTTAGCGCTAAGCAATTGCCTGTGAACGGTTTGATGGCTGCCTTGCGTGCGGTAGACGCCTTGCTGGGCAGCCAGCAAGCTTAACGAGTGCCAGTGTCTTCGGCCGCCATAACCATACGCACCAAGTGGGCCAGCGAGCGCACTCTCATCTTTTCCATAACGCGGGCTCGGTGAATTTCTACTGTGCGCTGACTGATATCAAGATCGTAGGCGATGACCTTGTTTGCCTTGCCTTCGATCATGAGCTCCATTACTTGAGTTTCGCGCGGGGTAAGATCGGATAATTTAGCCCGAATTTTATGCTTCTCTTCCAGATCAGCACGATTCTCAGTGTCGGCGGCGATGGCCTGCTGAATTTTCCCTAATAACTCTTCTTCTCGGTAGGGCTTTTGCACAAAGTCCACTGCGCCTCGTTGCATGGCGTCTACGGCCATTGGCACATCGCCATGCCCGGTCACAAAGATAATCGGCAAAATAGAATGTCGGGTATTGAGCTGGCGCTGCAGTTCCATGCCGTTCATGCCGGGCATGCGAATGTCCAGTACCATACATCCGGCCATCTCTGTGGTGTAATCTTCTAGAAAGGCGTCCGCTCGTGAGTAACTAGCGACTTTGTGGCCAACTGATTCTAGTACCATTTGGAGGGAGTCCCGCACGGCTTCGTCATCTTCTACTAGGTATACAGTTGCTTCTATGGTCATTGTTACTTCCTTACCGTTACCGTTTTATAATGTATTTAGGCTACCATGAAATTATAGACATTTGGCATGCTTAATCTGCGAATTAGTCGATTGATACTGGCAGGAAGCGCCAAGACTGGATAAGCTTTCGGCTAATAAGCCGCAACGCAACGATGCGATTGCTAAACACAACAAGGGTTGCGCATGCGAACAAAGCGCAGTTTAGTACAGATTTATCTCCTCAGCCTAGTCGCATTGTCTGCGATTCCTTTGGCGATATTTGGCTATATCTGGATTGCTAAGGAATACGAAGGCTACACTGAGCAAAGTGAGGCGTGGCGAGACACCTACGTGGAGTCTCGGCGTGAGCTGTTGCGTAGAGAAGTTGGCAAGGCCGTTGAGTATTTAGACTACAAGCATAAGCATTTGAACCGACGGCTTTATAATGACTTGCGCCAGCAGGTCGCAGTGGGTATCACCCTGGTTGAAGATACTCGCAAAGAGTTTGTGGGCGAAAGTAAGGCAGAACAGCTAATCCGTTTGCGGGCAACCATGGCCTCGCTTCGATTCTCCGATAATAAGGGCTTTTTCTTCTTATTCGATGACCAGGGGCGAGCTTTGCTGCCGCCGATGGACGCCGCTGCAGAAAAGCGAATGACAGACCGCGCGACGGTAGCTTCTTTTTCCAGCCAGATTAGGGCCGCGCTATCAAATAAAACATACGACTTTCTGGAGTACCGGTTTACCGATCAGAATAGCGACCTTACGCCAGAACGAAATTTTAGTTTTGTTTATTACTACAAGCCGCTGAACATCTATATGGGCGCCAGTATCTATCTCCGTGATGAGCTCAATCGTTTAAAGAGCGAAGTCATTGAGCGGATCGCAGCGGTCCCCATCGACCCAGATAACTCGATATTGTTTGTGGTGGATAAAGATGGTCGGCAGCTGGTTAATGCCTATGATCCCAGTAACGTGGGGTCTTTTATGCCAGATATCGTCGATGTTAGTGCAAGGGTCGGCGGTGATGAGCAGAGCCTGTTTACTGAATTAAGCTGGCTGGACCGCGACGGTCAGAAAAAACCTGTTATCTCTTATATCCGCCGGTTCGAACCCTGGGGTTGGGTATTGGGTTCTGGTGTGTTTTTGGATGAACTTAACGTCAAGCTCGCCGATGAACGCACGGCTCTGCAGGCTCGGGTTAAGGAGCATATTCTATTCATCGTTGTTATCGCTTTTGTGTTGATGATGTTCTCAGCCATTGCGGCGCGTTGGTTGGCGAGGCGCAGCGCAGCTGGGTTTCATATCTTTCAGCAGTTCTTTGCTGACGCCAGCAAGAGTTCTACCGCAATAGAAGTGACGCGTCTGCCGTTTGCCGAGTTTCAGCGTTTAGCTGAAGACGCAAATTATATGGTTGAACAACGCACCGAAACCGAACGCGCCTTAAAGCTCAGTGAACGGCGTTTTCAACTGGCACTAGATGCGGCCCAAAACCATCTCTGGGATTTGGATTTACAGACCGGCTTGGTCACCGTCGGCGAGAGCTTTTTCCGTTTGCTGGGATACGACGCCCCCTTTAAACCTTATCCCGTAGGTGCATTTAAAAATATTGCCTATGGCGATGATCTACAAATTATCGCCTCTGCAGTGGACAGCTGGCTGGGCTTGGCAACCGGCAATAGCGTGGAGTTCAGAGTAAAGGATCGTGCTGGTAATTTCCGCTGGATTTATAGTCGCGGCGACGTAGTTGAGAGCAATGAGAACGACCAGCCGATTCGCGCCATGGGTATTATGACCGACGTAACTGATCGCAAGCGAATCGAGCAAGAGTTGGTTAATGCGCGCATTGCCGCCGAAGACGCATTACATGCAAAGAGTCAATTTTTATCCAGTGTCAGCCATGAATTGCGCACCCCCTTGAACGGGGTGTTAGGTTACGCGCAGCTATTACAGCGCGACACAGGTATCCCCGTGGGTAGTCAGGAGTATTTGCGGGCGATAGAGAGCTGCGGCAAGCATTTGCTCACCTTAATAAATGATGTCTTAGACCTAGCGAAGATTGAAAGTGGTAACATCGATATTGTGTGCCGCCCCAATAAGCTCGACGATATTGTGTCTAATGTCAGCGATATTGTGGCCCATAGAGCGAAATCAAAGGGTCTAGAATTTGTTGTCGATCTCGATCCCAATTTGCCCGTACAGGTTCAAGTCGATGAGGTGAAGCTGCTTCAGGTTTTGGTTAATTTGCTAGATAACGCGGTTAAATTTACCAGTAGCGGTAAGGTAGTTTTAAAACTGCATGCCTCACCTGAAACCAAGCAGCTGATGTTCTCGGTCACCGACAGTGGCATGGGTATTCCCCAGGAAAAGCTGCGCGACGTATTTGAACCTTTCCGGCAGGTTAATCCCCAAGACGGCAAAGGCACTGGTCTCGGCCTGTCCATTTGTCGGCGCTTAGTTGAGGCCGCGGGCGGTAATTTAAATGTCAGCAGCGAGTTTGGGCAGGGTAGTTGCTTCTATTTTGACGTACCTTTACTGGAAATTGGGGCAAGCGAATATATTAATGAATTGGCGACAGAGGCCGCCGATCGCTCGCCCAAATTACTGGCGGAGACGGGCCAAAATCCAGCGATCATTGTTGCTGATGATGTTGCGGTAAATCGCCATGTCTTGCTGAGTATGCTTGAAGACGTTACCACTGATGTGCGGGAGGCAGTTAATGGTCTTGAGGTTATTGAGCACTTGAAAGAGCGCACCGCGCAGCTGGTTTTAATGGACTTACGTATGCCAGAGATGGACGGCATGGAAGCGACGCGCGTTATTAAGCAAGAAATGGGGATGAAAGATGTCGCTATTATTATGGCCTCGGCGACAACAGATGAAGAGATGATGGAAGAGGCTGTGGCGGTAGGGTGTGATGGCTTTTTACCCAAGCCTGTAAGCATAAGTGATTTACTCAAGATTGTTGCCTCTACCTGTGGCGGTCAAGCCCACATTACGGTCGCTATCCCCCCTCCTGTGGTGGCTAATGTGGTGCCATTAAGTGATTTTGTATTACCTAAAGATCAAGATTTACAGGAGTTGAGTGCAGCGGTGGATCTTGGTGATGTCACTCGGCTGCGAGAGTTATTACAGCAACTGCGCACGTTTAGTCCGGAGTGTGATGGCTTTATTGATGAAGCTGAAGAATATCTCGGTGAATTTGACTTCGATAAATTGGCTCGGCTGTTAGTGCAGGCGTCGCACGAGACGAGTGTCAATGATGCCTGATCGAGATAGCGAACAAATATTGTTGGTTGATGACAATCCGACAAATCTGCAGGTTCTTTTTAAAACCCTTGAAGGCAGTGGCTACCGCTTACTTGCAGCGCGCGACGGTGAAGCCGCGCTTTATACCGCCAAGCGGGCGCGACCGTCTCTGATTTTACTTGATGTCATGATGCCTGGCATGGATGGCTTTGAGGTCTGTGAACGTCTTAAAGAAGACCCTGATACTGCCGACATTGCGGTGATTTTTTTGTCGGCTTTAACTGATAGTCAGTCCAAAGTACATGGTTTAGCCGTTGGTGGCGTCGACTATATTGCCAAACCCTTTCAGACCGACGAAGTTCTTGCGCGGGTGCGAACCCACATTAAGATTCAGCGTCTTGAGCGCGCGCTGGCGCGTCGTAATAGCGAATTAGAAGATGAAAATCAGCAGATTTTAAATGCCGTCGACGAGGGTATTATCGGCATGGATATTACTGGTCGGGTTACTTCAATGAACTCCCAGGCCGCAACGCTTACTGGATGGCCGGCGAGTGATTGTATTGGTGAATTATTCTCGCTGCTGCAATTGTTTCCCGGCGATAAGGCATTGAATCAATCGCTGAATTTGCTTTGCGAGGGTGGTGTCGGTCTGCGTAAGGAGCACGTTAGTATAAGCACCCGTTCTGGTCGTATTGCGCCTGTTGCGGTGAGTGGCTCACCGCGGAGTGAAGGGGGCGCGGTATTAGTGTTGCGGGATATAAGCGAATGGCTTCAGGATCAACATGCGCTTGAGCAGGCTAGAGAGGAAATGGACACTCAGCGTCAGCATTTGGCGCATATAGAACGTCTTAGCACCGGTGGCGAGATGGCGGCGGGGATTGCCCATGAGGTGAATCAGCCACTGACTGCCGTTACTAATTATGCACGGGTTGCGCAGCGCCTGCTGACTGATTTGCCTGCAGATAAGCGCTTAAAAATGGACGATGTACTCACTAAAATTGTCATTCAGGCTGAACGCGCGGCAGCTGTTATTCAACGTATGCGTAGCTATGTTAAAAAGCCCTCAGGTGGACGCCAGGTGCTGGAGTTAAATGCGGTGCTTGAGGATGTCTTGGCACTTGCTGAGGTCGACTCGCGCGTCAACGCGATTCCCGTGCAGCTAAAGGCGGCGGCTAATTTGTCGACCATTTTTGCCGATGAGGTTCAATTACAGCAAGTGGCTTTGAACTTAATTCGCAATGCTATGGAATCAACCGCCAATGCTGGTCATAGCAATGCAGTAGAAGTCAGCACCTATCTAGAAGGGGATATGGTGTGTTTTCGCGTAAAAGATTTTGGTGCGGGTATGGCGCCGGAAATAGAAGCGCAATTATTCAGCCCATTTGTGAGCTCTAAAGAAGGCGGTATGGGCATAGGCTTGTCGGTGTCTAAGTCGATTATGCAGGGGCATGGTGGCGATATTCGATTTCAGGCCAATCCCGACGGCGGCGCCATTTTTAGCTGCGAATTTCCGGTACATCTCTAGAATCTATTGCCATTATTTTAAGCGGAGGGTGACCTAGCTAGTGGCTATGTTAAAAGCACTCAAGTCCAAACGTGTCACCGAGCTGCGCAGTCAGCAATATTTGCAGTGTCGCGATCAATCTATCGCCATCACTGTTATTCGCAGCCGCCGCCGGCGCCGCAAATTAAGTTTGCAGGTAGGGCGTTCTGGTGTGGTTTTACGCGCGCCTTTTGCTACTGTTGCCGCTGATATTGATAATATGCTCGCGCGCAACCGGGATTGGATCTACGATCGCCAGCAAATGCTGCTGGTGCAACAGGGTGAGGCGCTGCGTTACGAATCTGGCGAATATCACGACTACCTGGGGGAGTCGCTGGAACTGAGTGTGGTGGCTGGCAAGGGCCGTCCGCAGGCGCTGCTCGGCGATGGTTTACTCCATATTGGCGGTGAGATAAAAGATGCGGCGCAGATAAACCGAGTATTACAGCAATGGTATTTGCGACAGGCTGACCAGGTTTTCTCGACGCGATTGCAGTTTTGGGCTGAACAATTGCCGTGGGTAAAGAACGTGCCCGAGCTTAGACTAAGGCGTATGCGTTCGCGCTGGGGAAGTTGCTCGGCTGACGGCCGTATTTGTTTAAATACCCATTTGATCAAGGCCGACCAGCGCTGTATCGATTATGTGATTGTCCATGAGCTCTGCCACTTACAGGAGTTTAATCACAGCCCGCGATTTTACTCACTCATGACGGCGGCCATGCCCGACTGGCCGCAATACAAGGTGGAGCTAGAGGCTGTTGGCGCTCGCCTTGTGCGCGAATAGATATTTACCCGGAGGTCTTTGTCGCGCTGTAATTGGTGGCAGCTATAAATAAAAATAAGCTGCTCTCAATGACGTTTTCCAGCGGATCCCTGTAATTGTTTAATGCCCAGCGGCGGGCTATCTGCAATACCGCGCCGACTAGCCCCGCATACACCATACCTTCATCGGGTATGTCTGAAATATCTGCTAGCCCCAAGGATTCAGTTAGGGTCTGAATCAATACCGCAAAGTCTTCCATCGCCTCATAGTAGAGTTCATCGATAGCGTCGCTGACGCCTAAAATCTCGAATAATAAGAGGCGGCCAATGTCAGGATTCTGGTGAAGGGTGTCGAAAAAAGCTTTTAAGCCCGCGCGCGAAAATGCTTCAGTATTGCGCTCCGAATTCTCTACAGCGGCGAGCATCCGATTTTTTAAATAATGAGTCTGAACTTTGTAGACCTCTGCTAATAGCGCCTCGCGATTGACGAAGGACTCATAAAAGTACCTCTCGGTTAGGCCCGCTTCCGCGCAGATACTGCGAACACTGGCGGCGGCGTACCCATCGCTGCCTATGACGCTAAGGCCGGCGCTGAGTAATTGCTCGTAGCGTTCGTTGCGGCGCTGATCTCCGCTAATACCACGGTATAGGCGCGGCTTCTGGGGGGGCTCAGCGGTAGGCGTGGCGTTAGTCTCATTTATTAATTTAGGCATTTATAAATTTTGACATGAGTTAATGTCAGATGTAAAGTGACATGATGTGTTGTCAAATTTAATTGTTGCGGTTCATCGCTGTGATACTTGTTGTAAAAGGTGTGCGTGAACGTGGAATACGATGTTGATTACTTGGTAGTGGGCTCTGGTTTTGGCGGTTCGGTGTCTGCATATCGGCTGAGACAAAAAGGCTATAGCGTTGCCGTGATGGAAATGGGTAAGCGCTGGAGTGCGGAAACATATCCACCTTCTAACTGGCATTTTCATCGCTGGTTGTGGCGGCCGATGTTGGGGCTAAAGGGCTTCTTCAATATCAGATGGTTTAAGCATGTACTGGTGTTGCACGGCAACGCCGTGGGCGGTGGCTCAATCACGTATGCAAACACCTTGTTGATCCCTAAGCCTGAGATATGGCAGCAGGGCAGCTGGGCGGGGTTAAAGGATTGGGACGCAGAGATGCCTGCCCATTACGCTACCGCGCAGAAAATGCTGGGGGTGACAGAGAATCGTATTTTGGGGCCAGCAGATTACATTTTACAAGAGGCAGCCGAGGACTGGGGCTGTGGCGATACGTTTTATAAAACCCAGGTCGGGGTATTTTTTGGTGACGAGGGTGATACGCCCGGAAAGTCATATCCTGACCCCTATTTTGATGGTGAAGGCCCAGATCGCAATAGCTGTATAGGCTGTGGCGGTTGTATGGTGGGCTGTCGCCATAATGCCAAAAACAGTCTCGATAAAAATTATCTCTACCTAGCTGAAAAGCAGGGAGCAGAGGTTTTTGCTGAGACCCGTGTGGTCGATGTTGTGCCTCTCAATGGCAAGGCAGACGGCGAGGATGGCTACGAGGTCACCACCGTTAGCAGCACCTCTATACTGTTTCGCAATAAACGCCGCTGGCGGGTAAAAGCGGTTGTATTCGCGGCTTCTTCGTTGGGAACCCAAGATCTGCTTTTTAAACTGCGGGACAAAAAGTCGCTGCCAAATATATCTCAGCAATTGGGACGCCGGGTTAGAACAAATGCCGAATCGCTGATCGGTGTGCGCTTGCCTGAGGTGGATAATATGGATGAGGGCATTGCGATTGGTTCAGGTATTTACCTCGACGATAACACCCACATTGAAGCCACGCGATATCCTCGCGGTTCTGATGCGATGGGGCTGTTAGTAACGGCAATGATTCGCGGCAAGACAGATTGGCGGCGTATCTTTAATTGGCTGTATACCATGCTCCGCCTGTTGGTCAGTAACCCTAAGCAGGCGCTCGGCTCTATGGTCCCCTTTGGCTTGGCACGACACACTATAATCATGCTGTGTATGCAAACTTTGGATGGGCATATAGACATGCTCTACAAGCGTCGCTGGTACTGGCCGTTTAGTAAGCGCATGGTCAGTTTTGGCCCTAAGATTCCCGCCCATATTCCCGAGGCTAGCGAGTTCGCCTTAAAGGCCGCGCGACGCTTAGGCGGTATGGCGGGTAGTTTGATAACCGAAGTGTTGTTTAATATTCCGGCCACGGCCCATTGTATGGGTGGCGCGGGTATGGGGCGCAGCGCGGATGACGGTGTGGTCGATATGCAAAGCCGGGTGTTTGGCTACAAGAATATGTTGGTCTGTGACGGCTCCACTCTGTCATCCAACCTAGGCGTTAATCCCTCGCTGACGATCACCGCCGTAAGCGAGCACGCCATGGCGTATATTCCCGCCAAGCACGTTCAAGTCGAGGCGGACGTGATAGCGTCTACAGCGGCAGTTGCAGGCTAGCTCCACCACCAAATTCGCGAGTCCCGGCATAGCTAAATTGGGCCTCTATTCTGAGCTGCTCACCCAGGCGGTAGCGCAGACCAGCGGTGGGCAGATCGGAGTCGGTGTCGCTGTCTAGCCATTGATAGCCTAGTAACAGGTCCATTTTAGCGCTCAAGGCTAGCAAGCTGCTGAGTTCGTAGGTCTTGCGGGACGTTAGTTCTCCAAAGCCTTTTTCAGGCGTAATATCGACATCTAGGCGCAGGCTGCCCCAGTTAGCGGTGTAATTTATGTTGGTCGATATATGGCTGCGCTGTTGGTAGCGTGTGCCCTCGGGGCCGATCATTTCTTGTTGGTAAATATCTCTCAGCTCCAAGCCTACTACCCACTGTTTAATTTGATGTTCAATGCCGATATCGGCATTAAGCTGAATATAGTTTTTTACATCCCGGGTGCGGTCAAACAGCTTTTCCTCGTCATAATCGGCAATAGAAATACGGCGCTCAATAACACTGATGTTCTGAATCTTTGCGGTAACGCCAATGCGAGTGTTGGGCATACTGACATTGGTGTAGCGGTAGTTGAGTCCTAGATAGTTTGTCCACAGAGCGTATACGTCTATGGAAGACTGTAGTTCGCCAACGCTAACTAGCCCCAGTGCGGCGGCAAAGCGCAGCCGAGTCGCATCGTCTTCATCGTAGAAAAATCGACCGCTGCCGTTAAATTCCGCGCCCCCCACCACAATCCAGTTTTTATTTTTGCTAAGCAAAGCAAAATGACCGCCGGCGGCAAAGCTGACTTTATCATCGGCGGCATTTTCTAATTCATTTACCAGCGCATTTTCATCGCCGGGGATAAGGAGTATGCCCCGAGACCGACCTTCCAGCGCGGTTCCTTCCTTATTAATTTTTTTTAAATTATCTAATAAATTGTCGTTGTCATTCACAAAACCGTAGCCATCTCCCTGCACGGTAGTATCCGCTTCGAGGTTGATTGCGGGGAAAGCGGCAGAGCGGCTATGTATTGCGCTCAGACGGTTATCGCTTGGTGTGTCGGCGACAGCAGTGACAGATATTGTTAGCAGGCCAGTAAACAATAATTGTTTTACTCTGAGGTATGTCAATAATTGCAAGTGTCTATTCATCCTGTCGGAAATATTATGGGCTATTGTCGCGATCATTTAGACTTTTAACCAGAATAATGGAGCAGCGAACTGGCGGCAAGGATATTACTGAGTTTATGAAGTATCTTTGGAATATTTTTTACGATCTACTCGTACGTTAGCGAAGATGGTGCCTAGTAAGGCGCGATGTGCTCCATGAAAATTTATTAAATCATTGTTTTTATTAAAATATCCCTGAGTTAGCGCACCTATCTGCGTTTATTGGAGTGCTGCCAGCGCTGCGCGTCCTTGCCCCTAGTGGTGGTGAAAGCGACTGCTTATGAGAATGAGGGCGCCATGCCCAGTTGCACATGAGAATGGTAGCTAATAGAGGAAAACAGTGGGAGCTTGAACTTTAAATAGTCTTAGGTCATTAGACGCGGGCTTGTCAGCCAATATTCTAAGTGAACGGAGTACCATTTCACCCGGGCAGTTGGGCCTGCAATGCCGCCGGTGATTGCAATCTCATCTCTTGGTGCCAGCCAAAGCATTCATGGATTAAAGATTGTATGAACTAAGGCTTAAATGACTTAAGCCCTGAGTTTAATCACCCGCGCAATTGATTCTAATGAAAACTGGGTTAAATAAATTTAGCGGGTGCTGACAACGTCCCATCGAAGTAGGGGCGCAATCGCCACCTCCTCCCTAGAATAAGCAAGACTTAGTAACACAAAGTAGCCAAGGAAGGCGGCATCAGACCATGAAAATATTGATGAGCTAATGTTGGAAACGCGCAACCAATTAAGGCTACCCAATACTTTATTCCTTCCAGGCCCTGGGAAAGCAATATATATATCGGACCCCAATCGGCTCTAGCCCAACAGTCAACGCCATTAATACTCAAAACTTTAGATCAAATAATAGGATCCATCTTGTCAATAAAATCAAGCAGCGCCCGATGAGATTCAGAAACTAAAGGTCGAGCTCAAGCGTGCTACCGAGGTGCGCGACATTGTAAAGGAAGCCAGACCAGAGCATGCGGCATCAAAAGCTAGTACGAAAGGCTCTTGTGTCACATTAGCGATCAGTCGTTGAAAAGCTATCAACCTCCTATTCAGCAGCATTGGGCTCACTAATTCTAATGGAACTCACTTAAGTAATTGATTTTAATTGAGAAGGGATTATGCTCAGTGCTAAGGGATTTCACATAAAATGCAGGATGCACACAAATGAAAAAATCATCTCAGACTTACTATCACCCTGATTTAAATAGAATTATCCTGCTTAATCACCTCAAAAATTAGACTCGCGATGCACACGAGTTACAAAGCGCAACGCATTTGAATTTACTGTTATGTTTATCTTATAGAATGGAGTCATATCAAACATGGATTATATAATTGAAAATATGTACCCCATATTAGGATCGATACTATTGGCGTTTTTTCTGCATGGCTTGGTTGTCGAACATATCTCAAAACAAGAAAAATAAGTGCTGCTGATAAATTCAAATCATCAATATTAAATGAATTGCACGATCTGTACCCTGAAGGAGTACAAACTAAAAATGGGAATGAAGTTAAAGCGATTCTTCGGTTAAAACACAGTAAGCTTTAATCAATCGTTATTGAATACGGTGAGTTTTTGAAAAGCGCTGACGCTCTAAAAAAAGTATGGTATGAATTTTCTGGTGTTGGCGAACTGAGAGATGTCGGTAAAGAAGCAAAATATAATCATTATTCTTTTGCAGCTTTAACAGACGGGACTCCTTTCTCTAAAGACCCTAAAGCACTTTTTATAGCCAACGTTAATGAATTATTGGCTTGTGCAAAATAAACATAATAAGAAATTAAAAAAGGACAAAAATAGTTAGCCAACAATTTTTTTCCTGTTACCTAGGCGTTATAAGTAAATTCATATATTTCAGATTCTGAATAGAATTTATATATTTAGAGCTTAATTTAATCAAGAGCGAAAGAAGTCATGAGTATTTATCCCGATAATCAAACGGCTATTTTACTAGTTGATCCTTATAAGGATTTTCTCTCTTCACGCGGACAAGCTTGGCCCTTGTTGCGCACTGTTGCTAAACAAGTGAATCTGATAGAGAATCTAAAAAATCTCATAAAAACTGGCCGTGATCAGGGACTACCGATTTTTTATGCAATGCATCTTAAATACCGCCCGGGCAATTATAATGACCTTAAATACCTGTCACCGTCGCAAGCAGGAATAAAGTTTGCGAAAACATTCAAAGCTGATTCATTTGGCAGTGAATTTCACCCTGATTTTGTTCCGGAATCTGAAGATGTCATTGCCAGTGAACATGCATGTACCAGTGGTTTTGGCGATACTGATTTACACGAAAAGCTACAGGAAAAAGGTATTAGCCACCTGATTATAGTGGGTCTGTTATCTAATACTTGTATCGAATCGACCGCTCGAAGTGCTGTGGATCTTAATTATCACGTTACACTTGTAACCGATGCCGTAGCCTCTTGGACCCCAAAGGATCATCAGGCCGCTGTAGAGTTTAGCTACCCTCATATTGGTCATATTGTAACTACCACCGAAAAACTCATTCGCACTTTAGCGCAGGAGTCTCAATATGCTTAATCGAATCCTAAATAGCATCATACTAATGATTGCTAAATATCAAATGAGAAAATATAAGCAATATCCGGTCAGTAGCACGGCGGTGGTTTTGGTCAACGTACAAAACGCATTTCTAACATCCCCCCTAGAACTGATAACGAAGCTGGAAAACCTAATTACATTTGCTCGCCAGCACGGCTTTCAAGTCATCTACGCCCCATACGGATCAAATGCCGACAACCCATTTCCCACGCCCGCGCAATCACAAATGCAACAGCAGCTTACGGCCACAAAGAATGGATTCGATGTGCCAGAAAAGCTGGCTCTACAAGACAGTGATGTTGTAATTCAATCAAGGAACAAACTGAGCGCCTTTGTCGAAACCAACCTAAACTCACACTTAAAAAACACAGGTATCGAACATCTTATTTTCGCTGGGCCACTCGCTAATATCACTTTAGATTCCAGCGCCAGAGATGGCGTAGAATTAGGCTACCACGTGACAATTATTAGCGACTGCACGTCTGCCGCTACAATACAGGAGAAGCAATTTTCAACTCAAGTAACCTTTCCTCGCTTTGTTCAAACAGTGGTTAACTTATCTGACTTTCAAAGGTTAGCGCTTATAACAAGGCCATCAATCTGACCGCCTTATGTTGCGCTCGAGGCGGCAAATTATGGTCGCGTTAACGTCGTATATAAATCTTCGACTTTCATCGGATTACGTATTTTTGACTGTCCGCTTATTATAATAGCAATCAGTCGTCGTTTCCGCGTCGTCAAGACAAGTGAACAAGAGAGTACGTCCGATTACTCCCCGTTAGTACCCGATTTTAGAATAATTTTTCACCTAAAAGTGGTAAATTTCCGATCTTTTCACCCACAGAACAGCATTCCGGTACTGAGTGTCTATGACACTAGGTATCTTGTTGATTTAACCGGATTTTGAAAATTACTAGCAGCGCTGCAGCAAAGGGGAGGATTCTCAACTGTATTGCCTGTGGAATTGTTTGGCGATAATCACCGACCGCTGCAACCCGCAAAGGCGCTGCGTTTGCGTTCTCAAGAAATTCAATTTTTACCAGTGGTGGTGCAGCGCGAGCTTCTTGATAGCGTGAGGATACCAGAGCGCTGTTAACGAGACTGATGTCGAATATATTGGATAAGGCGATTAAAATTAGTCGCTTAACTGATGCCGACAGTGGTGATGTCTGGTTTTATACTCGTGATAATGACTCGGGTGCTACCTTGGAGTATATCTGCCAGCGGCCTAGGTTCCGTTGCCTGTGTTCGAGCTGCGGTCAATGACCGCAGTCAGAAAACTAAGCTTACTGGTTTCCCGGCTTATTTTCGCTTACCGGTGGTTGAATAATACGTGTATATATTCTGTCAGTTACCGCTGGATCGCTGCGCCAAAGTTTCTCAGCGATTTTTGCACCGGTTTGACGGCTGCGGTCAAGATGACGACTAAAGCGTCTGCAGTGATGACAAATCATTAGGTGAAAACCAATCTCAAGACGCTTCCAGCCTGTATGCTGGTGGTCGATATGGCCGCTGGCAAGATCGGTGAACTGCTTACAATTTAGCATTCTCCGGTCTCCTGATAATGGTTTATGATTTTCATAAGTTGCAATCGCGCACGGTGCAGAATTACCCTAACATTTGCCTCAGTAAGCGAGAGTAACTCGGCTATTTCTTCCAAATTACTTTGCTCAACGTCCCGCAGTAAAAATACTGCTTTTTGATTTTCAGGCAATACCGTTAAGGTATGTTCGATGCAGAGCCGTAATTGGTCCTCCTGCAGCATAAGCTCGGGTGTATTTATATCCCAATGCGATGGTGGGTTTGCCCAATGGCCTTTGTCATCAAAACTACTGGGGTCGACCTCCGGTCGCACTTCATCAATGTCGCCAAAGCTAATGTGACGTTTTTCTTTGCGCAATCTCGATTTGGCTTCGTTGCTCACTATCTGAATCATCCACGTAGACAAGCTAGAGCGGCCTTCAAATTTGCCGATCGCCTTGTAGATTGAGCTCCACGCTTCCTGTGTAACATCCTCAGCAAACACGTCGCCGGCAATTGCTCTCGCCACTATCAGCAGCCTAGGGTGATAGGTGCTGATAAGGTATTTAAAGGCATTATTATCTCCGGTTTTAAGGCGGCTGAGAAGCTCATGATCGTCGACGGACACAGACACGGGTAAATCCAAAATAAGATTAAGTCGCTAGTGTGTCTGATCCTCCCGCCCACAGGCAACTACTCACTGCATTACGGTATAAATTTGTGACTTATTTGGCAGTCGGTAATGCCCGGCCTAGCCAGTAATCAGCACTGACATAACGACCGCCGCCCATGACGATCAAGGCCAAAAGCATAATTAAGTAAGTGACTGAAAACTCAATACCATTATTTAACACCACAACATTTCCGCTGGAGGTCAGCCAGTCATAATTGCCATGGGTTTCAAGTATTGAGCGAGCGGCGGCGAGTTTGTCGACAGAGTCGGCCACGCGCTCATTGGCAAAGGGTGCGCTAGCGTCAGCAATGGCTTGCCAGCCGTTACTCCAGTGCACCGTTCTAGCCGCGACAAGCATCGTCACGGCCAAGGGAACTGAGATCCAGCGAGTCGCAAAGCCTACCAGCAATAATGCTGCACCACCGACTTCCGCGGCGGTAGCTAAAAAGGCCATCACATAGGGAAAGGGAAGCCCAAGGCCCCAATCGCTATTGCCAAACCACGCCGCAGTGTCAGTGAAATGCAACATTTTACTGCTGCCCGCCATCCAGAATACCGGCACTAAGTACAGCCTTAGTGCCAGCGAAGGTAGGCCCTCGAAGGGTATTAGCAGTCTGCCAATAGCCGCTTGTAAGTCTCTAATTTTATTGAACACATCTATCATGGGGCTTGCTCCGTACAGTTTGCCGGTGCGTGCTAGCGGTAAGCAATTTAGGTTTATGCTTGTAAGACGAGGGGCGGCAGAGCTTGTTACAAATGCTCGAGAATAAATTTATTTTTCGCTATGTGTAACAGTTTGTGGTGGCGTTGGTCTTATGGCTAGCGTTGCAATGATGCGATTAATGAACTCTTTTAATTTAATGACTAAGGTGATGACTCAATGAAAAATACTGCGATGACGGCATTCGGTGCGGCCATATTAGCGTCTTCAATGGCCTCTGTGGCCGTTGCAGATACCAACCCTTTTGCAGCAAAAGTAATGAGCAGCGGTTATCAGTTAGCTGATTACGGAAAAGATGCAGAAGGCAAATGTGGTGAAGCAAAATGTGGTGCAGAGAAGAAAGCAGCTGAAGCAAAGTGTGGTGAGGCCAAGTGCGGTGCCGATAAAAAATCAGCTGAAGCAAAATGTGGGGCGGACAAATCAGCATCTGAGGCCAAGTGCGGCGCTGAAAAGATGGCCTCTGATAAGATGGCCTCTGAAGGTAAATGTGGCGAGGCAAAATGCGGCGCTGACAAGAAGTAATCCTTAGTTCTGATAAAATCCCCACCTCTTTGCGATAGCGCAGGGGTGGGGATTTCCTCTCAGTATTCTTCTAATTCCTGGCTATTTACTGGCCAATGTCCATACGGCTCATTATAGTGTGACGGCGCTCTAGCTGCGATCGCGGTAGCTCGACGTTTAATCATGATAAGAGACCTTGTTTTGCCATTAACTCTTGAAAAAAAGCAATTACTGACCGGATTGACGCTGTCTTTGATGACTGTGTTTTTTTCCAGTACGGTTGCCGCCGTAGGTAAGCATACTTCTCAGGAAGTCCACGTCTCTGCCATCGTGTTGGTGCAGTATGGTATTAGCTTTCTGTTCGCCCTACCCATGGTGTTGCGCGCGGGTCGCTCAGGTCTAGCTACGTCGCGTCCCGGCCTGCATCTAATCAGAGGGGTCAGCGGCTGCGCGTGTTTTTATTTGTTCTATCTCGCTCTTAGTAAAATTTCCCTAGTCGAAGCAACATTATTGCGTTCTTCGGCGCCTTTGATGGTGCCTCTGGTAATCTACCTTTGGTATAGCCAAGGTGTTCGCAAGGAAACATGGCTACCGCTGGTGGTCGGATTTCTGGGCGTGATACTGGTGCTTAAGCCGGGCTTTGCCGGTCTAAGTTTATGGCATTTGTTGGCTTTGCTGTCTGGCCTCGGTTTGGCCGTGTCTATGGTTAGTACGCGTGCTCTGGCGCAACACGAACCGCAAAATAGAATTTTATTTTATTACTTTAGTATTTCCCTGCTGGTTAGCCTACCGTTCTTTCTTTGGCATTATCAGCCTATTCCCATCTCGGCTTGGCCGGGTTTGCTATATATGGGCGTGGCGATTTATCTGAGTTTTGTCATGTATACCATGGCGTATCGTTATGTCTCGGCGGCGGTGCTGGCTCCGATTAGCTATTTTGGGGTGGTATTTAGTGGCCTACTGGACTGGTTAATTTGGGATCATATCCCGGATACGTTAACGCTGACCGGTATCGCCTTTGTAGTAATGGGCGGGGTCTTAGTCGTTAGGCACAAACAGCTGCCAGCACCGAGTTCACCGGGCTAGCGTTGCGCTGCCTGCGCCGATTAGTCTTGATATAGCGGCGCTAGTGCGGAGTGCGGACCCCGCTTGGCTTTGGCGGCTTCGCGTTCTTCCTTGAGTATTACGAGGATGGCGTTGGCGTCAATGTTGATGTCCTGCCCAGAGAATAAATGCGCATCCAGTTGTTGGCAGAAATCGCTGATTTTAGGTATTGCTTTACCCAGCGCATTTAGGGTCATCGCTCGTTTAAAGTGGCATCCTCCCCAGTGTGTTAAAGCATGACGTAATTGACGGTGATCGACCTCCGCCTTTACGCTTTTTACCAATAACTTAAACGCCTTGTCCTCACTGTTATAAGTGTCTTCTGATGGCACTGTTGCGCTGGGGGCGCGCTGTCTGCCGCGCCACCACACAAAGGCAAAGCCAATATTACTGAGCGATAATATCGCAATAACTAGCCAAATAAATGGCTTGCTAGCGGGGGGCTCAATATCGCTAGGGGTATTATTATTTGAATTTGCAGTCCCATTCTCTGGACGTGAATCCATAGCGCTGACCTGACTATTGTCAAAACTGGCAATGGCGGGAGCAACGATAAACTTGCGCTCGGCAAGGACGGCGAATTCGGTTCTGTTGAAGTACGTATTCCACCATGCAATACGCACTTCAGGGAGTACAAACTCGCCAGCGCGGGTGGGGATAACCGCCAGAGATTCACTGCGAATACCTGTCCATCTTGATTTATCTTCGCTTTTTTCAATCTTAGCTTGATCTGGGTAAAGCTTGGCATTCTTTAAATCAATAATTGGCAGTGCGGGAAGCTGCGAACCCAAAAGACCGTCCGCTTTGATGTTGATTGTACGTGTTATGGAATCGCCGACTTTAAGGGTGTCTGGATTTTTACTCCAGGTTTCTTCCAGCACTACTTCTCTAGCAGGCAGAAATACCGAACCGTTGAATTCTGCGGGGGGTGGAGACACTTTTACGCGATGTGAGCCACTGCGTTTCACCACTAATCTGCCGGGGTCGAGCATCGACGGGCGATAGCCTTCAACGCGGGCTTGTAGGGTAAGTGCTGGAATAGTGAGTGTGCCGCTGGTTTGCGGGTAGATTGCGTAGCGCCGCTCAATGACTTGAAAATAACGGCCGTTAATCAAGGTTTGATAGCGCTCTTCGCCGCGGGCTTCGATAACCGCATTGCCAACCTCGGGGGCCTCCAGAGATGCGTCGAGAATATTCACCGAGGTAAATATTTTTACCGTGTACTGCAGTTCTTGTTGCACATAGGCGTCACGCGGGGTGATATCGGATTCTAAATAAATGCTTTCGTTGCCAGCTTGCCGTGTGTCGGTCGCTTCGCTTACGGTAATGGTTATGGGGCGGGTAGTATATTTACCCATCGGCAGAGCGGGAATAGTGAGCGTGCCTTCACGCTTAGCAACTAGGGTGTAATCCCATTGGCGGCTGCTGTTAACTTTGCCATTGACGATATTGGTGCGACTACTTTGTTGACGATTAATAATATGGAAGTCTTTTTCCAGCGCAGTCACGTCAGGTTCGCCGGAAAACAAAATACTGTCTGCGGTTAGTGACAAGCTAAAGGTCTCTTCGCTTGAAACCTGATTGCGGTCGACGCTGGCGCGAACATTGGTGTCAGCGTGGGCGGTGCTTATCTGGCACAGTAATAAAGCCAATAAAGCCAATACTGTGGTGTAGTGTGTGAATACACTATGGGTTTTGTTTAGCATAATAGCGTTCCTGGGACGTATGCGGTGTGCGCTCAGATTAATAGGGTGCATAGTCTTCGTTGTTACCTTGCTGTTCACCGCGCTGCTGACGATCCAAATGTTGGTAGCGGAATTTATTGCGCAGCAGGTTGCCTGGATTGTCGGGAATATTACGCAGCCACTGTTCTCGGGCTTGCTCTTCTTCACTAAGTGGTTCGTCGCTGGCAATAGCTGCACTCGCTTGTTCAGCTGGTTTATCCTCGCCACCTTCCGCTTGCTTAGCGGCCAGCGCTTTTTGGACTGCATCGTTTTGCTCTGCGGCTTGACGGGCATAATCTTCCGCTAATTTTGCATCACGTTGTTCAGCTGCCTCGCGTTCGGCTTGCGACTGCTCGTTTTGTTGTTCGTTATTATTCTGCTCACTCTGATCTTGCTCAGTGTCGTTTTGTTCAGATTGACCTTGCTGCTCGTCGCTCAGTTGCTTATCACTCGCAGGGGCATCTGACTCTTGCTCAGAATCTGCGGGGTCTTGGCTTTGCGACTTGTCTTGTGAGTCGTCTTGCGGTGATGACGGTTTCTGATCGTCAGAGCTTTGCGATTGCTCGCCAGATTCGGAATTTTCAGAATTTTGGTTTTGCTGGCTTTCATCGCCTTGCGAATCTTGTTTGTTGTCTTGGGACTGTCCGTCTTGAGATTGCTCTTGGTTTTTATTTTCCTTCATATCTTCAATGATTTTTTTATTACTCTTTGCATCACTTAGGGAAGGATCTTTCTCCAGTGCGGACTGGTAGGCGGCGATGGCCTCGTCAAGTTTACCTGCTTTGGCCAGTGCGTTGCCGCGATTATAGTGGGCGTCGGCGGTATCAAATTGAGCGTAATTCTCCGCCGCAGTAGCGAAGTCACCGGCGCGATATTGTGCGCTGGCTTTCCACATCGGGTCTTCAAACTTTTCAGCCGCAGCGTTAGGGTCTGAGTCTAGCAGTGCGGCAGCTTGTTGATCTGGTGTTTGCCAAAGATCCTTAAACTCAAATGCGTTTGCCTTGCTGGGTAGTGTGACGAGTAGCGCTGGCAGTAACAGTGGCACTAGACCCGCGAGCCAGCTTTTGCGAAAACCGAGCAGGGCGAATGGAAGCAGCAATAACACCAGCCATGGCCCAGCGTCTTTCCATTGGTCGTAATTGCGCTCAGCGCGTGATTCCGATTCTTTGTCATTCACACTTGAGATGGTGTCGACAGACAGTGCGTTTATATCGCTATCGTCCAGGCTCAGCTCACGGTATATACCGCCGCCGGCAGCGGCAAGGTTTTGCAGCTCATCTACGGTGAGCGCCGGGACAATAATATTGCCATTATTGTCCCGCGCAAAGCCGCCATCAGGTAAGGGGATCGGCGCGCCGTCGGACGTCCCCACCGCGAGTACCGAAAGCGGGTAGTCGCTGTCGCTAATAAAGTCCCTTAAGCCACTAAGTTGCCGAGGGGTAACGCCGTCGCTGATTAGCAAAATACTGCCATTGCCGCCGCTGCGATCCAGTAAGTCTTTGGCTAGGCTAAGACCGGCTAAG
>NZ_JBLIKC010000010.1:0-142964 GCF_047636175.1 Zhongshania sp. | reverse complement strand
TAGTGGTCAAGTAAAACTGGCCACGTTTAGTGGCTAATCCAAAGCTTCCCCTCGGCGGTATTTGGGCTTAAGTCACGGTAATATTGATGCGGTCTTGTTTGGCTGTCATCACCAACAAGGTATTGCGAAATAGATTACTGGGTATTGATAATATGCCAATAACCCAACGCTTTGAACTACGCTGTTTTTAAGCGCCAAACATTGCGCCATCGGCGTATTGTTCCAACGTTTATCTCGACGACGTCTTACTTAATGAGTTAGGCGATAAAAGACCGCTCATCATTATAAAAAATATAAGTATAGTGGTCGGCCTTGTTGCTGAAAAACTAAATAAAAGATAATTAGAATCGCTAGAATATAGCTGCGCTTTTTTATGCTTCATTAAGTCACGAGCAAATTTTAGCGTTTATCTAGAGTGAGAAGTGCAGTGATAATACGCGAATTTATATTCCGTGTAGAACGCCGAATATCAAACTTCAGCAAGCATTGCGAAATGGACGGCCAGTCCCGCGTAGAGTAAAGCCAAGACCATTGTGCCCCAGCCGTAGGCCGCCTGACGCTGGGTGAAATTGGTTTGGCAGGTGCCAATCATTGCGGCGGTAAGCAGGCTTGCACCCAATGCAGCGAAGATTAGCTGCCAGAATCCGGCTAATAATAGTGGGGTGGCGATAAGCTTCAATGTGTCGGCAACGCGCATAAGCTAGGGGTAGCCAAAGTTATCGAATTCATCGCGCATGTGAGGGTGGCCGAATACTTTCATTGCGCCCGCAATACTAAAAAAAAAATAAATACGATCTGCATGATGCTTGCTGCGATATCCATTAGACAGCACCCTTATAGGCTGTTTTGCTAAGCGAGCGCCCGTGAGTTTGAACCCAAGTTCTATTTAAATATGTTAAGTGCGCCAATATGCGTGTGGCTCAAAAGTAAGATGGCGATGAAAATTCCAGTGAAAAGCTTGGCATCACTGGAGTAGGCGCCGGGGATATCTTCTTTAGTACAAATGCGGCCCTTTATTATTATTTTGAAGCGATCTTAAAGACTGACACTGAGCTCTGCGGTGATCATTCTGGGAGGCATTAAAAATCCCATATGTGAACCTTCGAAGATGGGTAGGTCAGCGGTGAATTGGCGGATGAGTTTATTTTCTAGGTTTTTAATATGAATCATAAAGCGCCAACGTTCCTGAGGATCGACCAAGCCAATATGTAAATTCACTAGCGAGTAGGCGGTTTGGGTATCGATGGGGTCGAGGTCTAGGTCAAAGAAAATATCGTCGCGCCAGCTGTAATCGGCGCCCAAGACCAGCGCTAATTTATTATCTATGAGCGGTACTGCAGTGTGGAAGCCAAAATTGGCGCTGTATTTTGGCGCTCTGGGTAGTTGCTTGCCGGTGAGGTCGCAGGTGTCATCTGATGATCCAGCCTAACAGGGGCCATCGGTATATTCATCAAATAAGGCATTGGTATAGCCAGCACTGGCGTAGATCATGGTGCCGCGCCAAGGTTGGAAGTTAATGTCGAACTCCAGCCCTTCGGTAGTTGCTTTGGCCGCGTTGCTGACTAGAAAGCCATTGCCAATGAATGCTTGAATCTGCATGTCGCTAAACAGGGTTTGAAAGGCTGCCGCATTGGCCGTTAGCGCGCCATCTAGGGCGGTAATTTTATAGCCAAGTTCGTAGGCGATGGCGGTCTCTTGATCAAAACCGGATTCGTCGGCAGTGCGGGCTAAAGGATTGTAACCGCCTGCTTTAAAGCCTTCGGAGTAAGACGCATAGATCATCCGATCGTCCCATGCGTACTTTAGCGACAACTTGGGGGCGACGTTGGATTCATTTCGCTTGTCGCGCAAGGTGTACTCGGTGACGCCAAAGGCGCTCTGTAGCAGCAGGCCGGTTTGCTCGTAGTCCTGTACCAGATCAACCGTTTTGATTTCTTTGGAGGCGCGCAGTCCGGCAATGGCGCTGAGTCGATCACTGATATTCCAGCTTAGTTGAGTGAATAGGGCCAGTGTGCTGGTGTCTTGCTGAAAGGTTTGGATTAAGGCGTCGGTGGTAGCGCTATAAAGCAGGGGGTCAAGAATATTGCCAAGTGGGCCGGTGATGGGTGCAAGCTGATCAGCCAGTGTCGACGATAGAGCATTTAACAGCACCGCGCTGACAGCGGGATTGGGTAGCATACGCAGATCACCATCTAGGTGATTGTCTGAACGAAAGCCAAAAGCGCCCACTATGTATTCTAGTTTTCCCGGTGCTGAGGTGAAGCGAATTTCCAGCATTTGTTGATCGTATTCGGTTTGCCGATCCCAGTCGGCAATGGGGGCAGGGCCGGTATCTGCGTCAACGTACAAAGATTCGGTCATTTGTGCATGACTGACGATGATCGTCAGTAATTGCTCACCGAAATCCCAGTTAGTATCTAGGTTAATAACCGTCGATTCGCTGCTGCTGGCGTTGTCGCTATTGCTGTGGCCAACATAATCAAAGCGATCTTCTAGGGTGGCGTCGAACAGTCCGTGGACGGTGGCCGCGTCTGGCTGTAACACAAAGGGTTCCCAGCCTTGGCCGTTGTCTTTAGCTTCACCGCGATACAGGGTTAGGACAAAATTAAGATCGTCGCTGGCGTCGAATAGTAGTTTGCCGCGAAGCCCCTGTTTATTGACTTGCTTCTCATCGACAGTACGGACTGAATTATAAACATAGCCATCTTTGGTATGGCTGGTGGCGGCTAAGCGAAGCGCGAGTTTGTCTTCGATGACAGGGGCATTCACGGTGGCGCTAATTTCCTGATTGCCAAACTCGCCGCCGGTGATTGTCGCCCCGGCCTGCCACTCGTGCTGCGGATTTACGCTGGTCACGCTTATGGCGCCTGCCACGGTGTTTTTGCCGAACAATGTGCCCTGCGGGCCCTTTAATAATTCGACGCGTGAGAGGTCAAGAAAGGCGTCTTGTAGAAAGGCGAGCTTGCCGTAGTAAATGCCATCTACATAGAAACCAACGGATTGCTCCATGCCATCATTTATCGGCGAATTCAGGCCGCGCATACCCACTTGTACATAGCCTGGGGTCATATTGATATCGGTGTTGGGGCTGGCGAGGGCGACGTCTTCAAAAGACTTTATAGCGGAGGCCTGCATGCGCTCCGCGCTTATTACCGATACCGAGAGTGGAACATCTTGTGCCGATTCAGCACGTTTTTGCGCAGTAACAATGACTTCTTCTATATAGTCTCTGCGTTTTTTTTCTTTGATGTCTGTCCAAGCGCTGCCGGACGCGATCAGAATAGCTAACAGTAGAATTATTTTCATTATTATGGTCCGCGTTAGTAGTTTTATTCTGCAGTTTGCTCGATTTTTTCTAACTCGATTTTCCCAAACTGGATGTTCTCAAACTGGGTGTTCTTAAACAAAGTCGCGCCATTTGCCAGTAGGCGTAGAGCGAAAACACAATGGCGGTGGCGGCAACGTATATTCCCCTTTGCAGTGAAAACGCCATTGGGTCGGCCGCCAATAACAGACGGCAGAGATCAAAGACGGGCCACATAATCAGCAAAATATATAAGCCCATCGCGATCGCAATAAGGCGAATTTGATATGAGCTTACTGCAAAGTGATGCGACAGGGCTTGTTTGTCATTAGTCATATTAGGTCTTATCTACATAGGTTTAACAATAGCGAGATACAGCACGGTCATACCGCCAATGGCGATGACTGGCGTAGTGATAATCAGGAACCACCAGTGGCGGTGAATGGCTAGCTCATAGCGCGGTGAATTAAAACTGTCGCCGTCAGGAAGGCTGCGGCGTATTTTGGCTTTATTGCCGCCAAAGTGAGAGAGCCAATAGTCAAAGCCTTCAATGGGTAAAAAAACCAGAACGACAATGGTGAGCTTCATAGCAAGCCAATAAGATTGTGGCCCCCAGCCACTAATAAGTAATAGCGCTAAACCTGAAATGAGTACCGCAGGGAAGGCGGTGTGCTCAAGTATCACGCCGTCATCGAAACGCTCCATTGCCCAATTTCGTTTCTTTATATGGTCTATATCGTCGGGGTTTGCCTGCCACGCGCGCAGCACAGGCACTAAATAATTTAAATACGCGACCGAGGTACTCCACAGCCAGAGTGTGGCAAAGCTGATATGTATAAATTTGATGTGTATATAGTGGCCAGCCAGCCATTGGCTCAGTGTATCCATGCTCGTATTAGCGTCCGGGTTTTTATTGTTATGGTATTTACTGTTAATCTTTAAGACCGTACCATACGGTATGGTGTGCAATATAGTCAAGAGTGTTGACAATTTTGAGGTCCGCATGAATACGAGTGTTACAAAGCCGTCAAACAGGCGTAAATCGATACAGGATTTTGTCACCGAGGCCTTTGAGATTCTTGCAGAGGGGGGAACGGCTGACGCCTTAACAATAGACGGCTTATGTTCGCGTCTGGGTGTTTCTAAGGGCAGTTTTTACTGGCACTTTAAAGGCCGTGGTCCGCTAATTGATGCCTTGGTCGACGCATGGTCAGGTAATTTCCACGTTGCCATTCACAGAGCGATTAAGGCGCAGACCGCCGGCAATGGACGCACGGTTATCGAGGAAATCAGTCATTATTGGCTAAGCAGCAATATGTCTAGGCTCGACCAAGTGATGCGCCATTGGGCGCAACACGATGAAGGTGTTTATAAGGCCGTATGTCGGGCTGATGAGCTGCTGCTTAATTTCTTAAAGAGCAATATTGAAACCCTTGCTTATAGTGAGGAGGAGGCGCATCGCCGGGCAAGATTGATGATGGCTATTGGGATTGCCGAACCCTTGCTTACCCATTTGCCCAAAGCGGGCGCCGACGACAAAGAGCTACAGTGGATACTTGATCGCGTACTTGGCTTAAAAAAATAGCAGGCGGGGCTTACGCAAGCACCGTATTAAGGCTGCGATGACTTTAAATAACTTAGGGCTTTTCAATGCAGATTGTGCGGAAGCTAGCTGATTTGACGGAATTAATTGAAGTGAGCCATCAACGCAATCGCCGTAGTTTTACGTAGTCGTTTTTTTGACCTGTGGTATGTGTGAGCACTTTGCCACCTTCTGAGTTATCAGAAAGTATCTACCAAGGTGGCGGCGCTGCAATTTGCTAGGGGTGTTACTTGTTTCTATCTATCCTAGGTCTTGATGCTAGGCCTTAGCACCAAGGTTTTAAACTACTAGGCCTTTTTTGCTTCAGGCTGTTTAGTCGGGGGAGGAACGATCTGGCCACTGACGCCTTTGACGACATATTGAACCGCGCCACCAGACTTTAAAAAGGCAGCCGTTTGTTCCTCAATAGTGGCAGTAGTAACGATATCTTTTGCGGGTGTCTTACTCATTCTATATTCCTTGTTAAATATTGGCTTGTTTACCCGCTTTGATAATCGCTACTATCTGAATTAGGGCAAATCTCGTTGTAGTGAATAATGAAGTTCTATTCCCGCTGTCACCATTACGAAAATACTGTGTGAACCTAGTTTGACCACAGCGAATGTAGCGATATTCGCTTCGATCGTTGTTATTTCGCGTATCGTTTATGCTGCCGATATGAGATGCATTGGTATATCTGGCGTGTATTAACGCTGTCCTTGTCATACTTCGTTGATACAGTATACAGTTTTTTCGGTGTCTCTATCGGGAAATTTTTAGTTGTCCCTTCTGTAATCGCCTTATGTCAACTGCCAACACGGCCTTCATTATTTTTTAATAATGTGCTCCGCAGCTCTATTCATGCGCTACGAGCGTCCTAGAATTGGATGGCTGCGATACCAATTTTGTGTGGTGAGTGTTTGCGACGATGCTGGGCTATTGCTGAAGAGGGAGAGATTAGATGACGGTTTTTCTCATCGGGCGGGATGTGATCCAAGCGCCACTGACACAATTCACCTATACAAATGTTTGGCGTCGCCTCCCTTTGTCGCTGCGGCTTATTTTGAGCTTGCCCGGCCGCCTAGCAGCGATACTATTAATTTGTGTCCAAATGCAGCTTGGCTTTTCCAGTAGCCATTAAACTTTGCTAGACCATCGTCAACGTCCGACACGCGACTGTTGTAGAACATATGCAGGGCCGGATCGACTACACAGTCTTGATGAAGAGTATTCGTTGGGATAATAATTAACTTAGCTAGCAGCGGAATTTGTAGGAATTCTACCGCCGGGCTTCCACAGGATTTGCACTTTCCTCGCTGTACCGCTGGCGGTGGCCGATAGGCTTTGTACTCTAAAGACTCGGGGCTCGGTAGAACCACATTTTTAGCCATGTAAATACTGATGTCGGCGAAGGCGGCTTGATTGAATTCTTGGCAAATAGTGCAGTGGCAGTAACAACGTAGTAGCGGCGAACCTTGAACCGAAAAGGTGGTTTCCCCACACGAGCACTGACAAACATACTTGTTTTCTGGCATGTACTACCTCCGTTATCTTTAACTTATGGCCACCACCGATTAGTTATTAACGCGGTTTAGACTCTGGGTAATTACCCGCAGTACAACGTCGCGGGTCTTCACGTTTAATTCCTTTACTCGCTTTATTCTTTAAGTATTAACTGGTTTTTTCAATATCTACAGATCAACTTTTTAAGGTGATTGCCGGCGACTTCTCTCACGGGTTTTGCTTTTTCTAGTGCTGCTGCTGTTTTTGCGGGTGAAACTCAAAGCCAGAAAGACGTGTGTTAGCAAATACTGACTGGCAACTTGCCCATATCGGCCCGCAGCAAAATCGTCAGCTCCGTTGATAGATCAAGCGCTGATGTGGTGACTCTTTCTTTGTCGCCAGCGACGCTTGGCGCTGGCGCGATGCAAAGGGCTATGATGGTCGCCAGCACCGCTAAGCCAGATTTTCGAAATATCGCGTCAGACGTCGCTTTCAGACGCTAACAAATAATACCTTATTGCAACGGCATTATATGTGGCCGGCGCTTATCTTGCTTAAATTAGTCGGGACCTTAAAAGTCCACAGCAATGACTTTTGAAAATATCGGGATCACTGCACTCTATCTTTAAATAATCGCAAAGCATACTGGCCGGCGCTATGCGCTCTGAATTTTTCCACATCGGCTCTAGCATCGACAGGCAGTTCTTCGAGGGTAGGTAATCTTATTCCGTATTCTGGCGGTAGCAGTATCGCGGCCGCCATACTCGCAAACGCAAGATCAGCGGCGGTGAATTGCGAGCCACATAAAAATGGCCGACCATCACTCAGTAATTTTTCGACCCTATCGAAGGCTTGCTCAATGATCTCGCGACCGGCAATAATATTGCGTTCAGATATTTTTCGATGCCTACTCAAGTAGATGCGTAATACCGGAAAATATAAGGTGCCAGTGCACGCTGCTAAGAGGGTGTCATTTGAGCCGCAGTGCGCAAGACGTCCTTGTTAGGTACTTTTAACCAGTGGAAGTACACCCATCTTCAAGACTCAATGCCCAGACTCTCGTTAAAAAAATGTTTTAAGGCGTCAGCCTCTGCAATGATTTCTGGCGGATATAGTTTTTGCTCTGGGGCAAGCCTCTGATCTAGGTATTTAAGAATGTCGGTGGAATCTGCGGTAACTTGGGAGCCACCGACTAATAATGGAACCATACCCTTTGATTTGAGGCCGCGCACCGCCCAGCAGTGAAAAACTTGTAGGTGTGCTTCTTCAGAATAGGCAATCTCAGCCGGCTCTAAACCCCATCGCGCTTTCTCGCAGTAATGGCTCATGGGAATAGCGATTAGGCGCATGGTTCAACTCCGCCAGAAGAATAATGTGATAAGGAAGATGCGGGTGGACGCTGCAGTCTTGCGCTATACCTCTACATTGCCGCTCCCTTTTGATATGCTTTTTATTAAGATTTTTACGGTGCTATCTTTGCGAATGCCGTTTCTAGTATCGCCTGGTAGCTCTTAGGACTGGTTTTATGCAAGCTGAGCTGCCTACAGTGATTGAATTGCATAAAGCTGGGTAATTTTCTGCACAGTGCGCGCGCGAGTCCGTCGATATTTTCCAGTGACGACTCCGCGGCGAGATGAAGAATATGTAAGTGTGACTCGCGTCTGTCCGCCTTGCAGTCCATTCGGGCCACAAGTTTTCCATTCCATAATATCGGTAGCGAGAAGTAACCGTACTGACGTTTATTCTCCGGCACATAGCATTCTATCAAGTAGTTAAAATTGAACAGTGTTTGCATACGCTTGCGCTGAATAAGCAAATTATCGAAGGGTGACAATATAGATAGTTTGTTGCGCGCTAGCGGTGTATTTAGCAGGGCTAGCGACTGGGGCAAAGCGACGTATTGATGGCCGCTGACGTCGAGCTGCACTAACTCACCGTCCGCCAGCATACTCTGCAGGGAAGTGGCGATAAGCGGTTTAGTGTTTTTTCTTAGGTAGCTTATTTCGGCAGGCTGGCCCAAGCCATTAGCCTGTAGATAGCGGCTAACCAGAAAACGGCCATATTCTTCTGAAGTGGGCGCCGTGGTGTTAACAGTGGGGCCTAATACGCGCTCGGTGAGATCGTATACTTTATGAAAACTCCGCCGCTCTGAGATCATCAGGTCACCGCGCATATAAAGACACTCGAGTGCACGTTTGGCGGGTTTACTTCGCCACTCACCTAGCTTCTCACCGCGATATTCGAAGTCCTTTGCCATCAGTGGGCCCTCGCTAGCAATACGTTTTAAGACTGCTTTCATCAGTGGCTTGTCAGGTTCGTACCAGTGGCCTTGCTCGCCACTCACGATGGCGTGCTTTCGCGGCAAACTGTAGCGATAGTCTCGCATTGGCAGGTATGCGGCCGCATGAGACCAGTATTCAAAGACCTGCTTGCTGGCGAGCAGCTGATCGAGTTGATTCGCATTGTAACGGGAGTTTCGGTTCCACAGCGTGTGGTGATGGGCGCGTTGAATGGCTGAAATAGTGTCGATCTGAATGTAGCCAAGATGTTCGATAGCCGACAAGGTAGCGGCGATTGCGCTGCCGCTTGGCGCAGCCGTCGCTAGTTGCTGAGAATGTAAAACCAGTTTTCTGGCCTGTTGAACAGAGAGTGAAGCGCTCATGCAGTAAGACTTTATAAGGGTGGTGAGTAGGGTGGATGTTTAGTCTGGATATAAAACCTCAGGGCTTAGGTCTACGTCGCCATTATTCGGCTGATATTTGCGATGCCGTTGTGCCCTCCAACGGGCGATAACTATACCCTGATAGCGCTTGTTATCAGATCTTATTTTTGGTGCTTGGTGGCGCTGTTTGGAGGTTATTGATGTCCGGTAATCATATTGTCTATGCACCGAGGAATGGTACTATGCGACTGAAATAATGTTTCTAGTGCGCGTTGCAGACGCCACCGTCGATATTGAGAATAGCTATTTATGCGTTTGCCCGCTTTTCTATTGCGCCGCTTACAGGCCAAAGCTGAACAAATTACCCATCGCATACCCAGTAAAATCATTGGTACTGATTACCTGACCCGCTGGTATGTGATGCCGCGTAATCGTCTGTTTAATGTCTACCTCCACCATGTGACAGGTGACGATCCAGATATTAATTTACACGACCACCCCTGGGTGTTTAATTCGTCGATAGTTTTGCGTGGGCGAATACTGGAAGAAATGCCAGGCAGAGATCGAGTATTAGAAACAGGCAGTTTTACGACGCGTCTGGGGCGTGCGCCACACCGTTTGTTGTTGGACACTCCAGATAGCTTGACCCTCTTTATTACCGGCCCCAAAATTCGCAAATGGGGTTTCTACACACCAACTGGCTGGACCAATAGCAAGGCGTATTTGCGAGCAGATGGCAACGGCCGAAATGTGACCGCATTGTTCGCGGTAGCGGGCACGCCGGCAGTGACGGTGCCGGCTTCTGGTGCTGAAAAACGTTCGGCCTAGCGTGTGGCAGCCACTCGGATTGAGTGGTTATAGGACTCCTTTTAATAATAAGCGTGGTGTATGAAAACACAACTCAAAGCCGCTGTGATACGCAGTGCAGTAAAAGTAGACACCCGATTACGCTGGCTTGGGAAAACTGCGAAACATATTGTGGTTAAAAAGTCGGATATCGAAACCGCCCACGGTCGCATTCGACTGCGTATATACCAGCCGCCGGGAGAGGGCCCATTTCCAGTGGTGGTTTACTACCATGGTGGCGGTTGGGTGATTGGCGATCTGGTTGTGTATGATCCTCTGTGCCGGGATTTGTGCGACCGCAGTGATTGTATTGTTGTCGCGGTGGATTATCGTCTGGCGCCTGAGCATCCCTTTCCAGCAGCGCCCGAAGATTGTCTAGCGGCTTTAAAATGGACCTACGAGCATATTTCGCTGTACCGCGGGCAGCCAAATGCCATTGCTGTGGCCGGTGATAGTGCGGGGGGTAATCTCGCAGCAGTCACCGCCCTGCAAGCGAGGCAGTGTTTGCCGGGTGTGGTGAAGGGGCAGGTATTAATTTATCCGGTAACAGATCATTACGAGCCGGGCACGCCATCTTATGAGGAGAATGCGAAAGGTCCGGTACTCACCCGCAAGTTAATGATGTGGTTTTGGGATACTTATCTTAAGGGCAGTCCTTTACTTGATGCTGGGCAAACCCGTCACCCCCGCGCCACACCGTTAATTCGTGATGATTTAGATAATTTACCACCGACCTTATTACTGACGGCGGAACGCGATCCCCTGCGGGATGATGGCGCGAGTTACGCTGAGCGTCTGCAGCGGCATGATAATCAGGTGCAATACAGCTTGTATGCAGGCGCCTGCCATGGTTTTGTCGGTTTGCAGGGGCCGAAGCCAGATCACAATAAGGCGATGGGCGAAATTAGTAGGTGGTTGGCCAAGCTATTTGCGGCCTAGCACCCGTCATGATTTTTACTGCTGTGATGAGTCTTTGCCAGCAGCTCAGAAATACCGCCGTTAATCTTCCATTCTTTATTCATTTAATATGCGGCACCCCAAGGTCTTCTTCAGAATTCTCCCAGGCGGCTTGCGGGGCCGGGCGTCGTAAATTTCCAAGCGCCGTCGCATTTTGAATCCAGTCAGTTTTTTCCGATACCAGGCCATTAACTCGTTGCGGCTGAGTGGGACTCCCCGCATAACCTTGTAGTTAGGGTGTGCACTCGATTATCTTGTCCTCAGCGGCGTGGACCAGAGTAAAGAATGAGAATCGCGGGCTGCCTTTTGCTTTTATGGCTTGAGGTGTGGCATGGGCTAATACTTGTTATGATTCCACCCGTAAGCTCTTTTGAGAAAGCGTATCAATGATCTAAATTGCGCTTTATTACGCTATTTTAAAGCTTAAATAAACGAGGTGGGATCTTGCGTACACCAACAGTGTGCTCTGAATATTTGGTTGATTTGCTGCAGTACATCGAAAATCGCGGTGTTGATGCGCAGAGCTTCATTGCGGCGGTGGGTTTTAATCCGGAGCAGCACCTAACCTTGCAGGGGCGCTTTCCTCTGCGTTTGTTTGAGGTCATTTTAGATGTCGCCAGTGCGATGCTGGACGATCCATTTTTGGGTGCCAATGCTGGCGCACATTCGTCGCCAGCAGCGTGGGGAATGGTGAGTTATCTCGGTATGAGTGCGCCAAACTCCCGCGCCGCCTTCGATGCGGTGGTGCATTTCTCGCGTTTGCTGATCGACCACGGTGACGTTATGTACAGTGAAACCGACGACGAATGGACGCACTTAACGTGGGTGGTGCCAGAGCGTAAACCGGTGTCGCGGCAGTTAACCGAGTTCTTTTTTACAAGTTGGTATCATGCCCATAAAATCATATTAGACCGTTGGTGTAATCAACGGGAAGTCTATTTTAGCCATGCGGGACCGGTGGACAAGAGCGAAATTGAGCGAATATTGGAATCGCCGGTCAAATACCAGTGCGACGCGAATGTGGTGAAATTTGATAGCCATTTTCTGGATCGGCCGACCCGCTTTCCCCATACCGGCATCTATAATTCGCTGTTGCAAACGGCGCGGTCGGAGCTGGCAAAATTGCAGATGGAAGATCGCATCGTGAAAGATGTGATTGCCTGCGTGGTAAGGCAATTGCCGGAGGGGGTTCCCAAACTTGATGATGTCGCGGCGGAGCTTGGCTTGGCGCCACGTACCTTGCAGCGTCGTCTGAACAATACTGATACCAATTTTAAATGTTTGGTGGACGACGCCCGCAAGCAGCGTTCAAAGCAGCTTGTGGATGATGGTGATATGCCCTTGCTGGATATTTCTGCTGAACTGGGGTTTAGCGACCAAAGCTCGTTTCAAAAAGCCTTTAAGCGCTGGTTTGGTTTGGCACCGGGTCGCTATCGCATGAGTCAGCAGTTATCAAATAACGCGAGCAATTAATGCTCCTGCGCCAATTTCATCGTAAATTCACGGAGCCAAAGTACCGCGGGATCGTGCTCCACGCTTTTATGCCAGAATAATTGCAGTTCTAGTTTTGGAGTATCGAAGGGCAGTGACTGCTTGGATAAATGCCAGTGACTTGCCATGGTGGCGGGTACAGCTGCTATAAGGTCAGATTCTGCGAGCAAGGTTGGCAGCGCCGCGTAGTGCTGCAAACGAAGGCCGATACGGCGTTTTTGGCCAATGGAGCGCAGCGCTAAATCAATATGCCCGGCTCCCTTTATACGACTAGAGATATGAATGTGCTCATGTTCTAGAAACGCCTCTAGCGTCATTGCCTTGTTGCACAGCGGGTGATTGGGGCGCATGACACAAACATAGTGATCAGTTTGCAGAGGTTGGCTAATAAGCTCAGGGTGACTTAGCAGCGGCGCATCAACTGCGAGGTGCACATTGCCACTGGCCATTTGATAGGCCACTTCTCGGCGATCAAAAAACACCACTTCCAAATTTACCTTGGGCGCATGCCGTTTAAGCTGTTTTAACAGCGCTGGCAATAATATGAGCTCGGCATTTTCGCTTGCATGTATACGGAAGGTGCGGCTTGCGGTGCTGGCCTCAAAGGGAATTCTGGCGGCAACGCAGCTATCCAGATTTTTTAAGGATTCTCTCACCGTGCCGACGAGTTGCCTCGCAAGAGGTGTTGGCACCATGCCGGCGCTGGTGCGCACAAACAGTGGGTCATCGAAAATACTGCGCAATTTAGCCAGTGAACCGCTAACGGCGGGCTGGCTAACGTGCAGTACGCCGGCCGCGCGGGTCAGGCTTTGCTGTGAGTAAATCGCATCAAAGACAATGAATAAATTTAAGTCTATCTTTATGGTGTTCATATATTCCGCTCGATGAACAAATGGCATTAAACAATAATAAGCTGTGCTTATTATGCTTGATAACAATAATAAATTTCAATAATGATTCTGCTGCCGTTACTATGGTCGGGAAATACCGTACTTGTCGAGTTATGGCATATGGTCTTGCGCGTAAATTTTACAGTTTAGAGCTTAGGGGGAGTAGTGGCAGAAGTCGTTGTAGTCAGGCATGGTCAGGCTGCCTTTGGGACGGATGATTATGATCGTTTGACCGATCTAGGCTGGCAGCAAGCTCGCCTATTGGGTGAACACTTTGCCGAAGCGGAACAATATTTTGACGCCGTGTATACCGGCACGCTGCGTCGTCACCGCGAAACCTTGACGGGAATTAGGGAGGGGGCAAGTGAAGCACGTATTGCCGCCCCCGACGCAATAGAGCTGCCGGGTTTGAATGAATACGACTCTGATATCTTGTTAGAGCGCTATATTGCGCTTAGCGGTGACATGCTTGATGGTGAGGCGATAGATCTTAGTAATTCACGGACCTTCTATCGCTTGCTGCGTTCGGCTTTGTTGGCTTGGAGTCGCAATGAGTTATCAGAGGTGACCGAGTCTTGGGGCGATTTTGAACAGCGAGTGCGTGACAGCTTAGCGACCTTGTCGGCGGCAAAGGGCCGGGTGCTAGTGGTCACCTCAGGCGGGCCAGTGAGCGCCATGTTGCGAGAGGTTCTAAGGCTGGATGTGGACACGATGGTGAATACTAATTTGCAGGCTAAAAATACGGGGGTGACCCGGTATTTTAGCCGTGGAATAAATTTTAATTTGAATATGTTTAATGCGCTGCCCCACCTTGAAAGTGCAGCGCATCGTCACTTAATTACTTATACCTGATCGAATGTCATTGTTTACATTGGCGCAACGTCGCCGCAAACCGCAATTGAGGATTGAATAATGGATCTTACTCCCAGCCTGAAAGCGCAAACCTTACTAAAGAAACTCAGTACGTTTATGGATGAGCATATCTACCCCAACGAAAAAGCCTATGCGGAACAATTGCACGCTGCCAAGGACCGTTTTGCTATTCTGCCTTTGATGAATGAACTTAAAGACAAGGCCAAGAAAGCGGGTTTGTGGAATTTATTTTGTCCAGAGGAGTTCCCACAGTATTGTGAACATGGCGGCTTGAGCTTTGTCGATTACGCGCCGCTAGCTGAACTGATGGGCCGGGTGTTGTGGGCGCCAGAGGTGTTTAATTGTAATGCGCCCGACACCGGCAATATGGAAGTGTTTATGAAGTACGCCACTGACGCCCAGCGTGACACATGGTTAACGCCGCTGTTAAGTGGCGATATTCGTTCTTCCTACGCTATGACTGAGCCGCAAGTGGCGTCTAGTGATGCGACTAATATTGAATTGAGTATTGTAAAAGACGGCGGCGACTGGGTATTGAATGGTCGCAAGTGGTTTATCACCGGTGCCATGAATGAGCGCACCAAGATCTTTATTGTGATGGGCAAGTCTGATCCAGAGAACGCCAGTCGTCACATGCAGCAAACGCAAGTATTGGTGCCCAAGGACACAGCGGGATTGTCAATTATTCGCCCACTGACAACCCTGGGTTACGATGATGCGCCGATTGGTCATGCCGAAATTGTATTTGAAAATGTACGAGTGCCTCTGGAAAACGTCTTGCTGGGCGAGGGGCGGGGTTTTGAAATTGCCCAAGGTCGCTTAGCTCCCGGCCGTATGCATCATTGCATGCGGCTGATTGGCGCTGCCCAGCGTTCACTGGAATTAGCCTGCAAGCGCGCGGTGTCTCGTACTACCTTCGGCAAACCGCTTAGCAAACATCAGTCAGTGCGTGAGGAGATTTCTCGCAGCTTCTCTGAAATTGAAATGGCGCGCTTGCTAGTGCTGAAAACCTGTAAACAAATTGATGAGCAGGGCCCGATGCAAACTACCGATATGATTGCGGCGACTAAAACCACCGTGCCCCTGCTGGTGCAAAATGTGATTGACCGCTGTATGCAATTACACGGCGCGGGTGGTTTGACCGAAGATTACTTTATGGCTGAAGCGTTTAACTATGCACGCTGGTGTCGTCAGGCCGACGGCCCAGACCAAGTGCATCAAATGGCGCTGGGTAAGCAAATCATTAATCGTTACGCTAGCTAAGGAGGCCTTATGGCAGATGCATTTGATCTAGATATTGCCGCTTTAACGGCGTATCTCGAAGCCCATATCGACGGCTTTAAAGGCCCGTTAACGGCAGAGAAGTTTGCTGGCGGGCAGTCTAATCCCACCTATTTGATTGCGGCCGCTAGTGGCAAATATGTGCTGCGACGCAAGCCGCCGGGTGAGTTACTTAAATCTGCTCATGCGGTAGATCGTGAATTTCGGGTCATGCAGGCCTTGGCGACTACTGAGGTGCCAGTGCCTAAAATGCGAGTCTTATGTGATGACAGCAGCGTTATCGGCTCAATGTTTTATGTGATGGACTACCTTGATGGCCGCATTTTTTGGGACGCGGCCCTGCCAGAGCAAACACCTGCAGAGCGCGGTGCAATTTACGATGCGATGAACAAGGTGTTAGCAGATTTACACAATGTAGATGTCGACAAAGTTGGCTTGAGCGATTACGGCAAACCCGGTAATTATTTTGAGCGCCAAATCGGTCGCTGGACCAAGCAGTACCGCGCCAGCGAGACTGAAACACTGCCCGCTATGGAAGAGCTAATAGTGTGGCTGAATGATAATTTGCCTGCTGACGATGGCTTGGTGTGTATCAATCATGGTGATTTTCGCTTGGACAATATGATGTTCTCTCACCACGGCAGTGAGGTCTTGGCATTGTTGGACTGGGAGCTTTCTACTCTTGGACATCCATATGCCGATTTGGCCTACCAGTGTATGCAGCTGCGCATTCCCAGCGGTGCGGCCATTCCGGGTTTGGGCGGTGCAGATCGCGGTGCTTTGGGTATCCCGACTGAGCAGGCCTATGTCAGACAATATTGTGAGCGCCGGGGTATTGCTGGCATCGATAATTGGGTGTTCTATTTGGCTTTTGCGTTTTTCCGCTTAAGCGCAATTTTGCAGGGCGTATACAAGCGTGCCTTAGATGGCAATGCCTCTAGTCAAAAAGCACTGGATTACGGTGGCTTAGCCGCACCGTTAGCTGAATTAGGTTTGGCCTTGATTGAGAAGGGCGAGTAAATGTTAAAGAGTCAAAAGATATGAACACAGCAATATTCAGTAGCCTAGATCTGTCTGGGGAAGTCGCTTTGGTGACTGGTGCGTCCAGTGGTTTGGGTGCCCATTTTGCGACGGTGTTGGCGCAGGCAGGGGCGACTGTAGTGGCGGCGGCGAGACGGGTAGACCGACTTGAGCGTCTGGTGGCAGACATTAGCGAGGCTGGGGGCAAGGCGATTGCGGTGGCTATGGATGTGAACGATGCTGGCTCAGTGGTAGCGGCGTTTGATCACGTAGAAGCTAGCGTTGGCACTGTGACAATTCTTGTTAACAATGCGGGTGTGGCCGATCCTAGCCGCTTTGTCGACAGTACCGAGCAAAAATGGGACTTCACCGTAGATACCAATTTGAAAGCGGTGTGGCGGGTGTCTCGAGATGCGTCTGAGCGGATGATCAAGGCTGGTGTCACCGGAAACATTATCAATATCGCGTCTATTCTCGGATTGCAGCCAAGTGCAAATAATGCGCTGTATGCAACGGCCAAAGCCGGGGTTATTCAACTGACTAAAAATAGTGCGCAAGAATTATGGCGGCACAATATTAGAGTTAACGCCCTGTGTCCCGGCTATTTTGAAACTGAAATTAATGCCGATTTTTTCCGCTCGGAAAAAGGTAGCCAGTATCTCAATAAAATTCCGCCACGGCGCTTAGGCAATATGGATGAATTAACAATGCCGCTGCTAATGTTGGCGAGCCAAGCGGGCTCGTTTATTACCGGTGTCGCCCTGCCAGTAGATGGTGGTCATCTGCTGCAGTCGCTATAGCGATACGCCCACGGCAACTCGGCGCCGTGGGTATTAACATATTCCTGATTATTTTTGCAGTTTAGCTGGATCCGGGCCGCAGGCATATACGGGATCCTTTGTTAGCAAGGCATATGCAATGTGTAAAGCTGAAGCAAACGCAAAGTATGGGTCGGGAGACGAGCTGGTGCTAACCAAATTTAAAGGCGTCACGGGCAGTCAAGTAAAGCTAACGATCTCGCTGCAGGTTTTCGCGCCCGCCGCCGATTCTTTTAAAGTTATGTGCAATATTGATGGGCGAGCGCGTCAGGTGGTGTCTATTGAAGGCAAGGACCGCTTAGGTAATATGCGTATTGTTGGCGCGCACAACAATAATATGGCGCCCTAGTGCTTGGAATACGGGCTGGCAGTCGGTCATAATTGGATCGGATGAAAAGTTAACGTTTACAGGTGTGGCATTAGCTTTGAGCTTGGCTCAAGGTTGATGCCAAACCTGTTTTTTCGTTTAAAGTGAACAATAATAGCAATATCATCAGCGCGCAATATCGATGACAAGAGGCTTAAAACGCGCTGCTCGACGATGTATTTAAGGCCGTTTCACACCTTAAGGGGCTGGCTGAGATACCATAGCACATGGTTTAGGCCGCCAATTCGCTTTGCGTGATTGAGCGCGACACCACCTATAAATAATGATTAATGAGGAAGCTTTGTGGCTAATACAACTCCAATTCTGATAGCGTCTGGGCAATATGTTTTTCGCGATGAAGTGACCGCGGAAACGGTAATGTCGCCACTTGATATTGCTGCCAAGGCAGCCAATGTGGCAATAGCGGCGGCCAACGCGCAAGGTGAATTGGCCTCTCAAATTGATACCATTGCCTTTGTTCGCGGTTTTACGGACTCAGTACCTGGCGGTCAGGGCCCGTTTGGCTCTAGTAATAATATGCCGCGCTCTCTAGCCAAACGCATTGGCGCCGATCCACAGCGCGCAATCTATGGCCGAGAAGGTGGTCATTCGCCGCAGCGCTTTGTGAACGAATTTGCCGAGAAAATTGCCGCTGGCGAAATGTCGCTAGGTTTAATTGCCGGAGCTGAAGCTATCGGTATTGTTAAGCAAGTCACTAAGGCAGGGCTGGCGGTAGACTGGAGTGAAACCGTTGACGGTGACCTTGATAACCGCGGCTGTCACTGGTTATTCACCGAGCATGAAATTGCCCATGGGATTACTTTTCCCACTCAGGTCTACCCTCTGTTTGAACACGCTTGGCGTGTGCGCCATAAACTTAGCGTCACCGAGCATCGCCAGCTCGCGTCTGAATTGTTTGCGAAGTTCTCGGGTGTTGCCGCCAATAATCCTTATTCCCAATTCCCTGTCGCACGTAGCGCTGAGTTTTTAAACACGGTCTCAGCTGATAATTACTGGGTGGCGTCTCCGTATACGAAATGGATGGTGGCGCAGGATGCTGTCAACCAGGGCGCGGCACTGCTGATGTGCTCGGTCGATAAGGCACTGGAGCTAGGTATTCCAGAGTCGCAGTGGATCTATTTGCATAGCTATGCCGACGTCGATGACCGCTGGGTGTCTTCACGCCCAGATTTGTCGCTTTCAGAATCTATGAATTTAACGCTTAGCGGCGTGCTTGCCGCAGCGGGTAAATCGATTAGCGACATTGATGTGATGGATATTTACAGCTGCTTTCCTGTCGCGGTGTTGGCAGCGTGCGAGGCCATGGGACTGGATTGGAATACTGATAAAGCGTTAACCGTTACCGGCGGATTGCCCTTCTTTGGTGGTGCAGGAAATAATTACAGCACCCACGCTATTGCCAGTCTGACTGATCAGTTGCGTGAGTCACCGTCGGCGTTTGGCTTGGTGACAGCGAACGGCGGATTTTTGTCTAAGCAATCAGTAGGCTTATATTCAGCACAGGCGCCGCAAACGCCCTGCAAGAATGCAGATCCTAGTATGCAGGCGCAGTTTAATAGTTTGCCGCTTGTTGAGGTGGTAGAGCAAGCCAACGGCCTTGGCACAGTGGAAACCTACACCGTTGTCTATAAACGCGACAAACCTAGTTTAGGTATTGTGATTGGTCGGCTGACTGATGGTCGACGTTTTCTGGCCAATACGGCGGCAGATGACGAAGGAGCGTTTGCAATACTAGCCGGCGATGAGGAAGTGATTGGTAGGCAAGTGGAGGTCAGTCACCAGGCACCGCAAAATATTGCGCGCTTTATATAAAAACGCATTTATATCGTCAACAGCGTGCTTGATGTGAGGCACGGTTATTCCTCATTACATCCGGCGCCGGTAGTGCTGTGGCGTCATACCTGTCCAACTTTTAAACGCGCGGGTAAATGCACTGGATTCTGAGAATCCCGTGCGCTGCGCGATGCTCTCTATAGAAAGATTTGAACGGCCGAGGTGGTATAGCGCGGTGTCGTGACGACACTGGGTTTTAAGCTCGTTAAAGGTCGACCCTTCCTGAGCCAGTCTTCTGCGCAAGGTTTGCGGGTGTAAATGCAATTGTTCTGCGATTTCTTCAATTCCCGGGGTATCAATCAGGCGTTTGTTTACAATCATTCTGACCTGTGCGGTCCAGCTCTTTTCTTGGTATTGCTGGATTAACATCACGAGGGTGGGGTGCTGCAAAAATCGCTGTAGAGATTGTTCTGTTTGTTCAATTGGCAATTCAGTCAGGCTGCGATGGAAGATAATTTCGCTGCGTGGTTTGTCAAAAAATACCGCCTGCCCTAAAAATAGATGCCGGTACTCCTCGGCGTGTGCGGGAGCGGAATATTCGAGATTGACGGCAATAAGAGGAAGATGTCGTCGTACCATCCAGCTGCAAAAGCGATGAAGATTGAACATAATCAGTTCAAAGCCATAGAGTCCAACAGCATGGTCGGTATTGCCGTGCTCAATAACGAATTTGGCTTCGTCACCGTTGATTTCAAACCGCGGTTGTAATCCCCATTCAAACATTTGATAAAAACGGCAGTATCTCGCCATCATGTGACCCAGGGTGGCGCAATGAATCACCGAGTGGCACATATTCGTCCACGTGCCGATGACATAGCGGGAGGGACCGTAACCTAAAAACTCATCCTCCATTTCACGCATCACAATCGACTGCAAACGACCGAAGTTAACCGCTGATACCCGGGCATTGGTTTTGCTTAATAGTTCTGGTGAAATTCCTGCTGCATTGAGTAGTTGGCTGCTATTTAGGCCCTGCGCCTCGGCATTGTGAAGCACTGCGTGAATAAAATAGTTGCCCACTGAAATATTGCGCATTGATGAAATGCTGCTCATGTGCTCGTTCGTTCCTTTATTAGCGGACTTTTTGATTCTCTATCGTTCACATAATGATATCAGGGGACCAGTATCAGGGATAAGGCTATATACGTAAAAGAAGCTATATTGTAGAAAGAGGAAATAGTCTAATGTCGCGTAAGAACAGGCTAGTTAGGTGATGAAATATAATAAGCGTTGATTGCCCCTGCGCGCTAATAACTGAGTTGAGAGAGTATGTCTAAGCATCTTTTTAAGGCCCTAGATACATTTTGTAAGAAACCCGCGCGAAGTGGTCTGTCTATTTTGGCGGTTTTTATTAGTGTCGTAAACAGTAGCTATGCAGCTAACTCCGAGCCTATATTACTGGCCAGTGCGGATGACTTGGCCGGTATGAGTCTAGAGTCATTGATGAATATTGATGTGGTGTCGGTGTCTAAGCGCAGTGAACCGCTACAGCAATCGCCCGCCGCCGTTTTTGTCTTGGACGGCCGCACGATTGTTCGTTCCGGGGTTAAGAGTATTCCTGAGGCCCTGCGCCTTGTCCCCGGCATTCAGGTTGCGCGACTGGATTCGCATAGCTGGGCAATAACCGCAAGGGGCTTTAATGCCACAACGGCTGACAAGCTAGAAGTGCTGATGGATGGTCGCAGTTTGTATACTCCACTGTATTCCGGCGTATTTTGGGATGCTCAAGACACTCTATTGGAAGATATAGCACGAATTGAAGTCATTCGAGGGCCTGGCGCTGCCCTGTGGGGTGCCAACGCGGTAAACGGTGTTGTGAATATTGTGACTAAATCTGCTGCCGAGACTCAAGGTAGTTTTCACCAAATTGGCGGAGGTAGCGAATTTTCGGGCTTTGCGGCATGGCGCTACGGTGGTGAAGTGGGTGATTTGGGCCACTATCGAGTTTATGCAAAAACCACTCACTATAATGCTCAGGAAACGCCTCGTAACGGCGATGCCCAAGATCCTGGTAAAAATAATCAACTGGGGTTTCGCAGTGATCTTAAGCTCTCTGATACCGACACATTAACGGTGCAGGGCGATTATTATACTGGCTCGATCCAAAGTCCGGCGACCAGCAAGGATGAACTTGCTTCTGGCTATAATGTCATTTCGCGCTGGACGCGTCGTTATGATGACAGTTCTGAAACTGAAATTCAGTTTATTTATGACCAGACTAGCCGTGATAACAGGGTCAATTTTGCCGAGGATCGCAATATCTATGACCTCGATATAAAACATCGCTTCGCTGTGGGAGAGCTGCAAAGTTTTGTAGTGGGTGCCGGTTACCACGTTACCGATGACGATATTGAAAATATTGATCCAGCGTTCATTGCATTTAATCCGCAGAAACGCCGAGATCAAACCTTGGGTATTTTTGTACAGGATCAGATCTCTCTAATTGCAGACACTTTGCATCTGACCTTAGGTGCAAAGTATGAAAGAAACGATTATACCGATGACGAGTTCCAGCCCAGTATTCGGCTTGGCTACATTTTAGATGATAGGAATACGTTATGGGGCGCGGTCTCACGGGCAGTGAGAATACCAAATCGTCTCGATCACACCGTAGAAATTTTCGGTGGTGTTATAGTCGGCGATGAGAATTTTAAGTCTGAAGAAGTGGTCGCTTACGAAATGGGCTATCGGGCTATTTTTAAGTCGACATTGTCGGCAGATATTGCCGTTTTTTATAATGAATATGATAATCTTCGGGCTGTGTCAGATGATATGTTGCAGCCACAAACATTGCCAATTCGTATTGTGAATGAGGGTTCTGGTACAAGCAAAGGATTGGAGTTGGTCATGCGTTGGGAGCCAAAGCCAGCGGTGAAAATACTGGCGAGCTTTATTTATTTTGATATGGATGTGGCTGCAGATGCAGGTAGCCGCGATACCAGTATTGCCGAGAATGATGAGAACGACCCCAATAGTCAGGTGTCTTTGCAGCTCGATTGGGATATCGCCGATAAGTGGTCGTTGCAGGCTAGGGCGCGCTGGGTAGACAGTCTTGATAGTGTCGGGGTGGATTCCTATTCGGCCTTAGATATAAGTGCTATTTGGCGATTGAGTCCAAAAGTGGATTTTGCAATTATTGGGAGTAACTTGTTAGACCCTCAGCATGCTGAGTTTAGTGGTGATATTGAAATAAGCCGCAGTCTGAATGGACAGTTTACATGGCACTTCTGATGCAAAGCTCCCAAAATTTGTGGCCAATATTGGGGCTAAAGCTCCGTATGTTGTTGGTCTTTTTGTTGCCGCTTATCTGTTCGACAACCTATGTCTACGCGGATAATATTGAGTTGGAGTACCGGGTTAAATCCGCTTTTTTATACAATTTTACTAAATTTATTGAGTGGCCCGTTCCGGAAGTAACTCGCAGTGATTTTGTTATGTGTGTGGCGGGAAATAGTCAATTCCATGCGAACTTAATGGATACGATAGGTAATAAGAAAAACCATAATCAGCAAATAATTTTTAATTTTATCCGGAACCCCAGTGAAGCTCGCAATTGCCAGTTGGTGTTTTTAGACTTCGCTAATCGCGAGAGCCTTAGAGGTTGGATTAGTTCTATGGCCGAGCTAGCAGTTCTGACGGTAAGCGATAAGCAAGAATTTATTACTATGGGGGGAATGATTCAGTTTGTTATTGTGGACGGTAAAATTCGCTTTGATATCAATCAGTCTGCAGCAAAAAGTTCAAACATAAAAGTGAGTTCAAAGTTATTGGGGTTGGCGCGTAATGTTAACTAGTAAGGAGTACTCTTGAGCTTATGATACGCGGCGCTGACATTCCTATTCGAGTAAAATTGTTGACTGCAATTGTAGGTACAACGTCGCTATGTTTAATTGTGACGGCCTCGGTATTTCTGGTGTCTAATTGGTTCAGCGTCCGCACTACCTTGGCCAATAACCTCACTGCTGTTGCAGAAGTTTTTACTATGAACACAACCGCCGCGCTGAGTTTTAATGACGCGCGAGCGGCGACTGAAATACTATCTTCACTACAAGCCAAGCGTGAAGTTTTGCAGGCCTGTATTTACAGAGTTGAAGCTGACGGGGAAGAAAAACTATTTGCGCGTTATCAGAGTTTGGAAAATAAGACCTTACGATGTCCGCAAGTTCCACCTACAGAAAACTTTTATACTAAAAAACATCTGGTTGTGGTGAGTCCGGTAAACTTGGGTGATGACAGGATAGGGAGCGTGTATATTGAGCGCGGACTCAATGATTTGTGGGACTCTATTCGGCTCGACGGGATGATTGTTGGGTTAATGGTTTTAGTAAGTATTGCCATAGCAACCATGCTGTCACTGCATGTACAAAAGCTGATTTCGAATCCTATTTTGGCGTTGCTGGGCGCCACCAAGGCGGTGTCTAATTCGAGTGACTATTCCATTCGGGCAATTCCGACAGGCAAAGACGAAATTGGCGGTTTGATTTCTGGTTTTAACAATATGTTGGCACAAATTGAAGGTCGGGATATTGATCTGGCGGCCACCAGAGCTGAATTAGAACTTAGGATTGAACAGGCAGATAAAGCCAATAACGAGCTTGAGAATGCTTTAGTGGAGCTCAGAGATACCCAAGACCAGCTGGTCAATAATGAAAAAATGGCTTCTCTTGGCGGCCTTGTTGCAGGTGTCGCCCATGAGATTAACACCCCAGTCGGTGTTGGGGTGACCGCAGCGAGTACATTGCGAGAAGATACCAAGGCGACTTTCGCACTCTATGAAACAGGAGAGCTGACAAATTCTTCATTGAAGCGTTATTTTTCTATTTGCATGCAGGCGTCAGAAATTATATTGGGAAATTTACAGCGAGCAGCCGACCTGATTCATAGTTTTAAACAGGTGGCGGTAGATCAGAGCAGTACCGAGTATCGCACTTTTGAGCTTAAACGCTATATTGAGGAGACCTTACTCAGCCTTAAACCTAAGTTGCGCCTCACTGAATTAAACGTTGTGGTGGAATGCGATCCTAATCTGATTATTAATTCTGCGCCCGGTGCGATGTCACAAATTATCACTAATCTGGTAATGAACTCGGTGCAACACGGCTATGAAGAAGGGGAGGCGGGCTGTTTGCGTATTATTGCTGAGGAACAGCTCGATGAGATACATATTAACTACAGTGACGATGGTAAAGGTATGTCTGCCGATGTCCTTAAAAAAGTGTTTGAGCCATTTTTCACCACGCGCCGCGGTTCCGGTGGGAGTGGCTTGGGTATGCATATTGTCTTCAATCTGGTGAATCAGCAGCTTAAAGGCGTAGTTACTCTACGCAGCACTTTGGGAGAGGGAAGTTCGGTAGATATTGTATTTCCAAAAAGGCTATGACCTGCGCAGTTGGTGATATTTCTAGCTCGCTCGATATGGTTTTTCTTAGACAAGCGGCTAGCTGAAATACTTTCCTGCGCACAATATGGAATCGTGAGCTAGCTCTTTACTCTCGACTTGATAACAAGCGCGTGAATGATGGTGTCCCCGATGCGATTCGAACGCATGACCTTTCACTTCATACCACTATGACTTTCATCACCAGCACAAGGCTGTTTGTGGTCTGGACTTTCTCTTCACCGTAGACACACCGCAAAAGGTGTTTGTCCGTAGGCGCTACCCGTCAAGTCTCTGCACGTTCCACCGGTTCAAGGGTGGCTTCGCTCAGGATTGCCACCGATGTCAATAAATGACTCGCTGAGGTTTCCCTGAGTTTGAGTAGATTCACTCCCAATGTTTCCAGCGGGGTGCCCAATTTTTATACAACTAGGAGGCGAATGCTCTATCCAGCTGAGCTACGAGGACGTATGCGTGAATGATACCATGTGATGAAATTAAATTGAACGCAGTCAACTAGTTGGCGCTGTCTGTTTGAGCAAATTTAAGAAAAAATCTTGGTGGCTTAGCTTTTCGCAGATCTTGATACTCAGCAAAAAATAACAGCATGAAAATGGCGCAAAGACCGCTTTTAAGAAACGGGCCGTCGGCAACGCTGGCGCCCAAGCAAAGATCCCCCGCTAATAATGGAATGGCAATAAGACGCGCTATTCAGGCGCCTGCCCCGCGCTGGGTGGCTATAGCTCGGACCATAAGGCTAATTTTGACAGCTATAAATTACACCATAAATCACCCCGTAATTTATCCATTAAGGGGCCTTAGCGCCACGGTTCGTCGCCTAGAGGGCTATTTTAAAAATATGGTCGATGGTGGCCGTTTCGCTGATGAAGACCGTCAAGCCATAGCGGCGCGTTTTCTTTGGGATATCAACGATGATCTTAAGCTTGATACTTTTTGATTTTAGAGTGCGCAGGATGAGGAGGGGCAGGCGAATAACTGCCAGGTGATTAATGCCGAGGCTGCGGCGGCCACATTTTTCGTCCCAGGCCAGCCTGATAATTATGCCCAGTGCTTAAGCAACAAGAAAACTTGGCGGAAAATCGCGAGGTCGCCATCAATACCGACGCCAGCTTTTACCGGTAGCAGTCGCAGTTGCACGGGGTAAAGCTAATCTGGGGATTGGCGCCGCTGGATTTGGAATCTATTACCGCTTATAGCCGCCAGTATGATTTGGGTAAACAGGAAGACGTCGACGGCAGTGATTTCAGTCTAGTACTCAATGGCGAGCGACTTGCCTTGCGGACGCTCGATGCCGCTGGTATCGAACATGATCAGGAGGAGCGCTACCAGATTAGTCAAGAGTTGAAGTTTAACGGTCGATTTCTGGATGACAAATTAGATCTAACCTTTGGCACGTTTTACGCCGCTGAACGAGTTGATGGCTTCGCCTATCCACAAATTATTGGTGCCAACGGCGTTCTCGGTATACCACCAAGTTTTCTTCTTGCTAGCACCGCGGGCATAAGCCTGCCGAGTGCGGATCTGGTGGCTGCCGCAGCCAATACCTTGGTCTTGCCCTTGCTCGCTGCGTCGGTCAATTTGAGTTTCATAGAGAACGATACCCGTGCAGTCTTTATTCAGGGAAGCTACGACTTAAGTCGGGATCTTCAGCTCACCTTAGGTATTCGATACACCGAGGACGACAAGCAGCGGGAGGTCGTCTTATACAATGCTGATTTCGATGCATTTGGGCAGCGTGAGGGCTTAATTCTTGCGCAGGGCGGAATCTATAATCCCGTGCCCAGGCCGGTCTTTGACAATATTAATTTCGCCTTGCCTATTCCGTTGTTGGCGCCGGTGAGCACAAAAGCTGAGCGCTCTTTCGATCAACTTTCTCCGGCATTTACCTTGAGTTATGACTGGGGCAGTCATGGTATCGATAGCGTGTCTGTGGACAGTTTGATGACCTATCTGACCATCAGCGAAGGTTATAAGTCGGGAGGTTTGGGGTTGCGCGGTCGCAGGCTTAACGAATTTGAGCCAGGGACTGTTGAGAATAGCGAAATCGGTTTCAAGCTCGAGGCGCTGTCCTCTCGGTTGCGGCTAATACCGTATGGATTACGACCACATTCAAGTGCAGCAGGCTGAAACGGGGCCTAAAAAGCACAAGGTCTGCCGCGCCCTTACGGCTTCGAAGTGTCGTATAGCTGGGATTGATTTATGGTCTTGCTACAAAAGGATGAGATCGCAGTCAGTGGTGCTGTTCAGGAGGCGCGGGCAAGCGCCCTTGAGCTGACGGCCATGGCAAAAATACATCGACATAACCATAGGGCCCTGGATCACTGCAGTATTGAACGCAGCTGGCTGGCCAGTGCGGGCATCTATATATATCACAGCCATATTGCCATCACCGAGCAATCAGTGGATCGTTTTACGTGGCTAACTAAGACGTTTTTTCATTCGGCCGCGCTGCCCACTCAGCCCTGGTATAGCGAATTTCAGGGCGGCCAATGTCTTGCCCTTTGCTTGCCACCGCAAGACGGGATTGATGATCATTAGCTGTGTTGGGGGCGAGTTGATGCAGACATGCCGGCTACTAGATATTATCGACAGCTGGTGCCTTTGCTGCGGCCGATAGCGAGCACTGCCGTCATTGTTGCTCGGTCGGTTAACGAAGGCCCACCGCTGCCTGATGGCGCTCGACTTGCCTACACAGTAAGTCCAAATGGCGAAGTGTTATTTTGGGAAAATAACTGTCTGCACTGGCACCATATTTGTTGTACACCTGGCGCCGGTATTCTTGCTGGGCGACTTGATAGCTACTTTATCAATATGCTTCGCTGCTTACGTCTGGATCAACTTGAGCGCAATACCTATCGAAGGGAAACAGAGCAATTGCGGGATTGGCTGCAATCACCAAACCCGCAATATGACTTAGGCTAGCTGGCCGGCGAGAGTTTGGTTTGAGAGGGGTGTGAAAAAGCTGAGGCGGGTATCGCTAGCTATGAGATTATTAGCAGTGCAATTTACGACGCATCTTATGATACTAGAGGCTGGCTATATGTGGGCTCTATATCCCAAGGGAAATGAATCCAAGTGTCTTGGCTAAACTCTCGCACAAAGTGTTCGGTCAGTGCCTTGGCCTGGGGTTTGGCGTAAATCGTCACAAAGCAGGCTTTGGGGAGTAATTCTTTGGCAATTTTAGCGGTGCCGCCGGTATCAACCAGGTCATCTACTAGTAGGTAGCCATCACCATCGCCGTCCACTGTCTTAAGGATGCTCATTTGGCCTTGCTGGTCGTGGTCGTAGCTGGCGATACACAGAGTATCCACAACGCGCAAATTTAATTCTCTGGCCAAGATGGCGCCGGGGACTAGACCACCGCGGGCAATACTAATAATGCCTTTCCAGCGCTGCGTGGTGAGCTTGCGGGCTAACTCGCGGGTGTCGCGGTGGAGTTCATCCCATGATAAATAATAAACGGGGGGCTTACCGTCTGACATGCTGCTAGCCTTCTACGGTGTCAAAGGTGGCAGATTGTGCCGCATGGATGCCGTTATCGCAAGGCTTTAGGGTAGTTGCTGTTGTGGCTCAAGATTAGTCTAGGAATTAGGTTTTATTGTGAGCTATATCTTCTTAGATCGCCGTGGTCAATATTTTGACTTGTTGCGATTTTTAGGGAGGCTGGCGTCCTTGCGTGGCCCCTGCCGAAAAATACAATCTCGCGCTTAGAAGCTGAGTGTCAAATCCATACCATAACTTTTGGGTTCGCCGAAGTATCCTGCCTGATAAGCGCCCAAGCTAATCGAGTGCACTTTATACTCCTCATCGGCTAAGTTGCGTCCCCACAGCGCAAGGCTTAGGTTGGTAAAACCAAGCGCAATATCAGATAGTGCTACCCGCGTATTCAATAGACCATAGTCATCGAGGAAAAACCCGGACATATCATCATTAAACGCCGTGCCGTAACGCTCGTCTGTCCACTGATAATCTAGGCTCGCAGTCAGTATTATCGGTCCGGCTCCGAGGCCGCGCTGATATTCAAAACCCAAGGTGTAGTTGTGTTCTGGGGCGTAGGGCATCTCAGCTTGATCTGCAACATTTTCACCTTCGGTGGCGCTGCCGCTGCGCTGATCAATGTATTCAACAAAGTCTGCATCGGTGTAGCCGTAGGACAATTGCATGGTCAAGCCCGGTAGTAACACCGCCATAACATCCAGTTCAAAGCCGTCTATTTGGGCCTCACCCACATTAAATACGTCGGTTAAAAAGATGGTAGCGTTATTGGTTATCTGCTGAAGCTGCATGTCTTGGTAGTCGGCGTGGAATAGCGCGGCATTCACACTGACGCGATTGTTTAGCCAGCTGGATTTAAGTCCCAGCTCATACGACACCATATGTTCTTCATCAAAAGGTGGGGTAAAGCCATCCTCGGTGCTGCGCACATTATAGCCGCCGGATTTATAGGCGGTAACGACTTTGGCAAAGGTGTTAATGTTGTCATTCCAGCTGTAATCCGCTGTCAAGCTAGGATTAAAGTTGCTCCACTCGGCGCTATCTGACTGCTCGCCATTAGTGAAATACACTGCACTGTCTTTGCGTGCCGCGCGCTTATCTGCGGTGTAGCGTCCGCCCAAGGTTATGTCTAAATCGTGATTCAGTTGCGCGGGCGACCAAGTGACTTGCCCATAGGCCGCATAGGCCTCGGAGTTTGAGTAAATCTGCCTATCTTCTAAGGTTACGGTTATAAAGGAGGGGGGCACTAGAGGATTTGGTGGAATAGGCGCCGGCGCTGGAATCGGCACAGTGTCTGTTTCTTTCTCGATACCGTGTTCTTTGAAGTAGTAGAGTCCTGCAACATAGCGCCAAGATTCGCCAGCGTCGCCGAGAAATTGGAATTCCTGCGAAACCTGGTCCTGTTCTATGCCGACCCGGATTTTAAAACCGGGCAAGCCGCCACCGTAATCCTGTACAGTATCTTCAGCCAATTCACGATAGGCAGTGATTGACTTCAGTTGTCCCCAGGTGGTGTCTAAACTGGCAATTAAACTATGGCCACTCAGCTCGGTATTACTGGGTTCAACGCCGCCATTCCAGCTTCCGCTATCGCTGCGTTGTTCACTTGCCGGTATGGCATTTCCGTTTGATGATGTGGTTTGATAAAAATGCTGCGGCCCATCAATATTTGAAAAATCATAAGCGTAATCAATAACAAGGCGCTCGCTGGCATCCCAGCGTAAGACCGCCCGACCAGCCTGTTTTTCTTCCTCGCCGAAATTCTTGCCTGCACCCGTATTTTCAACCCAGCCGTCATGGCCAGACTCTAGATAACTTAATTTACCGGTAAACTGACCGACTCTGCCGCTCTGTATTTTACTTAGCGAGCGCCAATAATCGCGGTTGCCCACGCTAAATTGCTGGCTTATAGCAAAGTCTTCCGCCGGTTTTGCGGTGATTAAATTTATTGCTCCGCCGGTGGTGTTGCGGCCGTACAGCGTGCCCTGGGGCCCGCGTAACACTTCGATGCGCTCCAGATCGGCGACATCGCTGGTCAAACCAATACTCCGCGCTACGTATACACCGTCAAGGTAGATACCAACGGCAGGATCCTGGGTCGACTGGCTGTCGTTATTGCCCACCCCACGCATGAACACCACTAGGGAGCTGCGGCTATTAGGAAAGGGGGTAATGGTGACATTGGGCGCCAAGCCGGCGACATCGCCTAAGTCACTAATACCGAAACGCGCCAGCCGTTCGCTGGAAAAGGCCAGCATAGAAATAGGGGTATCCTGAAGCGAGTTCTCGCGCTTCTCAGCGGTAACCAGAATCTCTTCTAAGGTCAAATCACCGGCAGCTATGGATGTGAGCGGCATGGCGCCGAGGATTGCTGCCGTTAACACCGACATATAACGGATCGACTTGGACATTTTACACTCTCTTGTTGTTTAAATTTAACGGCAGCAAAAGTCTAGCAGGCCAATTAGCGGGGGAGTATCGCAAGCTATCTAGGGCTTCGCCTATCGTTCGTTTGAGTGGGAAGTGAAGTGGTTATCCCTGTGACAGGACGCGAACATGCACGCCCCGTCATTAAGGTGTCATGCCGACTCAGGCTATAGGGCCGCTGCAACGCTGCCGTAAATACTTCCCAAGACCAGTACGATAGTTGCCAGCCCGCCAATAGCAAAGCCTGCACCGCGCTTTTCTGCCGCGGCTAAATAGCCTTTGCAGTACAGGGCGCGCCCCAGTACAAAGACCAAGCCCAAGCCCGCAGCAACCGCCGCACTGACATAGGTAGCAAAAATCCACATGGCAGGTATTACCACCACTATTTGCTCAAGGGTATTTAGCTGCACACGCAGCATACGCTCAAGCTTGGGATCGCCCGTCATAGCGGGGGCTTGAATGCCAGATTTGCCACGGGTAGCACCGACCATCATGATAAAAACCAAGTACTCCAATAATATAATGCCGATTACTGCCGCCACGATTGCCATTTTTATTATCCTCATCATTATAAAAGTGAATCATCCTAGCCCTGATGGCGATTAAACAACAGCACTGACGACTTGTTTAGCAAGTATCGCGCGGCAGCAGTAAATCGCTGATAGTGGAGTGGCAAAACGGGCTTAACGAATAGTGATAATAAGTGAGCATTGCCGTCGCTGCTGCTATAGTCAATAAAATGACACTTTATGTTAATAACTAAATGTGGGTGATAGCTTGGCCTCTGCTCGACATATTCTTAAATTTGCGGTGTTTGCACCGGAGCCCCTAGCAGGGCGCCTGCAAAGTATTCTGATGTCATTGGGCGATTACCATATATGCACCGACATCGCTGGACTGAAGCCAGGGGACTGCGCGGCTATTTTTACATGTGGCCTTAACGCCGCCCAAAATCGTTGGCTGGGCGCCGCGTCGCCACCGGTGGTGGCTTTGCTGCCAAGTGATAAGCTGGCCACCAAACCGGCTGAAGAGCTGGTATTGGGAAGTGATTTTTACTATCAAGATGTGCTCGAAGTCTTATACCGACTGCGGCTAGGTAGGGATGTGCCTCAGCGTGGCGGCGTTGCCAAAAAAGATCGTTTGGTTGGTATTAGCTCGGCGGTTGCGGAGTTGCGACGCTTGTCCGCGCAGGTGGCAGATAAGGCGGTGACGGTCCTGATAACTGGGCCCTCAGGCGCAGGTAAAGAAGTGGTTGCCCGCTCCCTACACGACTTATCCTGCCGCCGAGACGCTCCCTTTGTCCCAATTAATTGCGGCGCCATTCCGCGTGAGTTATTAGAAAGCGAGCTGTTCGGTCACGAGCGGGGTGCATTTACCGGGGCAATATCCAGCAGGGCTGGGCGATTTGAACTGGCCGAGGGCGGAACCTTATTTCTGGATGAAATTGGAGATATGCCCCTGGACATGCAGGTGAAGATTCTGCGGGTAATTCAGGAGCGGACGTTTGAGCGGGTGGGTTCGGATAAAACGCGCAGCGCCGATGTAAGGATAATTGCGGCAACGCATCGCAATTTAGAGGCGATGATTGAGTCGGGTCAATTTCGTGAAGATCTCTATTACCGGATAAATGTATTTCCCTTGAGTGTGCCCGGGCTTGCCGAGCGGCCAGAGGATATTCCTCACCTGATTCGCGCCTTGGCGAAACAATTAGAAACCGAGGGTTTGGGGCGTTTGCGCCTTGCAGACTCGGCTATACGCTCTTTATGCGCTCATGGCTGGTCGGGCAATATTCGCGAGTTAGCAAATTTATTGGAACGGCTGGTGATTATGTACCCCTATCAGGTGGTTGGGTTTATCGATTTACCTGAAAACTACCGCTATGGTGATGACGGTTGGCGACCGCCAATATTAGCGGAGTCTGACACGGCGGCGGAAGCCGGCATCAGCGTGCCGGCGTTACCTGCAGCGGGAATAGATATGAAAGACTATTTTCAGGACGTCGAGCGGCAGTGGATATCGCAGGCCCTGAGTGTCCACGAGGGCGTGGTGAGCAAGGCGGCCCTGCATTTGGGGCTGAGAAGAACTACGCTGATTGAAAAAATGCGCAAACTAGGTATTCAGCCTTAGCTTAAAGGACGCCAAACACTTCGATCCAATTGCCGTCAGGGTCGGCAATAAAACCAAAGCCGATGCCATCTGCAAATACGGTTACGTCTACAGGGATCTCGACGCCACTGGCTTTTAGCTCTGTAAACCAGGCGGACAAGCCGTTTACACCCATCGATATATAGCGGTAGCCTTTGGCGCTGAACCCGCCGCCGGCGATAACGTCAGCTGCTGGGGCTTGGTCGTAGTTAACGAGTTTTATGATGGCGCCGCCAAGATGGTAGCGATGCATAATGCCACCGGGAAACGATAGCTCAGACTCATATTTCAGGCCAAGTGTCTCACCATAGAAGGCCCGCATTGTGGCCATATTGGTGGTGACAATACCAACTTCTATGCTGTCACTGAGTAGCTGCGGAGGCATGCTGAGATCCTTTTGTTTGTTATTTTTAGCTGCTGTGAATTTAGCCAAGCAATAGATGGTAATTGAAGCGTGGGCTAAGTGTGAAGCCTAATAGCGATGCGCGAGCTAACATGGCGCTAGATGCCAAATTATTGAACTACTTGCTACTAAGCACCCGACAATTTGACGTTATAGCCTTTGCTTTCTAGCAAGGTTTTGAGTACTTGACGCTGATCGCCTTGGAACTCCATTTCATTATCCTTAATTGCGCCGCCGGTGCTAAGTTTTTGGCGAAGCTCTTTGCCCAAGGTCTTAAGTTCGTCAGCGCTTATCAATACGCCGCTCACAATGCTCACGCCTTTTCCTTTACGGCCCTTAGTTTCGCGGCGAATGCGCACGATACCGTCACCGCTGGGGGCGGTATTATCCGTGTTTTTACAGACGCACTCGGTGCTGGCTTGGCCACAATCGGGGCAGCGGCGGCCAAGATCGGTTGAGTAAACAAGTCTAGACACGATTTTCTCCTATTTTGTGCTGCGATGATTATAATGGCTCCGCCCGCTTAAGGGTGATTTGAGTCTTAGTTTTTAAGGGAGCCTTAAATGGCCGATGATGTATCTGCTCAGCTTATCGACGTACAAACCCAATTGACGTTCCAAGAAGATTTACTTAACGCGCTGAATGACCGCGTAGTGGCCCAAGATCTTGAAATAAGGAACTTGCGACGTACCCTAGAATTGCTCCACGAACAGATGAAACAAAAAAACACTTCGGGTGAAGATGCCCAACTTGTCGATTCTGAGCGGCCGCCTCATTACTAAGCAGCGTATAGCGTGTTAAAAAATAGCGGGGCGTATATTTAGAAGAGAGGCGAGAAGCGTGGAATTCCTGTGACAAGACCTATTTAGTCTTGTCACAGGATGTGTCGCGGTGGTGTTACTTAATCATTGTGACTTCTTCCGCCTGCGGCCCTTTTTCACCCTCAGTAAGAATGAATTCCACAGTTTGCCCTTCATTTAGACTGCGACGCCCTCGGCCTTGGCCGCGGATTGAGCGAAAGTGAACAAAGACATCACCACCGGCATCGCGGGTGATAAAGCCATAGCCCTTGCTAACGTTAAACCATTTAACTGTTCCGCGCTCGCGCTGACTTTTAAATTTGTCGGCAAGCGTTGGCAGTTTGGGTGATAGTAGCATTCCGAGTAATATTGCGATTGTGATGATGGCGGCAGAGAGTGGGTTGCCTGCATCGACGCCTGTTAACTGCAGCGCTGCAATACTTGAAAAGCTTAAGATGGCCAAAAATATAATTCTAATTATCAGTAACATATAAATCCAAAAATAGCTGAAAGTGGAAAGAACCTAATCGTATTTAGCGAGTGGTGTTTTACCCGCGCGCCATTATAGCACTCGTATACGATGGCGTCGCGGCTACCGGGGTTTGTGAGGTTAGCCCAGCAATCATCGTGATTTCACTAGGTAATAGTGCAAATGCGTGCTCAACGCTGCATTGCGCTAAGGGAAATTACGAATAGTTCTCGACCGCGTCAAATCGCATTATAAAAGGCCCTTCAATGATGGGGTTAGGCAGTGTACTCGTGTCATTAAAAGGGGGCATGTTGATGCGTGACTGGATTGATTCCAGAGAGAGTAAGCTAAGCGCCAGAAAGCATCGTCTCATACTCACTGTTGCTATTGCAGTGCTCTGTGTATTGATACTCATATTGGCAGTATCTCAAACATATCTTCTCAGTAGGGCTGAGTCGGGCACCAACTCGACTTTATCCCAATTACAGCTGAGAGAGGCGTCGCTATTTGAGCTTGAAACGGTGCTCGCTCGGGGCAATGTCTTTCATGAGTTCGCAGCCGCTGATCTTATGAATGACCTACCTCAAGCCAATATCATTCGACGTCGTTTTACCGCAGGACGCGATATACTGCTGAGTGATGTTTTTGCATCGTTTCCCCAGCTCATCGTGCGGGACTTAGTTCGCCTGCTCGATATGCATTCTTCTTATCAATCTGGGGCCTCCGAATCTTTAATTAGCGTTTCCCCGCCTTTAAATCCTCAGGTCGCTGCCCAAAAATTAGTCACTGGCTTGCAGGCTTTGCGGGCGTATGAGCAAGAGTGGGTGTCGGCCTTGGCGATATCTGTACTTGACCAGCGAGTGCGCTGGCATCAACAGAGCCAATTTATATTTATCTTGCTACTGCTATGCTTGTTGCCATTGGCTGTGGGTATTTACTTTGCGAGGAAATTCGTCAAAGAGCATCAGTGCATGCTCGATACGAGCGAGTATTTTTATCGCCTTATCAACACCTTACCGGGCATTGTGATGTTAACGGATCGCAGTGGGCACATTCTGTTGGCCAGCGAATCTACAGCAAAATTTTTAATGTACCCCCGTGAGCAATTATCACGCATGGATATGCTGAGCTTGTTGCCAAAGCGTTTTCGGCAGCAATACAAGTTGTTTAGTAACAACTATATGGACGGCAGTGCTGAGCGAGGTGGTCAGCGGGTCAAGGGTCGCGAACTGTTAATTTTGAACTCGGAAGGGGTCGAGATACCAGTCGAGCTTCATTTTGGCGATTTTGATACCTTGGATGGTGAGGTGGTGGTGGTGTGTCTTCAAGATGTTTCTGAGCGCCGAGACTTATATCAAAAATATCAGCATTCTCAAAAGCGTTTTGAGATGGCAATGATGGCATCGCGAGACGGTCTGTGGGACTGGGATATGATAAACGGCTCGGTATTTTTTAGCCCTTCATGGCTAAGTATGATTGGTATTAAAGGCGGCCAGCCGCTCGATGGCCGTGCGGTGTTTGATGCCAGTATTCACCCAGATGACCGAGTACGTGTTAGGCAAGCTATTCAAGATTTTTTAAAAAGCGATAATACAGTGTTCCGTGATGAGCACCGTTTACGACGTATAGATGGCAGTGTCTGTGATGCAGTGACTCGTGCTTGTGCTCAACGTGACAGCTCCGGTGAGGTTATTCGTATTGTAGGGATGCATTCCGACGTTACCCACTTCAAAGATGTGGAGCGTGAAGTACGACGCTTAAACCGCAACCTTGAAGACAGAGTACGCTTGCGCACTCAACAATTGGAGTCTGCGGTGATGCAAGCCGAGAAGGCTAGCCGCACTAAAGCGACCTTCTTGAGTGTTATGGGGCATGAAGTACGCACGCCCATGAACGGCGTTATTGGCATGGCTGATTTGTTAAGTAAAACAAAGCTAGATCGTGAACAGTGGATGATGGTTGATACGGTGCGGCGCTCGTCCATGAGTTTACTGGCCACTCTCGATAATATATTGGATTACTCCGCATTGGATTCTGGTGATGTGGAGCTGGAAGTAGAAAGTATCCAATTAGCTGAATTTGTTGAGGGCGTGGCCGACGAATTTGCCGGTAGCGCAGCTAAGAATAAAATTCGCTTTATTCTATATATTAACCCCGCCGTACCCGCGGCGGTCTTCGCTGATGCTACTCGGCTGCGTAAAATTTTGGTGAACCTATTAGGTAATGCCATAAAATTTACCAAGTCTCGGTCTGGCGGCGGGCTGCTTCAGTTGCGCCTGAGTACTGCAGAGACAGAAGCTGCGACTTGTCAAAACATCACTTTTGAAGTGATAGACAATGGCGTAGGCGTATCGGAAGAGATGCGCTTGCAGTTATTCAGTCCCTTCATGCTAGAAGAGAATAGCCGAGCCCGTCGCTTTGGTGGCACGGGGCTTGGTTTAGCAATTACCACCCGATTGCTGGATTTAATGGGAGGTGAAATAGCGTTAGACGAAGATCACCTTGAAGGCAGTCGCTTTGTGTTTTCCATTCCTTTTACGGTTGATGCCTCGTCGAAACGCATTGTGGTTGGCGGGGGCATAGTCGTATTTGCCAGCATAGGCGATGATTTATTAAAAGAATCGGTAAAGGCCGCATTAGCGCTGGGAGGACAAGAGGTCTCTTGGGTGAGTTCTGCGGCAGATCTGGCTGAGCAATTGTCGACAATAAAGCAGGACAATGTGGTACTTATTTTAGCTCATGATGCCGATAGCGACTTGCTTGAATACTGTAAAACTCAGATGGTGAGGACGATTTGCATTGCCCCCAGGCCAAGTCGGCTTAACTCACGCGACCCAAGAACAGTATATAGCGACCCACTGTTACCATCTGCTTTGGCTAGGGCAGTTGAGTATCGGCCGCGACTGATGCTAGAAAAATTTTAGCGGTATCCGCGCTAGATACAACACAACTTGCCGCGTGGCCAGCAGTGATGGATTTGTCCGCTATCAGACTTTAGTCACGTCTTCGGCCTGAAGCCCCTTTGGTCCGTTAATTAGGTTGAATTCAACAGCTTGCCCTTCGTCCAGAGTGCGATAGCCTTCGCCGCGAATAGAGCGAAAATGGACGAAGACGTCATTGTCTTCGCTGTGGCTAATAAACCCGAAGCCTTTGGCGTTGTTGAACCACTTAACCGTACCGGAAACTCGGTCGCTCATTGCTCTTCCTCATTGCGTTGTTAAACAAATAGGTGGGGTGAAAGACGGACAGATTTGTGAAGATCGAAATTTTGCTGTTTAAGGTTAATAAAACGGTCTGGGTGCTGGGGGAAGTGGGGGGATTGGCCACAATGCAGTGATTACTGCTTGGCCCGGGCGCTGTATTTATCAGCGAGTTGTCTCTGCTTGCGACCATTACATTACAGCGGATATCAGACTTGTTATGAGCTCTACTATAGCGCCTTTAGGTGTTTTGTCTATGCCTTAGGGTTTTATAGTAGAGCGCCGCGAGCAGGATGATATTCGAGCTGCTTGGCCCTTGTGCCTTGAAAGCTGGCAAGAATAAGGTATTTATGTCTAATAAATAATCCATTCCAGCCAGCTATGGGCTTGGCCTAGTGCCCGCGCTAATACTGACATGGCGCATCAATAGCGCTCAGTGGATGCTTACAGTGCTTTAATCGTTTGCATTTGATCACTTAGCTTTGTCATTGCAGCTTGCTGGCCAGCTAGTTTCTCCTGCTCTTTAGCCACAACATCGGCTGGTGCCTTATCTAAGAATCCAGCGTTGCTGAGCTTGCCTTGTAGGCGTTGGATATCTTTGTTTAGCTTTTGGATTTCTTTCTCTAGGCGGATAATTTCTGCCGCTTTATCGATTAGGCCCGACATTGGAACCAGTACTTCCATGGTCCCTACTAACTGAGTCGCAGACATCGGCGCTTCGTCATTGACTGCCAGCCATTGAATGTCATCGAGTTTGGCGAGCTTGGCAAGAGATTGGCGATGACTGTTTAAGCGTCGCAGATCCTCATCGCTGCCATTCTTTAACAGTAAAGTCAGTGCTTTTGAGGGGGGCACATTCATCTCGCCGCGAATATTGCGGATGGCGAGAATAACGTGCTTCAGCCATTCGACATCGGCTATGGCGTCGTCGTCTATTTTCTCACTGACGGCCAAGGGATAGGCTTGCAGCATAATGGTGTCGCTGCCGGCACTGAATGCAACACCTGCGATGGGGGCAACCCGCTGCCAGATTTCCTCAGTGATGAAGGGCATAAATGGGTGGGTCATTCTCAGGGTGGCTTCCAGCACCCGGATTAGTGTTTGGCGAGTGCCACGTTTGGCGTCAGCGCTGGCGTTGTCATCCCACAGCACCGGTTTAGACAGCTCTAGATACCAATCGCAATAGTCATTCCAAATGAATTCATAAATCGCTTGGGACGCGTGATCGAGCCGATAAGCTGCCATTGCATTGGCAATGGTTTGCTCGGTTTGTTGCAGGCGCGAAATAATCCAGCGGTCGGCGAGACTCAGTTCCACGCTTTCGCCATTCACACCGCAGTCTTGCTCTTCGGTATTCATGAGCACGTAGCGGGCGGCGTTCCAAATTTTATTGCAGAAATTGCGATAACCTTCTAAGCGACGCATATCCCAGTTGATATCGCGGCCGGTTGAGGCCAGCGAAAATAGCGTGAAGCGCAGAGCGTCGGTACCGTGGGCGCCAATACCCTCGGGGAATGTGCTGCGGGTGGCCTTGGCGATTTTTTCAGCCAGCTGCGGCTGCATCATATTACCGCAGCGCTTCTCCAATAGTGCGTCCAGTTCAATACCGTCAATCATATCTAGTGGGTCTAGTACGTTACCCTTGGACTTAGACATTTTTTGGCCCTGTTCGTCGCGAATTAGGCCGGTGATGTAAACGGTTTTAAACGGTACTTGAGCATCACCGTTTTCGTCTTTATTGAAATGCATGGTCATCATTATCATTCTGGCAACCCAGAAGAAAATGATGTCAAAGCCGGTGACTAATACGTCGGTAGGGTGGAAATTTTTGAGGCGCTCAGTTTGCTCCGGCCAGCCCAGAGTGCCAAAGGTCCATAGTGCGGAGCTGAACCAGGTATCGAGTACATCGTCGTCTTGCTTGAGTTCTAAGCTCGCCGGTAGTTGGTATTTTGCCCGGGCTTCCGCTTCATCGCGAGCGACGTAGATATTGCCTTCAGCGTCATACCATGCGGGAATGCGATGTCCCCACCATAGCTGGCGAGAAATACACCAGTCTTGAATGCCGCGCATCCAGCTGAAATACATATTCTCGTATTGCTTGGGCACAAACTCGATGCGACCGTCTTCAACCGCCTCAATGGCGGGCTTGGCCAATGCGGCGGTGGCGACAAACCACTGGTCGGTGAGCAAAGGCTCAATAACTAGACCTGAACGGTCTCCGCGCGGAACCTTGAGGGCATGATCGTCTACTTTTTCGAGCAGGCCAAGGGTGTCAAAATCGGCGACAATGGCTTTGCGGGCCACATAGCGATCTAGCGTGGCATAGCTTGCGGGCAGCATTTTATCGAGATCGGTATTTTCTGAGCTGTCGCTATTGAAAATCTCGGCTTCGCTGCGAATGGCGGCGTCTTTGTCGAGGATATTAATCATCGGCAATTTGTGGCGCTGGCCTACGGCATAATCATTGAAGTCATGGGCGGGCGTGATCTTGACGCAGCCGGTGCCAAATTCGCGATCAACGTAGTCGTCTGCAACGATGGGAATTTTGCGGCCTACTAACGGCAGGGTAATGAACTTGCCGATCAGTGAGGCATAGCGTTCGTCTTTGGGGTTAACCGCAACAGCGGTATCGCCAAGCATGGTTTCTGGTCTGGTGGTGGCAACCACTAAGTAGGTTTTACCGTCTGCGGTCGTTTCACCGTCGGCCAATGGGTAGCGGAAATACCACATAAAGCCTTTTTCATCGGTGTTTTCGACTTCAAGGTCCGAGATGGCGGTGTGGAGTTTTGGGTCCCAGTTAACCAGGCGCTTGCCGCGGTAAATGAGCTTGTCGTCATATAGCCGCACAAACACTTCTTGTACTGCTTTGTAGAAGCCATCATCCATAGTGAAGCGTTCATGGTTCCAGTCTACTGATGCGCCTAGACGACGAAGCTGCCGAGTTATGGTGCCGCCAGATTCTTCCTTCCATTCCCACACTTTATCTAGAAATGCGTCGCGGCCGAGATCATGACGAGTTTGGCCAGTTTCAGCGGCGAGTTTGCGCTCGACTAACATCTGGGTAGCGATACCTGCGTGATCGGTGCCAACCTGCCAAAGGGTGTTGCGCCCCTGCATGCGGTGGTAGCGGGTGAGGGCGTCCATGATCGAGTCTTGGAAAGCATGCCCCATATGCAAACTGCCGGTGACGTTCGGCGGCGGGATCATGATGCTGTAAGAGTCGCCCTTGCCCTGAGGCGAGAAATAGCCTTTTTCTTCCCAGTTTTGGTACCACTTGGTTTCGATGTCTGCGGGCTGAAATGTCTTGTCCATTGAGTCTCTGTGGCGTGTTAGCCTGATGTTTTAGGTGGTGTTAATGGCGCCGCGCGTGCTGATCTAAATTATAGGTCGGCGGGGAGGCTTGGCGATTTTAAAAGTCGATAAGTATACTTAGTTTCGGGCGGGCTGGCTAAAAAGAAAGTCTCATCTTCGGTGTTAGTTGTCGCCATGAAGTTGAGAGTGCCAGCGCTGTAAAATCACATTGTCCAAGCTCAGTAGTCGCTTGCGCAGCTCGGTTTCTATTTCTGGCATCATCGAGTCGATGACTTCCTGCATAAATATTTCGCGTCCGTAGTCGTCGTCGCCTGAATAGCTGCTATCAAAGCTTGACGTTGATTTTCTTGCATCAACATTAACGTCAGTGTCGTTAGGGGAGTAGAGTGGTGAATGGTCGATTAGGGTATTTCCATATTTATTAAATATGGTGTCGGCGGTGAAAACTCCAGGGCCTGCATTGTCAGCCTCAATATTCTCAGCTTCTAGATCATTAGCTTCTAGAGCCACAGACTCTTGAACGCCAGGATTTACAAACCCTTCATCTACATCGTCCTCAATAATGTCATCAAGCAGTGGGATCGCGGCCAAGTCGACACCGTGTTGCTTATGTAATACCGCTTTAAGTTCTTCCAGTTCACCCAGCAGTGGGCCTTTTTCCGTTGCCATTGGGAATTAACCTGTGATGGTGTGAGTTTTTAATGGATAGCCGCGGTCTTTATAAAAACTATAACGCTCGCGCGATGCGCTCAGACTGTCGTCCTGCTGGCTGACAATTTCGGCTAGGCGTTTAAAACGGCTGAAAAAAGTAGGAATTTCCTTGGCGAGATTGACCAGCACGTCGCAGTGCTCACCGGCGTGCTCACCGCAACCTATCAGCACGGGATTCAGGTCTGCGGGGTGACCGCTGTGGGGAATGAAACTCTCGTCGCGATACTGCCAAAGCATGGCGTCTAGGGCTTCGGTGGCGTCGACATCATCGCAGTGTAAATAGACCTGATGACCCGCGCGCCAGGCTTTCTCGGTGAGGCGGCAAGCATAATGCATTGCCGCTTCAGCACCCAAAAGACTGAGTATGTGGAAGTCGATTCGCGTCATTTCTCAGCGCCTATTAGCCGGCCTTACTTGCAAGATACTGGCATAGCAGACCAACGGGACGTCCAGTGGCGCCTTTGTTTGCACCGCCGATCCAGGCCGCACCGGCAATGTCGAGATGCGCCCAACGGTAATCTTTGGCGAAGCGAGACAAGAAACAAGCTGCGGTGATACTGCCGGCTTCGGCCCCGCCAATATTGGCCATATCGGCAAAGTTACTGTCTAGTTGTCCTTGGTAATCATCCCACAGGGGCATATGCCATGCACGGTCTTGGGCGAGTCGACCTTGCTCCAATAACTCTGCGGCAAAGCCGTCGTCATTACTGAACAAGCCGCTAGCATGTTTGCCTAATGCCACCACGCAGGCGCCGGTTAGGGTGGCGATATCGATGACCGAGGCAGGCTTAAACCTGCCGGCATAGGTGAGGGCATCGCACAGAACGAGGCGACCTTCGGCGTCAGTATTGAGGACCTCAATCGTCTGTCCCGACATACTAGTGACAACATCGCCGGGCTTGGTGGCGCTGCCGCTAGGCATGTTTTCCGCTGCGGCGATAATACCGATGACATTTAGTTTGATATCCATGTTGGCCACCGCGTTTAAGGTGCCAAGAACACTGGCGGCGCCACACATATCGTATTTCATTTCATCCATTTTCGAGCCAGCCTTGAGGCTTATGCCACCGGTGTCGAAGGTGACGCCTTTGCCGACTAAGACATGGGGTTTGTCCGATTTTTTGCCGCCCTTATATTCCATTACAATAAGTCGCGCGGGCTGATCAGAGCCAGCTGAAACTGATAGCAAGGAGTGCATGCCCAATTGCGCCATTTTCTTTTCGTCAAGCACGCTAACAGTGACCGATTCGAACTTGCGACCCAACGCTCGCGCTTCACTGGCGAGATAGCTTGGTGTACAAATATTGCCGGGCAGGTCGCCCAAGTCACAGGCTATATTAATACCCTTGCCAATACTGGCGCCGCAGTGAACTGCACGACGATTGGCGTCGGTGTTCGCGCCCTGTAATGTGAGGCGGCGAATAGATAGGGCGGGCTTGGGTTTGCTAACGGTGGCAGTGTAGCGATAGCCAGCGGTGGTGATGAGTTGAGCGATGCGCTGTAACTGCCAAGGCGCTTTGCGATCAGCTACGCTGATACTGTCGAGCATTATGCTGATGTCTTTGCAGCCTGCACTGGCTGTAGCATTAATCGCAGCAGTGATGATTTTGTCAAACTCACCGTCTTTGAGATCAGCGTTATCGCCTTTGCCAATAATTAATAAGCGTGGCGCTTTTAGCCCGCTAACCGCGGGTAAGTAAAGCGATTCAGCGATTTTGCCATTAAAGTCGCCGCGATTGATGATTTCAGTGATGGCGCCGCCCGTGGCGGAGTCTGCGGCCTTGGCGATATCTGTGCTCAGCGAGCGATCAACGATGAGGATTAGGCAATCGGTGTTTACAGTAGTGACATCTTTACAGGGCTTTAGACTAATTTGCATGGATATACTCGCAGACAGTGGGCAGATTGGTGATAATGCAAGCCGTTATATTATGACGTGATCGTTGAGGCGTTACACGCCGCGTTATATAACGCTTACTCGCAAGTCAGTATAAGGCTGTATTCTGGCCTTAGTGTAAAGGGTATCATCTTGGCGTGAAATAGTTAGTGCTGGTCTGATTAATGACAAGGCTCGGTATTTTTAGCGTCGGCGATGGATGGATTTGCCTTTTATTTTCTTGATAAGCCTGTGTCTGGCGCTTTGGCGGGATTTAAATTAGCTGCGGACAAGGTGTTAATTAGAATTTACGAGAATATAAAGTTACGGTGCTGTCGTTGTGATTGATTACCGTCAGGGGTGGTGGAGATATGGTTGATTTTATTTAGGTACCTCACTAGCGAAATGCTAAAGACGGTTTTCGCCGTTACGCTAACTTTGCTTGTTATTATTATGAGCGGACGGTTTGTAAAATACCTTGGTCAGGTAGCGTCGGGAGACTTTGCCCCAGACGTGCTGTTTTTGGTAATGATGTACCGCCTGCCAAACTTTCTTGAAGTGGTGCTGCCCTTGGGGTTGTTTATCGGCATCCTACTCTCATACGGTCGTCTACACGTCGACAGTGAGATGACCGTCATGAGCGCCTGCGGCTTGAGTCGCCGGCGCTTACTGACCTATACCTTAATCCCCAGCTTGATTGTTGCCGGTATCGTGGCGTACATCAGTTTGGTGGTAACTCCCTCTGGTATTCAGGCCTATGTGGAGCTATTGGCAAAAAGTCGTTCTGAGTTAGGTGTAAAGGCGGCGGTAGAGGGCCGCTTTCGATTAGATAAAGCCAGTGGCCGGGTGACGTATATTGAAAGAGCCGATCGCGATGATCAGACGATGCAGGGGGTGTTTATCGCCCAGCCTGAGCCCATTGTCGATGGCGGCCGGCCGCTAATATCGCTAGTCACCGCGGCGCAGGGTCGTTTTGAGATCGACGAAAAATCGGGCCAGCGCTACTTAGTTTTAGATGACGGTGTGCGCTATGTGGGTCAATCTGGGTTTATGGATTATCAGGTCACCAGCTTTGGTCAACTTGATCAGTTGATCCGAGATTCTGAGGCAAAAACCTATAGGCAAGAATTAGACGGCAAGGATTCGTCCGAGCTGTGGGGGTCATCAGAACTTGAAGATATCGCGGCTATACAGTGGCGGATTTCTTTGGGCTTATTGGTGCCTATAGCGGCGCTTATTGCGGTGTCGCTAAGTAAAACCAATCATCGCCGTGGTCGCTACGGCAAGATGTTTCCTGCCTTTATGATTTATATGGTGTATCTGGTCTGCTTAAATGCGATTCGCGATTCTATTGCTAAAGGGGTTTGGCCGGTATTCCCCGGTATGTGGATTGTTCATGCCGCGTTCTTATTGCTGGGTTTGGTTTTGCTTTACTGGGATAGCATGTTGCGACACTGGTGGCTGAACTGGAGGCGTCATCGTGGCTAAACTCAACCGCTATATAGGGAGAACGGTTGCCGGTGCCATTATTATGGTGTTGTTTGTTATCGTTGGTTTAGATCTTCTGTCAGAGCTCATCGATGGATTGAAAGAGGTGCGGGGTGACTACACTTTTGTAGCAGTACTTAAATATGTGGGTCTTACTTCACCGGGAAGTTTTTACGATTATTTACCCTTTGCGGCCTTGATAGGCTGTTTGGCGGGTTTGGGGTCACTGGCCAGCAGCAGTGAATTAATTGTGATGCGCGCCGCCGGCGTTTCTACCCGTCAGCTGGTATTTGCGGTTATTAAACCGACCTTGGCAATCACCTTGTTGGGCCTGGTCGTGGCCGAATATGTTGCGCCGGTGTCACAGCAAATTGCCGAAAGTCAGCGCGCCGTTGCCTTGCAAAAAACACATTCTATTCACTCTCGGCACGGCATGTGGCATCGCGAGGGCCAGCAGTTTATGCATTTTAATGCGGTGCAGCCCAATGGCGTATTGTTTGGTGTGAGTATTTTTAGTTTTAACCAAGAGCGCCAATTAGAGCGCAATATCTTTGCCGAGCGGGCGCATTATATAGACGGCGACTGGACATTAGAGGCGGTAAAAGTTGTCGACCTGGGGCCTAAGGGTGCCACCTATGAGTTTATTCCGCAGCTGCCCTGGGACACCGGTTTGTCGCCGGAACTATTGAATATTTTGGTCTTGGATCCCAAGGATTTGTCGATAAGCGGTCTGTGGCGATACGCTCAATATTTGAATAAGCAGGGCTTGAACGCGGGCGATTATGAGCTGGCATTTTGGAATAAATTATTACAACCCCTCACCATTATGGGCATGGTCTTAATAGCGATTTCCTTTATCTTTGGCCCCTTGCGCAATGTCACCATGGGGTTTCGAGTGTTTGTCGGGGTGATGGTGGGAATTGTATTTAGAACTCTACAAGATATTCTTGGGCCGTCCAGTATGGTCTATGGCTTTGATCCGATTTACGCCAGTTTATTGCCCATCGTTCTATGTTTTATTGCGGGCACCTATATGTTAATCAAAAAGGCCTAGGTTTTTTTGGCCTTGTTTTTTTCTTTGGGGATTGAGCGCAAGACGGTTTTAGACGCGCGGTCATGCCAAGCGCGACTGTCGCGATCTAGCCAGATCCACCAGAAGCCCAAGCCGCCGGCGGCAAGAGATATACCCGCGACTAATACTCGAATAACGCACTGCGTCCAGCTCGGTTGGTCGCCATTAAGGTTTTCTAATTTAATTCTCCACGCTTGCATACCCAGTGTTTGGCCACTTTTTCGCCAGAACCAGCCGTAAAAAACAATAATCAACATCATCAAGTATCCACGGTAAATCCATCCCTGCAGGGGGACGTCGAGTTCGTGGACAACGCTATTATTGGCAGGGTTAGCAACAAAGGATTCTGGACTTAGGAAATAAGCTGGAATCAGGGTCGCAATAAATAGCACCGCAAATAGCAAAAATACGTCGTAGATAATCGCGGCGATACGTCGAAATACCCCCGGTGGGCCTTCTGTAAGCGCAGAAAGAGAGTCTTTGGCCGCCATAGGCGCGGAGCTTTTTTTTGATACAGGCTTAGTATGTTGATATTTTGGCGGCATTAGCGGTAGGTCCAGTGCAGAAACCTACGCATTGTAACAGGGCTGTCATTGCTAGGTGTAGTGCGATTAGAAGGCGAGTGCAACACCTAAAGTCAGCGAATCACTGCGCACATGAACTTGGTAGTCTGTTTGGTAGCGGTCGAACCTCGACATGGCGACGCGACCTTCTTCGTCCGGTAAATAACGTTTGGCGCCTGCGCTTCTGTCGTGAAAAGATTTATACAGTGCTTTCAAACCCATTTTAATTAAGGTTTTAGTGGCATCACTGCCTCGTTTGGCGGTGTTTTGGTCCATCCATATGCGGTTAAAACGGGCCTGATTGGCGTTAAATGCTTGGAATTGACCGGTGGTTTGATTGCGCTCGATACAAAAGCTGATGGTGGGCCGATATGTTAGTTGCTCATCCTTAGGTGGGGTGATGTCGTTAACGGATTCGGAGGCCCAGTTATCACCAACAGCGGTGCCTGGTATTAGCCCGCAGGTCAGCAAAAGTAAACAATGGTATTTACTAATCCAATGGTTAAGGCAGGCATAAGCATTTTTTATATTATTCATTGCTGTTAGTCTCCCTAAGCTGAGTTGAAGCTGTTGGAAAAAAGTGTACGCGCCCGCATACTAAGGGTGAATAAGTAGATGTACTTCACATACCAAGGTCTTTCACGGATTACTGTTTCGCGAGTGAAAGACGTTTAAGTGACGAAGCCAAGATAAAAGTGCAAGGGATTACTGTAGATGCGGGTCTTATTGATAGAAGATGATGCGAGCGTAGCCGAATATATTGTGAAGGGCCTACGTGAAAGCGGGTATCAAGTTGAGCACGCTGCCGATGGAAAAACCGGTTTGGTCAAGGCGACCACTGAAGATTACGACGCGCTTATTGTCGATCGCATGTTGCCCCATGTTGATGGACTCACCATTATTCAAACGTTGCGGGCGTCAAATGACAGCACACCGGCATTGATTTTAAGCGCATTGGGTGAAGTGGAAGATCGTGTTAAAGGTTTAAAGGCCGGTGGTGACGATTATCTTGTGAAGCCATTTGCGTTTGCTGAATTATTGGCCCGTATTGAGGTCATGTTGCGTCGCCAAGAAGCGGGCTCGGCTGTTACGCGTTTGAAAGTGGCTGACTTGGAGATGGATCTGCTGGCGCACAAGGTGTCTCGCGCAGGCCAGCCTTTCAATTTGCAGCCCAGAGAATATAAATTATTGGAATACTTGATGCGTCACGCCGGTCAGGTTGTTACCCGTACCATGTTGCTTGAAAACGTGTGGGACTATCATTTCGATCCACAGACCAATGTGATTGATGTGCATATTAGCCGCCTGCGCCAGAAAATCGATAAAGGCTTTGATAAACCCCTGCTGAACACAGTTCGCGGTGCTGGATATATGTTGGATGATTCTCAGTAAAATCTTTAGTAGTTTCACCTTTCGATTTCTGGTCAGTTATGTCGCCTGGCTCAGCGTTGCGGTATTTATGGTGCTGGCGCTGATCTATGCCTTCATTGCATATGACTTTTTTGCCGAAGTTCATCTCTCTGTGGAAAGCGAACTGGGGGATTTAAGTCAGTCTTATGAGACCGGTGGCGCCGCTGCGGTTGATGAGTTTGTAAAAGACCATAGTGGTCCAGATCGTCTTATTCGGTTTTTCTATTACGTGGGTGATGAGAATCTCAATAAAATTGCGGGCAATCTCGATCAATGGCCCGACAGTCAAGAGTATCGCAACGGCTGGCTGGGCTTTAGTTTTGAGTCTTTAACGAATCCTTCTGATTATATTGGCACCGAGTTTGTGGCTCGGTCACGGCAATTGGCTGGCGGCGAACATGTGCTGGTAGCCCGGCATTACGCCGACGTACTTAATAGCACTAAATTAGTCGGCGGCGCTTTAACCCGTAGTATGGTCGCGACTATTTTATTAGGGACTATTGGTGGTGCCATTGTCACGGTATTAACGCTTAGACGTGTCGAACATATCAATGTCACCTTGCGACGGATTATGACCGGTGATCTGTCCGAGCGTATCGACACCAACGCCAGTAGCGGCGACTTTTTACGCTTGTCTGAAAGCGTGAATCAGATGCTCGACCGAATAGAAGTCTTAATGGCGGGGGTCAGGCAGGTATCGGACAATATCGCCCATGATTTGCGCACACCCTTAACGCGGCTAAGAAACAAACTCAGTGATCTGCATGAAAATTGTGAAGACTCAGCAAGTCGAGATCAGTTGGAAATGTTAATTGAAGAGGCCGACGGTTTATTAGGTACCTTCAGCGCCCTGCTGCGTATTGCGCAGGTCGAGACCGGTCATCGGCGTTCGGGCTTTGCTGAGGTCGATTTATGCACTTTAGTAACGGACGTCATCGAGCTATACGAACCGCTATCCTCAGAGAAAAATCAGACTTTTCATACTGGCTTGGCGAAAGTCGGCAGTTTTCACGGTGATCGGAATCTGCTATTCCAAGCGGTGGCGAATTTAGTCGACAATGCGATTAAATATACTCCCGAGGGTGGTCGGGTGCAGGTCAATCTGGCGGTTGAAGGCAGTATTGTTAGAATTGAAGTCGCCGATAGCGGTGTGGGTATTCCCGAAGAAGATCGAGAGCGGGTATTCCAGCGCTTTTTCAGGGTGGAGCACAGCCGCAGTCGACACCCTGGTAACGGCTTGGGGCTGAGTCTAGTGCAAGCGGTTGTCCGCTTACATGATGGCTATATTGAATTAAAAGATAATAATCCCGGTTTGCGGATTGTGTTGCGCTTTCCACGATGACGACTGGGGTTTTGGCGAGGATAACGGCCGCTATTTTAAACTGAGGTGCTCTGTATTCGGCACTCGATAAGCCGTTTTCGGTTTTTGGTCTAGCAGTGGGGTGCCTGCGCCACACAGACTCAGATTGCTGCTTGACGCTACTGCAACTTTCGATTCCGCGGGAGGCATTATTGTCTCCCCTGCAGGCGCAAGGCTAATATGGTCGGTGTCTGGCGCGGGCAGCGGTATCGCTTCATTCTGAGTTAGCGTTTCGCCGGCAGCGGCAACACTTAAATGCCCAGTGTCGGGAACGGCGATAGGCGGATAATAGTGCTCATCGTCGCTTAATACTGGCGTACCGTTAGGACACAAGGACAGCGTCGCCGGGTGCGATGATTGCTTGGCGGCGGCCTCAGGGGATTCTTGGTCAGCATGTGGTTCAGTCGCCGTGGGCACCACTTCGGTAATCACCCCAATACGGCTAAAAGCTTCCTGGAAGCGCTTTAGCTCGGTGTGGTCGAGATCTTTGCGAACGCGGCTGGGTTTGCCTGTGAGTAGCTTGCCTACTTTCTCGGCAGGGCACTTGAATAGAGTGGCGAGTTTATTGATGGCGGCATCACGCGATACCCCGGGGGCGACGTTACCAGTCAAAATCAGGTCGAAGCGGGTATTAGCCATGTGGTTATTATGGCTAGCTTATTGGATCTATTCAACTGTGCAGAGAATTGAGCTAGATGGCGATGAAACTGCCGAAGTGCGGCAAGCGAGTGTTAAGATGTGCCGAATAAATATAGACGTGCTGGAGAAGTCTGCTGAGTAATATCGACTTAGAAACCGTGCCGACCAAATTCGCGCGTTCACTGCTTAATCTTGCCGCTGAAAGAGGCTACGACCACAGTGGCATATTAACGGTGGCGGGGATTGGCTTCAATCCTCTGAATAGTCGTTCGGCAGGTTATCAGGCCAATATCTCAGCTATGCAATACACTAAAGTGTATCAGCAGGTCATGAGTCTTTTGCAGGATGAAGCCTTTGGCTTAATGCTGGGCCAGAGCGTCAGTCCCGGGGCTTTTCGGATGATGTGCTACTGCATTATCGGTTGCGAAAATCTGGGCGCGGCGATCAAACGCGCCTGTGAATTCTTTCGCACATTTTACGATGCCGATGCGCAGATCTACTTAGATACCCGTAAAGATAGTGCCATCGTTGGATATGGCAGTATAAAAAAAGGCTTTGCCGGCGAGAAAGTGGATGCCGCTGATCTCTACGGTTTATCTATCTGGCATCGCTTCTTTTGTTGGCTGGTCGGCAGCAATATTGAATTGAAAGAGGTGCGCTTCGCCGGGCAAGCGCCCTCAGGGAAAAGTCGCGTAGAGAAGTATCAGCAGTTGTTTTCCTGCCCCGTATATTACGGCCAGCTCCGTGACGAGTTTGTGTTTGATACCCGTTATTTAGCCTATCCTCTGGTTCATAACGAACGAACCTTAAAAGAGTTTTTACGTGCCGCACCTTATCCCTTAATGGTGATGAGCGGCGCGCGTGACGACGGCAGTTTAGTCGCACGAGTCCGGGCCATGATTGGCCATGATTTTTCTCAGGGTTTTCCGAGTTTTGAACGCATCACAGACGCCTTAAATATGTCGGCGCCAACCTTGCGTCGCCGTTTGAAAAAAGAGGGTACAACCTTTCAGCAACTGAAAGATGAAAGCCGTCGAGACGCGGCAATGGCGTACCTTGGAAACTCCGAATTATCTATTAATGCGGTTGCAGCGTTAATGGGCTTTACGGACCCATCGGCTTTTCACCGCTGCTTTAAAAAGTGGACGGGCACCACGCCAGGTGAATATCGTCAGAAAGAGCGTGAAAACAACCGCTAAACGCCAGAATACAGAGACGGATTATAATCGCAGCTAGTAACTGCGGGCTGTTTTCTTCTTTGTCCCTCCTACTGCTGTTTTTTAAGCCTATGTTTTATATCGTTTTTTAAAAAATCTGTCAGTGTGTTGACCGAAAATGCCATTGTCTTAAACCGCCGTGACAGTTCATTGTGCTCGCCGCGGCCACCTCACTGGCCCCATGACTTTCATTCCTCGTTCGGCAGGACATACCATGGCAGAAGCATTTATTTATGATGCGATTCGTACCCCGCGTGGCAAAGGCAAACGCAGCGGTTCGCTCTATGAGGTTAAACCAATTGACTTGGTGATCAATCTTTTAGAAGCACTTAAAGATCGCAATGACTTAGATACCACAAAGGTGGAAGATTTAATTCTAGCCTGTGGCGAGCCGGTTAAAGAACAGGGCCAAAACATTGCCAAAGCGGCACTGGTATATTCGAGCTGGGATGATGTTACTACCGGCGCACAATTACATCGTTTTTGTGCGGGCGGTTTAGACGCCGTTAATATGGCGGCGGCCAAAGTCGCTGCAGGCTATGAGGACTTAGTCGCCGCAGGTGGCGTTGAGTCTATGTCGCGCCTGGGTATTGGCGCGAGTGGCGGCGCAACGGGCGACCCCTGGGTCGCAATGAAAAGCTATTTTATTTCCCAGGGTTTGGGCGCAGATATGATTGCGACCATGGACGGTTTTAGTCGCGAAGATGTTGACCGCTATGCGGTAATGTCCCAGCAGCGGGCAGCGCGGGCGCGTGACGAGGGTTACTTTAAATCTATCGTGCCGGTAAGGGATTTAAACGGCGTCACCGTTCTAGATCACGATGAGTTTATTCGTGGTGATTCATCTTTAGAGGGTTTATCTAAACTCAAGCCCGCGTTTCAAATGTTTGATGATTTTGGCCATGGCGGTGTTGCAAGGTTGAAGTATCCGCAATTGGAAAATATTAATTGCGTGCATACGCCGGGCAATTCCTCGGGCATCGTCGATGGTGCTGGACTAGTGCTGGTTGGCAGCGAACGTGCAGGCAAAGAGCAAAACTTAACACCAAGAGCCCGCATTCTAAGTTGTGCTCTAGTCGGTACTGAACCCACTATCATGTTAACCGGTCCGGCGCCGGCGACCGAAAAAGCGCTTAAGAAAGCCGGTCTCACAGTCGATGATATCGACTTGTTTGAGCTTAATGAGGCCTTTGCCTCCGTCGTATTACGCTATCAAAAAGTACTCAATATCCCCGATGAAAAAATCAACGTGAATGGCGGCGCCATTGCCATGGGCCATCCTATTGGTGCTACCGGCGCGATGATTCTCGGGACTTTATTGGACGAGCTTGAGCGTCGAAATTTGAAGCGTGGTGTGGTCACGCTGTGCGCGGGTGGCGGTATTGGTATTGCCACCGTGATAGAGCGTGTTTAAGGCGCCATTTTAGGACCACAGAATATGTTTGTAGGTGTTACTGCAAACGTGAACGGGTATAAGAATTAGCGGTGGGCTAGCAAGCTAAATAGCGGCCACCGAATAGAGAGAGACAAATATCATGGCATATATTCGCTTGGAAAAAGACAGCGACGGTATTGTAGAGCTGATTTTTGATCAGCCAGGTAAAGCCGTCAATACCATGGGTCGTGAATACGATGAGGCTATGCGCGCAGCGGTTACCGAATTGGTTGCGATGGTTGCCGAAGGCGGTGTAAGCGGTGTTTATGTGCGCAGTGGCAAACCGAAGCAATTTTTTGCTGGCGGTGATATTAATGAAATGTTGAATATGGATTTAAATCCTGCTGCTGAGGAAAAAGCGGCAATGTACAGCGGTATCATGGCAACAAAAGCATCCTTGCGCCAGCTTGAGACTCTGGGTGTTCCGGTGGCCGTTGGCTTAAATGGCCCCGCATTAGGCGGCGGTTTTGAGATTGCCCTGGCGTGTCATTACCGCGTTGCAATAGCTGGAATTCAAGTTGGTTTGCCAGAGGCGATGATTGGCCTGATGCCTGGCGCCGGTGGCGTAGTGCGCATGACCTATTTGCTGGGTATGCAAGAAGCGATCGCCCTGATCAGTCAGGGTCGCCGACTTAAGGCAGATAAGGCCTTAGAAAAAGGACTGTTGCACGAATTGGCGGGCGATGAAGCCGACATGCATGCCAAGGCAAAAGCCTGGATAAAAGCCAATGCGGGCGCTGTGCAGCCCTGGGATCAGGAGGGCTATATTATTCCCGGAGGTGGTCCGGATGAGGTCGCTAATCAGGGGCTGATCTTTTTTGGTCCTGCTAATGTGATGGTGCAAACCAAAAACTTGATGCCGGCTCAGAACGCGATTTTTGCCTGTGTTGTTGATTGCGCGCGAGTAGATTTTGATACCGCACAAAAAATTGAAGGTCGATATTTCCTAAGTTTGTTATTAGATCAAACTGCTAGGAATATGATGACCACCTTTTTTGTACAGATGGAAGCGCTGAATAAGGGCGCTAATCGTCCGGATGTCAGCGAGCGATTTAAGTGTAAGAAGCTCGGTATTATCGGCGCAGGACAAATGGGTGCAGGTATCGCCACAGTCGCCGCTCAAAAGGGCATTCAGGTTGTGCTTAAAGATATTAGTCAGCAAAACGCCGATCGTGGTCGGGCTTATGCTGAAGCCTTTTTTACTAAGGGCGTTTCAAAGGGCAAGATGACAAAAGACTCAATGCATGCCTGTATGGCTCTCATTCATGCGACGGCCGACTACGCTGATTTAGCAGACTGCGATATGGTAATTGAAGCCGTATTTGAAGATCGTGTTATCAAGGCGGCGGTGACTACTGACTGCGAAGCGGCGATGGCAAGTGACAGCGTGTTTGCATCTAATACCTCGGCTTTACCGATTTCAGACTTGGCTCAAGCCAGTGTGCGGGCGTCAAATTTTATTGGTATGCATTTCTTTTCGCCGGCAGAAAAAATGCCTTTGGTGGAGATCGTTCGCGGCAAGCAAACCTCGGATGAAACTCTAGCTAAGGCCTTTGATTTAGCGCAACAGCTTGGGAAAACCCCCATTGTGGTCAATGATGCACCGGGCTTTTTCACCACTCGTGTTATCAGTAAAACCGTGACCCAAGGCGCCATCATGCTGGAAGAAGGGGTCAATCCGGTACTGATTGAGTCTGCCGCCCGAGACAATGGTTCACCGGTTGGGCCGCTGGCAGCGATTGACGAGATCAGCCAAGAGACGGCGTATAAAAATGGACAGCAATCCAAAGCAGACACTATTGCTCAAGGGCGTGAGTGGCAAGATAATGCCGCGTCACGAATTTTAGATCTTATGGTCAATGACTTCGGTCGCAAGGGTAAAGTGCACGGCGGCGGTTATTATGAATATCCCGCTGGTGGTAAGAAATACATATGGCCCGGCCTGAAAGATGCGTTTGCAGCACAGGGTTACGTTGATATTCCCTACCAAGATATTAAAGATCGACTTACTTTCAGTCAGTGTCTTGAGGCAGTGAGAGCAATGGAAGAAGGCGTAATCGATGTTGTCGGTGACGGTAATATTGGCTCCATTATGGGTATTGGTTTTCCAGCCCAAACCGGTGGTGTATTTCAGGCAATAAATGCCTATGGTCTCAAAGCATTCGTAACGCGGGCGCAGGATTTAGAGGCGCATTATGGTAATGATTTTACGGTACCTGCACTATTGCTGAGTAGAGCTGAGAGTGGTGAGTTGTTTCACTGAGAGGCTATCTGCAAAGTTTATAATCAAGGCCAGCGCAATGCTGGCTTTTTTTGCCATGATAGTTAGCTCGGAAGCGCTTACTTAAAATTAGATATTATTATTTTCGGCCACGTGTAAAAGGGTATTCGCTTAGTTATTTTAGCAACTCTTAAGACTGTTGTGTTGTCGGAATACAAATGGCGTATTTCTGGTGTTTTCAGCCAACTATTGATATCAATCGGATGGCAATTGCGGGGTATGAAGCGCTTGCCCGCGAACGACCAGCTGACCTCTATCGGCGCGCTGTTTAGTGATCTCAGTTTCAATTGTGCGGAACTGCTTGCCATAGACCGCAGTGTACGTAAATAAGCCTCGGCTTACTTTGCCAAAAGTGGGAAAAATGTTTTCCTGTCACTAAATTTATCTCCTGCATGGACGGATCATCTTAGCGATGATCTGCTGGTGCCGACCATTGAGATGCCGCAATCCCTGAATATTAACCCAACAAGGGTTTTGATTGAATTTGTTGAGGGCGCGGGGACGGACGCCAATATGCAGAAGCTGCTGGCGCGATACTGTGTCGCAGGGATGAAGATTTCTATCAAGGATTTTGGTTCTGGACCTTCCCATTTAGATCGTATTATTACTCGCGAACCCGACATTATTAAACTGAACATGAGTCTGTTAAACGCGCTATGGCCGGTGGTGTGTCCCAGCAAGTTGTGCAAAGTATTTCTCATTTAGCGCGTCGCACCGGAAGTCATTTATTGTGCGAAGGCGTGGCAACGGAGCAAGAGTTTTACTTTCCATTAGAGTGTGGTGCGCGTTATGTGCAGGGCTACTTCTTTTAGCCGGCGTTGCCGGAATTTATAGACCCTAATTCGCCAAGTGATATTATTCGCAGTGGTCGCCTGTGTCAGACAATAGCAAAGGTATTGTCTGACGATAGAATATTGTTTGCAGATGTTTTTTGTTTTAGTGAAGAAGATAGAGACAGCCATGGCGATAGTTTTTACCTACGGTAGTTTGATGTGTGCTGACATTATGGCTGCGATAACAGGAGTCGATTTGCATAGCGACGTTGTAGTCATCTCGAACTTCGCTCGCTACGCTCTGCGCGGACAGACCTTTCCAGCTATGGTTGCAGAAGAGTCGGCGAGGGTAGAGGGGCGCTTGTATTATGACGTCGATGAGTCGGCGCTGGCGCGCTTAGATGTGTTTGAAGGTGATTGCTACCGGCGTTGTACGGTGTCAGTAAAGACCTCAAATGGGACGGATCTTCGGGCCCAAGCCTATGTTTTGCGCGACTTTTACCGCAGTCTGTTAGCCGATTGGGATTGGGATTTTGATCATTTTTTAGCGCATGGCAAAAAGGACTTTACAAATCGGTATCTGAGCTAGCAACGTCTGCCTTAGACGCAAAGTTAATAAATTCTTCAGTAATTATATTTCGTGGTGATGCGCCGAGCATAAAGCACTTTTTCCGAATGCTTTTTACAAATTCATCGCCACCGCAAATATAGATTTTTTGACCTCGTAAATTTGAAAACTCGGTGGAGAGGGTTTTTTCGATATTATCTATGTCGCTAGTCTGATAGGTAAACGTCGGTGCGCTATTTTGCAGCGCTGTGAGCGACGGCTCTGCATAGCTTGTATCAGTTTTGGCGGCGGCCAGTAAGTGGATGTTGGCAGTATGTTGATGATCAACAGCGTCGCGTGCAATGCCGATTAACGGCGCGATACCAGTGCCCGCGCCAATCAGTAATAGTTTTTGCTCGGCGTGATCTTGCAGGTAAAAAAAACGTCCTAAGGGGCCTTGCAGTTGCAGGCTGTCGCCGACTTTTACAGTGTCAGATAATGGTTTGCTCAAGGCGCCATTTGGATAGACACGGATGTGTAGTTCAATAAAGGGATCGAGGCGGGCAACACTAGCTATCGAGTAGCAGCGGGCGGTGTTATTTATCCAAAGCGTAATATATTGGCCCGCTCGCCAACGCAGACGGCAGTTTAAGCGCAGACATAAGGTGTGCTCATCGAGCAAAAATGATTCGCTGACAGTTGCCGGTATCTTCTGCGCCTGCAAATCAACTTGCTGTAATTGCATGTCCTGATCTGGAATACAGCGGCATGCTAGAAAATAGCCTTGGCGCGTTTGCTCCGCGCTTAAGCCTTGCTGGCAATCTTCTGGGATTAGCTTGGGTTCGGCTTGCAAGATACAGGCCTGGCATGCTCCGGCCCGGCAGCCGTAGGGAATGGCGACATTATGCTTGAGTAATGTGTCGAGTACCGATTCATTGTCTGCGTTGGTGTAACTGCATTCTTGATAGTAAATAGCTGGCATAGAGTGTTCGCTGCAGTGTGCTTTGAGTGAGTTATGTGCCCTCTCAATAATGAGACCGAGGTCTTATAGTGAGGGGTATTGGCAAGCTTATCAAACAAAGTGCTTGTGTGGACGTGATCAAGTGAGCAATAGCGATCGCTGAGACCTAGTATGGCGACGGTATAGCTTGCCGATATATTGGCGCCGTAGATTCCGCAAAATTAATTATTTTATGATGCTAGCGTGAGCAAATATAGCTTAATCTAGATTGGGAGTTATCAGAGGGGCACGGCGTGAACGACAAAGCTTATGAGGATGCCATTGTTAAATCCTGGTATAAAAATGTTGATGCGTGGACAAATGCAGTACGCGACGCCCAAATTAGCAGTCGCGTTACCGTTACCGATGCGGCTATTGTCAACGCTGTGGTAGCGCGGTCACCGGCATCGGTTTTGGATCTCGGTTGTGGGGAAGGCTGGTTGGCGCGGGCGCTGACAGACCTTGGTCTGTCGACTGTGGGTCTAGACGTGGTGCCAGACTTGATTGCCAAGGCCAGCGCGCGCGGTGGTAAATTTAAGGTCCTGTCATATCAGGAGTTTGCCGCAGGAAAGTGGTCGCAGCAAGTTGACTGTGTGGTGTGTAATTTCTCTCTTCTTGGTAAGGAGCTTGTTGGGGGCGTACTGCGAGCTATGCCTGCGGTAATGGGTGCTAGCGGTCACTGCATTATTCAAACGCTGCACCCAGCGTATGTTGGCGAGCCCTACTGCGACGGTTGGCGGCAAGGAAGTTGGGCGGGTTTTAGCAGTGATTTTGTTGAGCCGCCACCGTGGTATTTTCGTACCCTATCATCGTGGCTATCGCTGTTTGCAGATTGCGGGTTGCATTTAAAGGAGTTTATTGAGCCTTTGAATACCGACACAGGACAGCCGGCCTCCCTGATATTTGTGTTGGCCAGCGCAGGCAAAGCTTAAAGATTTACTGTTATTGTATATACCTTTGGCGTAGTAGCCGCCACAGAGGCTATTTTTCTGCACTTTAGCTCTTCGCCATAATCCCCTACACTTTGGGTCCTTAGTTTTTCGATTGATCGTTACTTAATACGCTTGCGAGTACACAGGAGCCCAAAGCAGTGAATAATACCCATAGCATAGTAGTTGGTTATATTTTGTGGATATTTGGTTTTATGGGTGCACACCGTTTTTATTATGGTCGACCTATCAGTGCGACGATTTATTTCTTTACCCTCGGCCTGTTTTTAATAGGTTGGTTTGTCGATTTATTTCTTATTCCAAGTATGGATCGTGATGCCGATGCCAGTTACACCACCGGTTCCACCAGTTACACCCTCGCGTGGATACTGCTAACTTTTCTTGGGATTTTTGGCTTGCATCGATTTTACATGGGTAAATGGGTGACAGGGATACTGTATCTATTGACCGGCGGGGTGTTTTTACTCGGTATCATTTACGACTACTGGACTTTGAACCAACAGCTCAGCGACAAGAATGCGCGTTTGTTTAGTTGATTCCTTAATCCTCACTAACCCTAAGTTCGCGCTCTAAACGGTTGGACTAAGCGTTTGCTAACCTCATGCCTAAGTCTTATTGATCGTCGTAGGGTTTCCAAGTGGACTTCCCTGAGTAATCTAGGCAACTCAGCGCTATTCTGTCCGGAGGCATTTGAAACAGCCTCAAAATCGGCGCGTTAAGTGTCTATGTTAGGCAGGGAAGTCCAGAGGTAAGCTCACAACACGGTTCATATTTAAGTTCCCAAAACTATATTCCCGTGTCTTTGCCGATTAGGTACTATGTTCTTTATGGCAATGACTGGTCTTATCTAGTGGCGGCGTCAGTGTCGAATCTTTGGTCGGGTGAAGATGCACCATATTTGCTAGGTAGCGGTAGTTCGTCCGACGATGCATTTGGCTATGCACTTGAGGCCGCTGTTGAAAAACGAGTCAGTAAGCGCTGGTATGTCGGCTTGGCAGCAGATATTCAGCGAGCAGATTTTTTCGAGCCCAACTATGTGGTGATTTACGTGAAATATACTTTTAATGAACGCTGGCAGGCGATGTGGACCCCGCCTGAGCCGCCTATTCCATATAGTCGTTTTGACTGAATGCGCACCGACACGCCGTCCTTAACATCTGAGTTTTCTCTTTACCGTAAATCCAAACCAATAGGCTAATCTGCTATGAGTAAGGTTCTGATACTCCACCACTATGAAATGTCGCCGTTTTCGGAAAAAGTGCGGGCTATGTTTGGCTACTGTAACTTAGAGTGGCAATCGGTGTTAACAAGCGCAATGCCCCCACGATCGTTTTTATTGCCTTTGGCAGGTGGATACCGACGAATTCCTGTTGCTCAAATTGGCGCCGATATATTTTGCGATACGCGAATTATTTCCGCTGAAGTGGCGACATTAACCCAGCGACCTGAATTTGCGATGGCGAGTTTAAGTGGCGATGAACAAACATATATAGAATATTTAGATGGTGATACTTTTAGCGCCGCCTTCAGCGCCATTTCGCCGCTGACGCTGATGTCGTCTTTGCTTAGGCGTATGTCTCCCCTTAAAGTTTTCGCTTTGATTCGTGACCGGCTATCTATGGCAAAGGGTGGCAACTTGCGCAGACCCTCGGCTAAGAAAGCATTGACGATTATTCAGAAACATATGCGGGACTTGGATCAGCGGGTGTCGAATGCGCAATACTTGCAGGGTGATAGTCCCGCTCTAGCAGATTTTGCTGCCTTCCACAGCTTATGGTTTTATTTTTCAATGACTCGTACAAAGCCGCCATCAGAATTAAGTAACTTTGCGGCTTGGTACGGACGCATTGCAAACTTTGGTCACGGTAAGCGCAAAGAGATTAGTCCAGAAAATGCTTTAGATATCGCCAAAAAAGCGCTACCTCGTGCTGTACCAGATAGCATGCGGCAGGATGAGAATGTGGGTAGACGTGTGCAAATTTCGCCGTCTGACTATGGCCTGATCGCGGTTGAGGGAATGCTCGTTGGTGCCGATTCTGAGCGCTTGATTCTTGCTAGGCAGAGTGAGGGGTTGGGTGAGGTGAATATCCATTTCCCAAGGCACGGCTATACACTTAATGTGGTCTAAGCTCCTTAGCCTTTATGGTCATATTCAGGTTTCTGATGTTTTCAAATTTTTCGCCGCTACAGGACCCCTATGCAGGTTTTAGTGATTGGCTATGTTTGGCCCGAGCCAAACTCCTCAGCCGCTGGCCGGCGGATGATGGATTTACTGGGTGTCTTTCTCAGTCGCGGTGACACCGTAACATTCGTTAGCGCCGCGCAGCGTGGAGAGCATAGCGTCGACCTCGAAGGCATGAATATCAGGATCGCTGAGGTCAGCTTAAATTGTTCAAGTTTTGATGAGTTTGTGGCGGACCTAAGCCCCGCCATTGTGGTGTTTGACCGATTCTTCACCGAGGAACAATTTGGTTGGCGAGTTGAGCGCAGTTGCGAAACTGCATTGCGCATACTCGACACAGAAGATCTTCATTGTTTGCGTCACGCTCGTCATCAGGCCTTAAAACAGGGGCGTGAAGTGCAGCGCGGTGATCTTTTTAGTGAGTTGGCGCAGCGTGAAATTGCAGCGATATGGCGCTGTGATATTAGCTTAATTATTTCTGAGTACGAGATGAGCCTTTTGCAGGGTACTTACGGCGTGGCTGCTGATGTCTTGCACTATCTGCCTTTGCTGTCGGATACGAATGCACAAGATTGTGTGGGTTGGGCCGGTTTTGATGCCCGTCAACACTGCATTGTCATTGGTAATTTTAGGCATGCACCGAACTGGGATGCCTTGTTGTATTTGCGTTCAGAGATTTGGCCGCAAATTCGCAAATCACTTCCCGACGTTGAGTGTCATGTTTACGGGGCATATCCACCGCCCAAGGCGCTTCAGCTTCACAGCGAGACACTCGGATTTCTGGTAAAAGGCTGGGCTAAAAATGCGGTAGACGTTGTGACTTCGGCACGTCTGTGCCTAGCGCCTCTGCGTTTTGGTGCCGGTCAAAAAGGTAAGTTGTTGGAGGCGATGGAGTGTGGGACACCCACGGTAACTAGCGAAGTCGGAGCCGAGGGAATGCAGGGAGATTTGCCCTGGAGTGGTGAGGTTGTCAGTGCGTCAAATTTATTTATTAAAGATTTTATCACAGCTACTTTACGTCTTTATCAAAATAAAAATGAATGGCAAGTAGCGCAAGAAAAAGCAAAGGCACTTCTTGCGTTACGTTACCAAAAAAATGTGTATTTGCCGCTATTTGAGCAGCGAATAGATGCGGTGTTAGGGCAGCTGCATACTCACCGCCAAAGCCATTTTTATGGTCTTATGCTTCGTCACCAAACACTCAAAAGCCATCAATATATGTCGCAGTGGATAGAAGCGAAGAACCGTGTGACGGATATTGATGGGGATACTTTTTGAAGATTGCTTTTACCCTGTAAATCTGCGAGTGTTAAAGTATTTCACTAAGCATATTAATTTTATTAATAATAAAAGTTGCTGATACGCAGGCTTTTAAGTTTAGCCAGCATAGGTGGGAGCGATATGCAGCATATGATTTTTGATGCCCATTTACACATTATAGATCCCGCTTTTCCTTTGGTGAGTAATGATGGCTACTTGCCAGATGAGTTCACGGTTGATGATTATATTGGCCAAACTGCATCCTTGGGTGTTGGCGGAGGTGCGGTTGTTTCTGGTTCGTTTCAACGTTTTGACCAAAGTTACTTAATCGCGGCCTTGGCTGAATTAGGGCCGTCCTTTGTTGGTGTGACGCAACTGCCTTTTTCTGTCAGCGACGAGGACTTGTTGTTACTAGGCAGTCATGGGGTGCGCGCTGTGCGATTTAACTTGCGCCGCGGCGGATCAGAAAGCAGCAAGTATCTTTGGGAATTTGCGCATCGGGTGTACGACTTATTGGGTTGGCATATTGAGATTTATGCAGACTGCAAAACGCTAGTGGATCTTGAGGATAAGTTGTGCCGGCTGCCCGCTGTTAGCATCGACCATCTTGGTTTATCCAAGGAGGGTTTGCCGCTCTTGTACCGCTTGGCCGAAAGTGGTGCTCGAGTGAAAGCAACTGGATTTGGCCGAGTAAATTTTGCAGTTAGCCAAGCGATAAAACGCTTGTTTGAGATCAACCCCGAGGCCTTAATGTTTGGCACCGACCTACCTTCAACCCGTTCGCCTCGAGCCTTTAATCCGGTTGACATTGAAATTATTGGTAATGCCCTTGGCGATGCTGCGACTAAACAAGTGCTGTGGGATAATGCCGCGGCGTTTTATCGACTTGGTGTCTGAGGTCCGATTGATGGCAAGCGTGAGGTAACTACTTTTACCGAGATATTTGCAGTCCCTTCAACAAAGACCCTCGATAGCCCCGCAAGTCCTCTAAGCTGATTTGATATGTGTTGGTGGATTGTTCTACCTTCTTAGCAGAGCGAGATGAGCACCTGCTCCAGTGGGCTTTGAGTGGTGTTGCGCAGCAGTGGCTGGGCGAGCGCGCTGGCAGATCCAGCGTTGTAGCAGTAGATGGTCGCTCAATTAGCTGCTGCGTCTAATGCACCAGCAGAGCTGCTGATGGCGATATTTGAAGATTATGGGGTTCCCTGTGTTGCTAGCGCCCTGTTTGCTACCCTAGTTATACCATTGCAGTGCTTCAGACAGCCTGCTACCGAGCGGGCTTGCTAGTTTGGCTATATCGCTGTGGTGACACGGGCCATATGCCTTGGGGTTTGGTTCTAGACGTTACTGAGCTATTTCTGCGTCTCAAGTCGGTGAATTTGAGTTACTTGGCAGCATAGCGGGGTTAAAAATGGCATCTGATTCAGCGTTTACTCATTACCTTATTGAGCAGCTTCAGTGGGTTGGCCCTGTTAAGTGTCGAAGAATGTTCGGCGGCTACGGTGTGTTTTTAGAGGGCTTGATGTTCGGCTTAGTGTTTGAAAACACGCTGTATTTGAAGGTCGATACTGACAGTAGGCAAGATTTTGACGCCTTGGGCTTGCCACCCTTTACCTATGCGCGTGGCGCTAGGGAAGTTGCGCTTTCGTATTATCAAACCCCGGACGAGGCACTCGACGACACCGAGATATTGTTGGTTTGGGCTAATCGTGCTTACGTAGCTGCTATGCGCTGTGCGGCAGAAAAGGGTAAGAAACGAGCTAGCGGTGTATAATGTAGGCCGATTTATGATAGCGGAGTTAACAGAGTATATTATGTCAGTCATTCAACAGAGTATTACCGATAAGCTTGCAGCTGCCTTAAGGCCCCAGCATCTTGAGGTTGTTAACGAAAGTCATATGCACAGCGTGCCCGCGAACTCAGAAACCCACTTTAAACTCGTCATCGTCGCCGACGTATTTAGTACTAAGCGTAAAGTTGCACGTCAGCAAAGTGTTTATCACCTATTGGCTGAAGAGTTAGCTGGGCCGGTTCATGCCTTGGCAATGCACACTTATAGTCCGCAAGAGTGGCAAGACCGAACCGCGCCGGCGCCGGCGTCACCCAACTGTTTGGGTGGTAGTAAAAAGGATCAAGGTTAAATAAGGTATGGATCAGTTTGTTGTAGCGGCCCTATATAAATTTGTCAGTCTTCCCGATTACCACGAGATGCGCGAACCCCTGCTAGATGTTTGTCTGCAAGCCGGCGTCAAGGGGACCATATTGCTCGCTGCTGAGGGCGTGAATGGCACCATTGCGGGCTCTCGTCAGGGCGTAGACACTGTGCTTACCTATATGCGTGCAGATAGCCGCTTAGCCGATCTTAGTCACAAAGAGTCCTTCGATAAATCGCAACCTTTTTATCGCACCAAAGTGAAGTTAAAGAAAGAGATTGTGACAATGGGGGTCGACGGTATTGACCCCAATGATGTGGTGGGGAGTTATGTAAAACCCGCTGATTGGAATGCACTTATTTCTGACCCCGAGGTGTTGCTGATAGACACCCGCAATGATTACGAAGTGGAAATCGGTAGTTTTCGTGGTGCTGTGGATCCGAAAACCACCAGCTTTAGGGAGTTTCCGGAATACGTTCGCGAACACTATGACCCGCAGAAACATAAGAAGGTGGCGATGTTTTGCACCGGCGGTATTCGTTGTGAGAAAGCGTCTGCCTTTATGAAGCACGAGGGTTTCGAAGAGGTTTATCATCTTGAGGGAGGCATTCTAAAGTATTTAGAGGAGGTGCCTGAGCCTGAAAGCTTGTGGCAAGGCGAATGCTTTGTATTTGATAACCGAGTTTCTGTAACTCACGGTTTAGCAAACGGAGAGCACGAGCTCTGTCACGGCTGTCGTCGGCCGATAAATAGCATGGATAAGCAAAGTGACTGTTATGAAGCAGGGGTGACGTGTCCGGCTTGTTTCGATGTGGTGACCGAAGATCAGAAGAAGCGTTTTCGTGACCGTCAAAAGCAGGTTGAACTTGCGCGGTTACGCAATGAGGATCATGTCGGTGCGGCGCCGCCAGCTCGTCAACGCAAGGCTCGAATCGACAATCTTTAAGGAGTGGCGTGCAGGATTTTAGACAAGCTGCTTGCAGGTTTTCGGTTTTTTATTTCGTTTATTGGTAGATTCAAGCGATTATTTCACAGATTGAAATCGCTATGTGGCGGTCAGGCAATGTTGGACTCTATCTTTCGACGTTATCTATCCCATTTGAATTACTTTGATCCTTTAAAAATTGATGTAATATGTTGGTAGTTACCTGCTCGCGCGGACTTAAAAGCGGGAGTGGGGCCAATATAATAAGAGGATTTATTGCATGAAGCAGTTAGGCGTCCTAGATACGGCATTTATTAACCTTGAGCACCCTAATACCCCCCAGCATGTGGGTGGGCTCGGTATTTATGACCCTTCAAGCGCCCCCGGTGGTTTTGTGCGATTCAAAGGTGTGATCTCCAATTTTGAGCGCCGCTTGTCAAAACACACTATTTTCCGCTCGCACTTACATAGAGTCCCCGGCAATGTTGATCGGCCGTATTGGGTTGAAGATGCTAATTTCGACGTCGAATTTCATATTCGTCATATAGCGCTGCCGCAGCCCGGCGACTGGCGCCAGCTCTGTATCTTGGTCTCACGGCTCCACGCTAGACCGCTGGATATGAACCGACCGCTTTGGGAGGCCTATATCATTGAAGGCCTAGACAATATTCCGGGTGTACCCAAAGGTGGTTTCGCCATTTATACGAAGATGCATCATTCGCTCGTAGATGGGGCCGGCGGCTCTTCTATTATGTCGGTAATCCATGATCTAGAGCCAGACCCAGCCGCTGTGCCACAGGGTCCTCGTGTTGTGACGGCAGATGTCGCCCCAGGGAACGTTTATCTAGCAACGTCATCAGCGGTCAATAATGTAAAAAACAGTGTGAAAATGCTAACAGGTGGCATCGGTGTGCTGCGTGATTTAGGGAAAATGGCCGTGGGAATGGCACAAAAAAAAATCCCTATACCCTCTATAAACTCGCCGAAAACGCGATTTAATACGCCGGTAGGGCCGTATCGGGTTTTTGAGGCGACAGAGTTTTCGCTGGCGGATGTTAAGTTTTTAAAGGACTTTGCTGGCGTCAAGATTAATGATGTTGTACTCAGCGTGGTTGCCGGTGGTTTGCGGTATTACCTGGATCATCACAATGAATTACCGGATGAAAGTCTATCGGTGACTATTCCGCTGGATATGCGTACCCGCCGTGGAATGACCGATGAAAACAATCAGGTAGGCTCCGTGTTTGTGGAGCTACATACCAATGTCGCCGACCCTTTAGAGCGTCTTGCGGGGATTTATAAGAGTTCTCAAGAAGCCAAGGTATATGGCGAAAACTCGCCGCTAGTTGACGTGCTGAGATTGGCTGGGGTGATGCCACCGGTGTTAACTCGGTCATTGGTGAATAGCTATTCTAACAACCATATGACTCGATATTTGCCGATTGGGATCAGTTCGGTGGTGTCAAACGTTGCTGGCCCGACGTTCCCACTTTTTTCAGCTGGTGCGCGAATGGTGCGTTATTACGGCTTGGGGCTATTAACCCCCGGTGTTGGCTTGTTCCATTTGATTTTTAGTTCTAATGGCATCATGACTATGTCAATTGTGGGTGATCGCGATTCTATGCCGGATCCCGCTTTCTACCGCGAATGTATAGAAAGATCTTTTGCGGAATTGTTAGCTGCGGTAAAGAGCCAGTCCAATGCAAAAACGGCAGATATAAAAACGCCTGAGGTTAGAAAATCGGCGAAGTCATCGACCGCGAGTGCTAGTAAAAAAGCGACAGCCACCACCAGCACGAGTGCATCTGCAAAGACTGCCGCCAAGGCGCCAGCAACTAAAAGGCCAGCGAAGACTTCAGTAGCGACCCCCGTTAAAAAGCCTGTTGCTCGAAAGGCAAAGAGTCCGACGACTAAAGAGACCAAGCCTTTGGACTCCAAGTCTTCAAACGAGCTAGGTACTCAGGAAGACGGCAATGTGGTGCAGATAAACCACAGCAACTCTTAATTCACCTTTCCCATTGTGGCGCGCTTAAGGACCTGCTGTGTAAGAGTGCAGCAGGTACTCGAACGTCTGCTAGGGCACATCGATAGTCTTAGGCCACTGACCTATCTTAGCGTAGCTCAAACGTCTTAGGGCTTGAATGCGAGCGTAGCTGTCGAGCCCTGTGGCCGCAATACTATCGTTTGCCGCTATATCCACAAAGCCATCATCGCCTAGTACCTTAGCTGGTAATTCAATGAGTTGGATTTCCCCGATAATCATATGGGTATTATTTATTGTTAGTTTGTGATCCTCCCTCAGCTTGAGGCCCAGGGCAATCGTCGATTGCTCTACGAAGGGGGCGGCAAAGTCGCGCAGGTACTTTTTGGACAAACCAACGGCCTTAAACTCACACTGATCCTCTGGGTAGCGGGCGGATGTTTGGTGAGCCGCCTCGATATATTGGGGGGGCACGTGGTTGATGGTGTAATAACCAGTGGCAAGAATATTGTTGAGTGTGTGTCTTGGGCTTTCACTGGGACGAATGATAAGGCCGACGAGTGGTGGATTGGCGCCAAGATGGAAAGCCGATGACATTACGGCTAAATTAGAATCCCCATTGATGCTGTTAGTGCCAACTAGGAGCGCGGGTTTCGCACCGAGTACACTGTTAATAAATAGGCCTCGATACCGCTGCGCCATTTGCTCAATATCGTCGCGATTAATAATCATAAGTTGGCATCTCTTTTTCGCTTCGCGGAATGTCTTGGTATTAGAGCCGCGCTTAGGCGAGGTTCATGAGCGCAAGCATACTTAGCGAGTATAGAAGTTGCCAGTACGCTGGTATTATCTTTTCGGATCGCCCTCGTGGGGCGGTTTTAATTTAAAGAATTGCTGGCGGCGCTGACGGCAACTTAAATTACCGTTAGGTGATGGTGATATACCCCATTAGTCCCGTTTTCATGTGCTCAATGACGTGGCAATGGAACATCCAACTCCCTGGATTATCTGCGACAAAGGCGATTTTGGCGCGTTCGTTTTTTTCCAATAATATGGTGTCGGTATGGAAGGGCGTGATGTCCTTTTTGTCTGATTCTAGGACTGTAAATATCAAGCCGTGGAGATGAATGGGGTGATGGTGGGGCGTTGCGTTGTGGAGTTCGAATATATAGCTTTTACCGAGTGTAAGTTCGGCTAGCGGCGCGGGCAAGTTCTGGTGGCTGTGGTCACTCCACGCGCGACGATTGATTAACCAAAAGTTGTGGTCAACTTTACCTTTTGCATCGCTTGGCGACATGGCGCCAGCCCATTCAAAGACAAAGCTTAGCGAGTCTGCTGATTTTAAATCTGGCACCGGAATCGGATTGCTTGGCAGGGCGGGAATGCCTGTTTTAATCGCCGTTTTGGTCTTTGGCGGGATGATTCTTAATCGACAAATTTCAACACCAAAACGGCCCTTCATATCAAAGATAGGGATTTCTTGACCTATTTCAGTGGGGCTTATAAAGCCCACGTCGAGTCGCATTCCGGCGCCAGTGGGGTGAACGCTCAGTGGCAGCGGTGTTGCGATGGGGCTGCCATCAATGGCGATAATCTGTGCAGCGTCAGTGCGCATGCTAAGGTTAAAGACCCGAGTGCTGTCCATATTCAGAAAGCGCAGACGGAGTCTCTCCCCTGCGGGTACGTCTATGGTCGGCTTTTGCTGTCCATTGATGGTTGCGACTGTGCCGAGGGTGCCATCGCGAAAGGCTTCTCTGGGTATGGAAAGAGGTAAATAGCTGCCGTCTTTTTTAAGGCGCCAGTCTTTCAGCCCGAGAATGACATCGTAATAATCTTGTGGTGTGTCTTCCTCAACAATTAAGGCCCCGACCAAGCCCTTGCCTAGTTGTTCAACGCTGTTCATATGCGGGTGATACCAAAAGGTGCCGGCATCCGGGCAGGTAAACTCATATAAAAAGTTAGCCCCAGCTGCTACTGGCGGCTGGGTTAAGTAGGGCACGCCGTCCATGCTGTTTTCGATACGAATGCCGTGCCAGTGTACGGTGGTCGCTTCGTCTAGCTTGTTAATGAACATGACCCTTAGCGGTCGGCCCTGCTTAGCGCGGATCACTGGCGCGGGGAACTGACCATTAAAGCCAAGGATATCGCTATCGCCATCGGCGGCAATACGAGCTTTGGCGTGCTCGGCGGTAAGTATGTAGTCGTATTGTTCTTTATCGCCTCTGCCGGCCGAACTCATTGCGAGTGTTAAGGTTGGCAGATTGGCGCCAATGAGACCCGCAGCGGCGGTCTTTAATAGAGTTCTGCGTTTCATGTGTTCTCCTGCTGTGCGTCTACTTTTTAAACGCGCAGCGTCAAATGGTTGTCCCATTGCGTGCCAGCACTGTAGGCAAGTTGACGGAGCTTGTCCTCACCGGGCACTAGGGCCAGTAATTGGCCGTCTCCGTTACTTAGGATGAATTGCTGGAAGGCGGTATCATAAACTGCACCAGCAGAGTCTCGTAGCATCCAAACTTGCGACAGTGTTTTACTGTGCATATTCCAAAGACAGACCAGATTGTCGCGAGGGCAGCTGGTGACTGCCCATTGGCCGGTATCATCAATGCAGACACTGGCGATGTAGTCGCGCTTAAAATACAGAGGTAAGTCGCCTGTATTCATGGCGCTTAATGTGTGGCCGCGACGGTGGTAGTAGACCAGAGCTTTGTCTGAGGGCAGGCGACCTTGAAATTGCGCGCCGACTAATATACCGCCGTCTGGGCTAACGTCTAAATGACGGAGGCTGAGTTGGTAATGTGGTGCTGCGACTTTTTCAAGGACTCGCTGGGTTTGCAGGTCGAGGTAGTGCAGGCCTGGCGCCAAGGTGGCGGGGTTTAGGGTTTCGCGTCCGCTGGACGGTAAGGTCTTAATACCGCCAATTGCAATCACTAATGTTTTGCCGTCGGGCATGAGGGCAAGATCGTGGGGGCCAATACCTTCGCAGTCCATATGGCCAATGCAGTTGTAGCTATTTTCACAATCGTAGATGCCGATGCAGCCGGCGCCATCTTTGTCGATATTGTTTTCTGTGGTATACAAATAGCGGCCATCATTGCTAAGGCAGCCATGGCCGTAGTAGTGGTAGCCGTCTTCGCATTTTATATTGTGTCGCAATGTTCCGCTGTTTTCGTCGACAACGTATAGCTCACGGCCGGGGCGTCTTGAAAAAAATAATAGCTCTTGGCGTTGGCGGTGGTAAAGGCTGTCGTGTCCGCGGTGGGGAATCGTTTGTGAACACTGCCAGCTGTTTTCTTGCCAAACGCCAATACGATTGCCGGCGGCGTCAGTCGCGGCGCTCAAAATGGGGCTAAAGCTGGGATTTTCTGCGTCCGCGCTTAGTGCATTCGACTTTGAAATTAGCGCCAGCGGCGCACATATCAGTGCGCTGCTAGTAAACAAAAATTGACGTCTTTGCATATCGACACACCCCTAATTTCGCGTTAATTTAATCGCCGTCCTTGGAGTTGAAACCAAGGCTCGCACCTAGGGCTGTGGGCAAGTCATTTCGCAGCAGGGCAAGTAAAGTACCCAATTCGCTATGTAGATTGAGAATGGCTTGCCGGCCTGTCGCTTCATTCGCGATAGCGAATAAGCTACCGTCTATGGCTGATGCCGCCACGATGCTGCGCTTGAAACCCTCGTTAATTTTATCGCTTAGTTCTGTTTGTCCTTTGACTTCACGCAAATAGTCGTCAATACCATAGGCGGAATTGGCATTGAATATGTCTTTGAGCGCGCTTAAATTAGTGATGATGGCTTCTTTAGAATACTGGCTGCGCCACCATTCCAACTGGTAAATTTGGGTTTGGAGGGTATCGGTTTTGAGTTCCGTATCCGCCAGACCGATACCAAGCGGTCGTTCAAGTTTGTCGCGTTTTATTAATTCAATACCTGATACTAAGGTGTCTAAAAGATAGCCGATGGCGACATTATCATCCGGAAACTCTGGATTGTTCTCGCCCGTTTGACTGAACGTAGCCAGGTAGTTGCCAGCGTCTTTGCGCCAGCTATTGTGTAAGCCGCTGGCCACATTGTGGAGGTGAGCGCTGACGGCAACAAGCAACTCGCAACGGCGTTGGCCGCCGTCGCCGCTATACCGCAATTGATTGCCAGCCTTGGCGTCAAACAATAGGTATTCTAGCGATGACAATCCTTGTACAACCACACTTGCGTCGTCGACACGTTGAATTGTGATGGCCTCATCGCCTTTTAACAATGCCTCCACTTTACGGGCAATCAGGTTTTTCTTGTCTGGCCAAAATTGAATTTTCCAGGCTTGGTTGTCTACCATTAAGGGCCCGAATTGAATGTTTTGAACCACCGACCACTGGTTAACGGTTTTCTTCCAAGCGGTTCGAATAGTCTCGAATTGAGCGATATTACTGGGGATTTCACAATAATTTACGGCGGAGTCTGTAAGTGTTTTACTGGCAATATTGAAGGCTTGATAGCCACTTACGATACTTTGATTTGCGGTATCCATAAGTACTTTACTGCTCGGCAGCGGTGGGCTGCAGGCTAGCAGCGTTGCTAGGCTGCAGCCAACAATTAGTACTCGGGCAGGGGGTTTGCTTAGGAATAGTGTTATCGCTGCAAAATTCATTAAAGTGCCTTTAAAAAATACAGGAGCGCAGTTTGCTCTGGGTTTGAAAGTTGTGTGAAACCTACCTTACTCGCCTTGGCTTCGCCGCCGTGCCAGAGTATCGCCTCGGTAATAGAGCGCGCCCGACCGTCGTGAAGCAGGCGGGTATTGTTGGAGTTACTGGCGCGAATACCAAGCCCCCAGAGAGGTGCAGTGCGCCACTCTTTGGCGGCTGCATTATCAGTGGGATACTGATCCGCTAGACCTATGCCCATATCATGCAGCAGTAGATCGCTATACGGGTAAATGGTTTCGATCACGGCACCGATATTTGAAAATTTTTCTGGGTCGGGGCTTTTAGCAAACTGGCCAGCAGGCAGGCTAGTGTTGAATGCGGGAATGTGACATGCCGCGCAACCGAGCTGGGTGAAAATCGCAGCGCCTTGCTGGCTTGCGTCGTCTTGGACTGCGGCCGGCACTGCTAAGTTGGCAATATAATCGCTGACCGCGACCAGTAGTTTGTTGCTGATCTCCGGTTCTGGGTTTGTATTGGTTTGTGCTACACAAGGTTTTTCAGCGCAAGGCTTAGCTGGGTGTAAAGAAGAGGTGATTCCCATATCTTCAAAAAACGCGAGGGCAACCTGCTCATGTAAGCTAACTTGGCTCGCCTTCCAGCCAAAACGGCCCGGGCGCGCCTGTTCATCGGTTTTATTTTTGCGCAGATTAACCCGACCAGATATGCCATCACCATCGCGGTCTTGGGGGTCGCTATTGGCAATAATGTCAGCGTCGCTGATATTGTCGATTAAGCCCATGCCGATTAAGGCGGGCGCAAGTCTAGCGGAAGCGGCTATTTGGCTGACGTGACCAAGGCTTTCAAACCTGTAATCGCGCTGCTTTAATTGATAGTGCCTACCATCGGCCATAGCAACATTGCTACTAATGGATTGCCAATTGACACTCCCCTCCGGCTTGGCACCCGGTATGGCCATGTCTTGCAGCTGCTCGCCAAGCTCGGGTGATGAACTTCCCAGTCGCAATATCAGACCGACGCCATTCTCGGGTAGTTGGCCTTGGCCATTGCGCACATGACAGCCTGTGCAGCTATTGGTGTTAAATAATGGCCCTAGGCCATCTCTGGCCTTTGTGGTGGCCGGCGCCGCCACCCAAGCCTGGGTAGCAAAGCTTTTGCCGACAGCCCATTCGAGTTGCTGCTCAGGTGAGAGGTTTGGCTGAGGTCGCTGCAAGCTTTGTTGGCCTCGGCTGGCGATAGTAAAGCTCCCTCCAGATTGATTACTTGTCAGGCTAAGTTTAGTTTTGTTTGCAGTATTTTGATCATCATTTATGTCCCTCGGTGACTTGCTATTGCAGGCGCTGCTGAACAGCACAATAATGACTGTCAAGGTCAGCAACACGCGCAACGGTAAACCGTGAGCGGCGTTGCTGGCGCGTAGTGCTAACAACAATTAAAGCCCGGTGGCATTGGGGTCAATATTGATTGCGCTGGCGGCTTGTTCAATACTGCGAGTTTGGTCAACTAGAGCACTGAGAATGTTGCTTAGAATTTCTTCGCCGTGTTTATTGCCTTCGGCGATCATCATGTCGAATTTCATCGGCTTGTCTTTGGCTTCGGCGGTATTGATTAATACCGTCAGTGTTGTCATGGTTTTGTTTAATGCCTGCCGAGTTTGTTGGTCAGTATCCGCGTCTGCCTTTGCCACCAAGCGGCTTAGCGATGGCCCTGACAACACCGTGCCATCTAGACGTCGGTATTTTCCTAAGTAGATGTTCTGGATGCCGAGGCCGTCGTAGTAGTGCGACCAATGGGTGTTATCACTAAAACAGTCGTGCTCATCTTCGGTAGAATTTGCTTCAAGCGATACTTTTATACGTTCGCCACCAAGCTCTCCTAGTGAGAGCGAGCCCATACCATAGAACATCCGCGCCAGAGTCACTTCGTCGTTCATGGTAAGTAATTCGGCGCGATAATTATTCGTGACCTCAGGTGCCCACTGTTGACTCATGTACTCAAGGTCTTCCACTAACACCGCGCTAGCGGCTCGAAGGTAGTCGGCGCGACGGTCGCAATTTCCGTGGGTGCATTTATCGCCGCTTACGTAATCGGTGTAGGGGCGCTCTCCAGCGCCCAGTTGGTGACCGTTGAGGTCCTGTCCCCAAAGTAAAAACTCTATGGCGTGGTAACCGGTGGTGACATTGGCGGCTGAGCCACCTAACTCGTGCAAGCTGCGGAGTAATTTGATATTAATTTGACTGGCGTCAACCACGTCACTACCTATGCTTAGCGACGGGCTGGCAATAATATTGAGCTCTGCACCAATGTTTCCAAGGGCATAAAAATAATCGTCGGCTACGTAGTCAATTAAGCCTTCGTCCAAGGGCCAGTTATTTAATTTCCCCTCCCAGTCGTCTACGACCGGATTGCCAAAGCGGAATACTTCGCTTTGCAGATAAGCTTTACGCGCAGTTTTCCATGCACCCCTAGCGGCGATTAGCCCCGCCTGACTAGGCGCGTTCAAAAAAGCATCAATACTGGCTTGGAGCGCGATTCCGCTTTTTTCGGCGTCGCTATATATGGCGTGGGCTAACTCGGTGTAGTGGATGGCGACTGCGCGCATATCACTTAGGCTTTCCTCTTTGGAGGCGGCAACTGCGTTGAGGATGATTGCGCTAAGACTGATAAGGAGAATGAATTGGCGTAACAGAACTGACATGGATGATCTCCGCAGATCGCTATCAATGCGGGCACGAGGCCGGGGTCGGTATTCTACTCGTAATTGATAATTATTCGCAATTAAAAGCTAGCGATAATCGAAATCGCTAGGGCTTGGTAGAGCCTCTATGCGCTAGCATGCTGTGGTAAACTTTTATCTTTGCCTTGGAGACGCCCTACATGGCCACAAACCCTCGCCGCTCAATTCTGTATATGCCCGGTTCTAATAGCCGAGCCTTGGAGAAAGCGCGCAGTCTTGATGCCGATGTACTCATTCTCGATTTAGAAGATGCGGTCGCCCCATCGCAAAAAATCTATGCACGCGAACAGGTATTGGCCGCGGTGAATGCCGGCGGCTATGGCCGTCGGGAATTGGTGGTGCGCGTAAATGCCTTTGATACGGCATGGGGCCGCAAAGATATAGAGGCTTTTGCCAATGCGCCTATTTCTGCGCTGTGCTTGCCTAAGGTTGAATCTGCAGCAGAAATTCATGCGGTGGTGCAGGTGTTAAAGCAGGCAGGTGCTAGTCCTAGTCTTAAACTGTGGGCAATGGCGGAAACGCCACGTGGAATTTTAGCCGTCAGTGAAATCGCCGGCTCGCATCCGCTTATGGATGGCATTGTATTAGGGACTTCAGATCTTGCCAAAGACTTGCGTGTTCCCCATACACCGCAGCGCTTGGGGATGTTAACGTCACTGGGAATGTGCGTGCTCGCGGCGCGTGCCTATGGAATAGATGTCTTCGATGGCGTGCATTTGAATCTAGATGACGAAGAAGGCCTGCGGCTCGCCTGTCAGCAAGGTGTCGAAATGGGGTTTGACGGTAAAACCCTCATTCATCCCAAGCAAATTTTGGTCGCAAATCAGGCTTTTTCGCCCGCAGAGGACACCCTGATCCGCGCGCAAAAAATTCGTGTGGCTTGGCAAGAGGCCGAAGCCGAGGGTAAGGGTGTGGCCTTGCTTGACGGCCGATTAGTCGAGGCGCTGCACGTGGAAGAAGCAGTGCGAGTGTTGGCTATAGCGGAGCAAATCGCGACCCGAGATGCGCAAAGTTAAGCTAACTATCGAGTCTGGCGAAAGCGCCTGTTGGCGCTATTGTGAAAGCCCGGCTTTCCCAGGTTGACCACCGGGGTAGCGGCTTAAGTTAATGATGTCTAATAGGCGGCCGTCTAGCCAACTATCCAGTTGATAGTTCTTAACAAAGCCGCAGTGGCCACCATATTGCTTGGTTTCAATGTGTAAATGGGGATTCTTGGCCAGTCGGCACAAGTCTTCCGAGAGTATAATAGGATCATCTGCAGCGGCGATTATATGAGCCGGGGATGAGAGTGTTGCCAAGACTTCGCCGGCAATACTGTAAGCTTCGAAGTAGTCTGCAGGGCTTGCAAACGGGGTGTGATTGGGAACGAAGTAGCTGTTCATTTCCCTCAAGCTTTTAAGCTTAAGCAACTTATCTTTATAGCCCAGCTCAGGGTAAAACCGAATTTTTTTCTGCAGTGATTTCTGCCATTTTCTAACGAAATATTTTTCGTAGCCCCACCAGCCCGTTTCCAGTGCCACCATCGTTTTTGCAGGATCTACGACGGGACATATTCCCAACGTCTGACGGATACTTAAGCCAACTTCTTCTGCTTTAGCCGCCACCCGCAAGGCAAAATTACCGCCCAGTGAAAACCCCACTAAGAATTGCCAATCATGGGGATAGGTTGCGTGGATGGTTTTTATTGCGCCTATAACCTCGTCCAGTCTGGCCGAGTTAAATAGCTCGCGGTTGAGGTGGTGACTAGGGCCGTGATCGCGCAGGTTTAAGCGGAACACATCGTAGCCCGCATTGAAGAGCGTGCCCCCGGCAGAGAGCAAATAGCTGGATTGTGAATTACCTTCCCAGCCGTGAATAAGTGTGACTAGGCCCTTGCTGCGCTTTGTTTGGGTGGCGAACTCACCGAGTAATTGATGGCCATCACCACAATCTAATATCACCGTTTTACTTGCTGCTAGCATTGCTCTGGCGCGGGGATAAATACGCAGTCGTCTCAGCTTGGTAGACGAAAGCAGCGTTTGCGCGTGGGGGTTTTGCAAAAGCCCAGTGGGGGCAAAGTCAGTCATTTGGCTACGGTATATCCTTTTCTATCGATTTGTTGATTGTTTGGGCAGGACCCACTGTTTCGATGTGTTGTAGTATATCTACCTCAGCATGAGCTACACCGAATCGACGATGTTTCCTGTGTCCGTTTCGTTGCAACTACCGGTGAGCATTCAATAGCACTGTAATTGCTGATTTACTATATAAATATAAGACTTTGAATAGGTCGAAGATAACAATAATGACGGCAGTATGACATGAGCAACCTAAATGACCAATCTAGCGAAAACTGCACCGGCATTGACTGTTCGCCGTATTTTCGGTGGGGCGCTTAGGGTTATATTTTGATCCGGGCTGGGCTGGCTCTGACTACTGTTTAGGTATTTGCACCGTTTTTAGTGATATAACAATATGCGTTGATATCTGAGCCGCCGTTTTTCTTTGGTAAACATAGCAATAGGTTGATTTATGGGAAATGCACAATTGGCATTAGCTGCCAGCCGTTTGTCAGGGCAATTTGTGGAGCAGGGCAATAAATCTGCATGGCTGGATTTGTTCGCAGACGATGCCTGTGTTCAAGATCCAGTGGGTAAATCGCCGCTGGACCCGATGGGTAACGGCCATATTGGTAAAACTGCGATCGGCAATTTTTGGGATATGATTATTGCTGCGGGCGATATTCAATTTACTATTGTGGCTTCGCACCCCGCCGGGGATGAATGCGCGAATGTTGTCAACATGGTAAATACGCTGCCGGGCGATATCAAAATGCAGCTCGATATGGTGGTTGTTTATGCAGCCAATGCAGACGGCAAAATTATATCGCTCAAGGCCTACTGGGATTTTGAGGCAGTTCAACAGCAATTGAAATAAGTTTTTGCCTGCGGGAGCTAATGCTTGAATCGTAAGATATTAGTCTTTTAGCTCATTTTTTTGATTAAGCGGGCATTTTGCCTATTTGTTCTGCTCAGTTGTGTTTGATAGTTGTGTAAAATCTGGTGGTTGCTGCCCCGCATATGTGGCTGGCGCGCGCGGTTTCAGCTATGCAACACTGTTAGTATGGTCAGTGTCAGCTTGCAGAGCTAAGGAATTGATTTTATTAAGGTCTATAATACTAATTACAGTGCCGGTGGATGAGTAAATAGTTTGGTTTTATTGACGCGGTGTTTAAGTTTTATTTTGCTAGTCACAGCGTTTGCTGGGGCTTCGATCGCGCGTGCCCAATTAATTAATATTGAATTACTCGGTGCCTCGATTACCGCGCCAGCGAATGATGTATTAGCAGATGTTAATTTGCTGGGTGGTGTTACCGGCGGCGGGGAGCTACTTGGCGTCGACGCGCTGGGCTCAGACGCGAGTGTGAGTGGCCAGGATATATTGTTGCTGGGGGCCCCGGTGGGAGGCACAAGCGATGTCGGCGATCTTTCTGTTTTAACCGGCACTATAGATAGCTCGGAGGGAGCGGTGCTTGAATTTTTGCAAGAGACCGCCATGGGCGATATTAATCCTACGGTGCTCACGCTCTCGCTGCCGGGCTCTGATGAGCAGGGGTCGCCAGAAGTTGGTACAAGTAAAGATAAAGAAGCGGCATCGACGGCCGAGATTTTAGCAGGTGTTGCAAACACCAAACTTAGTGGCTGTGTCGATACAGACCGAGACAGTGTTTGTGACAGCGACGATCAGTGTTTGAATTCACCAGTGGGCGCGATGGTGCTGCCATCAGGCTGTCATTTTGACCGCGGCCAGGTGCTTGCCCTTCAGGGTGTTAGTTTCGGTGTAGGTACTGCGGTGCTTGCCGATTCTTCTACCGTGGTCTTACGTAAAGTGGCGCAGATGATTCAATTTACGCCGCGTGTCATGATTGAGGTTGCTGGTCATACCGATGATGTTGGCAGTAGTGCTAATAATCAGTTGTTGTCTGAGCGACGTGCACTGGTAGTAAAAAACTATTTGGTAGCAGCGGGAGTGTCCCCGCAACAGTTAGTCGTAAAGGGTTACGGTGAGTCACGGCCCTTGGTTTTGACTAGCAGGCTGTCCGCGAAGGCGCTGACCGATGCTCGCAGCCGCAATCGTCGGGTGGAGCTGCAAGTACTCGACGGACGTCCTAAGCCCTGAGATCGGGGCCACGATAATAGATATTTTTTGGAGTAAGCATGGCAATCGACCTACCTCCCGTAATTCCGCCACAGGCCGCTACTGCAGAGCGCATTGAGCAATACGCGGCGGCCCAGTCAGCTTCCATTATTGATCTCAAGATTGGAGAATACGATCTGCGGATCTCCGGTAACCGCTATCTTAGCCGTGAGCAGATCGACCTGATTATGACGGTTGCCAAAACCCCCGCCCAGGCTATTAATGCCTTGACCCAAGCCTACTATCAGCTTGGCCATTTACTCGTCACCGTCTATTTCGCGCATCGCGACAACACTATTTTCGCCCACGTCATCAATGGCCATCTGGCAGAGATTAAAGCGCCAGACAGTATCTCCCCATATTTCTCGGGCTTGATTGGTGATCAGGATCTTACGCGTTCTGAATTTGAAACAAAGCGAGTGTTGGCAAATCTGAAAAGTGAGCGTGCAGGTTTAAATTACGGGGTGACTTATCAGCTGTCAGAAGATCCCACGGCCTTTACGATCGTGCTGACTGAGTCCAAAAAAGAAGATCACGACAGCACCGATTTAAGCCTCAGTACAAATAATTACGGCAATCGCTTTTTAGGCCGCTACTTTGCTAATGCGACGTTAAAACATGATTTTAATAGTGGTGTTCAGGCATCGCTTTCCTATGATCGCGCTTTGATCGAGCTTGGGGAGGTAAATGGTGGTGATTATTATGACGGCTATAGTTTTCGTTTAAATTACCCTAGTAGCTTTGGCTTATATGGCATAGAAGCCCGCTACACAGAAGATCAGCGTCGCAGCGATGGCTTCGTGACCAGCGAGGGACCTAGCCCTATAGATAGTTTTTTATGCGTTATTCCAACGGTCTGCGAAGTGACTAGCGGTATTGGTAGCGGTGGGACAACGGAGGCAACGCGCCTGCGTTTGGTGTCCAAAGTCCGTAGCGTTGCACTCACTGGTGAGCAGGTGATAAGTAGCGATGCCGTGCACCGCTTTACGGTGTCACAGCGTTTGGAAAATATGGATAGCGTTATTGATATTGATGGCTTTGGTAAGGCCTTAGATGAGCCGCATACAAGCCTTGAGCTGGGGCTAAAATATAATAAATTAATACGTTTATTTGGTATTGGTAGCCAATTAACCGCGCAGGGGTTTATAGAGGCCGGGTTGGAATCTGATGCCGGTACGCTGGGCATAGATACCCGCGAGGGAGAGGTGGCAACGGGGCGACGGACAGGTGAGTTTTTAGTATTTAAACCCCGTGTGGCGTTAAAAATGGCGGTAAGCGATTGGGCGACCTTGAAAACTGATGTAATTGGTCAATTCTCAAACGATCAACAGTTACCACTTCAACAGCAGTTTTTCTTGGGTGGCGCAGCAGGTCTGAGTGCCTATTTGCCGGGTGTATTGGTTGGCGATTCGGGAAGTTATGCGAAGCTGACGCTGGAAAGTAATGGTTTGCCCTTGTTCGGTCTGATGTTTAAACCCACCGTTTTTGTCGAGCATGGTCAGGCATGGTATGAGGATGCCAGCGGAGAGGCCGGAGATACTCGTGCGATTGCCGATGTGGGGTTTAGCCTGAAGGCGGAGCTAGGTAAGCAATTTGTGACGGAGATACTCGCTGCTACGCCGGTATATGATAACAACCTCAATGAAGAGGCTTTATCGCAGGTTGAAATCGATTTTTTTTGGCGACTCTCCATTACTTTTTAAGATCATTTTCAAGGCATAAATCATTTTTTAAGGACTATCAGAAGCAGCCGACAGTGGCTGCTTTTTTTATGGTTAGGATTGTCGATCTATCTCTGGCGGCGAATAGTGCCGGTGTTCCAAAGTAGCGGTAGAGTTGCCTATTCTTTATCTTGGCAGCGATATTTCCGCACAAACCCCTCCAAGGCTAGAGTCTTTAAAACTGATGGCGCCCTGATAGCTTTCTATAATATCGCCGACAATGGCAAGTCCTAGGCCTTGTCCTTCGCCATACTGGTCACCTCGTATGCCGCGGCCCAGTAAATTTTCACGGGATTCTGTTGACATACCCGGGCCGTCATCATCAATGCAAATGACGGTCTGATCTCCGTTGTTCTGACAGTGGATGGCAATCGTGTTGCGGCACGCTTTGCAGGCGTTATCGAGCAGATTGCCGAATAGCTCCATGGCGTCTTGTTCGTCAATCGCAACAGTCTGCTCGGCATCTAGCGATAATTGGAAGTTTAGCGTCTTGTCTCGATATACTTTTGTCAGGGTATTATTGAGCCGTGTTATGAGCGGCTGCAATTGTATACGGCCGCTAAGATTTTGTTGGCCACTGCTTACTGCCCGCTTAAGTTGATAATTAATAATGTTGTCCATGCGGTTTATTTGTTCAATGGTAACAGTGTCTTTAGTGCCGCTTCCCTTAAGGATCGCAAGCGGGGTCTTAAGGCTGTGAGCAAGATCTGCCAGGGTGTTTCGATAACGTTCGCGCTGCTTTTTTTCTTTTTCGAGCAATTGATTTAAGTTGTGGGTAATACCCTGCAGTTCGCGGGGGTAATTGGGATGAAGTTTGCCGGTGTTGCCGTGCTCTAATAGTTTTAAATCTACGGCTAAGTCACGTAGGGGCCGCAAACCCCAATATAAAATAAGTGCGGTCACTATTAGCGATATAGTGAGCACTAGCCCAAGCCACAGGGTTAGTTGGTTTTGAAATTTCTTGAGCTCGTTGAGAAGTACAGTTTGGCTGGAATAGAGCGAGAAGAGGAGGGGGACCTCGCGTTTGTCTTCCGTCTCCCAAATGGCGTGATACTGGAAAACAAAAAAGGCTTCTTTATCGATGTTAATTTCGCTAAATAATTCTTGTCCGCTGCGCGGTGCGCTCTCCGGGGGTGGCAGCGGTATGGTTTCGCTAGAGACTGACTGCCACAGCGGTGTGCCGTCGCGAAGCCTAATTTGCGCATAGAGCCCGGAACGAAACTGCCAAAATCGCGGTTCCTTTAGGCGATCGCCCATATCAATCGCGCCGTCTTGCCACTCGATGGCGCCTAGTAGACCAAAGAATTGCAGCCCAAGTTGCTCTTGTTCTGCACTGATCAAACTCGCTTTGTGGGCACTATTTATTGCAATGCCGGTAGCACTCAGCAGTAATGCCAACAGACTAAGACTGGCAATGATGAGTCTTCTAGTAATAGATTGACTGCCTTGGGCCGACATTTCAGTGTTGTGTTTCGTTTAGTTCAAAGCGATAGCCGCGGCCACGCAGTGTAGAAATGGGCTTAAGAGTATTAGCGGGGTCGAGTTTTTTCCGCAGACGAGCAATGAATACTTCGATGACATTGCTGTCGCGATCGAAATCTTGATCGTAGAGATGTTCAGTGAGATCCGTTTTAGACACCACTTGGCCGCTGCGCATCGCAAGGTATTCAAGCGCATTGTACTCGTAAGCAGTCAGCTCGACGGAGGTGTTGTTGAGTAGCGCCCGTTTGGCTCCGGTATCAATTGTGATACAGCCAAATTGTAATTGTGGGCTGGCAAAACCTGCCGAGCGCCGAATTAAAGCATTCGCCCGTGCCATGACTTCTTCGATTTGGAATGGCTTGGCGACGTAGTCATCGGCGCCCGCTTCAAGTCCTTCTACTTTGTCCTGCCAGCGGTCTCTTGCAGTGAGAATCAAAACGGGAAATTTACGCCCCTCTTGGCGCCACTGCTTTATGACATTAATACCGTCAATGCCTGGCAACCCTAAGTCAACAACAGCTAGGTCATAGGGGTTTTCTTGGCCAAGATACAAGCCTTCGTTACCGTCTGCCGCAGTATCACAAGCATAGCCGGCGCGCTCAAAATTACGATGTAACTGCTCTAGCAGCAGGCTTTCGTCTTCGACTAGCAGAATACGCATAGTGAACTTCGCTCAATCATTGATGATGACATTTTTAATTTTGCCGTTATCTTGCAGTATTCGAACGCTGTAACTACCTCCGTTACCGCCACGTATTTTTTTTGCGCCAACGGCTCTGCCACCGTAGCGTTGCTCGGCGATAGAGATCGCCTCGTTAACACTCAGTGTGCTGCGAGCGCGGTCGTCTAAGCGTTGCTCAAGCGGTGAGCGGTCGGGCAGAGTCAGGCGACCACCACTAACATTACCTAGCGGATTGGCCTCGCCGTGTATTGCGAAGCTTGTGGCAGTCAGCAAAATAACGATTTGCAGCTGCGCGCAAAGGTGTGAAGTACGGTACATAGAACTCCTAAACATCTACTTTAGCCACGCGGGGTGACTTTGACCTCAATTTCAATTTCTCTACCGGGATTATAGGGCAAGCGGGTGTGATAAATCTCGCCTTGGTAGCGATAGCTTATATCATAGCCCACCACTTCATCTCGCCAGTCTCTATGTTGTTGGATTTCGCAGCGCTCGACTGTTTCATAATGGTTTGATCCCCGTTGACGCGAGATGTCAGCCGCAACCGTGGCTCCCAGTACGGCGCCTACTACCGTGCCAGCGCGCTTATTACTTTTGTGATGGCCAAGCTGATTGCCGAGTGCGCCGCCAATGATGGCGCCCAAAATGGGCGCCGAGCTACTGCTGTGGTGAGAGATGGTTTCCTCCCAGCATTGCTCTACCGGCGCATTAAAAGCAACACGCTCGTAAACCGCCTGCACCTGAGTAACCCGTGCATATTGAGTGTGCTTAACGCTGTTGTTCCGGTGGTCCGCGAACGCTGGGCTAGAGCAGGCAAAGATAAGCGGGATAACGCGATACTTGAACATAGCTTATACTCCAAGACTATTGCTAGTATCTAGGATAGTGGTCTCTGCCTTAACTAAAGCTGAACCATGTGCAAATCGAGACAACTTTAATAAGTTTAAGGAGAATCTGGTGAAACTATATACATACGCTCTAGCGCCAAATCCACGCCGAGTGGGACTGTTGATGAAATACAAGGGTATCGAATTAGAGACCCAAGAAGTCGATATGATGGCAAAAGAGCAGCTTTCCCCAGCGTTTAGTGCGGTCAATCCCCGCTTGACCTTGCCGACCTTGGTGTTGAACGACGGTACGACCTTGTCTGATACCATCGCAATTTGTGCTTATTTGGATGACGCTTTTCCAGATAAACCCGTTTTTGGGAAAACGGGTTTACAGCGCGCCCAAATTATTGGTTATTGTCACAGTATATTCTTTGAGGGGTTTACTGCTGTTGCCGAAGTGATTAGAAACAAGGGTAAGGCCTTCAAAGACAGTCCGCTTCCCGGGCCCCTGAAAATGCCGCAAATTGCGGAGTTAGTTGAACGGGGCAACCTCCGCATTACAGCCTTCTTTGAGACCATGAATACCGAGGTAGAAGGTAAAGAATACTTAGTCGGTGAGACAGTATCGCAGGCCGATATCGACCTTTATGTGGTACTCGGATTTTGTGGCTGGGTACGACGTGCAATTCCAGAGGATTGCGTCGCATTGCAGACCTGGTTCGATGCTATGAAGTTGAAGTTGGGCGAGTAGGCATCGCAAGGATACTCAAACAGAGCGAAATCTCGCAGAGTTCGCCCTGTTTGTTAGCTACTAAAGACCAAAAACGACTTTAACTCGGCTATTAAACACCGGTTGGTAGCGATGACCGCAACGGCGGCTATGCTCGTGGCGTGCATAGTAATGCTTATCGTAGCGCTGCTTATTGTAGTGATGTTTACTGTAGCGGTGCTTATCGTAGCTATGGTTGTTGTAGCCTTGATAGTAGTCATTGTCGTGGCCTTGCTTGTGGTATGTTTTATAATGCTTGTCATGGCCGTGGCGAGACCCGCTGTCATGGTATTGATAGCGGGCCTCAAATTGATTGCCGCCGCGATGGTCGGCATAGGCACCGCTTGCGAAAAAGCCTAAACCAGCAAGCAGAATTAACGCTTTTGTCAGTTTCATAATGATGCTCCTTTTGTTGAATACGCAGTCATAATCACACGCGGTGGCTTAACGACTCCTGAATAGGATTGGGATTGTAAAAAGGCGGGTCTTAAATAATAATAGTGGCACTATAAAAACAAAAGGTGATATTGCAATGACTGCGTGTTTCTCGGCAGTTTTCAACGGATTTTTAAGAACGTTACGGTTTGTCCTGTTCGCCTCTTTAGCCTTGGTTTTGGTGACTGTGGTATATGCAGAGGAGTTGGTTAGTGAAAATTCTTCTGAAGATCAGGGTGGCTATCGCGAGTCGCGACAACCTTGCTTAAACCGTGATCCGCAGCGTCAGGTTTTTTTTGGTGATACTCATGTTCATACTAAATATTCTTTAGATGCTAGTACCCAAGGTACCCGCACCTCGCCGGCAGATGCCTATGGTTTTGCCCGTGGTGCAGAAATTGGGGTACAGCCCTGGACGGCTGATGGTAAACCCCTGCGGCGCTTGCGCTTAGAGCGGCCCTTAGATTTTGCGGTGGTGACCGATCACGCAGAATTATTTGGGGAAGTGGAAATGTGCCAAACACCGAGTTTTGAGACTTACACTAGCTGGCAATGTAATGTTTATCGAAACTTTCCTCGCGCTGCTTTTTTTCTTTTTAACACCCAATCTTCCCGGGGCAAACGCCTAGGTATGTGTGGCGAAGATGGGGAGTTCTGCCGCGACGCGGGATTACGTCCTTGGCAGGAAATCCAGCATGCCGCGGAAGCTGCTTATGACAGAAGCGAAGATTGCGAATTTACCAGTTTTGTTGCTTATGAATGGACGGGAGCGTCTGACAATCTCGCCAATTTGCACCGTAATATATTATTTAAAAATAAACAGGTTCCCGCTTTGCCTCTCAGTTTTATCGATACCCCGTCAGCGCCCTTGTTGTGGGATGCCCTAGATCGTGACTGTGTTAATGCGGGAACGGGCTGTGAGGTACTTGTGATACCGCATAATTCGAATCTGAGCGATGGCTATATGTTTAGCTTGACTCGCGATGATGGCGCGCCCATCACCGCCGAAGATGCCAAGCAACGGGCGAGGTTGGAGCGTTTGGTTGAGCTGATGCAGCACAAGGGTAGCTCTGAATGTTTTTACGACCCCTTAAATAGTGCCGATGAGCTATGCGGTTTTGAACAACTACCCTACGGGACTTTCGCGGATAAATTTGTCGGTAAAATATTGCCATTTATGAGTAAGCCGGCCAAACCAGATGCAGGGTTTATTCGCGATGTTTTACGTGATGGTATGGCGCAGGAACAACGATTGGGGGTGAACCCATTTAAACTTGGTTTTATTGCTAGCTCAGATACCCATCTAGGCGCGCCGGGTGCGGTGGCAGAAAAAGGATTCTTGGGGCATGGCGGCGCAGGAGTGCCGGTTGGTGAAGAAGTGCCAGAAGGTCTACCCGATGATTTAGAGTTTAATCCTGGCGGCTTAGCGGCAGTATGGGCGGAGGAAAATAGCCGGACGTCTTTGTTTGAGGGCATGCAGCGACGCGAAACCTATGGCACCAGTGGCCCGCGTATAAGCCTGCGATTTTTTGGCGGTGATGAGGCTTTGCCAGACGATATTTGCGAACGCCGTGATTATGTTGCACTAGGTTATGAGCACGGCGTCGCGATGGGCGGCGATTTAAGCTTGCCGGATGTAAGCGCGTCGCCCGTGTTTACCGCATTTGCAAAAATGGATGCTGGTCGTTCCGGTCGTCCCGGAATGCCGCTGCAGCGAATTCAAATCATTAAAGGTAGTGTTGATGATAAGGGTCAGCGTAATGAAAAGGTGATTGATATTGCGGGTGACGCCGCCAGTGGTGCGGGTGTTAATTTAAAAACCTGTGAAACCTTTGGTCGCGGATATACCCAACTATGCGGTCGCTGGAAGGACCCGCAGTTTGATCCCGCCGAGTATGCTTATTACTACGCGCGTGTCGTCGAAAATCCGAGTTGCCGTTGGAGTCAGCAAATATGTGTGGCGGCAAAAGTTAACTGTGACGATCCCAGCACCATAAAATCAGGATACGAGCAGTGCTGTGTCGCCGCGCATCGACCTATTATTCAGGAGCGGGCGTGGTCGTCGCCTATTTGGCTTTCGCCTAAGGCCGAGGTAAGCCTTAGGCCGATGGCCGTCAATAAGCAAGACTCTAATGCTGTCGAGGGTCTTCTGCCTTGAGGCGAGAATTGTTCTCGCGACTATTGCATTTTTTTATTATCGGCTTCGCGCTCTACAGTGTTTCTGCTACCTATGATAAACATCAGCAGCGCTATATAGATTGTCTTTCTGAATCACAGTTGAAAGTTTTAACATCTGATTGGACGCGCAGTACTGGCCGAGCGGCGACGCCGATTGAACTCAGTCATTTAGCGCAAGTTGCTTTGGATGAGAAAATGCTAGTGAAGGAGGCCATGCTGCAAGGTTTGCATAAATCAGATTCCGTCATAAATCAGCGCTTGCTTCGAGATGCGGACTTTTTGGGTTTAGAGGGAAGTGTAAAAGACAAAATTGATGCAGTAATGACTATGAATATGCCGGCGAGCGATGAGGTTATTCGTCGTCGCTTAATTCAGCTTTTGCAGCATAATATGACAGAGCTTGAGGAGGGCAGTTATCCCTCTGCAGCGCAGTTAGACCAGATATACGCCGAGAGCAAAGAGCTCGGTCTAGTTGCAGCGCGTTTTAGTTTTGAACATGTGTTTTTTGACTCTGATGACGGAGAAGCAAAAGCGCGAGTGGCGCTAGACGCGCCCGTGCCTAATCAGGGTGATGTCTTCTTGGATGGCAATTATTTTTCTAACATGACGCTGGTGTCGATCACCTCAAAATTCGGTGAAGACTTTAGTCTTGCCCTAGTGAACACAGATACACCTGTGAGTGACTGGTTTGGGCCGCTGGAATCAGTTTACGGATTTCATCTGGTGCGTATTCTGCAACGTCACGATAGCTATCGGCGTTCGCAGGCAGATATGGCGCCAGTGCTAGCAGATCGTTGGCGGCGAGAGCGGCAAACCCAAGTCTGGGCTGCATATATTGACAAACTGCGTGATAAATATCAGGTGGTTTGTCATGCGAATACTTAGTGCTTTACTGATGTTTTTTTGCCTTTGCAGTGAGCTTAATGCGCATAAACTGGCGCCGTCTTTACTAGAACTTAGGGCGTTGCCCGGCGGTGCGATTGGGCTTGTATGGAAGACCCCGGTTTTAGCGGCAACTTTGCCTACTGTGGTCTTGCCTGAATCCTGCCGCACTATAGATCGTATTGAGAGAATAGTTCGTGATGGCGCAGTAGAGCAGCGTTATACCCTTGCCTGTGCAGCGCCAGTGTCCTCCTTAGTGTTTGCTATTAACGGACTAAGTGAGTCGCGTTCTGCTGCGCTACTGCGCTGGTATGGCAGTGATGGCGGCGAGCAACAGAGCTTAATAGGCTCGGATGAAGATCGTTTTTCGCCGGCGCTTGTCAATAGTAATGGGCCGCCGATATTGCAATTTACTGGCCTCGGTATTAAGCACATCCTTATTGGCAGCGATCATCTCTTATTTGTTTTGGGTTTGTTACTGATTGCCGGTAATCGCTATCGCCTACTCATCTGGATAAGCGCTTTTACCGTCGGTCACAGCATCACCTTATTTCTAGTCAGTATGGGTGTCATTCCACATTGGCCTGCTATGGCTGAATGGCTCATTGCTGCGAGCGTTTTAGTCATGGCGCTGTATGCGGGCAGGTATCCGCACAGCGATGAATCAAGAAATTATAGTAAAGGCTTTACAGCCTTAGTCGCGGTCTTTGGTGTGTTGCATGGCCTGGGTTTTGCGGCGGTATTAGAAGAGCTTAGGGTGCCCAGTGGCGACATGCTGCCTGCGCTTTTGGGCTTTAATATAGGCATTGAGCTTGGACAGGTTTTCTTTATTGCCATGGTGACAGTTGCACTAATGATAGCTAAGCGTTTGTTAGTGGCTAGGCTCCAATGGCGAATTCGCGTCATAGCTATGACGCGTTCGGCAACAATTTATGTTATGGGCTCAGTCGCTGCTTACTGGATGATTGATCGTGGCATCGTTTTATTTGAAGCCACGTTTCGCAGTATTTACTAAGTTAAATATGAGAGCGGCGTTAAGGTTTTGACGCCTCGGCGTCAGCGGCGACTTTGGCTGCGACAGGTGCAGCTTTTCCTGGGTAATTTTTCATGTTAATCAGCGGGTGAAATGCTATTTCTATGCCTTCTTCGATGTTGTTGCTGCGGCTAAGAATTTTTTTGCGTCTAACAAAGCCCTTGTCAGATTTGCGGGAATCGATCCCGTGCAAGGTATCGATACCACCGCGACTAGAGAACAGTGGCTTGCCTTCGGTAGTATAAATTGTAATCAGTAGTGACGCGCCTTTTATAACTTGCGTCCAATTGAAATCGGTTGGCACGCTGGAGGTGGTGCCTTCTGTGGCCGGTTCGCGTGTTACGCCGTACCAGCGGGCATAGTGTTTCATCCCCGGGCTATGCTGCACGTCGTGTTCGATAAGATCAGTAAATACCACTGCATCGATGTCGTTTTGTGCCTGCAGACTTTGCAGGGTAGCGGACATCACTTTTTGCCAGCCAACGCGGTCTACTTTCCCGGTAGTAGGGTCATAAAAATTACCGTAGGTTAGTAGCGCTTGCTGCCAGGCATTATTAAATAAGTGGTTTGGCGCAAGGCTTATGCCGTTGTCTTCTAAATAGTCTTCTACCATACCGTCAACTTTATCAACGCTATCGCGTAATACTGAGCGAGTCGGTTCGCCGCTGACATTGACGGTTGCCAGAATGATTTTCTTAAGCGGCTTTTGTTGTATGTCTTCACGACTGATAAAATAGTCGTAGGTGGTTGGGTTGTAATCTGTTGAACTACAGCCGGTAGTTACTGCGGCGCCAATTAGCGTCAAGATAAGCAGAATAAATCGCACAATGAGCCCTTTTTTATTGAAAATGCCTGCGCATTCTAGCAATGGCCATAGGTGAAGAGAAGCGAACATATGCCCAGAGTAGTGAGATTGCATACTGAAGTGAGTGGGAGTGGGGCTGTCAGCGTAGTTTTATTACACGGCCTGTTTGGCTCGGCGAGTAACTTGATGGCAGTTGCACGTTGTTTAGAAAACTATTTCACGGTAATTCGCATGGATCTTCGTAATCACGGTAAGTCGGCGCATAGTGATCAAATGGATATTCCGGTCATGGCCGAAGATGTTGTTGCGGCTATGGACGCGCTGGATATTCCAAGGGCACATTTACTCGGGCACTCGCTTGGTGGCAAAGTCGCGATGCAAGTCGCAATAACACAGCCCAAGCGGGTGCTGCGCTTGATCGTTGCTGATATCGCTCCGGTGCGCTACGGGCGCGGCCACGACGCAATTATTACTGCATTGCTGGGTCTTGATTTACGTTCACTAAAAAACCGCGAACACTCAGATCAACTGCTAATGAAGGATGTGCCCGAGCTTGGAATACGCCAATTCTTACTCAAAAATTTAATGCGCGACGGCAAGGATGACTGGGCGTGGAGAATGAATCTGGCGGTGATCGCTGAGTTGTATGACAATCTTCGAGATGCACCATCTCCTGAACCATTTAATGGCCCAAGCTTGTTCATTCGCGGTGAAAAGTCAGGCTATATTCGCGACGAAAATCGGGCGCCGATGATGCGTCAATTCCCCAATATGTATTTTGAGACCATTCCTAAGGCGGGTCATTGGCTACATGCGGAATACCCGGCTATTTTTAATAGTCTGGTGGAAGAGTTTTTGCGGGCTGATGAGGCAGCGTACGAGGGTGGCGTGGCATAAGCTAAGCTAAGTTAAATTTGTTTGCGGTGACCGTTGCGAAATTATAGCGCTCATAACACGACAGTAAAGCGGCGGAAGTCGAGGAGTTGATATGATAAGTAACATCACCGAAGCCTTATTTTCTGAACAGCCCCAAGAAACCCTATACCACTACACATCACTCAGTGGCGTTCTCGGTATTATCGGTAGTCGCACACTGTGGGCCAGTGATATTCGTTATATGAATGATTCTGCAGAATTGCGTCATACCGCAGACTTGCTTGCCAATGAGGTCGCTAAACGTATTAACCAAGTTCATCCCCGGCCGCATTTATTGACTTGTTTTTTGGACTGGGTAAAACACCGTATTACCAACGGTCATATATTGTTTGGCGCGTCGTTTCGTTCAAATGGTAACTTGTTGAGCCAATGGCGCGGCTATAGTTCGGTGGGCAAGGGTGCCAGCCTAGGGTTTAATCCCAGCGCGGTGGTGGCCTGCGCGGCGAAGCAGCAATTTCGGATGGGGCGGTGTATCTATGATCACTTGGCGCAGCAAGCCTTAATTGCGCAGGTGATCGATTCAGTAGAAGTATTGGCCGATGGCATTGAGGACGGCGTGGAGCGTACCGTTTACCATCAGTTGTTTGAGCATCTTGAGAGTGATTTACTGCGCCTAGCGGCCATTCTTAAACATCCCTCGTTTGAGGAAGAGCAAGAGTGGCGACTGGTATCGCCAGTGGTTTCAGATTATCGTGACGCCGCGGTAAATTTCCGTGAAGGTCGCAGCATGCTAGTGCCCTATATGCGCTTTTCACTAGTACTGGACGACAGTAATGCCGTCGATCTAGATCATGTGTATTTAGGGCCCACACCAAATATTAGCTTGTCGATGAACTCGATGAAAATGTGTCTAGACAAACACGGTATTCGCCCCCTGAGTGGCATTGAATACTGTCAAATTCCCTATCGCCAAAACTGACTTTCACGAGGCGCTCAGCCCTTATTCTCGCCCAGTATAAAGTCAGCACAACGCTCGCCTATGAGCACGGTAGTCGCATGGGTATTTCCCGATATTAGGGTGGGCATAATGGACGCATCTGCGACCCGAAGCCCTTCTATACCATGTACTTTTAAACGGTCGTCAACCACGGCCATGTCATCGCTGCCCATTTTGCAGGTGCCTACAGGGTGGTATACCGATTCGCCGGTATTGCGAATAAATTCCAGAATATCTTCATCGCTTTGGATCTCAGGTCCAGGCAGCAGTTCTTCTCTGCGATGTTCATTAAAGACAGGAGCTTCAAAAATACTGCGAGTTTTGCGCACCGCCGCAATCATTTTTTGACGATCGCCTTCGTCGGCAAGGTAGTTGTGTAGCAGGGCCGGTGCATCTTTTGGGTCGTTGCTGCGAATATGCACGTGGCCGCGACTTTTTGGGCGTAAATAGCACACGGTTGCGGTCGTGCCGGGCACCGTTATCATCTTACCGTTGTCGTCTTGCGTCCCAGCTGCCGGAGTAAAGTGAATTTGCGCGTCTGCGCGTTGCTCGGCGCTATCGGTTTTAAAGAAAACACCGACCTGTGAGGCGGGATGCACCAACATGCCTTTGCGTTTAAAGGCCAGCTTTGCAAAGGTCGCTATCATGGCCAGCGGCCGTGAATCGTCATAGAATGTTTTTAAGCCCACAAATGAACGCTGGGTATTTACGGTCAGGTGGTCCTGCAAATTTTCGCCGACACCCTTCAATGCGGTGTGAACTTTTATGCTGTGTTGCTGCAATACCGCTGGGTTGCCGACACCCGATAGCTCTAATAATTGGGGTGAGTTAATGGTCCCGCCACACAAGATGATCTCGCTGCGGCAGCGAGCGGTAAATTGTTTACCCTTGTGGATATAGCGCAGCGCGGTCGCGCGATTGCCTTGGAACTCTATTCTGCTTGCCAGAGCGTGGGTTAAAACGTTGAGGTTGGGTCTTTCCATCGCAGGCTTCAAGTGGGTCTTAGCAGTACTTTGGCGCAAGCCATTGCGAATGTTCACTTGATAGAATCCCGCTCCCTCTTGATTTTCTCCGTTGAAATCCGTGTTTGCAGGGATGCCGGATTCAGTAGCGGCCTGAATATACATATCGGCCAAAGCGTACTTGTCGCCCACGTTATCAACCCAGAGCTGACCGTCGCTGCCATGATAGTCACTGCTGCCGTTAGTGTTGTGTTCGCAGCGTTTAAATATAGGGAGTAGGTCGTCGTAGCCCCAGTTGCGATTGCCTAACGCTGCCCAGTGATCGTAATCCTCTCGCTGGCCACGAATGTACACCATGCCGTTGATTGAACTAGAACCGCCCAACAGTTTGCCTCGCGGCTGGTCGATACGCCGGTTGTTCATGTGCGGCTCGGGCTGGCTTTGGTAACACCAGCTAAATTGTGGGTTCTTCATGGTAAATGCGAAGCCCAGCGGTATATGTACCATGGGATGGCTATCTTTACCGCCCGCTTCGAGCAGCAGAACGCTGTGTTTGCCGCTAGCAGAAAGACGGTTGGCTAGGGCGCAGCCGGCAGATCCTGCGCCGACAATAATATAATCATAATGAGTTAGCATACTTGGTTTCCGCGTTACCCCGCTTGAGCGTTATTGGTTTTTGCGACGGGAATATTGTTATATCCGTTACCATACGATTAGGGGATGCCGGATGTAAGTTATAATTTTGTAACCTTTTACTATTGCCATTCCGGTGGCAGTAAGTCAATCCATGCAAAGCGACTGAGAAGATCTGAAAAGTGCACATCGATTGGCGCATTGATGCATATTTCAAGGCCGCTTACCGGGTGTTGAAAGGTTTGCTGTGCAGCGTGTAATAGCAGCCTGGGGCATTGAAGGTGTTCTGCAAAGTAGCGATTATGGCGACCTCGGCCGTATTTGGCGTCGCCAATAATAGGGTGGGATATATGCTTTAAATGGCGACGTAACTGATGGCGTCTGCCGGTCTGCGGTTGCAGTTCTAAAAGCGAATAGCGAGACTGGGGATAGCTTTCAATCTCGACATCCAGCTGGTATTGCCCCAATAATCGAAAGTCGGTAACGGCGGATTGTTTCGCCGCTACCTTGCTCTTGGCAATGCGCTGGTCGGTAATTTCTGTTAACGCGTGGTCGATACGGCCCGCTGAGGGGCAATGGCCGCGAACGACTGCCAGGTAAGACTTTTTAATTTGCTGATTGCTGAAGGTGTGTCCCAGTTTGCTTGCCACGGCGGCACTGAGGCCGAATAATAAAGCGCCGGACGTGGGCTTGTCTAAGCGATGAGCTGGATAAACATACTGGCCAATTTGGTCGCGGAGTATCTGGATAGCAAAGCGGGTCTCGTGGCGATCAATTGGGCTGCGGTGAACTAATAGGCCGCTGGGCTTATTTATCGCGATGATATATTCGTCCTGATAAAGGATATTTAGCTTTTCAGCTGTCTTTGCTACTTGCTCGAAATTTGGCATTTGCCTGCTGATCTTAGATGAAGACTTTGTCATATTTACGTTCATGTCTTGTTAGAGAATTACCGCTGATGTTAGATTCCCGCATACAGGCGCAGTTGGCCTGATTAGTGAGAGATCACTTTATTGGAGAGTTCGCGTGGCAAATAAGTACCTGTGTAAAACCGTCGACATGACATTTTTTGATGTCGCCCCGTTTCGCTATGTTGCCGAAGTGGAGGTGAAAGTCAGTGCGGCAGACGTATTTGCATCTTTCGAGAATGCTGACGACTGGCCGCGTTGGGCTATGCCTATCCAAAAAGTGGAGTGGACTGCGCCTAAACCCTTTGGTATAGGCACCACGCGTACGGTCAGTATGATCGGCGGCCTTGTGGGTTATGAGGAGTTTATCGCGTGGGAGTACGGACGGGAAATGGCTTTTTGCTTTACCCATGGCAGCAAGGACAATATTGAGTCGTTTGCAGAGCGCTATGAGGTCGATGCAATCGATGAAAATTCCTGTCGCGTACGCTGGACAATGGCGATGAAACCCAAGGGGGTCAGTAAGTATTTTTTACCGGTATTCAGTCCGATGATGCATTTAGGTGTAAAGGCAATGCTGCGCAGATTTGCGCGCTTAGTTGAAGGCCGCCGCTGTTTCTAGCGGCCCTCGCGGCTAAATGGCTTAGCTTTTGCTCTTTGCTATCTCTTCGTCTAGCATCGCGATAATAGTATTAATATCGTCTGCCGACAATTTACCCTGCTTTAGGTAGCGAATTTTACCCTTATAATCCACCAAGATAAACGCCACGGTTCCCTGTTCCAATTGCCACGCGGCAAGACCATGGCCTTCCTCATCCGCTACAAGCACCGCCTCTGGGTGCTCGCGTTTGTTCTTGACTAGCTCACCGCTAACCAGTCCCGACGTGCCCCACAGCGCATCATCTAGATTAATAATACTGATTGACTGGAAGCTGCCTGGCTCATAGTTCGCTTGGTTGAGACGCTCTTTGAGCGGCGCGATAATCGAGTCAGCAGACATTCTGGCGGCGACGTGGAAAACCAAGGCGGGTGTGCCTGTGCTTATTTGCGCTGTCGACCAAGGTTGATGGTGTATTTTGTCGTTATCCAGTATGAGCTCACCTTTGGATGGAACCTCAAAGCTCGGCAGGGTGCCGTTAACTTCGATAGCGCTGCAAAAGGCCGACGCCCCTATCATTGATAGGCTTAATACAATATTTTTAATACTACTCATGGAGTAAGCACCTAGTTTATTAGTGTTGAAAAAATCTGGCCCAGAATACCACAGGCTTTAAGACCTAAAAATGACGCTTAGTTCATATTGTTTGCCCATGTATATGGGTAAAGAGGTTACTAGTTGCAGATTAACGCAAACTGAATACGGGTGGCTCAACTGCCGATATGCATGATGATATTACGCCTTGTCGCCGCATGCCGGTGCTCCCACAGGTAAATGCCCTGCCAACTTCCAAGGGCGAGTTGACCGTCGATTATTGGTATGGATAGAGAGGTTGCGGTTAGTGAGGCTTTTATATGAGCGGGCATATCATCGCTGCCTTCAAGCGTGTGGGTGTAGAGAGGGTCGTGCTCGGGCACCAAGCGGTTTAACCAGTGTTCCAAGTCTCTGCGGGCGCTGTCATCATAATTTTCTTGAACCAGAAGGCTAGCCGACGTGTGCTGAATGAACAGGGTGCAGAGACCATCTTGGCCGCGATATAGCCGGGATATAGTTTCGCTGATCATACTCGTGACACTGTGCAAACCTTGGCCTGAGACCGTCAAAGCTAGTCTTTCAATCATGCAGTGCATCCCCTTAGAATTAGCTGATCACCTTTTGGCACAGTATATTATGTCGTTTTAATCGGGCTATATTTTTTTGAGTTTTTAACTAGGTGGAAGCAGTTTGTCGCCGCAGTGACGGCAGAAGTCAGAGTCTTTTTCATGGCCAAATTTCTTACAACTATCGCATTGCTTATTACTAATATTACGTTGGCTTTCTTGTATTAACTCGGCACTTAGAATACCGGTAGGAATAGCGATAATGGCATAGCTGGTGATCATAGCCATAGCGGCGACTAGCTGGCCCAGTGGGGTGCGCGGGGCGATGTCGCCGTAACCTACGGTGGTTACTGTAACAATGGCCCAATACATACTGCGCGGCAAACTCGTGAAGCCGTTTTGGGGGCCTTCGATGAGGTACATTAAAGCGCCAAAAATAACGATAAGTGTGAGCACACATACTAAAAAAACAGATATCTTTCTGCGCGAAGATACCAGTGACCGAATGAGGACGTTGGCTTCGCTCATATAATGAAATAATTTGAAAACTCGAAATACCCTCAGGACCCGAAATATTCGAATGATCAAAAGATGTTGGGCGCCGGGTATTAGTAAAGATAGATAAGTGGGTATGGTAGCCAGCAGGTCTACCACACCGTAGAAGCTGAAAATATAGGCTCGACGGTTGGGCGAACAATAAATGCGCGCCGCATATTCCAGTGTGAATAGCACCGTAAACACAACTTCTGCTGCGAATAGCCAGTCTCCGTATTTTTGATGGATGGTGGCAACGGAATCAATGAATAGTGCGGCAACACTGCTTAATATTATAATAATTAAAAAAATATCAAAATTTCTACCCGCACCAGGTTCCGTGCCAAAAATAACGGTGTGCAGCCGATTTTTAAGATTCACTGTTGGCATGCTAAATTATTCCTCTTCAGTCACAGCAGCAACAATACTCCGGCATAGCTGAGTTAGGTCTTGATCACTAATAATATAGGGAGGCATGGTATAAACCAGTTTGCCAAAGGGCCGCATCCAAATACCTTTATTGATAAATCGCGCTTGAATACTCGTCATATCAACATTGTCTTTAAGTTCTATTACGCCTATTGCTCCTAGGCAGCGTACGTTTGCGACAGAAGTTAATGACGCTGCATGGCTAAGTTCTTCGCGGAGGATAGCCTCTATTCTTTGGATATTAGTTTGCCAGTCACTGGCCAATAGTAGGTCGATACTGGCGTTGGCGATACTGCAGGCTAAGGGGTTACCCATAAATGTGGGTCCGTGCATAAAGACGCCAGCTTCACCATTGCAAATACCTTCTGCTATGCGGTCGCTGCACAGGGTAGCGGCTAATGACAAATAGCCCCCCGTTAAGGCTTTGCCAAGACACATAATATCTGGACTGATCTCGGCGTGTTCGCAGGCAAATAATTTACCAGTGCGACCAAAGCCGGTCGCAATTTCATCGTGGATTAATAAGACATCATACTCATCGCAGAGCTTGCGCAGTCGGCGAAGATAGTCGCCACTGTAAAACTTCATACCGCCAGCCCCTTGTACAATGGGCTCTATAATCACCGCGGCCAGTTCTTGATGATGCTCTTTTAATGCGCTGGTGATGGCTGCCATGTCGGTGTCGCTGGCGGCATTGCCAAACGCGGTGCGGGGGGATTCAATAAAGATATGTGACGGTAATACTTTATTGAATAAGTGATGCATGCCGGTCACCGGATCACAGGTCGCCATCGCACCAAACGTATCGCCGTGGTAGCCATTGCGCAGTGCAAGCAATCGAGTTTTATGTTGGTTGCCAGTGGAGTACCAATATTGCAAGGCCATTTTAATGGCGACTTCAACCGCAACCGAGCCGGAATCTGAGATAAATACCTTGGTGAGGGCGGCTGGCGTTAGGTCTACCAGACGCTTTCCTAAGGTGGCAGCGGCGGGGTGAGTGATGCCACCAAACATAACATGGGACATATCGCTTAACTGTGCGGTGGCAGCGGCATTTAGAGCTGGGTGATTGTAACCGTGGATAGCCGACCACCATGACGACATACCGTCAATTAGCTCGGTGCCATCAGCTAAGGTGAGCCGCACACCTTTTGCAGAGACTACCGGAATCATTTCTACAGGGTTCAGCATGGATGAATAGGGATGCCAAATATGATCTTTGTCCCATTGAAGCCATTGTTCGGTAGTGGCATTGTGGTAGTCAGACATTATCATCTCCCTGTTAATTTACGTTATTTTAAGCATTTAGCGGCGATAACACGAGGGTATCGTGTCTGTGGCCATGCAATGTTTGGAATGGCGCGGGGTGATATCGCCGAAAAGGTGTTTAATGAACTCATTTTACTAAACGGGCGGTGATAATAATGTCACTATCAGTGCTGAAAATGGCGGCGTCTGCAGCCATTAATGACTGGCGGTGATAAGGTTTAACTGTAATAGATACGATACTGGTCGCAGCTGTGATACTCGTGAGAAGGAAGAAGCAACTATGAGCGATTACCGGATTGAGCGTGACAGCATGGGCGAGATTTCTGTGCCAACAGGTGCTAAATACGGCGCGCAAACACAGCGTGCCATCAATAATTTTGCAATCAGTGAACTCACCTTACCGAGCCAATTTATTGCGGCTATCGTTCGTGTCAAACGCTGCGCAGCCATGGTGAATCACAAGGAAGAATTGCTGTCAGAGCCCCTATTCCAAGCCATCACCACCGCCGCAGATAAGTTGCTTGCGGGGGCGTATAGCGAGCAGTTTCCCCTCGATGTGTTTCAAACAGGCTCGGGTACGAGTACCAATATGAACGTCAATGAGGTCTTGGCGAATTTAGCCGCTGAGCAAAGTGGCTTAAGCGTTAGTGCCAATGATCATATTAATATGAGTCAAAGCAGTAATGACGTGATCCCAACGGCCATCCACGTCAGTGCGGCTATGGCAATACAGCATCGCTTGCTACCCGCACTAGAATACTTGGAAGCCACCATACGCGAGAAAGCGCGCAGTCTAGACAAGGTGATAAAAACAGGCCGCACTCATTTGATGGATGCAATGCCCTTAACCCTAGGTCAAGAGCTCAGCGCCTGGGCTGAGCAAGTCCATAAGTCTAAAAATCGCTTGCTCGAATCTCAGCAATATCTGTGTCAGTTAGCGCAGGGTGGAACGGCGGTGGGCACCGGCGTGAATGCGCCGGACTTATTCGCAGAAAAGTTCTGTGCCGCCATTAGTATAGACACCGGTATAGAATTTGTACCTAGTCCATCTTTATTTGAAGCGCTGTCTTCTCAAGACACTGCCGTGGCGGTTTCTGGGCAACTAAAAGTACTTGCTGTTACGCTGATGAAAATAAGTAATGACTTGCGGTGGATGAATAGTGGGCCACTGGCAGGGCTAGCGGAGATCCGCTTAATCGCCTTGCAGCCGGGCAGCAGTATTATGCCGGGAAAAGTGAATCCGGTTATTCCCGAGGCGGTTGCGATGGCGTCTGCGCAGGTTATTGGCAATGACAGCTGTATTACGGTGGCGGGTCAGTCAGGTAATTTCCAACTTAATGTGATGCTGCCGCTGATTGCTTACAATCTATTACAGAGCATTGATTTAATGGCGAACTCTTGCCGTGCAATGGCAGATCAAGCTATTACTGGTTTCGAAGTAAACGAAGACGTACTGGCGGCGAGCGTGGCTAAGAACCCAATATTAGTAACCGCCTTAAATCCTATTATTGGTTATTTGGCGGCGGCTGATATTGCCAAAAAGGCCTACGCACAGCAGCGTCCAATACTCGACGTCGCGGAAGAGATGACAGATCTGAGCCGAGAGCAGTTAAGCGAGTTATTAGACCCCTTAAAGTTGGTTTGACTAGCTGTTTTAGTGGACGACGCTACAGTTAAGGTTTCAAGGTGGCTCGGTTAAAATTTAAAAAGCGGTTATCGTGATCCGGGCTTGGCAGGGTGCACTGAGTATATTTTCCGAAAAGCTGGTAGCGACGGCAAGCAATATAATCGTAGACCCAGTCTCGAATAAACCGTGGTACGATCTTGAAAATACACAGCAGTCGCCAGGGGTAGGGAATGGTGGCCATGATAGCCAAGAAAGCCGTGCTTTTCTCATAAACCTGGCCTTGCGTTAAATAATACATGGTGTCGTATCGACCTTGCTGGGTGTTGGCTTGATTCAATTGATAGTAGGCCATGAGTGCGAGACCTTCGTCAGATTGCACTGCCGCGAGTTTAATTTTCTGAGTTTTATCAAATCGAATAATAAAACGACCCCAGGCGTGACATAGCTTGCATACGCCGTCGAACAAAATCACCTTATCTGCGGCCTGTATTGCAGCTAATTGGTCGGCATCTGTCATCATGTGTCCCGCTAGGTTTGATGGGAATCGTTGGCTTACAAAAACTTAATCCAGCATTGCTCGCAGTGTAGGCAATACATTCTGTAATATCAGCGGCTGGGCCTCAGCGGTGGGGTGTATGCCATCACGCTGCATCAGCGCGGGCTTGCCGGCTACGGACTCGAGTAAAAAGGGAACCAGAGCCAGTGTGTATTTGTCCGCTAGCTGAACGTAATTTTGCGCAAAAGCATCGGTGTAGCGTTTACCGTAGTTTGGTGGTATTTGCATGCCAATGAGCAGTACTTTGGCGTCAGCATCCATACTTTTGCTGATCAATGTCTGCAGGTTTTTACGTATCCCTGATGCGGGATAGCCTCTTAGGCCGTCGTTGCCTCCTAGCTCAATGACCACAATATTGGGTTGGTGTTCTTTTATTAGTCGCGGTAGGCGCTGTACTCCGCCTGCGGTGGTCTCGCCGCTGACACTGGCATTGATGATGATCGCGCGATCAGCCAGCGCGGTTTGCAAGAGATAAGCCCAGCCGTCTTGCTGGCGAATACCGTAGGCGGCACTCAGGCTGTCGCCTAGAATCAGTATTTTATGACTGGGTGCGTCAGCAGCAGTGGCGAAAGTAGTACTCAGAATTAGGCTAATTAAGCCGCCAGACAATAGTATCAGCCGCACAAGTGCCGTGCTGCTTGAATGGATAAGGGAAATAAACTTCATCATGATTTGTGTTAATAATCTCTGTAAGACGGTTGTCACCGGTGGGCAGCAATTAGACATATTGAAAGGGATCAGCTTTGAAATCAAGGGAGGCGAGAGCGTTGCCATCGTTGGTGCATCGGGAGCGGGCAAGTCGACGCTACTCGGATTACTGGCAGGCCTTGATAATGCCAGCAGTGGCGATATCTTTTTGCATAATCAAAATATCAGTGTGATGACTGAAGATCAGCGGGCCGCGCTGCGTGCACGTCACGTTGGATTTGTGTTCCAGTCATTTCAATTATTGCCAGGTATGACAGCGCTAGAGAATGTGATGTTGCCACTAGAGTTGGCTGGCCATCGTTCGCCCGCTACTGAGGCTAAGCAGTTCCTAGATAAAGTCGGCTTGGCCGAGCGTGGCGGTCATTATCCCCGCGTATTATCAGGTGGTGAGCAGCAGCGAGTTGCCTTAGCTAGAGCTTTTGCGGTTAGCCCTGACATTTTGTTTGCGGATGAGCCTACCGGTAATTTAGACGAGCACACCGGTCAGCGGATTATTGATTTACTCTTTGAGTTAAACAGTCAGAGTAAGACTACTTTAGTATTGGTGACGCATGAGGCAGTTTTGGCGCAACGCTGCGAACGTACCTTGGTGATGCATGACGGTCTGCTGCGTGAAGAGCCGGTCGCCGGTACCACGGTATGATTATTCGTGGCATGCGCCATTTATCGCGAGCATGGCGCGGTGGAGAGCTGGGCTTACTGGGTTTTTCGCTGGCCTTGGCAGTAGCGATTGTCAGCGGCATCGCGGGGTTCTCAGATCGGCTAAGCCGCACGATGGAACAGCAAAGCCACCACTTTTTAGCTGCAGACCGAGTTTTGAAAACCGCGCGCACGGTTCCCAGTGAATGGCTTGGCGAGGCTCAGTCTCGGGGTTTGCGAACCGCGACGGTGGCGAGTTTTCGCTCCATGATTTATGTTGGTGACGCCATGCAATTGGCCTCGATACGCGCAGTTTCAAACGACTACCCGCTACTCGGCGAGCTGGGTGTGAGCGATCAGCTATTCGGCGCACCGACCATGCAGGCGGCTGGCCCCAAACCCGGTGAGTTATGGATGGACTCGCGGCTGTTCACCTTGCTAGATTTGAAAGTCGGTGGCTCTGCCGGGTTAGGGGATAGCGACTTTACTGCCAGTCAGGCGCTGATAAGCGAACCAGATCAAGGCAATATCAATGAGATGCTGGCGCCACGCGGACTGATTAACTACGCGGACCTAGCAGCAACAGATGTTGTCCAGCCCGGCAGCTTAGTGCGTTACCGCTATTTATTTGCCGGTGCCGAACAGGCGCTGGAAGATTTTGCGCAGTGGTTATCGCCGCAATTAGATGAAGGGCAGAGCTGGCAGGATGTCCGTGATGGTCAACCGGCGATGGCTGCGACCCTGCAACGTGCAGAGGGCTATTTATTATTAGCTGCGAGCCTTGGTGTCGCGCTTGCGGGCGCGGCGATTGCCTTGGCTGCGCGTCGCTATGGCGAACGCAACACGGACAATGTGGCAATAATGAAAGCGCTGGGGGCGAGTCGACGGCAGGTATTAAGCCATTATACGACCCAGCTCAGTTTACTTTGCTTAGCGGCCATCATCGTTGGCGGTGTTGGTGGTCACGGTTTGCAGTGGGCTTTATTTGCCAGCCTGAAAGAACTTATTGCGGTGGATATTCCCCCCGCTAGCTGGCGTCCGCTCATGGTGGGGGCAGTAACTGCCTTTGGTTGCACCGCGGTGTTTGCGATGCCACCGGTGTTTGCTCTTAGTAAAGTTTCGCCACTGCGGGTATTGCGGCGCGGGAATGATGAGACCGGCACGGGTTTGTTGCTGAGCGCCCTGACGGGCATCTTTGGCATTGGCTTGCTAATGTTCTGGTATAGCGGTGATGTATTGCTGAGTACGGCGGTATTAGGTGCCGCATTGGTGACTGCTTTGTTGGCCAGCGTGCTAGTGCTGTTTTTGATTTCATTCGCCCGTCGAGTGTTTCTTGGCCGCGCTGGCGGTGCACTGCGCATTGCTTTGGCGGCAATTTATCGGCGCCGTATTGGCAATGCCTTTCAAGTTGCGAGTTTTGCCTTATCGCTGATGGTGCTCACCTGTCTTGGTGTGCTTCGCACGTCATTAATTGAGGACTGGCAAATGCAGATGCCAGTTGATGCGCCCAATCATTTTTTGATTAATATTCAACCATCAGAAATTGCAACGCTAGATACTTTTTTTAAGCAGCATGATTTGAAAGACGCTGGCCTGTACCCGATGATCCGCGGCCGATTGACGCATATTGATCAGCAGGAATTAAATGAAGTTAGAGGTCTTGATGCCAATAGCGGCAGCATAGATAGGGAACTGAATTTAAGTTGGGCATCTGACTTGCCTGACGATAATCGGTTGCTGTCCGGGAAGTGGTGGCCAGACCTTCCGGCTCAGAACTCAGATGTGATACCCGTGTCGGTAGAGTCTGAACTTGCGGACAAGCTAAACCTGACAATAGGTAGCGTGTTGTCGTTTAATATTGGCGGGCAGTTGCTCAAAGCCCAGGTGAGCAGTATTCGGAGTTTAGATTGGGCCAGCATGCGGCCGAATTTTTATTTTATATTTCCGCCGCAAAGCTTAGAGAATTATGCGGGGAGTTATATCACCAGTTTTTATTTGGCGCCTGAAAAAAAGGCCTTGCTCAGTGATTTACTTAGGCAGTTTCCCACCGTGACACTTATTGAAATTGATACGATTATCAAACAAATGAAAATAGTGGTGAGTCAGGTCAGCACCGCTATTGGGTTGGTGTTGATGCTAGTAGTAGTGTGTGCCCTGCTGGTTGGGGTGGCTAATGTATTAGCCAGTTTAGATAGTCGCCTGCAAGAGAACGCAATTTTGCGAACCCTTGGGGCGAGTAAAAAGTTAATTGTGAGTGGCTTGCTAATGGAGTTTGCGGCAGTTGGTTTACTATCTGGTTTGCTCGCGGCGCTGGGGAGTAACATCGCTTTATTTGGTTTGCAGTATTGGGTATTAGAAATGGATGTCGCTGTGCATGGCGGGGTGTTTATTGTGGCACCGCTGATCGGTGTACTTACAATGTGTACTCTAGCTTGGCTGTCTTGCCGTAAATTAATTACTCAGCCGCCATTGGTGGTGTTGCGCCAAACCCTTTAGGCGGTATTTGGGCTTAGGCACTTTCTGGCGGATAGGCGGTTGAGATCGTTGGCAGCCGCGAGACTTCGCTGGGGTCAGTACAAAGCCCGGCGATCATCATGCGCAGCGATTTTTCGGCTTGTAAATCTAAGTCTCGGTGGTAACCATAGGTGTCGCCGTGATCCAGCATTAGGGTTGCCACCCCGTGCACTGCAGCCCAAACAGTGTGCGCCATTGAGGCGACGTCATCTAGTTCTCTTAATACCCCAGTTTTAAAACCGCGCTCTACACCAGCTCGCACTCTGTAAATGGCTTCACGTCCAGCGGCAAAAAGTTCTGGATAGTCATTTCGCGGTTGTAAGACTGGACCAAACATAAGGTTAAACATTTCAGTATGAGTTTTGGCAAAATGCACATAACTAAGGCCAAAATATAAAAGGCTAATGTCTGCGCGCGGTTCGCGCTCACTGGCTGTGCAAAATTCGAAAAAACGCCGGAAACCCTCGGTCGCTAGTGCTGCCAGTAATGCGTTTTTGTCTTTGAAATGCCTATATGGTGCAGTTTGGGATACGCCGATCTCCCTTGCTAGTGCACGCAAACTCAGTTCGCCAATACCTTCATTAACGAGGTGTTTTTCGGCAAGCTCCATGAGTTCTTCACGCAGATTGCCGTGATGGTAGCTAGTGCTAGTGTTAGTGGTAGTCATAGTCATAGTTTTGTTGTCTGTCATAGCGATGCAATGTTGACAGCGATCATATCAAGTGTCATGTGTTTTTTTGGATTTGTGTGAGTAGGCTTGTAACGCGGCGCTATTCTAACCAACTTCTGACAGCGCGTCGCCTTCTTGATAAGACTGTGTGCACCCAGCGAGTATTTTGTTTCTCTGCGATAATGCCGTCTTGCTAGTCCGCAGTGCAAATCTGCGGGTTGGTTTTTCAAGGCAATAGTTTCTCAATACGATCGCTTCACGAGCTGGTAGTTTCTGTAGGTAATCGTTTTTAGAGGTGATTGCTTTTAGCTAAGATTTTTTGCAGGTACCGGTGGTTTTCGATATCGCTACTCGCAGACAATATCGATAAAAGAGGTGGAAATGGAACTCAATGTGAACAACAAGGTGTATCTAGTCGCTGCTGCGAGCAAGGGCTTGGGTTACGCGATTGCTGAACAGCTAGCGTTAAACGGCGCGTCGCTTGCTATCGCCAGCCGCAGTGAAAGTGGTATTCAGGTGGCTGCAACCCAGCTGGCGGCGGCAACAGGTGCGAAAGTGCGGGGCTATTGTATGGACGCTAGCGACGCGGACAGTATTTCCGCGTGGGTTGCCAAGGCAAGCGCTGATTTTGGCCGCGTAGATGGCTTGGTGGTTAATGCTGGAGGGCCCCCGCCAGGTCAATTTGACGTGTTTAACGATGACGATTGGCAGACTGCCTTTGAGCTGACATTAATGAGTACAGTCCGCATGATTCGCGAGACCTTGCCGCATTTGCGGGCGGCCGGGGGTGGGGCAATCTTGACCATCACTTCGTCATCGGTGAAAGAGCCGGTGGACTTTTTGTTGTTATCTAATGTCATGCGCTCCGGCGTGACCAGCTTGGCTAAGAGCTTGTCTAAGCAGTTGGCGCCAGAAAATATTCGCGTTAATAATTTAGTGCCGGGTTTAATTGCCACCGATCGTATGGTGAATCTTGATACGCTGCAGGCGAAGGCAAAGGCCATAAGTTTTGATGAACAGCGCGCTGTGAGTCAGGCTACCATTCCCCTTGGTCGCTACGGCGATCCCAGTGAGTTCGGCAAGGCTGGAGCCTTTTTACTGTCAGATGCGGCTAGCTATATAACGGGTGCCACCCTTGTAGTAGACGGAGGCACTATGAAAACCGTGTGGTAGATAGTCTAGGCTTAGCAGGGGAGAATTACTGTTTACGAGGCCATAGCAGTGGCTTTTTGCCGATAATTGACGCCTCGCTATTGTTGGCCGTGTTCGATTTTATATAAGAGATCAATACTTTAGGCTTTACCAGATTGCGCTTTCAGACCTAGGTTTTTGCTTAATGTATAGTCGAGCTGCACGCTACCGGCAGGTGTGAAAAGATTTTGTGCATAGCTAATAAATAAATCCGGGCTTAGATGTTTACCCCCTACCAGCGAACTGTCTTCATAACTGTCGCCCCCCTGCAAGCTGACGACATCGACGCCAAAGGTGTTTTGCAGCGTATTGCTAATACCTCGACTTTGAGAAATTCCCAGCGCGGTGGCGGCCTTCATAACTTGATCGGCGTCAGACTTATTAAGATCAGCGGGTGCTTAAGTCATAGCCCTTAAACTCAAAACTGTCATTCAGCACAATGTCTGTTCGGGTGACGATAGCCCGACTTTTTACATCGCTAGTGGCCTGCTGATTGACGATACGCTCATCTGCAGATACCCCTGCGGCCTGATCTGGCAGGATTTTAAGGCTGTAGTTGCCTTTTGGAATTGTTAAGGTGCCGCGTATCTTAATAAGATCGGGGTTGAGGTTGTCATTATTATCTGGTGATATCAGCACTAAGCCATTGGCGCGGTCTAAGACGGTGATATTGTCGCCGCTGATGCGAAGTTGACCGCCTGGTCCATCAATGCCGCCGCTAATGTTGAGCTTGATGCTGTCATTGGCCATGACGTTCAGACAAAGGCTATAGGGAAGCAACGCTGCTAGGGGCTTGGCCGGTCCTAACATAATTACTGTGTACTTTAGGGACGACGTGAATCACGATTGGGTTATACCTTGCTAGCTACTTTAAAGGTAAGGACTTGCTGTGTAGCAATAGGATATGGAAATAATACTCAGTTCAAAACCCTATGCTGCTGTTAGACTGCGCGCCTCGGCTTGCGATTAACTGCAACTATGCTTGGGTTTCTCAAGTGTTCAATCACTTATTTTATAGGGCATAGGGCTTTATGAGGCGTTTGTTATTGCCGCTGGCAGCATTATTACTATCCGATGCCTTGGTGCTAATTGGGCATGGGCTGATGCTGACGTTGCTGCCATTGCGGGCCGAGATAGAACAATTCTCGGCCGCCCAGACCGGCTTTACCGCGTCGACCTACTTCATTGGTTTTGTTATCAGCTGTCTTGTTACCCCACATATTGTTCGACGTGTCGGGCATATACGCTGCTTCGCGGTATTGGCAACGGTATTTTCGGCGGTGGTATTACTATTTCATGCCTTTCCGGGTTTCGTCGTATGGCTGGTCTTGCGGTTTATTGTGGGCTTTTGTATTGCCGGTTTATATATGGTGATAGAAAGCTGGCTTAACGATCGCGCCACGCGTGAGACCCGCGGTACGATTCTTTCGCTTTACACTGTCATAAACCTCAGCATGATTATCGTCGGTCAGCAGATGCTTAATTTTGCCGATCCGTCTGGACCGATGCTCTTTGGCTTAGCGGCGATATTATTGTCCTTGGCAATTGTGCCTGTTTCCCTAACAGCAACCTTGGCGCCAGCGCCAATGCAGGTAGTGAAATTAGATTTTCGCCGCCTCTGGCAGCTATCGCACGTGGGTATGGAGGGCGCTATTACCAGCGGCTTAGTAACGGGCGCGTTCTGGGCCCTGGGCCCGGTTTATGCCCGTGGGCTTGGATTGGATACATCACAACTGACCTTGTTTATGAGTGGGGTGGTATTGGGTGGCGCACTGTTTCAGCTGCCACTAGGTCGCCTATCGGATCGCTATGATCGCCGTTTAGTTTTATATTTTATGAGCCTGGCGGGCGCGGCAGTGTCAGCGGTGTTGGTGTTCGTTCCCGTGGTTGGCAATGCATTTTTACTGTTGGCCGTGCTCTGGGGCGGAACGGTGATGACGATGTATTCAATTTGTTTGGCGCATACCTCAGATAACGCCGAAGCCAGTGATTTTGTGTTGGTGGGGAGTGGAATTTTGTTTTTATATGGCTGTAGCTCGGCGGTGGGGGCGCCGTTGGCGTCGGCGTTTATGTCTCTGTTCGGGCCGCGGGGTCTATTTGCCTTTGCGGCGGTGTGTCTATTGGGCTTCACTCTGGGTATTTCGATTCGCCGTAAATCTCATGTGGTAGCGATTGTGGATGAGACCGAACCCTTCGTAACAATACTTGAGACCTCACCGGTAATTTTTGAACTGGACCCGCGGCACAGCGAAGTTGAGGACAGTGAATTCCTCGCGGCTGAGAACTTGTCGCCGGGGCCCCAACAGGATAAGGCTAGCTGATAAATTGAGTTGTATCGCTTAGCGGAGCGCGATCCATAATCACCTGGTTGATTTGTGCTCCCACGTCTTCGTAGCCAAAGGACAATCCGCAGATAATGCCGTTGCCTTCGGGAATGTCGGCGATTTTAAAGACTTCGTCGGGATAAAACGCCAAGGCGCCCTGGGGGCAGCTGGCTAAACCGTGCTCAACCAAGACCATCATTAATGTTTGCAGGTAAATACCCACATCTACGGCATTGACCGGCCCCATACTGGTAGGCATAGAAATAAAGGCAACGTGCGGGGCATCGAAAAATTCCCAGTTTTTCATCATCAGCGCAAAGCGCTTGTCTTTCTCATGACGCTCAATACCCATGGTGCCGTAATAGCCCATAGCGCATTGGTATTGGCGGTCTTTATAGACCCCTGTAAGGTTTTGGTCTCCTGGGGTAAACGCGGAGGATGGCGCTTTTCCGGCACTCATTTCGGCGAAAATGGCAGCTTGCAAATCTTTTCTGGCTTGGCCAGATACCACCACCGTATGACAGGGTTGGGTATTGCAGTTGGACGGCGCTAAGCTGGCGTTTGAAAATATTTTTTCCAGTAATTCCGGCGCGATAGGGTCGGGTTTAAAGCCACGAATTGAGCGTCTGGCTTTGAGTGCATCGGAGACATTCATTTGACGTTATTCCTATGGTTTTGGAGCAGGTTATCAATGTTAAAAAAGCGTAAAAGGTAACGCGTTTTGACAGAATAGTCACCATTCAAAGGGCGCTGGCGATAGTGATCGATATTATATAGAACAAAAAAAAGACGGCCCAAGGGCCGCCTCTTTAATTTGCCGTAATACTATGGCAGCAGGTGTTTTACACCATCACGCTCTTCAGCGAGCTCTTTTTCAGAGGCTTCCATTTTGCCACGGCTGAAGTCATTAACTTCTACGCCTTGAACAATTGCCCACTCGCCGTCTTTGCAGCGGCAAGGGAATGAGTAGATCAGGCCTTCGGCAATGCCGTAGCTGCCGTCACTGTAAACGCCCATAGAAACCCAGTCGTCGCCTTCAGTACCAAGTGCCCAGCTGCGGACATGACCAATAGCGGCATTGGCTGCAGAAGCGGCAGAAGATGCGCCACGCGCTTTGATAATTGCCGCGCCGCGTTGCTGAACGGTTGGGATGAAGTCAGCTTCAAGCCATGCTTGATCAACAAGGTCGCTGGCGGTTTGGCCAGAAACTTTGGCATTGAACAGGTCTGGGTACTGAGTCGCTGAGTGATTGCCCCAGATAGTCATGTTAGTAACGTCATTAACAGTTTTGCCGGTCTTGATAGCAATCTGTGTCATGGCGCGGTTGTGATCCAGGCGCGTCATCGCGGTAAAGTTGCGCGGGCTGATAGACGGCGCGTTGCGCTGCGCAATCAGAGCATTGGTGTTAGCAGGGTTGCCGACAACCAGTACTTTGATGTTCTTGCTAGCGTTCTGATCAATTGCCTTGCCTTGTACCGAGAAAATAGCGGCATTGGCTTCGAGCAGATCTTTACGCTCCATGCCGGGACCACGCGGACGTGCGCCAACAAGCAGGGCGTAGTCAGCATCTTTAAAGCCAACGCTTGGATCATCGGTGCAAACCACGCCGGCCAATAATGGAAACGCGCAATCTTCCAACTCCATACGCACGCCTTGAAGAGCATCCATAGCAGGGGTGATGTCGAGTAAGTGCAGAATAACGGGCTGGTCGTCGCCCAGCATAGCGCCGGAAGCGATACGGAAAAGAAGTGCATAGCCAATTTGGCCGGCTGCACCGGTAACGGTGACGCGAACTGGTTGTTTCATTGGGCGATTCCCTTTCTGGTGGTGGTCTGATTTTTGAGCGGGTGCGATCGGACGTGGATTACACAGTCCGACATGCACCCGTGCCGGGGTCTGGCCGTGTACGAGACACCTCATGCCAGCAGATTTTGGCGGCCCAATGATAGTCATCTAAGCCGCCGATTGCCAGCGATTGAGGACGTAAAGGCCAAATACTGGACCCAATAGTACCGCAAAAGTGCGATTTTGTGGCCGCTGACTGCATGTTTCTATATGATGCGCGGCCCAGTCCTACAATTGATTTGCGTGTTATGTCTAGCTTGCCAAAACTTGAATTCAATAAACTTCAGAAGCGTTTGCGCCGCCATATGGGCCAAGCGATTGACGACTATAAAATGATTGAAGAGGGCGACCGGGTGATGGTTTGCCTATCTGGCGGCAAAGACAGCTACACCATGCTCGATATTCTCATAAACCTACAAAATAGCGCGCCGATTAAGTTTGATTTGGTGGCGGTGAATATGGATCAAAAGCAGCCTGGCTATCCAGAGCATGTGTTGCCTGAGTACCTTGATGCCTTGGGGCTCGAGTACTACATTGTTAATAAAGACACTTACTCGATAGTTAAGCAAAAGATTCCTGAGGGCAAAACTACCTGTGGTCTCTGCTCGCGCTTACGTCGCGGTACCCTATATGCATTTGCCGAAGATATTGGTGCAACTAAGATTGCGCTGGGACACCACAAAGACGATATCGTACAAACCTTATTCCTAAATATGTTTTACGGTGCGCGCCTATCAGCTATGCCCCCAAAACTATTGTCTGATGATAAGCGCAATATCGTGATTCGCCCGCTGGCATACTGCCGTGAGAGTGATATTGAGGCCTTTTCTGAGCACAAGGAATTTCCGATTATTCCCTGCAATCTCTGTGGCTCGCAGGAAAATCTTCAGCGCCAGAATATTCGGAAGATGCTCATGGATTGGGAAAAAACCGATGGTAGTCGCATAGAGAAAATTTTCTCGTCGATGCAAAAAATCGCACCATCGCAAATGGCAGATCCAAATTTATTTGATTTTGCGTCACTGGCCATTGACCGCAGTGGTGAGCGCAAAGAATATCAGTTTGGGTCTGCGCTCAAGGTTGATGCTGGGGGTGTACCAGCGTCTACACCAGTATTGGCTGACTTTATTGAATTAGTTGAGCTTAACTAGCGCTGTGAACTCTCAATAGACTGCATCTGGCAAGCGACTTATTCGCTGTTGCCGGATGTACACCCTACCTTTTGCGCAAAGATCGACGCCCCGCTTACCACGTCCCTGTATCTGCTGTTACTCCATGCTGGCCTAATTACTGCAATAACTGCTGTTATAAGTGAGGTGGCAGTGATTATCGCTGTGATCTACGCTCTTTTTCATAATGGGTTGTCAAAAAAATGACGCTTTATGGTTCGTGTTCCTGTATTTTCGATTGCCGTCATTATATTGACGGTCGCGGGAGTTGGCGTTAGTGGTGCAAGAACATGAGACGGCAGAGATAATCGAGGCCGAGGCATTATCGATATCTAGCTATATTTCCATGTTGGTTATGGCGCTGTGTTTTATCGCCGGCGCGCTGTTGATGACGGAAGTGGCTTGGCAGTACTGGCGCTCTGTCTACAGTGCAGGGTTTGAGCCAGCTCAAAACGACCTACTTAGTCAGCGCGAGGCTTATTTGACCCGCAAAGTGCTGAGTTTGGCGACGTCAGTTATTGATGGTCGCGATATGAAAATAACGGTGCAAGTAGACAGTGGCGACAAAAATGGGCTTGCCGAAGGCGTGGAAGTGAAAGCCGTTCTGATTTTAGTAAATCGACCTGCGCACGTGCCGGACGTTGAAGAAGCGCTTGCGGCGGTCGTTACCGCAGGCTTGGCCTTGAATACTGCGCGGGGAGATCAGCTAAGCGTGCAGTTTCGCGCGTTTTCGAAAATAAATAATGGTGGTAATGCCTTCTGGGGGCTCGCGCTTATTCATCGGCTATATCTGGCCGTGGGCCTATTGCTGATCGGCGGTAGTGGCTTCGCGTGGGCATACCATCGTTACCAGCAATTGCGAGCAAAAACTCGGCAGATCGAGAGTGACTACCTTGATCAATTACGGCGCTTTCAGGCCATTGCTGAAGAAGAGCCCGCCCGTGTTGCTAGCGTCTTAAGTGATTGGTTGAATGGGGCTCGGGGCTAATGGCCACATCGATGAACTTAGGGGATGTGGAGCAGGCAGCGGCCTTAATTATGTCGCTTGATAAACCGCAGGCCGCCGCTGTTTTACGGGCACTGCAGCCCGCCGACGTGCATCGCTTGGCGGCAGCGATGAGCTGTATGGACGCCCCGAGCAGTGCAGAATTTGGTCGCGTGCTGGCGCGTTTCCATCGCGACGTAAACACCTTCTCTGGGGTGAAACCGGGCGCGGGAGACGCGGTGTTGAGTTTGCTGGAAGAGGCGCTAGGCGAAGAGCGCGCAAAGCTCCTGGGTGATCGCCTAGACCTGCATGGTCAGTCTCGACATATTAATAAGTTAAAGTGGCTCGAAGCTAAGACCATTATCGATATCATCAGTCGCGAACATCCACAAATACAGGCTGTTGTTATTGCCTGTCTGGATGCTAAGCAGGGTAGTGAGGTGTTGCTCGCATTTGAGGAGTCGCGAAGATTAGATTTATTAGGCCGTCTGTCGGGGTTGAAGAATCTAACTCCGGCAGCGCTTGAAGAGCTGGATTACTTGCTTGAGCAGTATTTTAGCGAGGTCGGTCGACCAATGGGGCGGGCGATGACAGGTGATTCTTTAGCGGCTGCCTTGCTCAATGAAATGGATGTCGGGGCGGAGAGCAGCTTACTTAATGGGCTGCGCGCAAGTCAGCCAGAACAGGCTGCCCGAGTTGAGGAGTTAATGTTTGGCTTTGGCCAAATTGTGAATATGGCGGAAGACGATATTGCGATTTTGGCGAAACAGCTAGCGCCAGATATCCTGGCGCCCGCATTAGCAGAAACTGGAGCGCAGCTCCGCCGCCGATTTTTAAGTGTGCTAACAAACGAGAAGAAGCAGGCAATTTCCTTGTTGTCACGCCGTTTCACGCAAACAGAGTCAATGAGTGCGCAAGCGGAGATAGTCAGGGTTGCAAAACAAATGGCGGCGGTTGGCGAAGTTATTCTCGATGCCCGTAAAATAGACGTATTTTAGTACTCGGTTTCACTTGCCGATAACGTAGACTTATCTATCATTGCCGGGCAAAAAATAGCAAGCTGCAATCAACGACGCATTAGCCCTGAATAGATAACACGATTTATCCAGCTATTTAAACAAGGACGTTTGAGCACATGCCTGCATTAGATTTAGCCTTATTGGAAGAACTACGTGAGTTTATGGAAGACGATGTTTGCTCCTTGATTGACGAGTTTGAGATCGATACTCAAGAGCGGCTAGCGGCGATAGAGCAAGCCATTATAAACCGCGACGCCGACACGCTCAGGGCCATGGCGCACACCATGAAGGGTGGGGCTGCATCGCTTGGCGCAGAAAATCTATCTCAGCATTTTCGCGGTTTGGAATATCGTGGTCGCGATGCAAGTTTTCAAGATATCCAGCAGGACTTTAGCAATGCCAAGCACTGCTTTGCTGATTCAATGTTCTTGTTGCGTAAATGGTTGGCGGAAGATAAATAGCGACTGTCATTTTTTTGACGCACGGTCGAGTTATTAAGTCATTGATTTAAATAATAAAATATTGGCGTAAGTCTTGCTCTAAGTCCTATATTCCTTTTGTTTAGTAGCGGTGCGGGCGTAATGGTGAAGGATTTACTTTCTCAAGCAGAAATAGATGCCTTATTGGCGAATGTACAGGCGCAAGCACCAAGTCCAGATCGGCAAAGTAAGGGTTCTACAGGCGCACGTTCCTTTGATTTAGCCAGTCGGCGACGTCTAAAAAAGCGGCCCTTGCCGGGTCTCGAGCATATTAGTAAACGATTTGCGGAATACTTTCGAGGCAGTCTTTCCGACGTCCTAGGTCAAAGTGTCGATGTGGCTGCAATTGATCTGCAGTTCCAAGCTTATAGCGAATACCTACATTCTTTGTATGTCCCTACATCCCTAAATTTAATGCGCTTACATCCGCTGAAAGGCGCTGCGATGATTGTCTTTGATGCGCGCTTGGTATTTCGATTAGTGGATATGTTCTTCGGTGGCAACGGTACTCAGGGCCATGCTGACGGTCGCGACTTTAGTCAGGTAGAGCGTCGTGTTATCGGTCGATTAGTCAAGCGCGCTCACACTGATTATGATCGAGCTTGGCGCCTGGCAAGTGCAATGCGCTGCGAGTCATTGGCAATGGAAGTGAATCCCGCGATGGCCTCTATCGCGGGCCAGGCCGATAATATTGTGGTGTGTCGTTTTCAGATTGAATTAGATAGTGGTGGTGGCGGTGAGTTTCATATTGCTTTGCCAGTGGCGATGTTGGAGCCCGTAATGGCGCTGCTTAGCAAGAACGAATCGGCTGAGCATCCAGGTGATAATTTATTGTGGCAGAGCTCCCTGAGTCAATCGCTGCTGGATACCAGGGTGGTAACACGTTGCACCCTGGCGGAGCCGGTGATGAGTTTGGGGCAGGTTGCCGGCTTGCAAGTGGGTGATGTTATTCCCTTGAGCAGCCGCGAGTCGTCGGTGTTGAAGGCGTCTGGCGTGCCTGTAGCAAGAGCGCAATTGGGCGTTGTGAATGGGTATTTGGCGCTTAAAATAGTTGAGTAAGGCGCGGCGCTGTAAAACGCTAACAATTATCATAAATAGTTAGGATGTAAAAAGTCGACAGTCGTGCGACTTTAAATGTGATTAAGAGACTGCAATATGGACAAGCAAGACGAACCGCGACGTCAGCGTCAGGCCTTAAAAGAAGAAATGGAGGCGGCTGACAAGCTCGGGTTTCAAGACGCTGATAGCGCAGGGTTAAAAGGGCCAAATCCGCGCGAAGGTGCCGGTGCCAGACTTCGTGATCGGAGTCCTGCCGGCCCAGATTTGACCATGGTGATGGATATTCCGGTTCGCCTCACCTTGGAGGTGGGTGGCAGCGATATGCCAATACGGGATTTATTGCAGCTACATCAGGGTGCTATTGTGGAGCTTGACCGGCAAGCTGGCGAGCCTTTAGATGTGCTGGTAAACGGCACATTAATCGCGCGTGGGGAAGTGGTGGTGATAGAGGATAAGCTGGGAATTCGGCTGACTGAGGTGGTAAGTCAAGCTGAGCGGCTGCAGTCATTGCGATAGTTATTGCTCGTCGGTTTGTATGCCGCGCTGGGCGCGGGGGTGTCTACCCGGGAGATGAAGAATAATGAAACGTAGGCTGGTATTTTTAAGTCGCGATCACAACGAGCTTTGCGAAATTGTTGAAATGCTTAACCAATCGCATTTGAATTGCTGGCGCTGGCGGATTTTTACCGGTGCTGCCGCCGATGTTCAGCGCCTTGGTCTGCCGCTGGCATCTCCGCTGATGCTGAGTAATGTTCTTGGCGGGGCATGGCGCGGTGGTTTCTGGGGTTTTTGCTTGGGTGTCTTGTTGGCAGTGTTTGCTTTGAGCTTGTTTACTGTCGACGACGGCGTGGCGCGGACTATTATTATGTATTCGCTGCCCATAACCCTGCTGTTATTTGGTGCTTGGGAGGGCGGTTTTCTCGGCTTGATGCAGGATAACCCTGCCTTCGATGATTACCGACCCTATGCCGAGAATAATTTATTTGTCCTCCTCGTTGATGTTCATGCAGTGGATCAGCGCTTGCTAAAGAAAATCATGGCGATGTGTAATGCCGACCAAGTTGGCGAACATTGTCGCAGAACGTGGGGTTTTCCCTGGCGTGAGAATATTTTTAACAACACTGAAGTGCCAGCGGAGCTATCATGACGCGTGCAATTCAAGTGATCGCCGTAAGTGGCGGTAAAGGTGGCGTCGGCAAAAGTAATGTCGCTATTAATCTCAGTGTCGCGCTGGCGGAAAATGGTGCAAGGGTCGTGCTCTTAGATGCAGATTTTGGTCTGGCAAATGTCGATATACTGCTTGGACTCAAGGCGTCAAACACCATAGAGCAAGTCTTAGATGGTCAGTGTTCCCTGCAGGATATTTTACTGACAGGCCCGGCGGGCATAAGAATTATTCCGGCGTCGTCGGGAACACGACGCTTGAGTATGCTCAGCTCCCTAGAGCACGCGGGTTTAATTCGCGCTTTTAGTGATATTTCCGGTCAATTGGATGTTTTGATCATTGATACCGCGGCGGGCATCTCGGACTCTGTGGTCAATTTTCTTTCTGCTGCACACGAAGTTTTAATGGTGGTCTGTAACGAACCAAGTTCGATAACAGATGCTTACGCACTCATTAAACTATTGAAGCGCGATTTTGGTCGCAGTCGTTTTCGTATTTTGGCTAATATGGTTGCCGATGAAGGGGAGGGGCGTCAACTTTTCGAAAGTTTGAACCAAGTTTGTGCTCAATTTTTAGATGTCGCCTTGATCTACGCAGGCACTGTGCCGTTTGATTTGAAACTAAGAGATGCTGTGCGCCAGCAAGAGCCGGTGATCTTGGCGGCGCCAAGTAGTCCGTCTGCCAGAGCATTGAGGGACTTAGCAAAACAGGTGCAAACTTGGCCTTTGCCAGCTAAGGCACAAGGGCATTTAGTGTTCTTTGTTGAGCGCTTATTGGCGCTAAACGCGGACGCTGATGACGCGGTGGCGCAACGTTTATGAGTGAAGATGATCTTCAAGATTTAAGCCCAAACCCCTTTAGGGCTGATCATGAAGAAATCGATCCTGTTGTCTCGGCGTCGTGTTCGCCAGCTGAGATGCGCATATTGGTGGTGGAAAGCTTTTCTTCAATGCGACGTATTATTTGTAATTTACTCACTGACTTGGGATATCGCTATATTAGTGAAGCGGAAGACGGCTTGTCGGCGCTACCCATGCTCCACAATCAGCGTTTTGATTTTGTTATTACCGATTTGATTATGCCGAGGATGTCCGGTTTAGATCTTCTGCGGGCAATCAGGGCAGACAGTAACTTAACGCATATTCGGGTATTAATAATTACCGCTGACGCTCAGCGCGGACAAATTATTGCCGCCGCGCAGGCCGGGGTAGATGCGTATATGGTTAAACCATTTACGGCGGCGATGCTGGAACATAAAATTCTGGCTGTTATCGGCAACCCTAGATCAAAGTCCTAAACACGGCAGTCTGCGCTATGGCACCCGCTTAGTCCCTTTGATTGTCAAGAAATTCCAACTTAAGGGCGCTCCGGGTATATTGCACGATATTTCGTAAGTGTGACCTAGTGGGCATCCTTGGCGCCAGCGATCGGTGATAATGTTCTTATCAAGACTGTTTTAGTGATTGCGGCGCCGCTAAATAAAGTCATTTGTTGTGATTGCTGGATGTGCTGTTTAGCTGTTTGCCAATAAAGTAGGGCTGAGTGTGAATGAACAAGAGCACGAAGGTATTTTGGCGATTTTCCTTGCGGAAGCAGAGGAGATTGTTCAGCGATTGTCAGAGCAGCTTGCAGAATTGCGTTATGGTTATGATGGCCAGAAAATACTTGACGATATCCATAGAGGCTTCCATACCCTCTATGGCGGCGCAACGGTTTTAAAGATGTCTGAGCTGGTGGAATGCGCGCAGTTAGCTGAGCGCGTTATGGAGCGTGTCCGCACCCGGCGGGTCTCAATGACACCAAGTTTGGTGTCATTGCTCTTCGCTGCTATCGGGGCTTTAGAGCTGATGCTGGCGCGTCGCATTAACCATCAGACGCCAAGTGCCATTGATGGCGAATTAAAATCACGCTTACTGCGCGCGGCTGATCGCAATAGTAGCCCGTCTGCGGCTAATAACCCAGTTGATAGCTACACTGATCCGCTGAGTGTTTTTTTTGACGGTCGCTTGCAGCCCAGAGCTAGTCAGCTCTATGACTCGGCGCCCTCGGTTTTACACTATGAAAGTGCGAACTTTATGCCGCTTCAGGCAAGCAATCCAAATGATGTAACTGCCCCCCAGATGCGCGACGATTCTGGGGCATTTCGGACTTATATTGGTAGTCAGTTCGAGACGATTGGTGCCGACCTAGCTTCACTGACTCCTCAGTCAGTGCCGGTCGTAAGCCCGAGTCTTGCTTTGCAGGTGGTTGCGGATAGCAACGTCAGTAATTTGGTGAGCGAGCTGAGTTGGGTGCGTCAGCGCTTAATGAAATTTCGCGCTAAGGGTTATTCTGCGGAGCTAGATAAAGCGCTAAGTTATCTTGATCTGGTGACACAAGATTTTGAAAGCTGGGAGCGCGATCGCGCTAACGGCGACGATGGCAAGTCTCGTTGAGTCAATTGCTAATCGCGTTCGGGTGTTTGCCTGCAAATATTTTGGTATCTCGTTTTAGGCACTAAATTTCCTTTATTTCGTATATACTTGGCGGCGATTTTACGCATGTCGTCGACATGTCTGTGCGTGGATAGGCGGGAGTGGTTTTGGCAGTTACGGGCCTAGAAGTTAAGCAGTTGTGCAGCGAGCGAGACGATCGGGTGCTGTTTTCAGATTTGTGCTTTCAGCTCAATGCGGGTCAGCTTGTCCAAATTGCTGGCCCAAATGGCAGTGGTAAGACGAGTTTACTTCGCATTTTGGCTGGTCTGTCGAGTCGCTATGAGGGCGATGTTTTATGGCAAGGTAAATCTTTGCAGCGTCAGCGCCACGACTATTTACAGCAATTACTGTATATCGGCCATGGCGTTGGCATAAAAGCAGTGCTGAGTCCTGTTGAAAATTTGCGCTGGTCGTGCGCCCTGCGCGGCATTTCCAATAGCGATGCTCTCATTAGGTCTGCGCTCGACAAAGTCGGTTTGGGTGGTTTCGAAGAGCAGCCGTGTTTCTCTTTGTCAGCTGGTCAACAGCGCAGGGTAAACCTGGCGCGCTTATTCTGTATTCCCGCTAGTCTTTGGATTCTTGATGAACCCTTTACCGCCATAGATCAGCGCGGTGTGGCCGAGGTCGAACATTGGCTCAGCGAATTTGTAAGTGGTGGCGGAGCGCTATTATTAACCACTCATCACCGTCTTAACTTCCCTCAAGACTTTAAAGTCATCAATCTGGGAGCCGTCACCGATGCCTAATCCCGGGCTGATTAAATTAGCCTTAGCGGTATTGCGACGCGATGTTGTTGCATCATTGCGGCGCGGCAGTGAATGGTCTAACCCTCTGGTTTTTTTTGTGATGGTGTGCGCCTTATTCCCCCTTGGGATTGGTCCGCAGCCAGATCGTCTTGCCGAGTTGGCCCCTGGCATTCTATGGGTTGTTGCCCTACTCGCGTCGTTGCTCGCCATGGACAGTTTGTTTAAAGGCGATTTTGATGATGCGACCTTGGAGCAAATGTTGCTGACCCACCAGCCGCTTTACCCGCAAGTATTGGCTAAAACAGTAGCTCACTGGCTAATAACTGGTTTGCCCTTGAGTCTTTTGTCACCGGTTTTGGGCGTCCTCTTACATTTGCCCATCGCTGGGATGCTGCCGCTAATGATGAGTTTAATTTTGGGTACCAGTGTGCTTAGTTTTATAGGTGCTATTGGCGCCGCATTAACGGTAGGGCTGCGCAAGGGCGGCCTGTTACTATCGCTCATCGTGTTGCCACTATATATACCGGTACTTATTTTTGGCAGTAGCGCAGTGAAAGCAGCAGTTGAGGGCGGCCCTTATTTACCGCAGCTGGCGATGCTGGGTGTGTTTTTTCTGATAGCGCTAGCGTTATCGCCACTGGCCATTTGCGGTGCTTTGCGAATTAGTATTGATCAGTAGGTTAAGCGAGAGGTAAAAATCAATATTGCTGTGTTCAAGTATGCCAGTGCGTGTCTGAATTTCAGTCAAGCTAGGGTACAATGTTTTACGTTTGCGCTGAGCTATCAGTGGCTAAATAGCTTTTAAAAAGAGAATACTGCTTTGTCGATTAGCTCAACCTTCCATAAATGGGGTTCCCCACGCTGGTTTTACCAGTTCAGCGGCCGCCTTTTACCCTGGCTGGCAACACTGTCGTTGCTGCTATTGCTTGGCGGTGTTGTTTGGGGCTTGGCGTTTGTGCCACCGGATTATAAACAAGGCAATAGTTTTCGTATTATTTATATTCATGTTCCCGCGTCGGCCGTGGCAATGGGTGCTTATGTGACGATGGCAATTGCCGGTGCCATCCACTTGATCTGGCGCATGAAATTAGCGGCCATGATAATGAAAGCTATTGCACCTATCGGTGCCTCACTTACCTTTCTTGCCCTATTAACAGGCGCAGTCTGGGGAAAGCCAACATGGGGTACTTGGTGGGTGTGGGATGCGCGTATTACCTCAGTGCTGATATTGTTTTTTTTATACTTAGGTATCATTGCCTTGCACCAGGCATTTGAAAATCGTGATGCCGCCGCCAAGGCCTGTGCGGTACTTGCCATTGTCGGGGCAGTGAACATCCCTATTATTTACTGGTCTGTTGAGTGGTGGTATAGCTTGCATCAGCCTGCCAGTATTAGTTTTACCGGTCAGTCGACGATACACCCCACCATGTTGCGACCCCTGATGGCGACCTTGAGTGGTATGTATTTGTTTTTCGGCTGGGTTTTGCTGTTGTTCACCCGTGCGGAAATTTTGAATCGCGAAAAGAATACTCGCTGGGTGCAAAACCTTATCTGTGGAGAGTCTCGCTAAATGTATTTTGATAGTTTTAGCGATTTACTCATAATGAGTGGTCACGGCCGCTATGTTTGGTTTTGCTACGGCGTAAGCCTGTTAGTGCTCAGCGCCTTACTCTGGGTGGCGCGCCACCGTCGTCGCCAAGCGGAGCAACATATTCGCGCTATAGTGCGACGTAAACAGGCGTCGTCACCCAGCACAAATTAAATCGCCGCTACTTGTTGTAAGCGGCTCAGATGTAATGAAGAGACAGTTATGGCTATGCATCCACAGCGAAAGCAGCGGCTTTTGATTATCATATTTATATTGATTGTGGCAGGTCTTGCGGCGGGCTTGCTGGGCTATGCCTTAAAGGAAAATATAAATCTATTTTATCCCCCAGCTGATATTGCGGCTGGCAAAGCACCCGTTGGCAAGGCAATTCGTGCCGGCGGCATGGTTCAGGAAGGCAGTTTGCAGCGTGCCAGCGATAGTTTGAAAATACGCTTTGCTGTCACTGATTATAGTGCTGTTGTCATCGTTGAATACGAAGGGATTCTGCCAGATCTATTTGCCGAAGGTGAGGGCGTGGTGGCGTCTGGTAAATTAGGTGAAGACGGTGTTTTTTATGCCAGCGAAGTGCTGGCGAAGCATGATGAAAACTATATGCCGCCAGAGGTTAGTTATGCCTTAGAGAAATCTGCGGCCAGTCGGGCTGAAAAATAAGAGAAGGGTTAATCTGTGATTGTTGAAATCGGCCACGTTGCTTTAATACTCGGTTTTTGTTTTGCGCTTGCATTGGCTGTTTTGCCATTGTGGGGAGTTTACTGCGGCGATCAGTTGGCGATGCGCTCCGGCCGCTATTTAAGTTTTGCGCAGTGTCTATTCACGAGCATTGCGATTGGGTGTTTGTTTTATGCTTTTTTAACAGATGATTTTTCTGTTGATATCGTTGCTGCGCAGTCGAATACACTTTTGCCAGCTGCCTATAAGTTCAGCGCTCTCTGGGGCGGCCACGAAGGTTCATTAGTATTGTGGCTGCAAATCCTGACCTTGTGGACGGTAGCCGTCGCGGTTTTTTCACGGCAATTACCCCAAGATATACTCGCCCGCGTGCTGTCTGTAATGGGTATGATTGCCGTCGGGTTCTTTAGTTTTTCACTGTTTACCTCTAATCCGTTTGCCCGCCATTTACTGAATACACCCTCTGATGGGCAAGACTTAAACCCTCTTCTGCAAGACCCTGGGATGGTGATTCACCCGCCGATGCTATACGTCGGTTATGTCGGTTTTTCTGTGGCTTTTGCCTTTGCGATTGCGGCACTGATGAGTGGTCGAATGGATGCTAGCTGGGCGCGCTGGTCGCGGCCATGGACAAACATTGCCTGGGCATTTCTCACCGTCGGCATCGCCTTGGGAAGTTGGTGGGCCTATTACGAACTGGGTTGGGGCGGTTGGTGGTTTTGGGACCCTGTAGAAAATGCGTCTTTTATGCCTTGGTTGGTGGGTACCGCGCTAATACATTCCTTGGCAGTGACCGAAAAGCGCGGTGTTTTTAAGAGCTGGACTTTGTTGTTAGCAATATTTGCATTCTCGCTGAGCTTGCTGGGTACGTTTTTAGTCCGTTCCGGTGTGCTTACCTCAGTGCACGCTTTCGCTGCTGACCCCACTCGCGGTATGTTCATTCTTGTATTTTTGGTGATTGTCGTCGGCGGCTCGCTGACCTTATATGCCTTTCGTGCGCCAGCGAATGAGAATGCTCCCACATTTACTTGGCTGTCGCGAGAAGCGTTATTGCTCGTCAATAATATCTTATTTCTCGTTGCCGCAATGACGGTGTTACTCGGTACTTTATTCCCGCTGATTATGGACTTTGCTGGCTTGGGTAAGTACTCAGTAGGGCCGCCGTATTTTAACGCTATTTTTGTACCGTTAATGTGCTTAACGGCCTTGGTAGTTGGCATTGGCCCCTCGTCACAATGGAAGCGTAGCAAGCCATCGTCGTGGCTAAAGCCAATGATTATTGCGTTTGCGAGCAGTGTTGTTTTAGGCTTGATACTGCCACGCTGGTTTGGTGGCAGTGTGCACATTGGCGCGACGATTGGTGTCTTGCTGGCGGCCTGGATAGTTCTTAGCAGCCTAGTTAATCTGCGCAGCAAAGTTCGCAATGCGCCGACTCTGGCGAAAGGTCTACGTCGACTGACCCCCTCATATTACGGAATGCTGACGGCGCATATAGGTTTTGCTTCGGCTGTACTTGGCGTCGGTATGGTGACTAGTTTTAATAATGAGCAAGATATTCGCATGATGGTAGGTGAGCGCGCTGACACTGCCTTTTCTTACGAGGTGAGCTTTGATTCTGTGGAAGCCATTCAGGGCCCCAATTATAGCGGTCAGCGCGGTAGGTTTACGCTTTGGCAGGATGGCAACTTCATTGCTGAAATGCACCCAGAGAAACGTCGTTATCATGCCCGCAGTGGTCAGGTAATGACTGAGGCGGCAATCGATGCTGGATTAACGCGAGATGTGTTTATTGCCTTAGGTGAGCCCGTTGGTAAAGACGCGTGGGCGGTGCGTATACATGTGAAGCCGTTTATTCGTTGGATTTGGCTGGGGTCGTTATTAATGGCGATAGGCGCCTTGCTGGCGATCTGTGATAGGCGTTATCGGCCAGCTGAAAAAACAGTGCTTGATGAAAAGGGAGAGAGTAATGCAACGACTTAAACTGTTTTTGCCCTTACTGATTTTTGCTCTTTTAGCCGCAATGTTTTTTGGTGTTGAGCGTCGTGTACTGAACGGTGATTATACCCCGACAGACTTACCATCGGCTTTGGTAGATAAGCCACTTCCCGAGTTTTCCGAACCGGCCTTAGACGACGGTCGCCTTATTGATAAGGCGCAGATCGTCGGCGAGCTATTCTTATTGAACGTGTGGGCAACGTGGTGCCCGACCTGTCATTTTGAACACCCATTTTTAATGAAACTTGCAGAGCAGGGTGTGAATATTGTCAGCATCGATTACAAGGATGACGCCGAGGCCGCCAAACGCTGGTTAGTTCAGAAAGGTGACCCCTATACCGTGACTTTATTTGATGAGGACGGCTCTTTGGGCTTGGATCTTGGTGTCACTGGTGCGCCAGAAACTTATTTGGTTGATGCGTCTGGAACGGTTCGGTTTCGCTATCAGGGTGCTTTAGAGCAAGGAGTGTGGGATAAAGAATTCGCGCCACGGATTGCTGAATTGAACGGGCAGGGACCGAAGCAATGAAAGCGATCATTTTAAGCAGCGTTTTAATGGTATTCAGTTTAGTCGCCGCGGCGGTTATAGAAACCTATCAGTTCGATACACCTCTGCAGGAAAAACGCTACCACGCGTTTACCCAAGAGTTGCGTTGCCCCAAATGCCAGAATCAGAATTTATCTGGTTCCGACTCGGCCATCTCGGTGGATTTACGTCGGCAGATTCATCGCATGATTATGGATGATAAGTCTGACATAGAGATCACTCAATACATGGTTGATCGCTATGGTAACTTTATTTTGTATCGCCCCCGCTTTAGCGCTCAAACGGCTGTGCTGTGGTTCGCGCCCCTAGGCTTGTTAATATTGGGTTGCTTGGTGTGGTGGCGGATGGCCTCTGGCCGCAAACGTCGGCAAGTCCCTAGCGATGTCTCGCTGTCGACGGTTGAGCAGGCGCGCTTGCAAGAACTGCTCAACGACGATGCGGATGGAAAGCATTCGGGGGACCGAGCATGATTGGCCTGTATATTGGCGTTGCCAGTTTATTCTCGTTGGCAGGCATATTAGTTTTACTGTCTTTACGAAGCCGGCAAACAAGTCAAACTGATCAACAACTTCATCGCAGCGCCCAGCGTGATTTCTATCGCCAACGTCAGCGTGAGCTGGCCGCGGATTTAGCGTCTGGGCTTATTGATTCAGGGCAGTTGGCAGAGCTAGAACGTGAGCTAGATCGCCAGTTGGTCGCCGAATCTACGAGTGGTGGATATGCTCCGGTGCAACGCTCTAGACGTGGCTATATCTTGGCCGTACTAGTGTTGATACCGGCGACTGCTTTGATTATTTACGATCGCCTTGGCTATCGACAAGATTTAGCCCTGCAACAACTACAGACAGAGATCGTTAGCGAGGGTGCTGACGATCTTCGCTGGCAGCGTTATAAAGAGCTATTAGATGCTATTTTAGCGCGGCGGCCAGATAGCGCCGAGCATTTAATGATGATGGCGTCCCTATTTCGTCAGCAAGGTGATTTTGCCGGTGCGCTGCCTTATTACCAGCGACTAGAGGCGCTGTATCCGGAAGATCCTAATGTGTTAGCGCAATTAGGGCAGGCGCGGTATTTGGTTGGGGGGCGGAAAATCGACGGTCAAACCCGCAGCTTGCTTGATAGGGCCTTGGCGATTAACCCCATGCAAGGGACGGCGCTAGGGGTGTTGGGCATTGATGCCTTTGCAAGCGGTCGATACCTAGATGCCTTGGCATATTGGCAGAAGCTGCTTACTCAATTACCGCCAGATTCTTCTGAAATTGGCGTAATTAGTGCCGGTATTGTCGAGGCTAAGCGTCTCGCAGAAGACGCGGGCAATTTACAGTCACTGGACATTAATGTCAGCGTGGCGCCAGAGTTGGGCGCTGCACCGCAAGGTATTTTGTTTGTGGTTGCCAAGAGTACCGATGGTAATCCTATGCCGGTAGCGGCGTTGCGAGTGCCTTTGTTGACTGCGCAGCAATGGCCTATTAATGTGCATCTCACAGATTCAGATGTGATTCGACAGGGAATGAGGTTGGATGATTTTTCTGAATTGGCATTGTCGGCGCACATAAGTCTGGTGGGGACCGCTATTCGTCGCGACGGGGACTGGGTCGCTAAGCCTGTAACGGTTGAACCGGCGAAGGTCAGTGATCCACTAAGTTTGTTGATTACTGAGGTGCAGGGGCGATAGCCTGAAACGGTTTCTCTGTTCATAAAGTCACAAATACTACTGTCAGTCCTCGCAGCTATCGCTATAATCTCGCCTTGCGCAAATTTATCCTGTTATTGCCTCGAGAATATAATAAAACTCAGCGTGGCAGCATCATAGAGTGTTGGTTATTGGTTTATGCGTCTTAAAAGTATCAAATTAGCTGGTTTTAAATCGTTCGTAGACCCGACTACGGCTTATTTCCCGACCAATCTGTCGGCGGTAGTTGGGCCTAATGGCTGTGGTAAATCAAATATTATCGATGCTGTGCGTTGGGTGATGGGGGAAAGCTCGGCCAAAAATCTTCGCGGCGAGTCGATGACTGATGTTATTTTTAACGGGTCTGTTAATCGCAAGCCGGTCGGGCAGGCGAGTATTGAGTTGGTGTTTGATAACACCGACAAAAAGTTAGGGGGTGAATATGCCGCCTACGACGAAATTGCCATTCGACGCAAAGTAACCCGTGAAGCGGTCTCTGAATACTATTTAAATGGCACCAAGTGTCGGCGCCGCGACATTACCGATATTTTTCTGGGTACCGGGCTGGGGCCGCGCAGCTACGCTATCATTGAACAGGGTATGATCTCTCGGCTGATTGAATCTAAGCCTGAGGAGTTGCGGGTATTTCTTGAAGAAGCCGCCGGCATTTCAAAATATAAAGAGCGTCGTCGAGAAACCGAAAATCGGATGCGCCGAACGCAAGAAAACTTAGAGCGACTTACAGATCTTCGCGATGAATTAGGGCGCCAACTACAGCACTTGCAGCGTCAGGCGGCTGCGGCAGAAAAGTACACCGAGTATAAAAAAGAAGAGCGTTTATTAAAGGCGCAATTGCAGGTTTTGCAATGGAAGGCATTGGATGAACAGGCTGGTTTAAAAGAACAAGATATCAAGCGTCTTGAGCTCGAGCGGGAAGCGATTGTCACTGAGCAGGTAGGTTTAAATACCCGCATAGAGCAGGCCAGAGATCAGCATAGTCAACTCAATGATACGTTTAACGAAGTGCAGGGTCGGTTCTACAGTATCGGCGCTGAAATAGCGCGTGCTGAGCAGGGTATTCAGCATCAGCAGCAGCGCCGTCAGCAATTAGATGCAGATCTGCAACAGCTAAGCGTGAATGTACAAGAAACCACCCGTCATCTAGAGGACGATCGTGAAAAGATAGCCCTGTGGCAAGAAGAAATCACCGAGATCGAGCCAGAGCTGGAAATTACCGAAGCCTCCGAAGAGAACGCTGCAGAGGCCTTGGCTGGCGCTGAAGATGCCATGCAGTCTTGGCAACATCGCTGGGATGAGTTCAACCAATTAGCCGCGGGCCCCCGGCAGCGTGCCGAGGTAGAGCAGTCTCGTATTCAGCACTTGGAAATGAGTTTGCAGCGCCTCCAAGAACGCATTGAAAAGCTTGATCAAGAACGTCGAGGTTTGAATGTAGAAGATACTGACGACGATATTGAAATACTGCAGCAAGAAGTGGCTGAGGTTGAATTAGAGGCCTCGTCCGCGCAAGAGCGTCACCAGCAGATTATTCCGCAGATTAGCGAATGTCGTGAGCGTATTACGCAGGCCAGTGATGAGCTGGACGCCTGCCGAAGTGAATTGCAGCGCATGCGCGGCCGTATGGCGTCATTGGAAGCCCTGCAGCAAGCTGCGCTGGGTCAGGGTGATAAGGCCACAGGTAAATGGCTTGAAGATCAAGGCTTGGCTAGCGCACCTCGCTTAGCTGAGCAATTACAAGTCGCCGAGGGTTGGCAGCAAGCGGTGGAAACTGTGCTAGGTGATCAACTGCAAGCGCTCTGTGTTGAATCGCTCGAAGGTGTTGGCAGTATTCTAGATAGTTTAAAAGAAGGCAGTGTGTGTTTTGTTGAGGGCGCGGCAAAATCGACATCGTCGGCTGCGTCACTCGCGGATAAAGTGAGTGGCAACGCGGCTTTGTTGGGCATTCTTGGCAGTGTTCGTGTTGCAGACGATTTAATAGCCGCATTGGCTATGCGTTCAAGTTTGGCCGCCAACGAATCTGTTATCACACCCGAAGGTTTGTGGCTTGGTGCAACGTGGCTGCGAGTAAGTCGCGGCAATACCGAGCAAGGTGGTGTATTGCAGCGCCAGCAGGATTTGCAGGAGTTACGCGAGGCAATAGCGTCCGCTGATATTCATATACAAACCGTTGTTGAAGGTCTAGATACCGACAAGACTTTGCTTCAGAACCAGGAGCAATATCGAGAAGACCTTAATCGAGAAGTGCAGCAATTTAATCGTCAGTACAGTGAACTTAAGGCCAAGCTTAGTACTCAGCAGGCACGTGTCGAACAGGTCTTGGCCCGTCGTCAGCAATTAGATGGCGATGGCAAAGATTTGCGAAGTCAATTTCAGCTCGAGCAGGAATCCGTCGCCGAGGCGCGAATGATTTTGCAGGAAGCGATTGAATCTATGGAGCAGGACTCGAGCAAGCGCGAAGCCCTGCTCAGTGAGCGCGATAATAACCGCACCATACTTGATGCTGCTCGGCAAACGGCGCGACAAAGTAAGGACCATGCTCACCAGTTGGCCATGCGTCACCAATCTTTGCGAACTCAGCGCGACTCGGTCTTGCAAAACATCGGTCGAACCGAAGAACAGTTGGCACAATTTCAGGAGCGTCGCGAGCAATTAGCGGCAAGTTTAGATGAAAACGACGCGCCGATTGATGATTTAAAAATTGAACTAGAGGCTCGTCTTGAGCAGCGTCTAGCGGTTGAAGAAGAGCTGTTGGAGTCTCGTCGTGCTCTCGAAGTGGTCGATCATCAGCTTCGTGAAAATGAGCAGAAGCGTCATGGCATTGAGTCGCGGCTGCAGACCGTGCGCAATAATTTAGAGCAGGCGAGGGTAGAGAATCAGGGTCTACATGTCCGGCGCAAAGGTTTGCAGGATCAGCTTCAAGAAGCGCAGTTCGAGTTGCAGTCGGTATTAGACACGCTGCCAGAAAATGCCAACGAGGCTGAGTGGTTGGAGTCTCTAGAGCAGGCCGGCAGACGTATTTTGCGACTAGGCCCCATTAATCTCGCGGCGATAGAAGAATTTAAGCAGCAATCTGAGCGCAAAAATTACTTAGATGCGCAAAACAACGATTTGGTTGAAGCGCTGGAGACCCTAGAGGGCGCGATTCGCCGCATCGATAAAGAGACTCGCAACCGCTTCAAAGAAACCTTCGACAAGGTAAATGGTGGCTTGCAGGATTTATTTCCGAAAGTGTTTGGTGGCGGCAGTGCATCGCTAGAAATGACGGGCGATGATTTATTGAACACTGGTATTTCAATAATGGCGCGGCCACCGGGCAAACGAAATAGTACAATTCATTTGCTGTCGGGTGGAGAAAAAGCGCTGTGTGCCATTGCGCTGGTGTTTTCGATATTTCGTCTCAACCCGGCGCCATTTTGTATGCTTGATGAAGTTGACGCACCGTTGGATGATGCCAATGTTGGCCGCTATGCTCGTTTGGTCAAAGAGATGTCGTCGGAGGTGCAGTTCATTTATATCAGTCACAATAAGATTGCCATGGAAATGGCGCATCAGCTTATGGGTGTGACTATGCATGAGCCGGGTGTTTCCCGCTTGGTATCGGTAGACTTGGAAAAAGCAGCAGAAATGGCGGCGATGTAAAACGACGCAATATAGCTAAAATCTGGATATTTACTAAATCGCGTGGAACAATAGCGATAGAATTTTATCTAACGGCAAAGCAAATTTTTTGAAGAAATGGCCACTACGGTCAATTAAGGGCTAGGTAATGGATCTCAATGTCAGAGACTGGTTGATTATTATTGGTACTCTGCTGGCGGCGGCGGTGCTGCTTGACGGTGTTCGGCGGATGCGGAAAGACCGTCGCGATACCGTTCGATTAAGCTCTAAAATTCGTCAAGATGACGATGAACTCTCTAATCCCGAGTTGCCGTCAGGTGTAAGGGTGGTGGCTGTGAGAGAGACCCCTAGTCTTCATATGAAGCGGGTTCCAGCTACGGTGACTAAGGCGCGTCAGGAGCCTGAGTTCAAGGCACAAGATGATATTGAACAGGTTGATGATCTTGGTGAGGATAGCGTTAAACTAGAAATTGAGGCTGAGCCGGAAGACGATATTTTGTTTACTGACCCCGCCGATGAATATCGCTCAAAGGCAGATGATGACGATGATGAAGACGAAGTGGTTGCAGGTTGGTCGTCGCCTGAAAATGATGATGACGAAGAGCTGCCAATGCGTGCAGATTCAGAAGATAACCCCGAGCTTGTGACTCCGGCGACCGCTGGTAAAGCCGGATTCAGCAAAGAAGATACGGTCCCTTCAGAGCATCACGAGCTGCTGGTTATCAATGCCATGGCACCGGAAGGTAAGCAATTTAAAGGCAATGATCTGCTCCAAATTTTGATGGCCTGTGATGTCCGTTATGGAAAGATGAGTATTTTTCATCGTTATGAAAATTCTGACGGCACCGGACAAATTCAGTTTAGTGTGGCTAATTTAGTAGAGCCGGGAAATTTCAACTTAGATGGAATTGACGAATTCAGTACACCTGGTGTCGTGTTTTTTATGCATTTGCCGGGGCCGAGAGAGAGCATCAAGGCCTACGAAGCAATGGTCGAAACGGCGCGCTGCTTAGTTAAAAATCTTGAGGGCGAGCTGCGCGATCAGACTCACAGTGTGGCAACTAAGCAAACCCTTGAACACTATAAACAACGCATCCGAGATTTCGAACGTCATCAGCTAACCCTGATGTGACTGAGCGGTGCACGATAATAACGGCGTTTTGAATGTCTGACAGTCCCCTGCGTGAGCGCCTAACGGCGCTTCGCGATCAGCTCCACCACCATAGTTACCAATATTATGTGCTCGATGCGCCGTTAATCCCGGATGCTGAATATGATCGCCTGTTTAACGAGCTGCTAACAATTGAAGCAACTCATCCCGACTGGTTGAGTGCAGATTCACCTTCACAGCGGGTGGGAGCAGCGCCCTTACCTTCGTTTAGCCAGGTGCGCCACGAAACCCCAATGTTGTCGCTTGATAATGTCTTTTCTGAGCAAGAATTACTGGATTTCGATCGCCGGGTAAAATCCCGTTTAGACGACGGTTTCACACTAAGCTATGCCTGCGAGCCAAAATTAGATGGTATCGCGGTGAGCTTGCTATATGTGGATGGTGTGTTCGTTAGGGGCGCAACCCGAGGCGACGGCCGGGTTGGCGAAGATATCACTCAGAATGTGAAAACCGTAAGCTCGATTCCTTTGCGCTTGCGCGGCAATGACTGGCCCGATGATCTGGAAGTTCGTGGCGAAATATATATGCCGCGATCAGGGTTCGAGCGCATCAATGCGCTGGCGCGGGAGAGCGACGGTAAGGTGTTCGTCAATCCACGCAATGCGGCGGCGGGCAGTTTGCGCCAGCTAGATAGCCGTATTACTGCCAAGCGTCCCTTAGAAATGAGCTGCTACGGTATTGCTCAGCAAGACGGCGACGCGCTGTTTACTAGCCATAGCGAAGGTTTGCAGCGCTTGCGAGAGTGGGGTTTTTTGGTGAGCCCCGAGCTGCAGGTGGTCGATTCTATTGAGGACTGTGTTAGCTATTACCATGCTCTGTTGGAGCGACGTGATGGCTTGGCCTACGATATTGACGGCATAGTGTTTAAAGTGGATTCTCTTGCTCTGCAAGCGCAGCTGGGCTTTGTTTCGCGCGCGCCGCGCTGGGCTATTGCCCACAAATTTCCCGCCCAAGAAGAAATTACGGTGCTTAGGGATGTGGAGTTTCAGGTTGGTCGCACCGGAGCGGTAACGCCGGTTGCGAAGCTTGAGCCGGTGTTCGTGGGTGGCGTCACGGTTAGCAATGCCTCGCTTCATAATTTCGACGAGATTGAACGTCTGGGTGTGATGGTCGGAGACTCCGTTGTGGTGCGACGCGCCGGTGATGTTATTCCCAAAATTGTTCAGGTGGTGTTAGAGCGTCGGCCCGATACCGCCGCCGCCATTATTGCGCCAAATCATTGCCCAGTGTGCGATAGCCCATTGGAGCGCGCCCCAGGCGAGGCGGTGTTACGCTGCAGTGGCGGTTTGATTTGTGGCGCTCAGCGCAAAGAAGCCATTAAACATTTTGCGAGTCGCAAGGCCATGGATATCGACGGCCTTGGTGATAAACTGGTCGAACAGTTTGTCGATGTGGGATTAATAGAAACCGTTGCTGATTTGTATCTGCTGACAGTCCAAAAAATTGCGGACTTGGAGCGTATGGGGCAGAAATCGGCGAAGAACTTGATCGCCGCTCTAGAGAAATCCCGTGCCACTACATTGCCGCGCTTTTTGTACTCGCTGGGTATTCGCGAAGTCGGAGAGGCAACCGCGCTGAGTTTGGCTCGTCATTTTGGTGGCTTGCCAGAGTTGATGGCGGCGCCGGAAGAAAAGCTTATTGAAGTTGAAGACGTTGGTCCCATTGTGGCGAGCCATATACATGCGTTTTTCGCCAGCGAGTTTAATCGGGTGGTGGTCCGCCAATTAAGTGAGCGCGGGGTACAATGGCCTAGCGCTCAACAGTTGGGTGGCGAGCAGTCACTGGCTGGCCAAACATGGGTGCTGACCGGCAATTTGGAGACGATGACCCGCAGTGATGCCAAGGAAAAATTGCAGGCGCTTGGTGCAAAAGTTGCCAGTAGCGTGTCGGCGAAGACGGATTGCGTTGCCGCTGGCACAAGTGCCGGCTCTAAATTAGCGAAAGCGGAGGCATTGGGTGTGAAGGTGATTGACGAGCAGGGCTTACTTGCGGTGTTCGCCAGCACAGGCGGCTCCGAATGAGATTTCTTTGGGTAGTCTTACTGTTATTGTCAGTGACGGCTTGTACTACGTCGCCGCCGCGCAATCCGGGTGATGTGTGCGCGATTTTTCGTGAAAAAGGGGGTTGGTACGGCGACGCCAAAGATGCGTCCAAAAAGTGGAACTCTCCCATCCCAATAATGATGGCAATTATGCATCAGGAGTCCAGTTTTGTAGCTGATGCTAAACCACCAAAGAAATATTGGTTAGGCTTTATTCCCGCAGGACGGATGTCAGATGCCTATGGCTACCCGCAGGCCAAAGACGGCACTTGGGACTGGTATATTGATAAGTCTGGAAATTGGGGCGCGGACCGCGATGATTTTGCCGACGCCATAGATTTTATCGCTTGGTATAATAATACTAGTGGCAAAATAAACGGCATTAGTAATACCGACGCTTATAGTCTGTATATGGCTTACCACGAAGGGCATGGTGGTTTCAAAAAGCGCTCATTCGATAATAAGCCCTGGTTGAAACGGGTTGCCGCTAAGGTGTCAGCGCGGGCGGCGACATATGGCGGTCAGCTTAACCGCTGTGAGAAAGACCTCAACAGCGGCGGTTGGTTCTTCGGTATCTTTTAACTACCACTCGCCGGTATTAGTCATAGACAGCCACGGCTCTTGTGGCGACAGCGCTTCGCCGCGTTGCAGTAATTCAATAGATATCAGGTCTGGTGAGCGCACAAAGGCCATGTGGCCGTCACGCGGAGGTCGACTAATCGTGACGCCGCCATCCATTAGTTTTTGGCAGCTGGCGTAAATATCGTCTACTGCGAACGCGAGGTGGCCAAAATTGCGGCCACCGGAATACTCTTCGGCATCCCAGTTGTAGGTTAATTCTATGGTCGGGGTCTGCTTGCTCACGGCCATGTCGTAGTCGTCTGGCGCGGCGAGAAAAATAAGACTGAAGCGACCTTTTTCGCTGTCAAAGCGGCGCACTTCTTTTAATCCTAATAAATCACAATAAAATCGCATTGATGCATCTAAGTCTTTTACCCGAATCATAGTGTGAAGATATTTCATGCGGCTACCTTGTGTCGTAATCGATAAATGTCTAACGTCCATTGTAAATGACGCCAGCGCGGTGATTTTATTAACTCAGCGTGTTGCTGAAAATCGTGAGAGAGTAATGTGGATAAGATAGAGAAAAAGCATTTACTGATTGTATACCACACTCAGTCAGGCCGAAATGAAAGTCTAGCCTATGCGGCGAGTCGAGCCGCCAGTGACGCAGAGCCTGATGTTGAGGTGCGATTGTTGCGGGCCGCAGAGGCGGGTACCCGAGATGTACTCTGGTGTGACGGGGTTTTGCTGTTTTTTCCAGAGAACTTTGGCGCGATTGCCGGTGGCATGAAGGATTTTTTTGATCGCACATTTTATGCTGTTATCGACAGAGAAATCCACCGACCCTATGGTGTCTTTATCTGTACTGGTAACGATGGTAGTAACGCTTTGCAGCAGTTTGAGCGCATCGCGCGGGGTTACTCCTGGCGCTGTGTGACTGAGGCTATTATTACTGCCGGGCATCCCGATGCCGAGATGTTTAGTAAAGCTGAGGAGCTGGGGGCGGCTTTCGCAGCGGGTTTAGATCTCGGTGTTTTCTAAGGTTTACTACGTTGCATGAAATCAGTGGTTATTCGGTCTTTTCATTGATCTGAGTGGCCGCGCTATTTGTAGTCTAATAAGCGCTTTTAATGCGCGAATATAAGGGTATGTCACAGTTTACTTCTCTGAAATACCGACTAAACTTACCTTCAACCCTTATTGTCTGGCACTGATGTGGTGCAAAGTTCACGGGTTAATAATTAAAATAAATCTTTGTGGGAGAGTCTTAGATGACAAAACAGCGCATAGTAAATCGTCGTGTCGCACCGTTGGTGTTGGCAGTTGGCTTGTGTGCAAATCCGGCTTTGTATGCTGCGCCGGCGTTAGAAGAAGTGCTGGTAACGGCAACCCTTAGAACTGAAAGTCTCCAAGATGTTCCAGTCTCGGTAAATGCGATGGCTGGCGAAAAGATGCAGGAGGCGGGTATTGATAAAATTGAAGACCTTCAAGCTTATGTGCCAAATTTATCGATGTCAGAAACGGGTATCGGTACCAATATTTACATTCGCGGTATCGGTTCTGGTATCAACCCCGGCTTTGAACAGTCAGTAGGGATGTATTTCGATGGTATTTCATATGGGCGCGGACAGTTGACCCGTGCGCCATTTTTAGATCTGGCAAGGGTTGAAGTGTTGCGCGGCCCGCAAAATATTCTTTACGGCAAAAATAGTATCGCAGGCGCCTTAAGCTTGATTTCTGCTCGTCCAGGTCAAGAGCAAGAGGGCATGATTTCCGGTTTGTACGAACCCGACCACGACGAAAAGATCGTTGATTTTATGGTGTCTGGTCCCATTAACGATACCTTGGGTGGACGTATCGCTATTCGCAAACGTGAGTTCGGCGGTTATATCGAAAACCTAACTTTGAATCGCGATGAGCCCCAGCGCGATGAGGGTACAATTCGAGCCATTTTAGATTGGGATGCAACCCCAGATCTTACCGCCATGCTCAAGGTCGAAATAGGTAAGTTTAATGTGCTGGGTCGCCAGGTTGAAATTGTGAATGATAAGCCTTCGATCACCATACCTGGCAGCCCGACTTATTCTCAAGCTTTGGCTGCTCCGCCGCCGAGTGGTTTTGGTGCTGATGTATCAGTATTGAATACCACCCAGGATTATAAACGTTCGTCCAACGGCGACTACAGTAATAACCGTACCAAGAATCTGACCCTCAATGTAGATTATGCCTTGGGTGAGGGTACCCTGACGTTTATCACCGGGTTTCTGCATTACGAGTTTAAGGAGCTTTGCGATTGCGATTTTACCGGCGCGCCAGTATTTAGTGTGCCTTTTGAGGAAGAATACGATCAATACAGTCAGGAAGTTCGCTGGGTGTCTGCTGCGGGCGGGACTTTTGAGCACATTGGGGGTGCATACTTTCAAAGAAGTGAGCTTGATTTTTTCGACGAAATTTTAATTGATAGCCCGATTCTCCCTTCGGCTATTGCGGGTCGCCTGGGACCGGCTGCAGGGGCGAGTCTTTCTAATACGACAACGCCACGTAATTTCACCACAGATGCCGACTTATGGTCAGTATTCTGGCAAACCACTTGGAATGCCTCCGACCGTTTAAGAGCCACTTTGGGTCTGCGATATTCGTATGAAGAGAAGGAGGGCACCAGAGATCTATCGGTTGCTGATCTCAACGGTGTGACCAAGGCTCCCGATGGCACTGTTCCTAGTGGTATAGACTTTATTTTGGCTGCGGTTTTCAAAGTTGAACGGCACGACTTAGAGGGCAAACAAAGCGGAGGTAATTTAGCGCCGTCCTTGAACGTTCAATTTGATGTTAATGATGATGTAATGGCCTATGCGACAGCGAGCATTGGCTATAAAGCCGGCGGCTTTGATGCGCGGTCTAATGCCTCTCCAAGTGCAGCGCCGAATGCAGGCGGGCTGTCCCTTGAAGGGTCATTTGAATATGATGAGGAGCAAGCGACTAGCTTTGAAGTTGGTGCTAAGACCCGCTTCTTTGACGGTCGCGGCGAGTTAAACATTGCCGCTTTCTTTACCAAATACGACGATCTACAAGTCAGTATTTTTGATGGAACGCTGGGCTTTAATGTCGGTAATGCCGGTGCAGCAGAGACGATGGGTATCGAGTTGGATGGTCGTTTTGCATTAACGGATAATTTGTTAATGACAGCGGCCTTGGCCTTCCTTGATTTTGAATTCACTGACTTCAAGAATGGCCAGTGCTACCAAGGGCAAGAAAGTGACAAGGATGACGCCGGGGCCCCGACTGGTTTTTGTGACTACAAAGGCAAGACCAACCAGTATGTTGCGGATTACTCTGGTAACGTGGGCTTTGTGTATACAAAATCTTTTGGTGAGGCTATGGAGTTCCGTGCTGGCACAGACTTCACGTTTACCGATGATTACAATTCCTCGCAAAATCTAGATCCTAGCCAGATACAAGACGGCTATGTTCGAGTAAATATGCGTGTGGCTCTGTCTGATATTGAGTCGGGCTGGGAAGTTGCTGTTGTTGGTAAGAACGTGACCGACGAAGATGTCATCTCTTACTCTAACGATGTTCCCTTAGCAAAGAGTAGCTTTGGAAGTATCGGCCATTATGCCTTTATTGAACGTCCCCGCAGTGTCGCTGTTCAGGCGGCTTATCGCTGGTAGGTCTGCCGGCGGCTTTAAAGGGTAGTTTAAGAGCGCAGCCTAGGCTGCGCTTTTTTTTGGGCCGTTTAGGCTTCTAATTACGCTTTAATACTTAAAAAAAATATTAAGTCATTGAACTATTCGGTAAAATTGGTATTGTATTCATTGCAAACATCTTGGCTACTTTGTAAACATAAGCTATTTCGAGATTAGGTCGCTGACAGTAGTTGAAGAGTTAGTGGCACTATAACTATAAAACTTTCGCACATGGAGGTCACATGACCTTAAAACGTCCTGTATCAAATTTTCGTCGTTCCGCCTTAGCATCCGCGATTGTATTGTGTTCTTCATACACAATGGCGGCGACTGTCCTTGAAGAAGTTATTGTTACCGCCACAATTCGGGCGGAAAGCTTGCAGGATGTTCCTGTATCTGTAAATGCAATATCCGGCGATAAAATGATGGAAGCCGGCATTAGCAAGGTCGAAGATCTGCAGGCTTATGTACCTAATCTGACCATGTCAGAAACCGGTATTGGTACTAACATTTATATTCGCGGCATCGGTTCAGGTATTAACCCTGGTTTTGAGCAATCTGTGGGTATGTATTTCGACGGTGTCAGCTATGGTCGTGCCCAGCTGTCACGCGCACCATTTCTCGATTTGGCGCGGGTTGAAGTATTGCGTGGGCCACAAAATATTCTGTTCGGTAAGAACAGTATTGCAGGTGCATTAAGCTTAATCTCTGCTCGTCCAGGGCGAGAGTTTGAAGGCTTGGCGTCTGCAACCTATGAAGTGGAAACAAATGAGCGAGTAATCGATTTCGTGGTGTCTGGTCCTCTTACAGACACGATAGGTGCGCGTTTGGCAATTCGTAAACGTGAGATTGACGGTCATCTGGAAAACCTCACCCTTAATCGCGATGAACCAATGCGTGATGAGCAAACTATTCGCGCTATGTTTGAATGGGATGCCACGGCGAATTTGACCGCAGCGTTGAAATTAGAAATTGGTCAGTTTGACGTTAACGGTCGTCAGATTGAGATTATTAACGACCAGCCCTCAACCTCTGATACAGATTCTTTTAACGGCCGTACTTACGCCGAGATTCTGGATTTCACCTCTATTGATGCTGGCCCGGTTAATTTAGTGACGGTTGATGCTGACTCCTCAGTATTAAATAATTTCCAGGATTTCAAACGTTCTTCGAACGGTGATTTCAGCTATAACGATACTCACAATGTAACGTTAAATGTTGATTACGTCTGGGGCGAACATACCTTTACCTTTATCACCGGCCTGCTCGGTTATGAAACGTCAGAGCTCTGTGACTGTGATTTCACCGGTGCCTCAGTATTTAGTGTTGCCGCTGAAGAAGAGTACTCTCAGTTCAGCCAGGAAATTCGCTGGGTATCACCATTAGGTGAAACCTTTGACTTTATAGCTGGCGCGTTCTATCAGCAGAGCTCTTTAGATTTCTTTGACAGTATTCGTGTAGCGAGTGACATTCTTCCTCAGTTGATTAACGCGGCTGATTTGCAGGAAGGTGGTGCACGCGGTGAGCGTCCTCCGTTCGACGCAACTGGTGGTCCATTTGAGGGCGTCACTCAGGCGCAGGTCGCAGGTACGCCGTTGGAGCCGCTATTCCAGCCTCTATTTGATGCCGGTGTACTGCAGCTTGGTGGCATTGGTGACGCGGGTGATGAGATAGTAAACCTTGGTACACCGCGTAACTTCACGGCAGACACCAAATTGTTCTCTGGTTTTGTTCAGGCGACGTGGAATGTGACTGATCTGACGCGTGCGACCTTGGGTTTACGTTATTCTTACGAGGAAAAAGATGGCAGTCGTAAACTTGAATTTAGTGATATAAGCACGGGTCAAATAAGAGACGTGGGCGAAGTTGACACCGTTGTTGCCAAGAACTTTTCTGCGGAGCGTCATGATTTGAAAGGCTCGCGGTCCGGTGGCAATCTAGCACCATCATTAAACTTCCAGCACGATTGGAGCGATGACGTGATGCTATACGCTACGGCGAGTATTGGCTATAAGTCAGGTGGTTATGACGCGCGTTCAAATGCGTCTCCAGAAGCCAACGTTATACGTCCTTTGGAAAACCCCGATAGCGATCCAATCATTCTGGTTGGTAGTTTTGAGTATGAGGAAGAGCAGGCAACAAGCTTTGAAGCCGGTGCTAAAACGACCTTGTTAGATGGCTCGGCTGAGTTAAATGTTGCGGCTTTCTATACCCAGTATGACGATCTTCAGGTCAGTATCTTTGACGGTACTCTGGGCTTCAACGTTGGTAATGCCGGCGCGGCAACCACGATGGGTATCGAATTAGATGGTCGTCTTGCGTTGACGGAAAACCTGATGATGACCGGTGCCTTGGCCTTCCTAGACTTTGAGTTTACCGACTTTGCTAATGGTCAGTGCTTTCAAGGACAGACACCCGATACCAATGTTAATGGCAAGCCGTTCTGTGATTACAAGGGTAAAACTAACCAGTATGTCGCTGACTACTCAGGTAACTTAACCTTTGTTTATACGGCTATGGTAAGCAAGGATATAGAGTTCCGTGGCGGTGCTGACTTCGTGTTTACTGGCGCGTTTAATTCATCTCAGAACCTTGATCCAAGCCAAGAGCAAGACGCTTATGTTAAGGCGAATCTGCGTTTTTCTTTGGCAGATGTTGCCATGGGCTGGGAAGCTGCTCTGTTAGTTAAGAATGCGACGGATGAAACCGTGATTTCTTACTCTAACGATACTCCCCTAGCGAATAGCATTTTCGGTGCGAAGGGCCACTATGGCTTCATCGATTTACCGCGTACTATCGCGCTTTCGGCAACGTACCGCTGGTATTAAATTTTTCATAGGAACGCTAGATGAGAACGCCGCGCAAGCGGCGTTTTTTTTGTCTCATGATTATACAGAGTGTCTTAAATAGTGAAGAGTATTGAGCAAATCGTGCTTGGCGCTGCAATTGAATTCCTTGCTAAAGGCGAGTTCGGCTGGCTGTGTACGGTGGTTAAAACCTTTGGCGCTTCGCCGCGACCACTGGGTTCCATGTTGGTGATGAATAGTCGTGGCGTGGTGTTTGGTTCCTTGTCGGGCGGCTGTATCGAAGACGAACTGCTAGACAAGTTAAAGCGTGGCGAGTTGGCAAGTTCTCGGCCAGCAATTCTCGAGTATGGTGTAAGTGCAGAAGAGAATGAGCGCTTTGGTTTGCCCTGTGGTGGGCGAATGCAGATATTAGTTGAGCCCTTAGCGCCGTCCGCTGAGCTTTGTATTATGTTGAGTGAGTTGTGCGACGCTTTAGACTGCAGACGCGCGAAGCGCAGGCAGGTCAATATAGGTACTGGGCAGTGGCAGCTGGAAGATATTATAGAATGTGAGCTTCTGAGTATTACTGAGAATGTGCTGGTTCAAGATTTTGGCCCCCGATATCGTTTGCTTCTAATCGGCGCAAACGAGCTGGCGCGGTGTATTTCCGAAATTGCTTTGGCAATGGATTATCGGGTGATTGTTTGTGATCCCCGCGAAGATAGGCTAAACCAGTGGGCGGTGAGTGGCGCTGAATTGAGTGGATCCATGCCGGATGACGCTGTGAGTGAGTTTGCAGATCCTTATACCGCGGTTATTACCTTAACCCACGATCCCCGAATTGATGACATGGCCTTGATGCAGGCCTTAACCGAATCGCTATTTTATGTCGGCGCATTGGGCTCGGTGAGAACATCTGAAAAACGTCGTCAGCGGCTTAAGCAGTTGGATGTTAGTGATGAGCAGATTGATCGCTTATACGCTCCGGTTGGCCTGCCGATTGGCAGTAAATCGGCGATGGAAATTGCGCTGGCTATTATGGCCCAGCTTACCCAACTTAGGTCGACTGCATCTAAAGCGCGCACAGTAGGTGGTTGAAATAATGACGCTGCCGCTGATTATTATGGCTGCGGGTAAAAGCCGGCGTTTTGGCGAGGCAGATAAACGCTTCACTATATTACCGCATGGCGGCGTACTCATTAATGCCTTGGTTCGTCGCGCTCGAAAAGCCGGTCTCGATGTGAGTGTGGTGCTTGACTCAGAGGATGACGTTTCTGCAGAAATTGATGCGCCCTGCATTTTTTCGTCAAACGCGGCGGATGGCATGGGTGCAAGTATTGCTGATGCACTTAGCTTAATCGCTTCGCAATCGCGGGCGGACTCATTATTGATTATGCCGGCGGATTTGCCCCTGCTCAGAATCGAGTCAATACGACGGGTTGCCGCGCTCGCAGGGTCCGATCGCATAGTTATTCCTCATTGTGGTGCCCGGCGTGGTCATCCCGTGGCATTTGGTCGGGCGTACTGGCCAGCGTTGTCGGTTTTAAGCGGAGACGAGGGCGCCCGAAGTGTCATTGCTGCGGCGAGCACCGAAAGTATTGAGGTGCTTGAGCTAGATGACGAGGGGATTTATCTCGACGCTGATACGCCGGAGTCGATGTCCGGTTTGCTCGAAAAGTTGCAACCAGTGCTGCGTTAAGCAAAGTTTTCTTTACTTGCGGTGCGCAGTAGTTCAATAAAAGCCACGGCGGCGTTAGATAAACTCCTATTGCGGTGATGCACGCAGCCAAGGGTTCTGCTTAGTGCCTGGCCTTCCCATTCGAGTGCTATCACACTGTCGTCCAATAACGTCAGCGGCAGTATGCTCCAGCCCAAGCCAATGCTGACCATGACCTTGATAGTTTCAAGATAATTGGTAGACATGCCGATATTCATTTTGAGGCCGCGTTGATCAAATAATTTTTTAATGATTTGCCCAGTATAAGTATTGAGGCCCGGCGGCAGGGCGGTGTGTTGACTCAACATTTCTGCGTTGACGCTGGTGTATTTCGCTAAGGGATGACTGTGGGCGACAGTGACAGTAAGGGGGTCGTTCCAAATAGGTATGGGTAGTAATTGTTGCTCGCCGGTGGGTGACAGGGTAATTACCGCCAAATCCATCTCACCGTGGAGAATAAGTTGATGGGCTTGTTCGGAATCCATAAAGTCGATATCGAGCTTAACGTCTGGATACAGTTGGCTATACTTACGCAATATGGGGGGGAGGCGATGCAGGCCAATATGGTGGCTTATCCCCATCGATAAGCGACCGCTGACGTCACCCCGTAAATCCTGAATACTGCGAACCGCTTCTTTGATATCTTGAAGAATTCGTCGGCTTTGCGGCAGTAGCGCCTGCCCAGCCTCGGTGAGATGAACATTGCGACCAATGCGGTCAAATAGTTTGCAACTTAATTGCCGCTCTAGGGCGGCAATGCGCTTACTCACGGCGGGCTGGGTGAGGTGCAGTTGCTCTGCCGCCAGTGAAAATGACTGTTGCTCGGCTACCGCGAGAAAGGCTTTTAACGATTCAGTATCCATTGTCGGATTGTATTTGCATTCCTGTATGGAATGCAAATAATGAAAAATATGAATTTGTGTTATTTGACGTGGCTGGGTAAGATTGTAGCTCAGAAAATTATTCATTTTGGCAGCGTGGCGGGACAGGGATATGGCTGGACAAACACTTTACGACAAATTGTGGGCGGCTCACTTAGTAAAAGAGCGTGATGATGGCACGGCGCTGCTGTATATCGACCGTCATTTAGTGCATGAAGTTACCTCTCCGCAGGCCTTTGAAGGGCTGCGCTTGGCCGGACGTTTACCATGGCGAGTGACCGCGAACATCGCGACACCAGATCATAATGTACCGACTGAGCGTGTTGAGCGCAGTGGCGGCGTAGAAGCTATTGCCGATGAAGTATCGCGAATACAAGTGCGAACCCTTGATGAAAATTGCGATGAATTTGGGATCACTGAATTCTCAATTAATGACGTGCGCCAGGGTATTGTGCACGTAGTGGGTCCTGAGCAAGGCGCGACGCTGCCGGGAATGACCGTAGTATGTGGAGATTCACACACCGCAACTCATGGCGCCTTAGGGGCGCTGGCACATGGTATAGGCACCTCTGAAGTTGAACATGTACTAGCCACTCAGTGCCTTATCCAAAAGAAAAGTAAGAATATGCTGGTGCGGGTGGATGGTGCGCTCGGTGCGGGCGTAACAGCCAAAGATGTGGTGTTGGCCATTATCGGCAAAATTGGCACTGCTGGTGGTAATGGCTACGCGATCGAATTTGGTGGCGAGGTCATTCGCAAGCTGTCGTTGGAAGGTCGTATGACCATTTGTAATATGGCCATTGAGGGTGGCGCTCGGGTTGGTATGGTGGCGGTTGATGATACTACTATCGACTATGTTAAAGGCCGTCCGTTTGCACCGAACGACAGTGAATGGCAGTTGGCCTTAACGTACTGGAATACCTTGCACAGCGATCACGATGCGGTATTTGATAAAACGGTTGTTTTAGACGGTGGGGATGTCCTGCCACAAGTCACTTGGGGAACGAGCCCGGAAATGGTGTTGCCAGTTAACGGCATAGTGCCCGGACCTAGTGATTACACGGACCCAGCGCAGCGCAGCGGCTGTGAGCGCGCCCTTCACTATATGGGACTGACTGCGGGACAGGCGATTACCGACATTAAGCTTGA
>NZ_JBLIKC010000009.1:0-149229 GCF_047636175.1 Zhongshania sp. | reverse complement strand
GATTTGGGCATACAGGAGGCTACACCATGTCAAAAGGGCATAGCTTACAAGACCCTTATCTGAATATTCTTCGCAAGGAGCGTATTCCGGTATCTATTTATTTGGTCAACGGCATTAAATTGCAGGGCCAAATCGAATCATTCGACCAGTTTGTGGTGCTACTGAAAAACACCGTTAGCCAAATGGTCTATAAGCACGCTATTTCTACTGTTGTCCCTTCTCGGGTTGTTCGTTTACCGATGGCGCATCCGCCAGAAGATGACGAAGAGCAAGAAGACGGTTAACAACGGTTTCTCTAAATTGAGGTTCGTCCTTGCTATTTGAAAGACCTAAATCCGGTGAGCGCGCAGTGCTCGTTCACTTGGATTTTCACAGTGAAGACGAGCGCGAAGATTCCAACGAATTTGTGCAGCTGGTGACCTCTGCAGGGGGCGACCCAGTCGACTTTATTACTGGTTCGCGCAAGCGGCCAGATGCACGCCTATTCATTGGTACGGGCAAACTTGAAGAAATTCGCGAATCGTTAGTAGCTAATGATGGCGAGCTGGTGTTGTTTAATCACGCTCTTTCCCCTAGTCAAGAACGAAATATTGAGCGCGAGTTACAGTGCCGCGTGCTCGATCGTACCGGATTAATTCTCGATATTTTTGCTCAGCGTGCCAATACTCACGAGGGTAAATTGCAGGTCGAGCTCGCCCAATTACAGCACATGTCTACTCGCTTAGTGAGAGGGTGGACGCATCTTGAGCGCCAAAAAGGTGGAATCGGTTTGCGTGGCCCTGGCGAGAGTCAGCTGGAAACCGACCGGCGATTGTTGCGGGCGCGTATTACAGCTATTCAGGCGCGCCTACAAAAAGTACGCAGGCAGCGTGAACAGGCGCGGCGAGCACGACGACGCGCAGAGATCCCAGCCCTGTCTTTAGTTGGGTATACCAATGCGGGTAAGTCGACATTGTTCAATGTGTTGACCGCATCTAAGGTTTACGTCGCAGATCAGTTGTTTGCAACCCTAGATCCCACGGTGAGGCGCATCAAAGTCAGTGACGTGGGTCCAGTTATTTTGGCAGACACGGTCGGTTTTATACGCCATTTGCCCCATAAATTGGTAGAAGCATTCCGAGCAACCCTAGAAGAAGCGGTGATGGCAGATTTGCTGATTCACGTCATCGACTGCTCTGATCCTGAGCGACAAGACAACGTGAAGCAGGTCTTAGGGGTGTTAGCAGAAATCGGCGCTGGGGATATCCCGGTGCTTGAAGTTTATAACAAAACGGATTTGGTTAATGCCGAGCCGCGTATAGATCGTAATGATCAGGGTAAGCCAGTGCGGGTGTGGTTATCTGCCCGCGACTCTAGAGGTCTGGCGTTATTTTATCAGGCGCTAAGTGAGATTCTTGGCAATGAGATTTGTGAAACCTCCATTACCTTAAGTGCCGGACAAGGCCGTTTGCGAGGCTTACTTTATGATCTTGCTGCGGTTATGGATGAGCGGCTTGGCGACGACGGTTCGCAGTATTTACAATTGAGATTGCTGGAGTCAGATTGGCAGCGATTTTTATCAAATGAGTCGGTAAGTGAGGCGTCTTTGAATTCGATGCGTCAGGTTAGCACGCAGGAAGAATTCTGTTAAACTGCCAGTCGGATAATAGGCCGTTGGATAGTTGATTCTGTGCGATGACCAGGATGGTCGTGATAATTTCATAGTTGAACAATACGTTAACATAGGAGAGGGCTATGGCTTGGAATGAGCCGGGTGGTGGTAAAGATAACGATCCTTGGGGTGGAAAAAACCAAGGGCCGCCAGATTTGGATGAAGCACTTAAAAAGCTTCAGGAAAAGCTTGCTAGTATTTTCGGCGGAGGTAAAAAATCTAACGGCGGTGATGGTGGTGACTTCAAAATAAGCGCAAGTACGCTAGCGATAATCGCTGTGTTGGCAGTTGCTGTGTGGGGCCTGTTTGGTTTTTATCAGGTTGATCAACAAGAGCGCGCGGTCGTATTGCGACTAGGTGTGTTTCATGAAACGGTGATGCCAGGTTTACGTTGGAATCCACCGCTCGTAGATGAAGTAAATAAAGTCAACGTCACTAAAGTACGTGGTGTTACTAGTCGCGGTCAGATGTTGACCGAAGATGAAAATATTGTTGATATCTCGCTGTCTGTCCAGTACACCGTGGTTGATCCAGCTAACTTTTTGCTGAAAGTGAAAGATCCCGAACTCAGCTTGGAGCAGGCATTAGAAAGTGCCCTGCGCCATGTCGTCGGCAGCTCAAAAATGGATCAGGTTATCACCGATGGTCGCGAGCAGATTGCGGTTGATACTCAGCAGCGTTTGCAGCGATATTTGTATACCTACCAAAGTGGTATTCTTGTTGCTAAGGTTAACATTGAAGACGCTCAAGCGCCCTCGCAAGTGCAGGATGCGTTTGATGACGTAACCCGTGCCAAAGAAGACCGCGAACGTTTAAAGAATGAAGCCGAAGCTTATGCCAATGGTATTATTCCGGAAGCTCGCGGTGCTGCTCAGCGTCAGTTAGAAGAGGCGCAAGCGTATAAAGAGCAGGTTGTTGCCAGATCTGACGGTGAGGCGCAACGTTTTACAAAGCTGTTGTTAGAGTATCGCAAGTCACCTCTGGTAACGCGTGAGCGTTTGTATATAGACACGCTAGAAATGCTTTACAGTAATGCAACAAAAGTCATGGTCGATATCGACGGTGGCAATAATATGATGTACCTGCCGCTCGATAAATTGATGGATAGATCTGTCATTAGTCGCAGTGGGTCTCAAGAAGACCCGGATATTCGTGCTTTAACGGATAAAGTAGTTGAGCAGTTACGCCGCGACACGCAGACCACCCGCAGGGAGGGCCGTTAAAATGGGTAATCGTTCTTTTACCATCGTAATTTTATTGCTGGGCGCACTCGTACTAGTATTTAATTCTCTATACATCGTGCGTGAAACCGAGAGAGCGGTATTGCTTAAGTTCGGTGAAGTTGTTGACCCCGATATTAATGTGGGTCTGCATATTAAAACGCCATTCGTGCATGTGGTACGCAAGTTTGATCGTCGTATGCTTACCTTAGATGCGCCAACGCAGCGTTTTTTAACCATCGAGAAAAAGCCGCTAGACGTCGATTTTTATGCCAAATGGCGGGTAATTGATACCAAGAAGTTTTACACGGCCACCAATGGCGAGGAAGTTCGCGCCGAGGGTTTGTTGGCTCAGCGTATTAATACTGGCTTGCGAAACAAGTTTGGTGAGCGCACCTTCCACGAGGTGGTATCAGGTGAACGCGATCTGTTGATGACGGATTTGACTCGCGATCTCAATCAGATCACTACTGATGAGTTTGGTATTCAGCTAGTGGATGTCCGCGTTAAACGTATTGATTTACCTTCCCAGGTTAGTCAATCGGTATTCGACCGGATGAAGTCTGAGCGTGAGCGCGAAGCGCGTGAGCAGCGTTCGACGGGTCGCGAGCTGGCCGAGAAAATTCGGGCAACCGCAGATCGTCAGCGCACTGTTATTAGCGCAAATGCTTACCGCGATGCGCAGGTGCTGCGTGGTGAGGGTGACGCGCTTGCAGCAAATACTTATGCCGCCGCCTACAGTGCTGATGGAGAGTTCTACGCATTTGTTCGCAGCTTGGAAGCTTATCGGGCCTCCTTTAGCAATAAAGGCGACTTGCTGGTTGTCGACAGTGAAAGCGAGTTCTTCCGCTACCTGAAAAAAGGTTCAGATAAGCAGTAAGTTGTCTTCGCACTCCCCGCTACGGCTGGGTAGTGTGATACCATTATGTTATCCGGGTTGATCCGAGACCGAAACGTCTTTGGGTAGCCCGGTTTTTTTATGTTTGTGGCAGGCAAAACGCATGTGGCAGGAACTGTCAGTGGCACTCAGTCTGGTACTAATTATTGAAGGTATCTTGCCATTTTTAAGCCCAGAACGCTGGCGATTAATGGCATACCGAATGGCAGATATGGACACTCGTAATGTTCGTGTTGCCGGTATAATAAGTATGGTAGCGGGCCTCATATTATTGAGTGTGCTGCGATAAAGTCTGATAGTCGATCAAGAGAGCAAAAATCGCATATGACTTCGGTAGATCGTTGGCTACTTCCGGACGGTGTTGAGGAACTGTTGCCCGCGCAAGCGGCACAGGTAGAAGCATTGCGTCGGCAACTTTTAGACCTATACAAGCGTTGGGGTTACGAGTTAGTGATTCCGCCTATGCTGGAATACACCGAGTCCTTATTAGTTGGCCTTGGCAGTGATATTGATCTGCTGACTTTCCGGGTGACCGACCAACTTACCGGTAGAATGATGGGCTTGCGGGCAGACATGACGCCGCAGGCTGCAAGAATAGATGCCCACAGCTTGGGCCGCGATGGCCCGGTGAGGTTGTGTTACGCGGGCAGCGTGTTGCATAGCAAGCCCAAAAAGCCACTAGCGTCGCGCTCGCCTATCCAGTTGGGCGCTGAATTATACGGCGACAACAGCCCGGCTAGTGATTTAGAAATTGTTTGCCTGATGCTGGAAACCCTGCGGGTTGCTGGCCTTGATGGTATTACTTTAGATACTGGTCACGTGGCTATATATCGTGCTGTGATTAAGGCGGCCCAGCTAAATGCGGAGCAAGAAGCGCGATACTTCGACATTTTACAGCGCAAAGCCAAAACCGAGCTGCTGGTATTTGTGGCTTCGCTAGCGGTTGATGACGGCGTTGCTGGGCATCTTTTAGTATTAAATGAACTGCACGGCGGCAGCGATGTTCTGGTTAAAGGCCGGCAGGTATTCGCTGATATCCCAGATGCAATTGACGCCATTGCGAGTTTGGAGCAGTTAACTGAAACTTTGGCGCAGCGTATTCCCGATTTGAAATTTTATTTTGATCTGGCTGAATTACGTGGTTATCACTATCATACTGGCGTGGTGTTCTCGGCCTTGGTCCGTGAGCACGGTCAAGCGCTGGCGTCGGGTGGTCGATACGATGATATTGGTCAAGTGTTCGGGCGTGCGCGTCCGGCGACCGGCTTTAGTATAGATTTAAAAGCTCTACTGGGTTTGTTACCCTCATTTACTGAGGCGGCAGCGATATTTGCACCTTACGATTCAAGTCCTGCGCAGTGGCAGTTTGTACAGTCTTTGCGTGAGTCTGGTGAGAAAGTAATTTGCGGTTTACCTGGGCAGGATGCCGACGCGGCATGCGATCGGGTAGTTCGTAAAGAGAATGAGCAGTGGTGCGTAGTATCACTGCATTAATTAGGCTCGTGCTTGCGAGTCAGTGTATTCACCTTTGTCCAGAGAAGCGGATATGAGCAAGAATGTAGTGGTGCTGGGCACCCAGTGGGGCGACGAAGGCAAAGGTAAGATCGTCGATTTACTGACAGATCAGGCTAATGCTGTTGCACGTTTTCAAGGCGGCCACAATGCGGGTCATACCTTAGTTATCGGCGGCGAAAAGACGGTATTACATTTAATTCCGTCGGGTATTCTCCGCGAAGGCGTAACCTGTCTAATTGGCAATGGTGTGGTGTTAGCGCCAGATGCGCTATTAAAGGAAATGGCTGAGCTGGAAGCCAAGGGTGTCCCTGTGCGTGAGCGCCTGCGCTTGAGTCCAGCGTGTCCCTTAGTTCTGCCCTACCATGTTGCCTTAGATCAAGCGCGAGAGTTAGCGCGTGGCGAAGCAAAAATTGGTACCACGGGCCGTGGTATTGGTCCGGCCTACGAAGACAAGGTAGCGCGTCGTGGATTGCGCTTGGGCGATCTTTATAACGCGGAACGATTTGCAGTGAAGTTAAAAGAAGTGATGGAATATCACAACTTTATGCTCACGGCTTATTACAAAGTTGATGCGGTCGACTATCAAAAAACCCTTGATGACGCACTGCGTATGGCAGAAGAAATGCGCTCAATGGTCACGGATGTCACCGGTGCGTTGCACAAGTATCGCGAAGAGGGCGCAAATATTCTCTTCGAGGGCGCGCAAGGCTCTTTATTAGATATCGACCATGGAACCTATCCTTTCGTAACGTCTTCTAATACCACCGCCGGCGGAACGGCGACAGGCAGTGGTTTCGGTCCGCTGTATCTAGATTACGTATTGGGTATCACCAAGGCGTATACCACTCGGGTTGGCAGTGGTCCATTCCCCACCGAATTGTTCGACGACACCGGCGCTTACTTGGCCAAGAAAGGTCATGAGTTCGGTGCTACCACGGGTCGTGCGCGGCGCTGTGGTTGGTTTGACGGCGTTGGCTTGCGTCAAGCGGTGCGTATCAACAGCGTGACGGGTTTGTGTTTGACCAAGCTGGATGTACTGGATGGCTTAGAGACCGTTCGTATTTGTGTGGATTATAAAAATCCCGCCGGTGAGTCCATTGCGGCACCCTTCGACTGCCAAGATTACGACACCATCACCCCGATCTATGAAGATATACCGGGTTGGTCCGAATCGACTGTGGGTGCCAAATCGCTGCAGGAGTTGCCAGAAAGAGCCCGCGCCTATATTCGTCGTATTGAAGAGATCGTCGGCGTGCCTATCGATATTGTTTCTACCGGACCTGATCGAGTGGAAACCATTGTCTTGCGTCACCCTTTCGCTTGAGAAGTTAGTTAGCAAAAAAGCCGCTGATCTCAGCGGCTTTTTATATCTGCCATTCAAGAGGGCAGCTTATTCACGTCTGCTCAAATCAATACAAACTATGCCTTTGATCTGTAAGCGACATTACAGTGCTTTGCCGGCTGTTTCCTGAATATCTGCCTCAGGCTCGAATAAAATCCTGTCTTGTTGTCTTTAAAGTTGTCACATAACTGCAACATACTATTCACATATATGTCACCAACTCTCCCTACCATACCCTACATAAATTAAATCCTTGAAAATCCTTAGAGTTGGTTTGGAGATAGTTATTATGAAAAAGATTTTTGCACTAACAGCAATGTCATCTGCCTTGTTACTGGTTGCGTGTGGCGGTGGTGATATCAACTTGAGCCCCAGTACTGCTGATAATAGCGTCGATAACAGTGTTGATAACAGTGTTGATAACAGTGTTAATGGCGGTGGTGGTTCTAATCCCTGCGCATCTTACGTTAAAAACGGCATCACCTTCCAAGGCCAATCCGATTCGGGTGATTGTTTCTACCCTGCTAGCTTTGTTAGCTCAAACAACCCTATTACCGCTCCACTCATTACTTTTGGAGATATTAACGATGGCGTTCATGAGTTTGCTGACAGTCTTTTCATCGGTGAAGATATTGACGCAACTGCCGCTGGAAACGGAACCCGCATTCCACAGGAAGGCGAAGGCACCAAGCTTAATATAGACGCTGGTGTGACCATGGTATTCAAGCAGCCGACCAGCTATATCCGTATTACTCGTGGCTCACAAATTTTTGCTGAAGGCACAGCAACTGCGCCGATTATCTTTACTGCTGATGAAGATATTGATGGCACAGCGACCGAAGACGATCGCGGCCTTTGGGGTGGTTTGCAAATTAACGGCAACGGCGAAACGAATAAATGTCACGACGGCACCGCGACAGGTTCCGGCAACGGTACAGTTAGCGATTTTGCTCCTACGGCAAATAACGTCCACAACTGTAACCAAGTAGCGGAAGGTCAGCCTGCCACTTACGGCGGTAATAAGAACGACGAAAGCTCAGGTGTACTGAAATACGTGGTTGTTAAGCACGCTGGTTATGAAGTTATTGATGGCAACGAATTGAACGCGGTTACCTTAAACGCGGTAGGTAGCGGCACAACAATTAGCTATGTACAAACTTACACATCTCAAGATGATGGTTTCGAGATGTTCGGTGGTGCGGTTAACTTGGATCACATTGTTGCGGTAAACGTCGGTGACGATTCAATCGACTACTCCGAAGGCTACAAGGGTAAAATTCAATACGCTGTGGTTGTTCATACTTCTGGTGCAAACCGCTGTATCGAAGGCGATAACACCGGCGGTGGTCGCAGTGACGCCTTTACGCCAACGACCAATCTTATTATTTCTAACTTGACCTGTGTTACTTCTGACATCAAACAGGATGCCGGCGTGAACACAACGTCCAAAGGCGATTCAGAAGGTCCTTTGTTCCGCGAAGGTGCTTACTTCCAGATGTATAACTCCATTGTGACATCTAATGCCGTTGATATGGATAGTCAGGAATGTTTGGAACTGGATAACTCTGAAGGTCCGGAAACGATTAACGCGGCGAAAGAAGGTATCAGTAAGGCGAGCAGTAATGTAATCGCTTGTGAAGAAGCGACTAAAGCTAGTGGCGCAACTAAAGGTGCATTTGACCTTGTTAACTGGTTAGCTGGCGGTGGCATAAATGCCGATACTCCACCAAATGCTAACATCAATAATGTCATCATTACCGGTGCAGATATTCCCGCCCAAAGCTTAATTGTCGATGGTGTTGGTACTCGTGATTACCGCACCGCCGCAACAATTACCGATGCGAATGGCGTTGTTATTTTTGATCAAGCCACTCAGCTTACCGATGTGTCTGGTATTGACGCTTACTTTACAGCGCCAACTTATCTTGGCGGCGCAACTGCTGGTGACGACTGGTTGAATGGCTGGACTGTAGGTTTAAGCGCGCCACTTAACCCCTAAGTAATAAATGGCAATGCCCTGCTAGACAGGAAAGGCGGGTTCCGGCCCGCTGATACAGCGCTAGAACGCCCTCCACTCGTGAGGGCATTTTCCTGAGCACTTAGGATTATGATTATGCTAACTAAACGATTTGCGCGAAAGCAGCTTGCTATCGCCGTCGCTCTTGCGACTACTGGGCTTATGAGTTCGGCGATGGCACAAGATATCGCCTCAGATGACAGTGAACTATTTGCGCCGAGAGCCTTGGAAGAAGTGGTGGTGGTCGGACGTCTACAAAGCGTCGCAGCCTCATTGACCGACGAGCGTCTTGAATTACCGTACGCGGCCGATTTTCTTGGCTTTGAAGCGATATCACGGGCAGGCGATAGCACAATTGGTGCCGCCTTGCGACGTGTTACTGGTGTCACCCTAGTTGATAACAAATTCATTTATATCCGCGGTCTTGGCGAGCGCTATAGCAACGTGACCGTAAATGGCGCAGCGGTGCCGTCTCCAGATTTAGCACGTAGCGTTATACCTTTAGATTTATTCCCCGCCAGTATTGTTGAATCTTTGAAAGTTCAAAAATCATGGGGCCCGGAGTTGCCGGCAAACTTTGGTGGCGGCGCTATCGATATTCGTACCCGCAGCGTTCCCAACGGTCCAATCGCTTCTGTCAGTATTGGCACAGGTTTTAATACTGAAAGTGATAATGGCTTGACCTACCCCGATAGCGGATCTGGCGCCATGCCTGTGGCATTACAAAATGCTATTGATCGCTATAAAGGCGATCTATCGAAAAGTAATATTTTCGATATCGAGAATAACGCTGGCAATACCGTTACTCGTGACGAAGCGGACCAAATACAGCGTGGCCTCATCACATCGCTAAATAGAGATGTTGCTATTAAGCGCGGTGGTCTTGACCGCGATCGCGATATCAAGGTTGATTTAGGTAATGCCTGGGATGTTAGCGATGATATCGTTCTGGGTGCATCTATTAGTGGCGCCTATGATGACGAATACCGCAATAAAGACCAAATTAAGCGCAGTGTCGGTAATCCGGATGTTGTTAACTCTAAAACCGAAAGAACCGCATATGAAGAGCGTACGACCTTGGCCGTGGTTTTAGGCGCAGAGTACACTCAAGATCATACAGTGCAGCTTAGCCATTATATTATTCAAAATGATGTCGACGAAGCGCGTATCGCTACCAGCTTTACGGTTAATAATTCCGCCGAGCGTCCAGACTTAGACTATAGCACCCGTCTTGAAGAGCGTGAGCTTGAATTGACGCAGTTATCGGGTACCCATCGCCTAGGTGATTTCGCACCTATTAGCGAACTTGAAATGCTGAGTTTTGATTGGTTCTATTCTGATGCTACTGCAACCACGGATATTCCAAGCGGAGCGAGTTTCAGCGGTTCCTTAGATAAAAGCACTAACCCTGAAACGGCATTTATCAAACAACTTTCTACTGCGGGCCAATTTGAGTTTTTATCGCTTGAAGATACGGTAGAGAGCTGGGGCGGTCGTGTCGAACTGCCGATTGATATCGATGGTCGTGAGTTGATCGTATCGGGTGGCTGGTGGAATTCTGAGAAAGTGCGTGAATACTTCGGTTATACTGCCAATGTGGGTGCACGCTCCACTCAAGGTACGCCACAAACTGTATTTACTGATGACCGTATCAACGATCTCAATAATTTCTTTGATCTTTCAATGGGCTCTGGTTTTGGTAACGAAAGCTATGTTGCTGCTCAGAAGATTGCTGCGGTTTACGGTTCTTTAGATTTCCGCATTAGCGAAGAGTGGCGCATCACCACCGGTGCGCGTTGGGAAGAGTATCAGCAGGCGGTTTTACCGGTAAATCTTTTAGATTTTACCGGGGTATTTAACCAGAGCGTGGTCGACCAGCTGAATAATCCCGATCAGAGTTTTGCCCTTCAAGAAGATGATATCTACTCGAGCTTAGCATTGACCTACTCGGGTCTCGATTTATTGGCGGCAGAAGAGTTTCAAGTTAGGTTTAGTGTGAGTGAAACCATCGTGCGACCTGATCTTCGTGAGCTAGCTGATGTTGCTTATATTGATCCAGAGCTTAATGTTCGAGTATTTGGAAACCCCGATTTACAGTCAACACAAGTACGTAACTATGATCTGCGCGGCGAGTTTTATTATGAGGGCGGCGATAATTTTATCGTGTCTTTATTCTATAAAGACCTAACTCTCCCCATTGAGCAAGTAGAAGGTGCAGGTTCTGATGATGACACTGTACTCCGCTATTTAAATGGCGACTCTGGTAAGGTTTACGGTCTTGAGTTTGAAGGATTGAAGACATTACCTGCCGGTTTGTTCCTGTCTAGTAATGTGACTATTAGTGACTCTGAAATTACGATTAGCAATAATAATGAACTGACTAATACTGATCGTCGTCTGACCGGTCATTCTAAGTATGTTGTTAATACATCACTCGGATATGATTCTCCCGATGAGCGTCATAGTGCATCGGTGCTCTATAATATCTCTAGCGAGCGGATATTCTTTGCGGGTATCTCAGGTAATGACGATGCTTTCGAACAGCCTTTTGCCTCTATGGATGTGATTTATAATTATTATCCAACAGAGACCTTGTCTTTAAAGCTTAAGGTCTCAAACCTACTTGATTCTAAACGCGAGTTTGAGCAAAAAGGCAGTAGTGGTCAGAACGTGACTATTCTTGAGCAAGAGGTTGGCACTAGTCTTGGCCTGAGCTTTAGCTGGAAATACTAATCTCGATTACGGACGGTTATAAGCAAAGGACTTGCGAAAAAGGCGCCGAAAGGCGCCTTTTTTTTAGGCGCACAATACGGTTATTATCTTTTCAATTTAAGCTTGCTAGCTTTGTCGGAAAATTGCTGCGCGCGAATTAGTTTTCCCTGACGGTAGTAGATTAGCGAGGCAAAGCGGTAGAAGCGATGCTCCTTTTTATCAAGACGCATTGCCTGTTGCACAAGATCTAGCGCTTCATCAAATTGGCCTTTTTCGTACTCTGCTTTGGCGCGGCTGTATAGCCAGAATGGATTTTTCCCTCTAAAACTTTCCGACGCCTTCTCGAGTTCTCGGGCTTTATCTTTATCGCCTTGCTCTCGATAAAGTCGCCCAAGATTACTGATCGCTACCTGATCGTTGGCATTGAGTGTAATGGCATGACTGTAGGCGACTTCGGCGTCGACTACGCGTCCTTGGCGACGTAATAGCGTACCTAAATTCCCCCAGATGTGCCCAGCCTCAGGGTCTAAGTAAAGAGCACGCTGGAAATACAGCTGCGCTCTCTTATTATTGCCAAGATTTAGAAATTCAGCGCCACGATTATTATAGTGTTGGGCGGCGGCTTGTTCCTCGCTAACGCGATGCTGTGGGTAGTGATATTCGTAATAACCAACGCTGAGATCAACGACCTCTTTGCCATTCTTGCCAAAATCTACGACAGCGTTGATATGCTTGTAGAACACCATACTATTATCACTAATCATATCCCAGCTAGGCGGAATAGTGACTTCGTTATAGTAGACATCGAGCTTTGCTTCCCGGGCAAGTGCTATAAATAATGAGGTGAGCGATAGGCAGTTGCCAACACCTTGCTCAAATGTGTCGCTGGCATTGAGGGTAATGCCGGGATTGTAGGTAAGTCCAAGCTGAGACGGCCGCACCATGCTGTCGAGAAGGTAGCTAAGGCGGCCGCGTGGTGACAGCGCAGTTGGCACATTTTCCTCAACAAAGTGGCGCATTTCTGCACTCACAGCGAGAATATTGTCTTCGGGGTAAAGACTGATGTCGACATTGCTGTCGCCCGGCTCAGAGGACAATAGTGCGGTGATTTGCGCCGTGCTTGGAGCCTGAATCTCGAGTAATGTGGCGTCTTGAGTGTTAGTGACACTGCAGGCTGCTAGGCTGCTCAATATAGCCGCGGCCAAGAGATTTTTTGACAATATTGGCATTGCTTGTTTCTGCTTATTGGTTGAAGAAAATATTGCTGCCTATAGCTAGACGATGAGTATCTCCATCACCCTAACTATATCCTGAAAACGCCGGGGAATCTTGTGTGGGGGAAAGATATCTGGCGCTTTCTTAGGATTTTTACGACTCAACGGCTGCGTGGAATGATTGGATGGCAATAGCCTCAACCCTAGGTTTTACGGTTTAGTCCTCTTTAGGAAACGGTGTTTTTAGGTGAGTATTTTGGGTGGATAAAAGTTTAATAATCCCTTTGGCTTGCTCAAGTCATTCGCTAAATGAAGAGTGGGACGGGATTGTTTTCAGGTATACCGTTTTTTATAAAAGAATCGTATTATTGATAGCTTGCCTCATCAATATTCGGTAATTGTAAACGCTGAACCCGAGCACTCTCTAACGCCTACTCGGCGCATCTGCCAACCTTGGAGGTTGCGCGGCCGCGTCAATTCGATGGTCCTGGCGATAAATTGGCACCTGAAGAATTGTCGTTGGCGGCGGCGAATTGCTTTATGTTATCTTTCCGAACGGTGGCGTCGAGTGCATAATTAGAGTGGCAAACGATTCAATGTCCGACTGAGGGCGCACTCGATAAAGTTAAGTGCGCTATGCAAATTACAGAAATTGTGACTAAGGTGGTTGTAACTCTAGAGCATGAAGACTCTCGTTCGAAAGCTGAGAAACTACTAGCTAAAGCTGAGCAGATTTGTATTGTCAGTAATTCATTAACGGCGGCTGAGCGCTTAGAGGTAGAAATTATTATTCGCAAATAAGAAATATTTAAACCCTAATATTTCTCGAAAGTAATATGTATGCGGTTGCAATAATGACATTTTACTGAGATTAGAGTAGATTTTGAGAAGAGCGCGGCACAGGCCGTATGGCCATTGCCGCGTGACGCTTAATCAAACCTTGTGAGCTTATTTAAGTGTTGATCGAGCTTTTTGATATTCATTAATCAGTGTCGAGATTAACTCGGCAGTACTGGGAGTGTTGTCGATTGAGCCGACACCTTGGCCTGCTGACCAGATTTGCTTCCACGCGCCGCCCGCTTTGTCGCCAGAATTATTATCGGCATCCACTTCCAGCTCTTGGCCAAAGTCGATATCAGTTTTGGGCTTTAAATTGTTTGGATCCAGCCCCGCATTTTCAATGCTAGGTTTGAGGAAGTTAGCAAATACCCCCGATATATTTGGGGTGTAAACAATATCGCTGGCCTTGGAATCCACGATCATCTGCTTGTATTCCGGCTGGACTAGACTTTCTTGGGTGTTGATAAAGCGCGTTCCCATATAGGCAAGGTCGGCACCCATCATTTGCGCAGCAGCAATGTCACTGCCCTTGGATATGGCGCCTGCAAGCAACAAGGTTTTATCAAAAAACTCCCGAATCTCAGCCACTAGAGCGAAGGGGCTGAGGCTGCCTGCATGGCCGCCGGCGCCAGCACATACGGCGATAAGGCCGTCGACACCGGCATCCGCTGCTTTACGTGCGTGGCGGGGATTTATTACGTCGTGAAATACTAAGCCGCCATAGCTGTGCACAGCGTCGATAACGGACTTCACAGCGCCAAGCGAGGTGATAATCATTGGTACTTTATGCTTTACGCAAAGCGCGAGGTCAGCTTCTAGGCGGGGATTGGTTTTGTGTACGATCAAATTCACAGCAAACGGCGCGGCTTGTTTACCGGTGTCTTTCTCAAATGCTGCCAATGCGCTATTGATCGTATTGAGCCACTCTTCAAAACCAGCGCTGGTCCGCTGATTTAAGGCGGGAAATGAACCTACCATGCCGGCTTTGCAGGTTTCTATGACCAGATCAGGGCCAGAAGCTAAAAACATGGGGGCCGCAACGGCGGGTATTTGTAGTCGATTTTTCAAAAGCTCGGGTAGGGACATGGTCGCAACACTCGTTTTATAGGGCTTATGTGAAGAGCTTACTTTAGAGGCTTATGGCGCTTTATAGTAGTGTCTTTATTGACATTAAATATGCGAATAAAGACACTGGGGCGTCGTCGGAAATGGAGGAAAAGATGCCTAAAGTCTATATTGTTGCCTATGAAGACTGTTATGCGGGAAGCCTAGCAAACCCGCAGGATCTGTATTTTGTCGCCAATTCACATTGGCGTGAGCAGTATCAGCGTCGGGAGGGAGTGTTTGAATGGCAGGTATTGTCTGAGGATGGTGGTGCGGTAAAAACTGCGTCAGGCTTACGGATAGCCGCTGATGGTAGATTAAATGATTTGGCCGCTGGCAGTATTGTGGTGGTTCCTGCGATGAACTACCCTGGCGGAAAGGCATTTTCTCTCAAGCTGGCGTCTTTGCAGGGGATTATCGACTGGCTTAGTCGGCAATATGCCAATGGCTGCATTATATGCGCGCATTGCACCAGTAGCTTTGTATTGGCGGAAACAGGTTTGTTAAACGGCCTGAGTGCCACCACCAGTTGGTGGCTGGCTGAGCAGTTCCAGCGGCGTTACCCCGATATTCAGCTAAGCGCCAACAAGCTGGTAGTTGATGAGTCACGCTTACTTACCGGCGGTGCCAATGGTGCGGAAATGCTCACGGCGCTGCTGCTGGTGGAACGGTATATGGGCAAGGCAGTAGCATCACAGTGTGCTAAAACTTTGTTGGTTGATACTAACCTAACGCAGCAAGCCCCTTACTTAATACTGCCGCGTCAGCAGGAGCACAGCGATGCTTTGGTGCTTGCGGTGCAGGACAGCCTTGAAAAAAATCTAAGTGAGCCGTTTTCATTGGATAGGCTGGCTGGCCAATGTCATGTCAGTTCACGAACATTAATGCGACGCTTTAAGGAGGCGGTCGGTGATACGCCAAATAGTTATCTGCAAAATTTGCGTGTTGAGGCGGCCAAGAAATTACTGGAAAGCACTGGCTTGTCTACCGAGCTAATTATGCAGCGTATTGGTTATGCTGATATGAGTTCGTTTAATCGTTTGTTCCAGCGAAAAACTGGATTAAGTCCACGCTTATATCGAAACAAATTTGGCCATTGAACCGCTTCTTATTGGTATTGGCGATGGCCAATATGGCTGAATGCCCTACGCTAATATTGAATGGACCGGTTGCGGCGGCAGAAAAAGTGCTGACAAAAGCTGGCCTTACGGTTGCTGACATCGATTTGTTTGAGGTAAATGAGGCGTTTGCAGTCGTATTGGAGCGCTTTATCCGCAAGCTGAATATTGATCGCGATAAGATCAATGTAAATGGCGGCTCAATGACCTTGGGTCATCCTATTGGTGCAACCGGCTCTATTCTGATCGGCACTGTATTGGATGAGTTGGAACGTCGTAATTTAATGCGCGGATTAATTACTATGTGCAACGCCGGTGGCATGGCGCCAGCTATTATTATTGAGCGTATGTAAGTCAATATCATGGCAGGGAGCGTAGGGCTTACTGTCATGATGTCGCTATTTTAGTCCAAATTTAATGCTAGGCAGGGTATTTAATAATGAATTTAAATCTTTCAGAAGAGCAGCAGTTTATTCAGCAAACCGCAGCTGATTTCGCTGCTAAAGAGCTGGTACCCAACGCCGCTAAGCTGGATGAGGGAAAAGGTAAGGAAGAGTTTCTAGCTAATCTCAAACAGCTCGCTGAGCTCGGATTTATGGGTTTAAACGTCAAGGCTGATTATGGTGGTAGCGAAGCCGGCACTATCGCTTTTAGTCTGGCCATTACGGGTTTGGCGCGGGGCTGTGCATCGACTGCCGTTACGGTATCGGTGACGAATATGGTTGCCGAGGTGATTCAAGCGGTCGCTAGTGAGGAGCAGAAGAAAAATTACTTACCGAAAATTTGTTCGGGTGAATATCCCGCCGCCGGTTTCTGCCTAACAGAAGCTGGCGCGGGTTCAGATCCCTCTGGTATGAAAACCTCGGCGGTACGCGACGGCGATAGCTGGGTATTGAATGGTTCTAAAGCCTATATCACCAGTGGCGAATACGCTGGCGTATTTGTAGTGTGGGCGGTGACCGACAAAGACGCGCCACGCGGCAAAGGTATTTCGTGTTTCTTGGTTGAGCGCGATACCGCGGGTCTTACTGTTGGTCGCGCCGAAGATAAAATGGGTCAGAAAGGGTCTGCCACAAATCCGGTCTATTTTGATGACTGCCGGGTGCCGGCCTCAGCCTTGATGGGCACCATAAATCGTGGCTATCAGGTGGCTTTGGGTGAATTGGCTGGTGGCCGTATTGGCGTCGGTTCACTTGCGCTGGGCTTGGGTGAGGCGGCACTGGATTACGCCCGCGATTACGCCAAAGAGCGCCGACAATTTGGCCAACCTATTTCTAACTTTCAGGGTCTGCAGTGGATGTTGGCCGACGCCTACACCGAAATGGAGGCGGCGCGCCTATTGCTGATGCAGGCGGCGTTTACTAAGGAGAGCGGCGGTGATTTTGGCAAGCAGGCATCGATGGCAAAATTGTTCGCTACCGAAGCGGCTAACCGCGCTTGTTACACCGGCCTGCAAATTCTCGGTGGGCATGGCTATAACCGTGAATATCCTCTAGAACGCTTAGCCCGCGATGTGCGGATCACTAGTATTTATGAAGGCACCAGTGAAATCCAGCGGATGATTATTGCCCGCAGCATTCTGTAATTGCGGTTTATTAGCAGCCGGTGAATAGCTGGCTGCGTATCATCCGCTGATATTCATTGCGGCCCTGGCTAAGCCTTACTAATAACCCGAATGAATACATCAGCGCTGAGCGCAATATCCTGCAGTTGCGCGGCGCGCTCGCGGCCTTCGCGGCTGGCGCGATATAAATGGGGCGTCATCACCAGCAATTGCTCAAACTGCGCGGCGTTGAGCACGGGTGTCGTAAACTGCACATTATCACTTAGGCTGAGATGCCAATTGTCCTCAAGCGCGGCGCTAATGTCGGTGGCTGGGTTGCGGCGCACGGTTTCGTAAATGGCCTTGCGCAGTTCAATCAAATGTTCGGGGCCGGGGTCGGCCATGACAATATGGCCATTGGGTTTTAAAAGCCGTTTGAATTCGCTGTAGACTGGAAATCCAAAGGTACATAAGACAATATCTTGGCTGTGATCTGGCAGTGGTATTTGACGATTGCTGGCCACTAGGCCGTTTAGTTCGGCATTCCGACTCTTGCAGCTGCGCACCGCCCATTTTGAAATATCTAGGCCCGTCGCGGTGAGTTCGACACCACTCTTCAAAAGGTGCTCACACACCGTGTTTAGATAATAACCCTCGCCACATCCCGCGTCTAAAATCGCAAGCTGCTGTCGGCCATCGCATAGGGTGTCAACGGTATTTGCGAGTGCTTCTGCAAGTGGCTGATAAACGCCGCTGTTTAAAAAATCACGGCGCGCGGTAATCATTTCACGGCTGTCGCCGGGATCAAGGGACTTCTTGTTTTGCACCGGCAACAGATTTACATAACCCTGTTTGGCGATGTCAAAGCAGTGATTGCTTTCGCAGCGCCAAGTGTTGCCGTCTTGCAGCAGCGCACTCTGGTCTAGTGGACAGAGTAGCTGGGTGAGAGGCATTAATGGCATGGTGTTTCCGTTTGGTGGTGACGTATAGGGGCGCTAGTATGCCGTAATTTCCGATGCAGGGTGAAGCGCGGGTTTTGAATATTGAGCGATACAAGCTGAGATGAATCATCCTTTATAATTTAGGGTGTCATCGGCGATTAGTAGCTGAGCACTGCTTGGTTTCTTCGGTATCTTGACCGCTATCTTTGATCCGCGGGATAAAGTCTGCGGTAGCCTATTAGAACGCGCTGGAAATCCCAGAGTGCTTAGATGTGAATTAGTTTAGCATTGCAAATATGTTTTAAGGCGAGCTCAGCTGCAGTGCTAAGAACCTCCTTGATGGCTCGGCGATAAATTATCTAAACACCGCTATTTTCAGTTGCATGTCGGTATTTAGATAACATCGTTATGTCGCAGTTTTTACAGTGATACTTCCGCTTTAGTTTTGCTGACTTTTGGCTTTTGGGCCTCGGCGCCAAGACACGCTACTTTCAACTCCTGAAATGATTCCTCTAAACACGCTGAATAGAGATCTGGGTCAGGCAGCATTTTACGGCAGGCGGTAAATGAAATTGAAATCGTGCCGACCTTGTTCATCACCGAGCTGTAAACAATTTGGAATAGCCCTACATTAGGTAGCAATGGGCCGAAGTTGATACCGTCGACCATTTTGGCACCACAGAAATACAGTTGCTTGGTGGGGCCGGGAACATTGGTAACCACAGTGTTAAAGATAACGGCAGCTTCGGTGAGTCCGGTTGCTGAGGCTGCCCGCAGTGCCAGTGACAGCATGCCGCCGGGTAGCACATTGGTGACGTCAACAGCCATGCGAGGGCCAAGGGCCTCTGCATAGGCTTTGCTGCTCATCGAGGCATCGTGAATAGCTTTGAGTCGCTCTTTCGGGTCTTTGATATCTGAGTGTAGCGATACCGTCATAAAGCCGACCATATTGCCGCCGCTGCTTTGCTCGTCATTGCTGCGGACATCGATAGGGCAGCCCGATACCAAAGTTTTCTCCGGTAGCGCATTTTTGGCCGCAAGATATTTCCGCAAGCCACCGGAAACGATACACAGCATAGTGTCGTTGATGGTGGCGCCGGCAACGGCATTTTTAATGGCGCGGATATCTTCGAAGGCGAATGGCACGGCATCGCAGACCCGATGGGGTGAAATCTTGCCCTGAAAGAGGGTCTTTTGCTTGTCTTCGAGGGTGGCAAAATCCTGCTCTTTTTTACCGCGTTGTATGCGTCGCCATGTGGGGATGGCGCTACCTACAAGGTTCATCAATTGCATGGGTTTTCTAAGATTGTTGATCAATGCCTTGCTCAGCATATGGCCGTCGTTATATCGCTCAACAATTTTGACAGGCGCTTCGCCGACGTCGATAATTTCTGGACTGAGGTCGTGGAGGAGCGGAATAAAGCGTGCGCCGGTGGCGCCATCCATTGCCGCATGATGGACCTTGGTCATCACCGCAAAACAACCCTTTGGAAGATTGCGAACGCTATCTAGACCTTCGATAACGTACATTTCCCACAGTGGCTTGCTCATATCTAGGGGGCGAGCGTGAATGCGCGAGGCAAGAATGCAGAGTTGTCGCCAGTCGCCAGGTTTGGGCAGGGCGATATGGTGGACATGGGTTTCAATGTCGACGTTTTCTACATCTTCCCAATAGGGTTGATCTAGGCTCAGGGGCACTTTGCGGAGCCGGCGGTTAAATATTGGTGAGAGGTGGGAGCGGCTTTCCAGTAGTTGCAAAATTTGTTTAAAACGCACCAGGCCTTCGGGGGCGGTGGATTGATCATAGATGCTCATAACGCCGATGTGTTGGGGCATGCCCATATTCTCGGTGTGGATGAACATGGCGTCTTGACCAGATAGCTGTTGCATATTTTATCCTTATTATTTTTTACCGCCTAAGACTATAAGAGTCAGCGGGGGCTGGCAATCACAGCATTGGTCAAGAGCTGATAAAAGAGACCTATGTGGCTATTAAGGCCCGTTCTCGCTGTTGTAGCGACCATAGATGGGCGTACTGGCCGTTGTGGTCGAGCAGGCTGGTATGAGTGCCTTGTTCGATAATTTCGCCGTGTTCGAGCACCAAAATATGGTCGGCATCGACAATGGTGGATAAGCGGTGAGCGATCACCAGCATGGTGTGTTCGCGGGCGATGTCGCGGATAGCTTCCAAGATAAGACGCTCAGAGGCGCTGTCGAGTGATGAGGTGGCCTCGTCAAAAATCATGATGGGGGATTGCTTGAGCAAGGCTCTGGCGATGGCGACGCGTTGTTTTTCGCCACCAGATAATTTTAAGCCGCGCTCACCTACCAGCGTGTCGACGCCCTTGGGAAGGCGAGCGATGAAGTCGCTGAGGTGAGCCATGCGAATGGCTTCAAAAACATCTTCGTCGCTGGCATCAATGCGGCCGTAGCGAATGTTCTCAAGTATCGACTGATTAAACAGGACGGTGTCTTGGGGCACGATGCCGAGTGCATGTCGCAAGGAGGATTGGTCGACGGTTTTAATGTCTTGACCGTCGATCAGGATGCGACCTTCACTGGCGTCATAAAAACGGAATAGTAATTTGAGCAGGGTGGATTTACCCGCGCCACTGCTGCCGACGATAGCCACCTTTTGTTTTGCGGCCACCTTAAAGCTAATGTTATTTAAAATAGGCCGCTCGCTTTGGTAGCGAAAGCTGAGGTTTTCAATTTCGATGCGGCCTTCAGTGAGTTGCAGCTGCGGCGCATTTTCTATATCTGTGATCGTCGCCTTTTGACGCAGCAGCGCAAACATGGCTTCGATATTGGCCATAGAGCCCTTCATTTCTCGATAGACAAATCCGAGGAAATTGAGCGGCATAAAAATCTGTAGCATAAATGCGTTGATCAGAACAAAGTCGCCTAGAGTCATGCTTTTAGTGACGACTTCGTTGGCGGCTAATACCATGGCGGTGGTCATGGCGGCGGCAATAATAAGAGCTTGACCCGCATTGAGTGCGAACAGGCTAAGGCGGTTCTGGCGGCGCGCGACTTCCCAGCCTACCAGTTCTTCGTCGTAGCGATTGGCTTCGTAGTGCTCGTTGCCGAAGTATTTGACGGTTTCAAAGTTTAATAGACTGTCCACTGAACGGGTACTGCTTCGAGACTCAGCCTCGTTGGCACGGCGTATAAAGTCGGTGCGCCATTCCGTAGCAAATATTGAAAAGGCAACGTAGCAAACCACTGCAACAAACACGATGACGGCAAACCACAGACTGTAATTCCAGCCAAGTAGGCTGATAACCAAACCGATTTCGATAAACGTCGGTACGATATTAAACACCATAAATCGCAACAGGAAATTGATGCCGTTGGTGCCGCGTTCGATGTCGCGCGATAAGCCACCGGTGCGCCGATTGAGGTGGAACTCAAGATCCAGCGCATGTAGGTGTTGGAATACAGTGAGACCAACTTGGCGCATCGCGCGTTCGGTAACACGACCGAATATAGTGTCGCGTAACTCCCCAAACAGCACGTTGGCAAATCGCAGCACACCGTAAGCGATGAGCAGGGCGACAGGTAAAATTAAGATAGCCGGCTGGTCATTTTTGTCGAGCTGATCGACAATATTCTTAAGAATAAACGGCAGGCCAACACTTGCCACTTTGGCGGCAATCAAGCACATCAGTGCTAAACCGATACGTGAGCGAAACGCCATCAAATAGGGGGTCAGATCGCGGAGTGTAGCCCAGCTAACATCTTGGTTTTCGGAGTGGTAATTGCCGTGGCGCATATTTGATTTCGCTTGGTTAGAATAAGGTTTTAGGGTGGTGCGTGAGTGCAGGGTATTTGTGATTAGTGGAGTATATCGTCGGGAAAACGATGTGGTGCTAATTGAAAGCCTTCTACGCGATTGCCTAGGGTAATCGCACAGCCTTTGTAACGCTCATGACCTGTGGTAGTAAATTCAAAGGTATAGCGACGCCAGAGCTGAAACTCGCCTTTGCGGTTACGCTTAAACCACACTGAGCGGAGGGCGACATGGTCATCTAGTAAGGATAATTGCTGCTGTTGTAAATGCTGACGTGTTGCTCGCAGTGCAATTTCGCGAGTGCCTTGTGCCCGCCAGAAGTAGGCGAGGACTGCGCAAAACCCAAACAGCGCGGCGACGTCAAAAAGATCAAGCATATTTGAAATTCCATTTGCGGTCAGGGGATGTGATGGTATCTAGAATATCCATGCAATTAATAACCACAGAATAAGGAAGAAACCAAAAAAGCCACTGAGTATGAATTGTAGCTCTCCCAACAGGCCGTCACCTGAGGCAACGGCAAATATAATAAGGGTGACAACGGTGACGAAAAACGAGGCAACGGCAGCACCTTTAAGATCGAGTCCGGGGCTGAAATGCTGGTCAATGAAGGCAGTAGCCAAGGGTAGAAAGAGCATGACGGCCACCACCAGTAAGCCCAGCAGGACTGCGCAGATGATTACGATTTTCCAGACTTGACTGTCTTTATTGGATGGGCTGTTCATGATATCTATTAGCTCATCCAGCGTCGGACTGGCGTGCTTTCACCAAGTCGCGGAATACTTCTGGTCTGGGCATGCCGTGGACTTGAATTTCCGGGTTGTCGCCAGCGGTATATACAGACAGGGTGCCAACGCCAAATAATCGGTTGAAAAGAGACTGCTTGATTTTTACGGTGCGAATACCCGATACGTTCAGCTCGGTGCGTTCTTTGCTTAGTAAGCCCTGCTCAAGAATAATCTCGTTGTCGTTAATTTCCAGCAGTGTTGATTTACATTTTAAATACCAGACCATCAGGATCAGAATCCCTATGGCTGCGGGAATTAGAATGACAGCAAGGATGAATCCCAGCGGATTATTGCGAAACATCGCGGGGTGTTCGGCGTAATGGCTAGTCACCGTATCGCTCTCTCTTTAATAGGGATTAATCCTCGTATTCTACACGGATTGCCTTGCCTTGCATTGGCAGCTTATAAAGCGAAAATCAATCGTCTGCCCGCGGCGGTATCACTGCGACGCCATAAGCTTCGTCGAATTCTGCTGGCATGCGGCGCGGCTTACCGTTGCTCATGCGAACGCATACCAATTGCCAGTACCCGCGTAATAAGGTCTTGCCATCAGACCTACGCTGCAGCTGAAAGCGGCGCTCCATTGTGAGTTTGTGATCGTTAGCTGTTAGCCAAGTGGCCATGACGCACTCTTGGCCAGCGTAGGCGGAAAGAATGTAATCGTAGTTGGCACGCCGAATCACCATGGCGGCATCCAGTGTTCTGTATTCTTCTAAACCTAGGCCAAGTTGGAGCGAGTGTTGCCAGCCCACGTTCTGGCACCAGCTAACATACACGGCGTTATTAACGTGGCCGATGAAGTCTATATGTTCGGCCTGAACGCTAAATCCAAGGGTGAATGGGGCTGGAAAGTCCCAATTCAGCGTTGTGTCCTGCATAAGGTAGTTTCCAATGAAATCGCCATTATTCACTAATAAGCCCTTAATCGCGATTCAGTTGGGGCGAAAAACCAGTTGCCACTAAGGTGAAGTCTGTATGCTCTCGGCCTTTTTTAGGCTCACCTAAGATCTGGCGCTTCTCGGTTTTCCCTTACTTAAACTATGTCTCATTTTTGTTTTACTGTCCTCACCATGCGCAGCAGCATGAGTATTGTGGTGAGCTCGTTTCTAGCTTTGTCGCCAGACGTGTCATTTTAGTAAAAATATCAGCGAATTTTTTGCGCTTAATAACGGAGTATTTAGTATGAATAAAGTGTTTCTTAATAAGGGGCTTTTAGCATTAACCCTCAGCGCCGGCTTGGTGTTGACGGGCTGTGGTGGCAGCGGTGGCGGTGGCGGTGGCGGTAGTTCTGCAGGTGCCGGCGAAGAACCTGTTACTTCTAGTTATTCTGAAGTAGATGGTCCTTTAGACGCAGTGCAGCAACCGCTTTCTGAACAGCTTTTGGCTCCAATTGTCGCCGGCACCGCAGGCACACCGCTTGAAGTGCCGGTTAGCTGCGTTAGCTCATTTGTGGTTACCGATGTGTTGGATATCTTAGACTCGGTGTTGGTTAACCTTGATCCTGACACGCTACAAAGCGATCCTGCGGCCTTGTTTACTGGCTCTGCCGCTGGCTTCCAAGCAGCCGTCACCGAGCTTGCGGCGGACTTGCCGATAGTTCTTGCATCACTTGCAGGTGAGAGCTGTTCAAGTGACAACAGTGGTGGAGAGTCATCTGACCCATTAGCTGCGCTTGCTGGTACTCCTCTGGCACCTTTGGCCGACGCTCTGGCACCAGTTTTGGCAATGGCTAACGGCGGCGGTAGTGGCGAACCACCAACGCCGTCAGTGTTGCTGACTATGCTTAGTGAAGCGTTTAGCGACGGCTTGCAAACTATTTTGGCGCAAGATCCATCTGGGCAAATTAGTGGCGCACCGGTTTTAGGCGGATTGCTGACTACCTTGGACACAGCCTTAAGCGACTTGGCTGCGACTGGCGTTGCACTTGAAAGTATGGATACTGACGCGACGTCTACTGCGCTTAGTGTGACCTTAGAAAACTTGCTGAACGGTTTATTGATCGACGTTGTGCCTATCGGCTTTATCGAAGAGCAGGCTGGTCAAGGTACGATTATTAGTAGTCAGATTAAGGCTGGAACTGCAGCACTGGCAGGCTTGTTAGGCGGTAACTTTGGTTCGCTGCCAGGTGGCGGCTTTGAAAATCCTGTAGAAGACTTGTTCGGTCCTTTAAGCGACACCTTCCTAGCTGGTCTGCAAAGTGCCTTAACTGACGGCTTGGCCGGCGGTGGTGGTGGATCCAACGCAGTTGGTTTCGATGCCTTGCTAGAAGCACTTGCTCCACTGCAGGCATTGTTGTCAGCAGGCGGTAGTGCCGGTACTGGCGATGGCTTGACGGGTACCCCTCTAGATATATTGCTGACTCCGCTGGTGACAGCCTTAGACGGTGGCGGCGCATGTCCATTGGCTGGCAGCCCACTTGATCCACTTTGCAGTGTGGCAACTTCATTGTCAGATGCGCTGGCACAAGACGGTGATGCAGATCTGCTAGGCGCGCTTCAAGATTTACTTGGTAGCTTGTTCGGTGGTTTGATTCCCGCTTAATAGCGTGTTCGAGTGTTCGATTTAAAGCGGCCTTTTGGCCGCTTTTTTTGTTTCTAAATACCCCTTCGTGATGGAATTGACCCAGTAGCTAAGTGAGTTTTTACTGCACAATTTGCATCCACTGCGTAGTAATATCATAATCGTCACTGCCGTGCTGACCTGTACATTCCTTAGGTCTCGAAAAACGCAATCATTATTGAGTCGTTGGTGGATGTTGTTTAGTATTAATTTGCCCTTAAAAAGTAGGTCAGTCCTGTTTGCTGTACCGGCACATTTAGAGAACTAGAATGCGCGATCATTATAGGATAACGATTACTAATTACAGTGGTGCTAAGCACTACACTTTGACCCAATTAATGCGTCGTTTTTTGGCGGGTTTTGGTGTTTTCCTTGGCACTTGTTTTTTAGGCGGGTTTTTAGCCATCCTTTTTTTAAGTACCCGTTTAGCCACCTTGAATGGGGAAGTGACTGATTTACAGCAATATCAAGCAGCGATTAAAAAAGAAAACACCGTCTTACTCAGTGAGCAGCAACAACTGAAAGAGTCAGTTGAAGAAAAAGTGGCTGCACTGTCCATTATCAGCGATGAGCTTGGCTCTATTGAAACCATGATTGGTTTGACGCCCGGCCCCGATGTGGCCTTGTATGAGCGTTTAGACACCGCGAGTCAAACAGCGTCAGAGAAGCATGCTATGCTCAGCGCCATACCGAGTGGCTACCCCCTTGCAGACGCTCACGTAACAAGCCGTTACGGGATGCGCAATCATCCTATATTAGGGAAAATGGCGCTGCATGGCGGCGCAGATTTGCGAGCCGCCGTGGGCACCCCTGTTTATGCGACCGCAGATGCGGTGGTTGAATTAGCGGGCCAGAGTAATAGCGGTTTCGGTCGAATGGTTAAGCTAAGTCATAATTTTGGCTTTGTTACGATATTTGGTCATTTAAGTAAAGCGGCGGTTGCCAGTGGTGACTATGTGCGCCAGGGCGACTTAATTGGATATTCTGGCAATACTGGATTGTCTACTGCGCCACATCTGCATTACGAAGTCAGATATTTGCATCGACGCTTGGCTCCGGGGCCCTTTATGGAGTGGTCTTGGGGAAATTACGATGTACTTTTTACCCGCGAGGAGCAAATTAAATGGGATTCACTGGCAAAAACACTAAGAAAACCGACGGCAGTTCCAGAACGACAGTGGTCGCAGTTGGCGCCACGTTTACCGGCGACATCCAGCTGAATCATGACTTCCACCTTGATGGGCTTATGAAGGGTAGTTTGATTTCAGAGAATGACGTGATTGTTGGTACAGGTGGTCGTTTTACCGGTGATGTTAAAGCAAAACGGGTATTAGTGAGTGGTGTACTGGACGGCAAAATAGATGCTGATCGTCTCGAAATCGTTGCCTCTGGGCAGGTGAGCGGCGAGATTAAAGTGCGTGAACTGGTGATCGAGTCCGGTGGTCAGTTTGTCGGCGCTAGTCAGGTAAAAAAACATGATGCCCCGCGCCTGACCTTTGTGAATGAGGGCGCAGCCACAGATAGAGACGCGGCGGTATCTGTTTCTGCTACTGAGAATCAGACTGCGTGATTTCCTGAGCTGCTTATTATGGGCTGCGTTGCAGCACCGTCTAATCTCCGGCTCGCATCAATAAGTTTTTTACCTTTTCGGTTCTTTTAAGTCGTTTCTGCTGTCGCTAGGCTTTAAAATACGCCGTTTCCACAACGGATATCTTATGAATACCGAGCAAGCTTTAATGCAGCGCAGCGATTCTCGCTGCGAATTATGTGCATCCATTGAACAGCTCGTGGTTTTTGCAGTGTCTCCTTATGATGATGCTGATCATAGTCAGTGTGTTATGACGTGTGTGCAGTGTCGCGATCAGTTGGCGGCGGGCAGCGAATTGGATCCTAAGCGCTGGCATAGTTTGAATGACACGGTGTGGAGTCCTATTCCAGCCGTGCAAGTATTGTCATATAGATTGTTAAAACGCTTGGCGGCGGAGTCCTGGGCGCAAGATTTGCTAGACATGGTGTATTTAGATGAGGAAACCCAAACTTGGGCGGATGCGATCGATACGCCGGTGGACGATGATGATCCAACCCTAGATGGCAATGGCAGTCAGCTATTTGCAGGCGATACGGTTGTGCTGGTAAAGGATTTGGATGTTAAAGGCGCAAGTTTTATTGCCAAACGTGGCACTGCGGTGCGCGGTATTTCGCTGACTAATAATCCTGAGCACATCGAAGGCCGAGTCAATGGTACGCGTATTGTTATAATTAGCGCTTACGTCAAAAAATCTAATTAGAATAGGCTGAACGGCGTTGCCAATATTGGCCGATGATATGTCACACTACTTTGTGGCACTGTAGCCTAGGGCGATGGCCTAAATGTACTATGCGCTTCATAGTGGTTAGATTTGCTGCTGAAGTGTCGATTTATCCGGTTTTACCCGGAATAACGTGAAGGACATAATGAAAACCCCAAAACGCATACAACCGCTGATTGATGATGGCATTGTGGATGAAGTACTTCGACCATTGATGAGTGGTAAAGAAGCCTCTGTGTATGTGGTGCGCTGTGGCGAGGAAATTCGCTGTGCGAAGGTGTATAAAGAGGCGGCACAGCGCAGCTTTAAACAGGCCGTGCTATATCAAGAGGGACGCAAGGTTCGCAATAGCCGCCGCGCGCGGGCTATGGAAAAAGGTTCTAAATTCGGCCGTAAACAGCAGGAAGATGCCTGGCACAATGCAGAGGTCGACGCGCTATACCGATTAGCGAGAGCTGGCGTTCGAGTGCCGCAACCCTATGGCTGTTTTGACGGGGTGTTGCTTATGGAGCTGGTCACCGATGAAGAAGGTGGCGTGGCGCCGCGTTTGAATGACGTATCCATGCCTGCCGAGCAGGCCTGTGAAGATCATGCGCTAGTTATGCACTACGTTAAGCTAATGTTGGTGGCGGGATTAGTTCATGGCGATCTGTCAGAATTTAACGTCTTAGTGGATGAGTACGGCCCCGTTATTATCGATTTGCCCCAAGCCGTTGATGCCGCGGGGAATAATAACGCTGAAAGTATGCTGCATCGCGATGTTAATAATATGACCGAATACTATGGTCAGTTTGCCCCCGAGTTGTTAGAAACTCGCTATGCCGATGAAATGTGGGCCTTATATGAAGAAGGCGAGCTCACCGAAGATACCGAACTAACAGGCCTATTTGAAGACAGTGGCGAAGCCGCTGATGTCGATTCTGTACTGCTGGAAATCAAGGCGGTGATGGAGGAAGAGGCCGAGCGTCGCGAGCGAATTCGCGAAGCCAACGAGGACGATTAACGTTTCTTGCTTATCTTGGGCTTTAACAGTCAACGCTCGGAGATAACCTTAAAACCGCTTGATGATATTCAATCCTTGTTGATCGAATCTGAGAGTCAGAGTGCCATCGCGGCTGCGCCTTAATTCATTTAAGTCGCGATTTTGGATGCTCAGATTAGTGAGGTTATTGCTACCTTGCTGTCCCCTTACTCGCTCCGATTCGCTGGTTTTTTCTTGAGTAAACTTTGCTGAAATAAATTTCTTCCACAGACTTTGTTTATTGTCATCTGCGGCGGCGTTGCCGCTGGCGGCCATCATGCAGATCGCTATGGCTGCGGCTTTGATCAATTTTTTCTGCAGTTGTAGCCAGTGTGTCAGGCGAATTGGCGTGATGACTTGCTGTTCAATTAATACCTCCCCAAGACGACGATGTTGGCGGCTGTGCTCGGCCAATGCTGAGTCCAGTTGTGCAGAGCTTATTTCGCCACTGGCTAGCAGCAACTGGCCTAATCTAAGCTGTAAGGCTGGATTCATACTGCCGTCAGACTTAAGGGCGAGCGTGTGCTTAGTAAGCTTTTCCTGCAGCTTAAGTATGGTCCGCCTTTCGATATCACTGAGTTCATGACGCTGAACAAGTATTTCGCCAAGGCGACGTCGGCTCCAGCGCTGTGCCTTTAAGGCGTGCTGCAGTGTGCCGGGAGTAATAAAGCCACCGGCGACTAACAGTTGTCCGAGTGAGACTGGATTGGCCCGGACAGAGCCAAGTTTTGTAGGGTGCATCGATTTACGACTCCTATTCCGGCAATGTGTCGGAATGGATAACTGCAAATACTGTTATATTGGCTCCATTGCCTAGTTGTATTCAATACGTAAATGGCGCAACTAAAGTAGGGTGTCGACTTGCTTGGGAGGGGCTAACAGTCTAATCGTGGCGGATTTTTAGCGGTATTACGCAGGCACGCTTCCTTGCGTGGCCTGCTGTGGTAGGAATATTAGCGTCAGCGTGCTGACGCTAATATTTAGAAGCGGTAAGTCACTTCGGCGCCAAAGGTGCGTGGTGGACCAGCCAGATAATTGTCGTGACCAAAGCCGGCTTGGAGATTAATCCCGTAGCTATCGTATTCCTTATCCATTATGTTTTTAACCCACAAGGATACTGAATAGCTGTCGTCGCTTGCATGCCAGCTAGTGCGTGCATTGAATAACCAGTATGCACCTTGACGAATTTCGCCATAGCCGAATTGGTCGTTATAGGCGCTATACCACTGCTCATCCTGGAAGTTGCCATTCAAGTTGGTGGTTAGATAGCCGGCGTCCGTTTCCCAAATGTCATAATCCACCGAGATGCTATAGTTAAGTTTGGGCGCAGAGATCAGCTCATTGCCACTCAGATCAACGCGGTCGTCGGCATCAGCAATGGTTTCGGTATTAGCTAGCGTCAACTCTGTGAACTCGGTTTGCAAGTAGCCGAAACCAATTTGCAGGGTGAGCTTTTCTGTTAGGCGTGCCCAGAACTCTGCTTCGGCACCGGCAATTTTTGAGCTGCCGGCATTTTCTAGGAAGTTAGAAAAGCCAACTACGTTGATGAATTGCTGGTCGGTATAGTCATAAGAAAACAGGGCGGCGTTTAAGCGCATACTGTTATCTAGTAGGTCGGCTTTGAAACCGACTTCAAAAGCATCGATATACTCTGGTGATGCGTAAGCGGTTTCAATGGGGCGGGCAAGATAGTATGCGCCGCCGTTGAAGCTACCACTGCGGTAACCGTGACTAGCACTGACGTAGACCATGACATCATCGTTGATGCGGTAGTCCAAGCCGAGTTTGCCGGTCCATTCGGCTTCGTCTGCTTCCAGCGCGGGCGCTGAATCGAGCGTGTAGGGACCGTGTGTGTAGCCAATATTCTGTAGATTCGCTAATAAAGTAGGGTCACCGAGAATATCGACTAGTTGTGATTGAGATAGCGGGAGTGAGATATACGCGTCATCTACGCCGGTATTGTTGCCCGGTACATAGGTGCCTCTTGGGCTGCCGTCGTAACCCACTCGGGAAATATTAAAGTAGCTTTGCTCATTGCCGTCTTTGGTATAGCGCAGGCCTAAATCCATACCCAAGCGATCGGTGAAATCAAAGCGCATTTGAGTGTAAGCCGCCAAACTGTCTTTTTTGGTTTCCATGCGCTGATCTAGCATGCCGAAGTCGAGTAAGAACGGGTACTGCTGGGCAGTATCCGGTTTAGCAAAGCCAACACGAAGATCTGGCGGAGTGTCGAAAATATCGTAGACGTTGTTCATATACTGGTCTTCATATCCGTAGTAGACGCCGGCGATGATGTTAAACATGCCGTCGAATTCAGATGCGAAACGCAGATCTTGGCTGTAGCCGATGGTGTTAGAGGACCAGGTGATGGTCAGCAAATCGTTGGGCGAGCCATCGGTATCGGCTTTCTGGTAGTAATCGGCATCGTAATAGGAGCTTACCGAGGTAATAGAGTAATAATCGCCTGCGAAAGTGACCGTCAAGCCAACGATATCAGTGTTAGTAATAAGGGCGCCGACTTCATTGGCCTCGGTTTCATGAAAGTCCAAATTACGACTTTGGCGCGAGTAGGCGTTATAGTCAGAATTGGGAGCGCCTATCAGATCGGTTCGACCTTCATTGCGCGCGGGTGTGCTCAAGGCATCATTGCCCGACACGGTGTATTTAAGTACCGCATCCCAGGCATCGTTTGGGGCGAAATGCAGGGCAAGGCGACCGCCTTGGAAATCGGTTTGCGCGCCATTTGCGTCGCGGCCAACAATTTCTGCGTAACCTTCATCGCGTTTAAAGCTCAGTGCGCCGCGCGCCGCTAAAATGCCGTCAATGAGTTGAGTTTCGGCACCGGCTTCAGCGGTCGTTGCGTTGAAACTACCGACACCCAGTTTGATGTAGTTACTTGGATCATCATTGAACTGAGGGGTGCGGGTGATGATATTGATGGCGCCACCGGTGGTGTTTTTACCGTATAGCGTACCCTGCGGACCGCGCAGTACTTCTAGGCGCTCGATGTCGAAAAAGTTAGCACCGTGACTATAAACTGGAGCGAGATAGGTTTCATCGACATAAACGCCGATGGGGCTCGCCTGGTTGGAGCTGTAGTCAGACATGCTGACACCGCGAATGGCGAAGATAGGTTGAATATCACCGTAGGGGCCGCTGACCTGCATATTAGGCACTTGCGCAGAGATATCGCTGGCGTTCTCAAAGCCGTATTTGTCCAGCTGGGTGCTGGTTAAGCCGGTAACTGCGACCGGTATATCTTGGGTGCTCTGGCTGCTCTTTTGCGCGGTGACCAAGACTTCTTCCAGCATTGGGGCTGCAAAAGCACTGTTCAGAGAGCTGGCAATAGCGAGACAAATACCAGTGTGCAATAAGTGCCGGCGGCTCTTATGCGGTGACAAGCGACGTTGCAGCATGGACTGTTCCTTCAAAGTGGTGATCGGTTGGTATTATTTAATAATTTGATCATGCGATGATGCCGAAACTCAGGTGTATTAAATTGTCATTTGACGACCAATTTTTGCCTTTTGATGACTTTCGGGTCGGTTATTATTCACGTTTGTATAATATGTATCGTCTATTCGCGATAGCGAGATAGCGAGTAGATCATATTTCTCGTTTTATGGTCGTGTGTAGTGACTTTCGATATGCCTTGGGTGTGACACCAAACCAGCGTTTGGCCGCTCGATTGAATGAACTTTGTTCCTGGTACCCTAATAAGCCTGCAATTTGTGCCATCGGCATGCCATGCTCGGCGAGAAAGTTTTGCGCATCTTGCTTGCGTATTTCGTCTACCATTTCTTCAAAGATATGGTCTTCGTCCTTTAGCCGGCGTTGAAGGGTGCGCTGGTGCATAAATAATTCTTTTGCGACGGTTTTAATATTACAGCACTGGGCGGGTAGTAAGCGGCTAATTATAAATTTGGTTTGTTCAATAAAAGTGACGGGGGAGCTGCTGCCTTTTTTTATGACGTAGCTGGCGATAATGTCGCGCTGGAAGGAATCCGCTGTGCGAATTGGGAAATCAAATTGTTCTGGCGTCAATACTAGGGCGTTGCACTCCTGATTAAAGAGCACCGGACAGCCGAAGTGGCGATTATAGATTTTTGCATCCATTATTCTGCTGTGCCGAAAAAGTATCGCTTCGGGTTTTTTGCGATTCTCAGTGAGCATGGCGTGGACGTTTGCCATTAGACCGACCGACATCTCGGTGGTTTGGTGGCGATAAGGATAGTCATCCACATTGATATTGAGCATGAGGCGTGGGAAGTTGGGTGCTGAGGTATCGTCTAGTGACAGGGTGATAGCTGGGCTGTGATGAGCGATATAGCGGGTAATACAAAACAGGGCGTCGCGAACCGTATTTGACGCGCGTGCCATAATGGCAATTGGGCCAAGGGTTTCTAAATTTTGTTTTCTAGATAAGCGTAAACCGAGGTCGGGGCACGCTAGTACGTCCGCGCTGGTTTCAAGCAGTTGCATCACGCTATGGAAAAATATCAGATAGTCGAGATCGTTGAGTCTCTCAGGGTCAATATTGAATTGCCGCAATAAGGGCTCGGGATCTGCGTTTAGCTCTTGCACTAGTTCTGGGAAGCCGCTCAGAGCCGAAGATCGTACGAGTGGGCGCATAGGTTTATATCCATAATAAATACTAGCATGACTGTCGTCAAATGCTAAAATTTAGCATAGCGGCATATCGCTCATAGCGCTAGTCGTTTTGACTGCGCCATCAGACGTGTGTTTCAGTGGATTAATAGCATAAAAAATAACACAGCGAGTAGCATGTAATGGGACGTTTTTTAGGTGTGGCCAGCATTGTAATTCTAATTTTAGCCGCTGCTGTATTGGCTCTATATATCCGTTCACCCCTTGAACCCATAGTATTTGATCCTCCAAAAGGCGGATCATTGACGGGAGAATTCGCCGTCAATGAACGTCTAGCTGGGTTGGCCATTTACTTGGAAAACCGCGGGACCGGACCCGAAGATATTGTGAAAGGCCCAGATGGCCACTTTTATGCGGGCTATCAAGATGGCCGAATTATCCGTTTTTCGGTGAGTGAGGGGCGAGCTGTTGAGGGCTCCATTCAGGCGTTTGTTAACACCGGTGGTAGACCTCTGGGTATGCAATTTGATGGCGCAGGGAATTTAATTGTTGCCGATGCTTTCAAGGGCTTGTTATCAGTATCACCCAGCGGTGAAATATCTACTCTTGTCGATTATGCCGATGATTCGACTCTGCGCTTTATTGACGATGTTGATATCGCCGATGATGGCACCATTTGGTTTAGCGATGTTTCTACTCGTTTTGGCCTGCATGAATATATTTACGATTTAATAGAAGCTACTGCGACAGGCCGTCTGTTGAGTTTTACGCCGTCTAACGGTCGGCTTCAAGTGCATGTGAGTGACTTATACTTTGCCAACGGCGTGGCACTAGGTCCCCACGATAGCTGGGTATTGGTTAATGAGACAGGTGCTTCGCGGGTAACGCGTTTGTGGCTTAAGGGGCCTAAGACCGGTAGCACGGATGTTTTTATAGAGGGCTTGCCAGGCATGCCTGACAATATTACTTTCAACGGTGTTGATACCTTTTGGCTGGCGATGCCGGCACTACGGAGCAAGGAAATTGATGCTTTGGCAGAGTATCCTTTTATTCGCAAGTTACTCGGTGGCTTATCTGTCAGCCTACTCGTTCCGACTAGTGACTTAGGCTTTGTTGTTGGCCTTGGTTTGGATGGCACAGTGACGTCTAACTTACAGTCTATGAGCGGTGTTTATCACACCATCACTAGTGTAAATGAGTACGATGGTTATTTATGGTTGGGTAGCTTGGCAATGCCGTCGATAGGTGTTCTGGCTTTACCGGTCGCCTATTGACGTTTTTATGCATGCTGCATTAGAGCGTTATATTTGCAAACAGTTGCGAGGCTGCGGAATAAATAAAACCGACTCTAACATTAGGAAGAGTCGGTTTTATTTTAATCTTAAATATTTTTGTGCGCGCCAAAGGAAATTGCCACGGTGTATTAACTAACAATGGCAAACGCGTCTTTGCGTTTATAATGCTATTGCGGTGATAGCTGAGGAGAAGTGAAGGCCGCTGGCCGCCGACATTTTCGGCTACAGTATCAATATTAGCGTTAATATTGGGATCGTAGATGTCGTCGGGAACTTGCTCATTCGCGTTCAAGTCACCTTCGTAGAGATAGATGGAAGTGCCGCTGGCTTCACTGCAGGCATTAGTAGCAATCACGGCATTTTCGACACGGCCGGAGATCGTGCCTACCTCAACATTATTTACAAGACGCAGCGCTGGACGCAACAGATAGTAATCTGAGTTTACTGGTTTGGTTAAGCCCTTGCGCAAGACAAAGTCGATGGTGAAGTCAGCGTTGCCACCGGCGGGTACGGTGAATCCGGTGTTAAGCTGCAGCGAGTGCGGCGTGCCATTGTTGTTGGAATTGCCATTCTGCTGGCCGAGTATATAAAGGTTCGTCTCGTTGCCGCGCTCGGGTAGCACTGTAGAGTTTGGGAATCCGCCGGTGACGAAAATACGCAGCTATTGATAGTCGCCGGCGGGCACTACGGCGTTGGAAATAATCGGGTTGGCTGCATTGCCGGCGAGAGCAAGCAGGTTGTCTATAACGGCGGGTTCATCGAATGTCAGGTTCGCAATGTCGCCATTGGCTGGTTTGAGATCGATACGGCTAAAGCTGATTTTTACGGCATCAATATCGTCGACAGGGGTATCGGTAACAGAAAACGAGGCAGTTGATATGCTGCCTCCGCTGCTGGAGCCACTGCAGGCTGTTAGTAGTGAAAGTCCAAGGCCGGCTATCAGTGAGTAGCTGGCAATTCGCTTAAGCCTATTATTGATCAGATATTACTTCAAACAACCACACGTAGCAGCAATCATTTTAGCTATGGGGAAAAATCATATCGCTACGTATATAGGGATGTAATGTGAATGAAAAATTGTGACTCTTGTCAATGATTTAGGTTCTCTTTAACTTAATGGTTTAGTAAGTGCGCGGCATGAAAGCGCAGGTGCTCTTCAATAAAGCTGGCGATAAAATAATAGCTGTGGTCATAGCCGTCGTGGCTATTTAGCTCTAGGGGATAGCCACTGACTTTGGCTGCCGCGGAAAGACACTGGGGTTTTAATTGTTCTTCCAAAAACGGATCGGCATTGCCTTGCTCAACTCTGGCGGGGACAAATCGGCGGGCCTTGCGCATGAGTTCGCTGGCGTCGTATTCCAGCCACTGGGTTTTATTGTCGCCCAAATATTGGGTGAATACCTTTTGCCCCCAGGTGCAATTTGCCGGATTGCTGATGGGGCTGAATGCCGACACTGACTGGTAACGCAGCGGATTTTTCAGCGCAATCGTGAGTGCGCCGTGACCACCCATCGAGTGGCCTGAAATTGAGCGCACATCAGAAACCGGAAAGCTGGCTTCTATCAGCTCGGGTAATTCTTTCACAATATAGTCATACATTTGGTAATGACGATTCCACGGCGCTTGGGTGGCGTTAACGTAGAATCCGGCGCCTTTGCCCAGATCGTAAGCCTCGTCGTCGGCCACGTCGCCGCCCCGCGGGCTAGTGTCTGGCGCTATGATGGCAATGCCGAGTTCGGCGGCAATGCCTTGCACGCCGCTTTTTTGCATAAAATTTTCTTCGGTACAGGTTAAACCGGAGAGCCAATACAGCGCCGGGACCGGTGTGCTCGCTGACGCCTGGGGAGGCAGATAAATAGCAAAACGCATATCGCAGTTCAGTACTTGGGAGCGGTGACTATATTGTTTATGCCAACCGCCAAAACTCTTATTACTGCTAATGTTTTCAATACTCATAGGGTCTTACACTACCCCTGCGGGGCAATGTCCTCTTGGTGATGGCTAATTTAGTAGTGAATGACTGAGCGAATACTTTTGCCTTCATGCATTAGTTCGAATGCTTCGTTGATGCTTTCTAGCGGCATGGTGTGGGTGATGAAGTCGCTGAGTTTAAATTCGCCCGCTAAGTAGCGCTCTACGTAGTCGGGTAATTCTGAACGGCCTCTTACGCCACCGAAGGCGGTGCCGCGCCATACTCGTCCGGTTACTAGTTGAAAGGGACGGGTAGATATTTCTTGGCCCGCGCCGGCTACCCCGATGATTACCGATTCCCCCCAGCCTTTGTGACAGCATTCTAAAGCTGAGCGCATGGTATTGACGTTGCCAATACATTCAAAGGAAAAATCTACACCGCCATCGGTTAGTTCTACAATGACGTCCTGTATTGGCTTGTCGAAGAGTTTGGGGTTAATGCAATCGGTAGCACCGAGTTTTTTTGCCAATTCAAATTTAGATTCGTTTATATCGATGGCAATAATACGGCTGGCTTTTGCCATAACTGCGCCGATGACAGCAGATAAGCCAATACCTCCTAGACCGAATATGGCAACGGTATCGCCTTCTTTTACTTTTGCGGTGTTCATTACTGCGCCCATCCCAGTGGTGACACCGCAGCCCAGTAGACAGACTTCTTCTAACGGTGCGCTGGGATTGACCTTCGCTAGCGATATTTCTGGTAATACCGTGTATTCCGAAAACGTAGAGCAGCCCATGTAATGAAAAATAGGCTGACCGTCTTTATAGAATCGCGTAGTGCCGTCGGGCATCAGTCCCTTGCCTTGGGTCTCGCGAATTTTTTGACAGAGATTGGTTTTACCCGACAGGCAAAATTTACACTCGCCACATTCCGGCGTGTACAGGGGAATCACATGATCGCCCACCGCGACACTGGTGACGCCTTCACCGATTTGTTCAACGATACCGCCGCCTTCGTGGCCAAGAATGGTGGGAAAGATGCCTTCCGGGTCGTCACCAGACAGCGTAAAGGCGTCGGTGTGGCAGACGCCAGTGGCCACGATACGAACCAGCACTTCACCGGTCCTGGGCAGCATGACGTCGACTTCTTCGATTTTTAATTCTTGGCCGGGACCCCAAGCGACAGCGGCTTTGGATTTTATAAACTGGTCTGACATAGTGTTGCTCCGCGAAATGTACCGGTAGGTGGCGATGATCTTTTTATCACTAGCCATTATAATTGTTTCTTAGCTGAGAATAATGTCCGTAATATGCAAAATACTTTTACTGGGTGGTAATAATGGCGGCTTGGGACGGCGTTAGCGAGTTTGTCGCGGTAGCAGAAACTGCGAGTTTTACGGCGGCGGCAAAACGTCTTCGTCTCTCTGTGGCGCAGATTAGCCGCCAAGTCGCTGGCCTAGAGGCGCGTCTCAAGGTTAAATTATTTTATCGCACTACCCGCAGGGTCACGCTGACCGAAGCCGGTGGCGTTTATTATCGTCACTGCAGTCATGCCCTTGAGGGCTTGGATGATGCCGAAAGAGCTGTTTCCGATCTCCAAGCCACCCCCCAAGGCAAAATAAAGTTAACCGCGCCGATTACTTTTGGTGAAGAGCGGGTGATGCCGCTGATCAATGACTTTATGGTGCTACACCCTCAGTTAGAGCTAGAGTGTCAATTAACAAACCAGCTAGTGGACATCTTGGCCGATGGCTATGATCTGGCCATTCGCCTCGGCCATCTGCAAGACTCCAGTATGATTGCCCGCAAGCTGTCGAGTCGTGAGCGCTATGTTTGTGCGTCCCCAGACTATGTCGCTCGTTTTGGCGCGCCTCATACCTTGTCTGAACTCGATCAGCATCATTGCTTAGTGGGCGGAGCGGGCTATTGGCGTTTCTTAGAAGGTGACAAAACACGAAGTGTCAAAGTAACTGGTCGCATGCAGTGTAATAGCGCTTACGCCCTCGTTGATGCTGCTCTTAAGGGCTTGGGGCTTATCCAAGTGCCAGATTACTATGTGCAAGACTATATTCAGCAAGGGCGTTTGCTAACGGTATTAGATCCCTATTGCGAGCCGGAAGAGGGTATTTGGGCCTTGTACCCCTTCAACCGACAGCTGTCTCCTAAGATTAAAATGTTGGTGGCGTATTTGGCCGAGCATATGACCGGGGCGTGAGTTGGCGGTTTTTCGCTACAGCGGATTATGTCAGCGCTGTGGGCATATGATTGTTGAGATTTGCATCTCGCCTCGATCACTCTGGTGAATAAAGGCGTCCTAGTTCGTCGGTTTTTTTATCTTTTACGCGCTCTCTAGCATCTCACGCATTTTTTCTTTAATCAGATTAATGGCCTTATACGGACGCAACATAACCTTAAAATCGATAATCTTGCCGTCTTGATCCCAGCGGATCATATCCACGCCATTGACCTGTATGCCATCGACCACGACCATAAATTCTAAGATAGCATTGTTGTCATCGGCGACCTCACGGACATAGTGGAAGCTGTCATTGAGCAGGATGTGAAACGCGGCACTGAGGTACATTTTAGTGATGTCTTTGCCGACTTGCGGGGTGTGTACCACTGGTGAATGGAAGGTGGCATTGGCGGCGAGGATGTCGTCGAGCTTGGCGATATCTCGTGAGGTGATGACGTGATGCCAGTCGGCGAGGTGATTAGTCATTTAGGCTTCTCTATTAGATTTTTATCGGGCAATCTTAGCAGAGATTGGGGCGATGTTTGTAGTCTTACATGAATTGAGTATGCGGGGCTTATTAGGTCTAATTTGCCCCGCAATACATGTTTTAGCCGTGCAGACCGTGCTCGATAGGACACTCGCCGCGGGCCAGTTTTCTGGCGCGTTCCACCAGCGTGGCTTCCATGGCTTCGCGGCCAATCATAATAACAAAGTCATCCTTGCGGATGCCGTCGAGGGCGAAGGCCGCGAGTTCGTCCAAGTCTTGAACTGGCAGTTCAACACCGATATCTTTCATGCCCTTCATAAATTCATCAAAGGTCATTTCGCCGCCAGCCGGAGCGGGTTTTTCACGCGCCAATTCCTCGGGACGATTGCGGCGAGTGGTCCAGATACCGGTGGGTAAAATACCGCCAGAGGGGTAGAAGATGCAGGCGCGGAGTTTGCTTTCCTGGCCAACTAATTGCGCGTTCAGGCACTCGGTCATAATCGAAACGCCGGCTTTGCTTGAGGCATACACTGACTGATCGGCCAGTGGTGAAATACCGCCATCGCCTGAAGATGTGTTCATGATTAGGCCCGGTTCGCCTGACGCCAGCATGCGTGGGACAAAGGCTTGAATGCCGTGGGCAACACCGCGTAAGTTAACGCCCAATACCCAGGCCCAGTCATTGGGGGTGGTGTCCCATACATTGCAATTGGAAACGCTGACGCCGGCGTTATTGCAGAGAATATGACAGGCACCAAATTCCGTAAATACCGCATCGGCTAAGGCATTGAGGGACTCGGGCTTAGACACGTCAGTGACAATGGCACGCACTATACCGCCAGCGGCGCCGAGTTCGGCCGCGGTTTTGTCCAGCGCCTGTTTTTCTACATCAGACAAAACAACTTTTGCGCCACTGGCCAAAAAGGCCTTGGCCAAAGCCCGACCAATACCGCTGGCGGCGCCAGTCACAACAACGACTTTATTGGTGAAATCCTGCATTTTTTTACTCCTGCTTCCGTGGTACTAGGGTTTATTATTAATAGGTTTTTCTAATGTCGATACCGAACATGCGCGGCTCGCCATAGGCTTGGTTGTAGATCCCGGAGGAATCGGCAACCGCGACAACGCCGATGCGATAACGCTCATCACTCAGGTTTTTTACCCAGCCAGATACAGTGGTGTCCCCCGCCGGATTCTGCCAAGACAAGCGGGCATCGATCAAGGCGTAGGCCGGTTGCCCTGCCAGCTCTTCATCCTGTTTAAATATAGCGTAAGAACCGGGGTCAAAACCGTAAAAAATGGCGCTTTTATAACTGACGTCAATGCGTGGGGTTAACTCGCCAAAATCGCCAGACCAGGTGTATTGCACGCCGATAGAAGCCGATTTATCCGGTGTAACTGGAAAGGTTTCATCAGTGCGGTCAACCAGTTTTTCTTGGCCGATAACGGCGGCTTGGAGATCGAGTTCGGTAAATTCCAGATAGCGATAATTATTGATGCTCAGTGCGGCATTGAATGCCAGCGCCGGCAGTGGCAGCCAGTTAATTTCAAACTCTGCACCACGAATTTCTGATTTACCGGCATTACTAAATACCACTGCAATATTTTGTTGCGAGTCGGCGCCCACTGCGATTAATTGCTGGTCGTTAAAATCCATGGCATAAAAAGCGGCATTTATACGCAGGCTGCGATCAAAGGCGTCTACTTTAAAACCAATTTCGTGATTGGTGACTACCTCGGGTTCGATTTTTTGTAGACCATCTATGCCGCGCGGCTCAAAGAAGCCAGACTTAAAGCCCCGGCTCCAGGTGGCATACAACATGCTGCTATCGACAAAGCTGTTTTCCAGCCATCGCTCTGGCAGCGTGTATGACACTGATAGCATCGGGGTGCTTTGGGTAAAGACTTCCTCGCGAGCTTCCTTGCGAAAACTATTGGGGTTGACTGGGTAGTCGAGCAGGGCGTCACCGTTGGCGTCTGGGAACAAAGCGGCAGCAATACTGACTGGGTCATCGCGCCAGCCTAGCGGCCCCAGATAAGGATAAAATCCCTCTGCACTCGGACCAAATACACCTGCTGTAATACCGTTACCGAAGAGGCCACTTCCGGTTATGCGCGCGCCAATGGCGTCCATATCCGCTTCTAGCGTGGTCAGTTCAGATTCGCGTCGCTCGGCGGTAATACGAAACCCTAGGGTGATTTCTAGTTGTTGAGTCAGATCGAATGAGCCTTGGGCAAATAGGGCTGCAGTGGTGTTGGCAAGATCAAATTCTGAGGCAATTAGGGGGGCGCCAACAAAACCAATTAGCGGTATGGTGCCGCCGGAAATCGGTCGCGTGGGCTTTTCACCTAGGCCAATTTCACCCACGGTTTGAGCGTCCAGGCCTCTGAGTGTATTAGTGATGGTGAAGTCTTCGGTATTGGTCTCATGCATTAAGAAGAAACCGGTGGTGTAGTTCAGGCGCTGGGAAAAGGCGTCACCATTTAACTGAAGTTCGAGGCTATAGGATCTACGGTTACTGTCCTCGGTATTCACATAGCTGCCCCACAGTGCTGGGCCGCCGTCGGTGTCGCTGGACTGAATGGGGCCTTCTTTTTCACCACGAAGACCGATCACGGTTTTAAAGCTCAAGCTGTCCCTAATTTCCCACTCGGTGGTCGCTGCGAATAGCAGGGTGTCGAGTTCTTTGTTCAGCTGGGCATTTTGGCCCTGATTAGATTTAAGGTCACCTAGACGTTGGCGAGAATTGCTTTCGCAGTTTTCCCGAAATGCCGTCAAATTGCTCGGGTCGGTATCACCGGGGTGGGCGACCCATAGTCCTTCGATATACAAGGCGTGATTACTTGGCACATTACAATTGGCGCCGGGAAAGTTTTCGCGCACCTTACCCAAAAAGGCTTGGGTATCGATACTGAAGGATTCGTTGGCTTCCCAGCGGGTCTGGAATAATAGGGATTGGCGATCAATCGAGCTATTACTTCGACCGCTGGAAATATCCTCTATATAGCCTTCATTTTTATTGATGTTAACCGCGACGCGACTATAAAAGGTGTCGCTGATGGGAATATTAATTGCCGCTTTTAGGTGTCTTTGACCGACGTTTCCCGCGCCAACATCGATATAAGCTTCGTTACTGTCATTGGGTTTGATTAGGCTGACCACCAAGGCGCCGCCAGTGGTATTTTTGCCGAATAGCGTGCCTTGTGGGCCGCGCAATACCTGAATGCTCTGTACATCGACGGTATCCAAAAGCTGGCCGTCAGAGCGAGGCAGAAATAAATCGTCTAAATACACGCCCACAGCGGGGTCAACCCGGGCGAAGCCGGTGCGCTCGCCAATGCCACGAATATAAATTTGATTGGCTTGGCCCTCGCGAATTTCTAAGCTGGGAATTATCTTAGTCAGTTCTTTGGTATTGCTTATACCTCTGTCAAGCAAGTCTTGACCAGTGAGGGCGCTGACAGCAATAGGGATGGTTTGCATGCTTTCACTGCGCTTGCGGGCGGTGACCAAAATCTCTTCTAAGGTACCGCTGCTTTTATTGGCAAAGCTGCTACTTGGCATCAGCGCTGCGGTAAGTAGCGCTGCAATACATTGATAGGTGATTTTTGATTTATTTTGTCTGGCGGTGGATAAGCGGTAATGCCTTAATTGATTATTGTTATTCAAAATATGTTGACCCCGGTTTCGGCTTGTCGGGGCGCGGGCGTCCCAACAAGCCAATAAAAGTAACTGCAATATACTTTTACACTATAGTGTAAATATAGCTCGGGTACATGTTATTTCACCGCCACCAAGCACTTAATTTGTTTAGATGCCTAGGGCAAGCTTCCGGTCGAGGTCGGTATATTCGAAAGCCGCACTTAATTAATTGCACAATTAGACAAAAAAGTAACACAGTGTAATACTGAAATTATAGCTTCACCAATCGCATATCAATAATAAATAATAGCGAGGCAAACAATGCAGAAAGTCCTGACCGGCGCGCTAACCCTCAGCGCGCTTATGAGTTTATCTGTGCAAAGTATGGCGCAGACCGAAGCCACTGCTGGCAAGAAATTACAGCTGGAAGAGGTACTTGTTACTGCCCAGAAACGTATGCAGTCTTTGGCCGACGTACCGGTTTCGGTAACCGCATTTGACGGTGATAAACTGAAAAAAGCCGGGATTGAAAACCTTAGCGATCTGTCTGACTACACGCCTAATTTTAAGATGGTGGAAGGCGGATTACTGCCCAATGTATATATGCGCGGCGTTGGCTCTGGGTCTAATCAGGGTTTTGAGCTGTCGGTGGGTATTTTTTCTGATGGTGTGCATTTGGGGCGGCCACACCAGACCCGCGGAGCCTTTATGGATCTTGAGCGGGTGGAGGTGTTGCGTGGTCCGCAGTCGATCTTGTTTGGTAAAAACGCCATAGCGGGAGCTTTGAGCCTGATCTCCGCCAAACCCGGTGATGAGCTGGAATCGTACTTCAGTGGTATGACCGGTGGCCCTGACGATATTCAGGAATTTTCAGCAATGGTTTCGCTACCAATCAGCGATAGCTTTGGGGTGCGGGCGGCATTCCGGAGTCGCGATGAAGACGGTTATATGTATAACGAAAATCCCGCGCTGGACCGAGATGAGCCAGGTGTTGAAGAGTTTTCGGGGCGGATTACTTTTGGCTGGGATCCCACTGAGGCCATTAAGTCGAGCTTAAAGGTAGAGAAGACCAACCGAGTGCAGCGCGGTCGGCAGTTTGAAACCAGTCATGCCAGTGCGCTTACTGGCTGTAGCGGTGAGAATGTCACACTCGATGGTATCAAGAATACCGACACCGAAGAGTTCGCCGAAATTGATAATTATAACGTTACCTTAAACGTGGATGTTGAATCTGCGGCGGGTACGTTTACCTCGGTAACGGCGGCCAGCGGCTTTGATTCTGAAGATCTGTTCGACGGTGATTCCAGCAGTTTCAATACGGTGCCTTTGCTGGGTATGGAAGAATACGATCAACTTAGCCAGGAATTTCGTTTTACCTCTCCCGGTGGCGAATTTATGGACTATATTTTTGGCGCTTTTTATCAGAGCAGCGAAATGGTCTTTGATGAGTCTACGCCACTGGTGGTGCGCAATGGAGCGCTGGCAGACGCTGGGCGCGATCCGCTTGGCTGCATGATTAATATGCAAACCAATGTGTCTGCCGATCTCGATAAAAACTTTTATATGAATAGTGATGCCTGGTCTGGTTTTGTGCAGTTGACGTTTAACTGGAGTGAAACCCTGCGCACGACATTAGGCCTTCGTTATGTGCGTGAAGAAAAAGAAGGGTTTAGAGAGCTGTTTCTGTATCAATCAGGTACTCGTAATAACGTTGATCCAGTGACTGGCGCTGTGCTGTCGGCTCTTAATATAGAGGCTCACGAACTGCACCGTATTCGCGACGTCGGAGTCACGCTGCCATCACTTAATGTGCAGTGGAATGCCACTCCAGATGTGATGACCTATTTCACCGCAACCCAGGGTGCAAAGTCTGGCAGTTTTGACGCCCGTAATAATAATGCCAGCGAAGGGCCTGGCGGCGGCGGTACTAATTTTGAGTTTGAAGACGAACTAGCCACGGCCTATGAGCTTGGTGCCAAAATGGCGCTTGCGGACGGTGCGGCAGAATTGAACTTTGCCATTTACCACGTCAAGTACGAGGAAATGCAGGTAAGTGTGTTCGATGGTGTTGCTGGCTTTGTGGTTTCCAATGCTGGTAGCGCATTGACCCAGGGTGTCGAAGTAGATAGTCGCTGGTTGCTCAGTGAATCGTTTATGTTGACCGGTTCACTTGCCTACTTAGATTTTGAATGGTTGGATTATCGAGAAGGTCCCTGTGTGGCCACTGATGATGAAGACATTTGTGATTTAACTGGTAAGCAAAATCAGCAAACGCCCAAGTGGAGCGCGTCACTCTCTGGTACGTATAGCGTTCCCCTGAGTAGCAGCGTTATGCTCGATTTCACCGCTGATGTCTCGTATAAAGATCGCCATTTCACCTCGGGTGATCTTGATCCCCGTGGCATTCAAGATGCCTATACCAAGGTTAATGCCCGCTTGGCAGTGGGCGAGATTAATGGCCGCTGGTCACTGGCTTTAGTAGGCAAAAATCTTAGCGATGAGATGACAGTGGGTATTGGCTCGCCCACAGTGCTAGATGTGGGCGGATTCCGTGGCACACTTGAACCCTTGCGATCCTATTACCTTGAGGGGCGCGTGCAGTTCTAATTAATGCTGATGACATAGTGAACGGCTCTATTAGGGCCGTTCATTAATTATTTAAAGGCCCTATATGGACTATTGGCTCTTGCTTTGGATCTGGCGAATCTGCATCCCAGCGCACGGAGCCGAAGGGGCGATCTAGATAGCGCCGAACGTGCTTGATACTGCCATTAATGGTGACGGCGTCAGCGGCGGCCTGAGCATCGATATCGGCTTTGGTGTAGCGATCACGCATCCGTAAATAATCACCCCAAGTTGGAAAATGGAAGCGTTCTACCCACAGTTCAGCGTCGGCGATGTCGCGGCTGATTGACCAGTTAAAGCCGCCGTTGCGTAAACGTACCCGCCGTACTTCCTGCATTGCATCGTAATATGAGCGCGCTTTTGACGGGTTCAACTGATACTCAATTTCTATCACCACCGGGCCGGAGCGCATGGTAATCGCAAGGGCAACCTCGGGCTCGAATGAGATGGCGACGGCTTCGACGCCGGCATTATTGGCCTCGGGCAGTCGCAGGAAAATTGATAGCAGTGGCATCGCTAGCATGACAGTACCGGACGCAATAATGGCGATCTCTATAGACCATTGATTGGCAACATTACCCCACAGCCATGCCCCTATGGCGATGCCGCCGGTCAGCATTGAAGAAAATAGCGATAGCGCCCGCGCGGTTACCCAGCGCGGTGCTGACAGCTGAACAGAAATATTAAGCAGCGAAATCGTTAACATACTGGCGCCACCGGCAATCAGCATGCCTAGGCAGGTGAGGATTAATGTCCGGCTGCAGCCGACGCCGATTAAGGCTAGGCCACTCAACACGGCAAGCGCAGAAACGGATTTTTCAGTGCCAAAGCGCTGATGAAAGACATTAATGAGTAGCGCGCCGCCCACGGCGCCCACGCCGCCGGCACCCAGTAAAATCCCGAAGGTACTGGCGTTGCCACCGAGTAAGTCTTTGGCAATAAGCGGCGCCAAGGCGGTTGCTGTTGCGGCAGCTAGGCCGAAAACGAAGGTGCGTATCAGAACGGTTCTAATGGGATTGGAATGAAAAGCATAGCGGACCCCAGATACAATGGCGCGGCTAATACGTTCTGGTGGCAGGCGCGAGACAATATGCCCGCGTTTCCACAAAAAAAAAGCCAGAATCAGTGGCAGATAGCCGACAGCATTGGCGGCAAAGGCGGCTTGAGCGCCAAGGGTGACCACGAGCAACCCGCCCACTGCGGGGCCAAAGCTGCGAGCAATATTGTAGCTAATAGTATTGAGTGCAATCGCTGCGGGTAGGTCTCTGCTTGTGACTTGCTCGCCAATAGAAGACTGCCAGGCGGGGGCGAAAATGGCGATGCCGGTGCCGATTAAGAAGCAAAATGTCAGGAGCACCCAGGGGCTAGTTAATTCAAAATAGGCGAGTAGTGACAAGCTGATGCCGAAAAAAGCGGCAATGCTGAGCCCGAGCATGGCAATTTTGCGACGATCGAACATATCGGCTATCGCGCCTGCGGGCAGTGCAACCAACATCAGCGGCAGCATCATGGCGGTTTGTACTAAAGCCACCATACTGGGTGAATCGGTGAGACGGGTCATCTCCCAGGCGACGCCGACACCGAGAATTAAGTGGCCAAAGTTGGACAGCAGGCTGGCGCTCCAAATACGGAAAAACGCCGGTTCGTGCAGAGGTGCTAAGGCTGAGGGTGGTTCGGTAATCTTCGCGCCTTCGATGGTATCGTCAGCTGCGTTCTCGGGTTTGCTTGTCATACTAAAGGCATCATTTCTGGAACGTTATTTATATTAACGGTGTTATTTTGCTCTTGTGCTGCGGTGTATGCCATTTAAATTCTACCCGTCTGCTTACTCGCGGCGCAGTATCGGCGGCCGCGAGATAATAGCCGCTGTTACCACGCACCGTTAGTAACGCGAATGGCATAGAAGCCGCTGTAGCCGTCGGTATACCAAATCTCTTTGCGCTCGGTGACAAAGGCGGGGCTAGACATCGCCCAGTTGCTGGCGGGGGCGGGGACCGTGAGGACTCTGGGCTGTACCGGGGCATTGTAATAGGCGACTTCGCGGGGCTTGTAGGGATCGCGGATATCAAAAATGCGCAGCCCCGAGATAATCATGCTGCAGGCGACGATGTCTGGGTCAACTCTGGTGGGAATATTGCAGTAGTGCCCAGCGTAGCCACCGGTGGGGTTTTGCGCGCCGGGATCAGCGGCAATAGCCTCGCGGTTTTCGGGCTCATGAACTTCCAGGCGCAGATTAGAAATCACCCGTGGTTGGGTTTCGTCGCTAATATCGATAATACGTCCAGCACCGACAACGGCGCCGTGAGCGGCAACAGCGGTTGCACCGCCACCTTCGCCACCCTGAGTTTTGGAGTATTCATCAATTTCCAATAAATAGGCTTTGCCATCGCGGGTAAAGGGAATAGCATTTTGAGGAATGGTTTGATTGTCCCAGCTGATGCTAGCTACTTCCCGGACTTGAGGATTGCTTACCCGTGCTTGAATTTCCGACACGTCCATTATCAGCACACCCTTACCATTGCCTGAGGCGAGATAAGCTCGGTTGCCATCGTTGCTGATAGACAGACCATGAGAGCTGTAATTCCCGCTCCATATAGGCAGTGGTAGCTGTGGATTCGAAATGTCTACCGCAGTTAGGGTGGGGGTGCCGGGGGATGCCGAATAAAAGGTTTTGCCATCGGGTGCGATGCCGCTTTCATGGCCAAGAACGCCAACTAGGGCAGAAGATTGTAATTGTGGGTCGCGGCAATCGGCTGATAGGTCATACACATCGACAATACCGGGATAAACGCCAGGGTTGCCCATAACAGCGGCTAAAATACCTGCTTGCTGTGACACCACCAGAGATTCGTGTGGCGATAGCATCGCCGGGGTCAGGAGTCTTGCGCTGAGTACGGGGTTGGTGGGGTCGCTCATATCCAGCACATTGACGCCGACATTCAAGTCTAAGGCGTTGCTTGGAAAAAGTAGGGTGCTGTCGTAATAAGCGCACTCATTGCCGCTGGCATCCACGTAGCGTTCTACTTTAAAGCCGCCCACGGTGCCTATGGCATTGGGCACCATATATGAGCTCACCAGTTCGGTATTGCAGCTAAAGCCCTGAGCGGCCAAGCCACTGTCATGGTCTGCCTGACTGACGCGGCCTTGCATACCTTGCTCGGGTAATGAGCTCGTGCCGCAGGTGGCGCGAGGTGTGGCGCCTTCTGGGATAGCAGTGCTAGCGGTTGGATTGCTGTTGTCACTGCTGGAATTACAGGCTGCTATTGCACTACACGCAATTAGGGCGCTAAGGAAGGCGATGGGTTTCATACTTGTTCTCCGAGAATACTCGTATTGTTCTGATATGGGATGTCGTTAATCTACATGACCTTAGCGGCTGCTTTGGCTTGCGCATAGGCATTAAGTATGGCGCTAATATGCTGAATTTCCTTTGACTGGTCCAGTACGATTTGCGCTGCCAGCAGTTTAACAGCCGGCAAGTGGGCCTCTTCAGTCGCGAAACGAGCCATAGGCACACCGCCCTGATGATGCGCTAGCATTAACCTAAGGTACAGGGTGTCGCGATCACTGCCCGCCGACATCCTGAGTTGTTGCATATCTTCGGCGCTGGCGAGGCCGGGCATGCCTTCGGCGGATTTGCCGCAATCAATTACATACTGCTGAAACGCCTCGTCCAAAGGCTTTGAGCCCATTAGCATCCAGACCATTTCTTTTGATGCTGGGACAAAGGGCTTGTCCCATAGTCGCAGCCAACCCTGTATTTGCCCTAGCTCTAATAGCTGCTGGCCGGCTATATTTCGCGCTAGAGGTCTGAGGCCGCTGGGTCGACCGTCTAGTATTAGCTGCGACATGGCAATGGCTTGCTGGTGGTGAATGGCCATAGATTGACTAAAACCTATATCGATTTGGCTGGGCTGATATTCAGCTAGTTGCGCCCGTATTTGCTCTAATTGCCGCGATTGGGAATAGAGGCCGATAGCTGCAAGGCTAATAAGAATGGCGGCGAGGGTGTAACGCAGAGTAGGCATACTTATAGTGGCGCCAGCTTGAATGGGTAAATCATTATAAATAGAGGCCTTAATTATTAGCAGTTTTATATGGAGCTAGCTTTTACTTGGCACAATATATGGATTGGCTTTGGGCCCCAGATCTTATGGGGTGCCAAAATTATGCGATAGCGCCGTGTAGGTCAAGACGACGCTGGGTGTCCTATGCGCGTTGGAGTGAATGCCGGAGTATGAAAGCTTACGTTTCTTCACGTTTTTCTTCATTGTCATATTAAATTCATAACACTGTAACAATAGTACACGATAATTGGCCCGTTAAAGCCCTCCCGCAGTGTGTGAAGGTTGCCACAATTCAGATTAGCTGCCTAAGGGCGATGGAGTAGATATGAGTGTAAATAGTTTTGTACGTGTAATGATGCTTGCGGCAGTAGCCTCGATTGCTACACCAATGAGTGCAATGGCTGACGAAGCCGTACAGCTAATTGAAGAAGTAACGGTTGTTGGCGCGGTTCGCGGCGGCGCTGTCGTAGTTGCCGATATTGACTTGGCTAGCGACGAAGCATTGCAAGAAATGCCGGTTGCTTACGAGTAATCAGCAGTCATTAGAATTTGCTTGCCCCTTCGGTAGTTTTTTGTCAGGCGTCGTTGATCTTATCAGCGATGTCTGATTTGTATTGCCGATTCGATATTGATTTTGTGTAGTTGTTCATTGATTTTCAGTATATCTGCCTGGTCGCCATTGCTCAGTCCAAGAGCGATATAACCGGCGGTAAAAGCCCCCAGTCCGCTGTCATAGCTTTCCCAACGTTCTCCCGTCCATGCCTGTACCCATGCGTGTGGCACAAACACGTATTTTCGTCCCAAAAAGCGCTCATTAGTGTAGGCGAGCCCAAATACTACCCGGGTCGGTATCTCTGCCGCTCTGGCAAGTGTGGCGAGCAGCACAGCGTGCTCCGTGCAATCGCCCTGTTTACTATTGTAGGCTTCCAGCGCTGTTGCATAACCTGAATAGCTGGCCTCGTCGCTCATATGTCGCGTGACATAGCGCGTCAGGCGCTGCATCTGGCCGCTCACGTCGGCGTTGAGGTCTGGCAGTATTTCAGTGATAAGGTTTTTAAATAGGGGGTTCTGCGCGGGCAGCCAGTAGTTGCTGCTCAGTGCCGTATGCAAATCCGCTGCACTGGGCGGCGCTTCTGAGCCGCAATCTCGGCAAATGACAAGCTCGGTACCCTGCGGCGTTCGCTTTACCTCCTGTTCGTAGGTGGTTGGCGGCAGCAAACTAAAGTCACCCACTAGGCGATAACGTATTTTACCGTTTAGCGCGGTGTCAGTGATTTTATAAGGTGATTGAATCAGCTGTCGGTAAACGTGGGTGTTGGGGACAAAGCTCGCCGTTGCGCAGGCTTTGTCGCAGCTGGCAATAACGACTTCGTCACCGTTTGAATGGCTGCGTTCAGTTAAAGGATGAAATTCCTTGTCGGCGAAAATGTCGGTGTATTTGCTACTGCCGCCAATAACGGTGGCTCTTTGTATATGCCAGGTGTAATCGGGCTGATCTGGGCTGGAGTAGGGTTTTATTGTTAGCTGAGTCTTGTTGAACTGACGCGTACTAAAATTCCAGCTGTAATACTCTAATTGGCGAACCGCACCGGTTTGTTTAAGTAGCGCGAGCCGCAGGCCTTCTGGCAAGTAGAAAGGTTGTTCTATGGGGTAATACTCTACTTTTGCACTTTCTTTGAGCCGCAATGCGAGTGAGTTTCCTTTTGCGATCGCGCTCATCTGGTGGTTGGCGGTGTCTGATACTATGGTTTTATACAAGGCGATAGGTTTGCCAGACTTGGATTCGTGATAGCTCAGCGTGGTGGTGATTTCTCGGTCTCGGCTGCCTGGTTGGCTCAAGGTAACAGATAGGGTTTCGGTGGTTTTAATCAGTGCCTTGGTGCTTTCTTTGAGGATGTGGCGATAGCCCATCTTGTGGTCGCCAAGGCTGACTGACTGCCATTGCTCGCTTGTGCCATCTCGGGCTTGCTCCTCGGTCTCTTGTGTAGACCCGCAGGCGGCTAATAACGTGGCGAATACCAGTACGGCAAGGCATTTTGCCGTTTGGTAAACGGGGCGCCGAATACTGTCATTCCGAGCTGAAATTACGCGCGAGTTCATCATATTGCTGTGCTGATGAGTTGGTTTTCGCGGAGCCAAGTATAGCTTTTTTCAACAACTTGTTCGCAATCTTCCTGCAGCGCCATGTGGCCCGCGCCAGTGATGACGCCGTGACTGACCAAGGGTGAAACCCGCGCCATATTGCGCGCAAAATCGTGTCCTTTGTGAAGATAAGAATGTTCGGCGCGCAATACCAAGGTGGGCACTTTCATATAACGTAAGGCCTGCCAAGGAGAATAGACGTGCTGAAAGTTGTGGGCTTCCCATTCGCGGCTGTATCGTAATTTGAAGCTGTTATCGGTTTGCTCAATAAGACCGGCTTGGGCGTAGTCTTCAATCGCAGTATCTGAAAAACGTCGGTATGCCGATTTGCCGCGATGGTAATCTATAAACGTCGCTCGGCTTTCCCAGATCGGCTTTCGTCGCCGCGTACTTTTTACAAGATTCAACTGGCCTCGCAGTCTGGTCGGGGTAATTGCCGCCACCGCTGGCAGGATTCGGCCGGGAATGACAGCTGGGTCAACCATCAGTAATGCCTTAAACAAATCAGGTCTTTTGGCCGCCGCAAGTGCGCTCACCGTTGCGCCAATAGAGTGCCCGATCGCAATGACGGGGCCTTTTTGCTGTGTGTTTCGTCGATAGTCTAAAAAGGCGATTAAGTCTTCTGCGTGTTGCAGCCATGTAAAGTCCCGCGGCGGCAGCTGGTCGCCCCACGCTCCTCTATTTTCAAGTCCGAGAATACTGAAATCGCTGTGAAAATATTTAAGGAAGAAATCGTAGCTAGCAATCGGAAAACCATTTGCCGCTGAGAAATGCAGGGTATCTGAGCTTGTTTGACGCTCTAACCAACGTGCGGGACCTCGGCCAAAATCTAGATGATGTTCAGTAAGCATGACGTGATTTTGAGAACCCCTTCTGTTTGTTGCGCAAGCATACCATGTGGAAAAGGGCTAGGTGTATTACTAAGGTTTTACATTGACTTAGGGCTAAATACTGCAAATTTGGCCTGCGCTATCAGGGTATTCTCTTATATAGAGAACGCGTCTTTAGCCGTTAAGTGGAACACGTATGAGGGTAATAGTCGACGATGCTTATTTCATGAATCGACACTATACCTGACTGAGTAAATAAGACATTGGAGAAGTCAGTTGGATATCGCAACGCTATTAGGCATGTTAGGCGCACTTGGCGTCATTGTCGCGGCAATTTTGATCGGTGGGAGTGCAAGCGGTTTTATTGATGCGCCAAGTTTTTTGATTGTCGTTGGCGGCGGGTTGCTCGCTAATTTAGTGAAGTTTCCCTTAGATCAAACATTGGGTGCGTTTAAAGTGGCGTCCCGCGCATTTGTGCACAAGACTACTAGCTCGGAAGCCCTGATCGCTCAGTGCATGGAAATGGCTGGTGTTGCTCGCAAGGAGGGCTTACTTGGCCTGGAGTCTCTTGAAATAACCAACGAATTTTTAAACAAAGGCGTACAAATGGCAATTGATGGCCATGACCCAGAGTTTGTGCGACGGGTATTAAATAAAGAGATCAATATGGCCATTGAGCGCCATGAAATGGGCGAGGCAGTATTTAAAGGCTTTGGTGAGTCTGCTCCGGCGATGGGGATGATAGGTACGCTAGTGGGTTTGGTTCAAATGATGTCGAATATGTCAGACCCCAAAGCGATCGGTCCGGCTATGGCCGTGGCTTTGTTAACGACGCTGTATGGCGCTGTTTTGGCAAACGTGGTTGCCTTACCCATGGCAGAAAAACTCGCTTTTAGAACTTCAGAGGAGCGTCGCAATCGTCACCTCATCCTTGAGGCGGTGGACGGTATTCAAGAGGGGATCAATCCCCGTGTCTTGGAATCCCTGTTATCGACATATTTACCCGATAATAAGCGCGAGCCAGACAAGAAGGCGGAGGAGGCGTAAGTGGATGACCTTCCTGTTAAAAAGCCGGCTGCCGGTGCCCCGGCTTGGGTATTAACCTTTGCCGACTTGATGTCTTTGCTGCTCGCGTTTTTCGTACTGTTGTTTTCGTTCTCGGAGATGGATAGACAGAAATTTAAAGAACTGTCGGGATCAATGAAAGATGCGTTTGGGGTGCAGCGTGACGTGCCCGCATTTAAACCCCCTATGGGCACAAGTATGATCGCACGGGATTTCACTCCCGGCGCAGTTCGACCGACGACGCTCGATGAGGTGCGCCAAGAGGCGGTGCGAGAAATGACTACCTTTGTGTCTCAAGAAGCCGATAACGATATACTTGATGATCTTGAAAAGGTGGCGGCACATCTTAAATTGGAAATTAAGGACGGCTTGGTTGAAGTTGAAAGTGATGGCAAGAGGGTCATTGTTATCAGAATTCGGGAAAGGGGGTCATTTCCATCAGGAAAATCTGAGCTGTCCCCGGGGTTTGACGCGGTTATTGCTAAGTTTGGTGATGTTTTAAATGACATTGGCGGTCAAGTAGTGGTTGCTGGTCATACCGATAATATTCCGATAAGCACGGATAGATTTTACTCAAATTGGGATCTGTCATCCGCGCGAGCTGCCACGGTGATTGGCAGTATTATCGAAAGTAGCGGACAGTCCCCCGACCGCTTTAGAGTAACCGGTTACGCAGATACAAGGCCTATTGACGACAATAATACGGTTGAGGGGCGGGCAAAAAACCGCCGTGTTGAAATATTTATGTTAAGGGGATCAACCAAAGATCCGGTGATGGGGGGTGTTGTTGGAGAATTCGATACGTCGCTCGGTGGTCAATAATAGCTAATGTAAGCTGGAGCCACACTAGTATTGCTTAAGCTGTCATTCAGTTAACTCCTGATACTTTAGGTAGACACAAAGGAGAAGCGATCATGATAAATAGCAAAGCACTACCTATTGGAAGCGCAGCCTCGATCCGTTATTTTGCTATTGCAGTACTGTTGATAGTGGCCGTTGCGGTGTCACCTAAGCAGGCCCATGCCGACGGCGTGGATACCTCCGTGGCGATAATAATTGGTGCTGCGGTATTATATGCTGCGCATGATTCTTATCGGCACGATCGTCGTTACAGTAAAAAACATGTGCATGGCCGGCACTGTGGTCATCAGCTGAGCTACCCTGATACCGACCATCACAATAGTGACAGGAATCGCTATAGCTATAATAATGGCTATCGGAGTCAGCATATTTATACCGACATTTATATAGGCAAGCACGGCGACAATTATTACCGAGGTGAAAATCACTATAGAGCTAATGACTATCGCCATGATAAGCAGGGAAGGCGTGACAGCTATGAGAACCATGGTCAGCGGCCCGACCGGTTCGCCCGCGATGACCGCAGCCATAAGCAGCAAGATAGTAAAGGCCAGCAAGGCCACGGCAGCTTGAATGACCGTCAACGACACAATGAGAAGTATTGGAATACTCGGCTAAAGGTAAGTCAGAGACACTAAAATATTTGCAGCAATGAATTAAGATACCAGACACGCTCTGGTATTTTTTTTGTCTGAAAGCCGGTGTCTTAGCCTTTATAATTAAACGATATCTATAACAAGGTATTAATGGAATTGAGATGACAAGCAAACAACTTATAGCCAAACTTAATCATTCAGCGCAGCCATTTGCAGACGTTATGGCGGTAATAGATAAAGAATATATGTTCACACCCGCTGCGTTCGGTAATGGCGAACAGCACAATGATGCCGGGACTAACAATGGATCGTGCAAAATTTTTGCTTTTGGTCTTTTGCACCAACTGAGTGAGCAGGCGACATTAAATGCCTTTGGCAATTATTATGTTAAAGACGTCCTGGAAAATCCGGCGGGGACTGATCATGCCAATATTCGGGGTTTCATGCGCAGCGGCTGGAAGGGCATACGTTTTGAGGGCGAGGCGTTAACGCCCAAATAGAGGGATAAAGTGCCTCAAGTCTGAGGCACTTAGCAATGCTAGCCGCCGATGCTACCGATCATAGATTGCTGGTAATTTTGAATGCCGACCTTGTCAATCAAGCTGAGTTGGGTTTCCAGCCAATCGACATGTTCCTCTTCAGATTCTAAAATCTCTGAGAAAAGATCCTTGGTGACGTAGTCGCTGACAGACTCGCAGTATTTAATACCATCTTTAAGATCTGGAATGGCTTTGAGCTCAAGGCTAAGGTCACACTCTAGAATTTCTTTGGTGTTCTCGCCAATCAGTAACTTGCCAAGATCTTGAAGGTTGGGTAGGCCTTCTAAAAACAGGATCCGCTCGATGAGTTTATCGGCATGTTTCATCTCATCGATGGATTCATGATATTCGTAGTCTGCTAACTCCTTTAGTCCCCAGTCTTTAAACATGCGGGAGTGAAGGAAGTACTGGTTGATTGCTACGAGTTCATTGCCGAGGGCTTTATTGAGGTAGGTAATAACCTGACTGTCACCTTTCATGCTTGTTGTCCTTTTGCATTAGCTGTACACAAGCTGTGATTGTGCACTTGCTAAAGCTTAAAAGTCAATCTAAGTGATTGATTTTAAAGGCTTAAGAGAAGGGTAAAACAAATCGTTATCAGTTGCATTACGCAGCGGCATAACACAGATTTTCGTCAAAGTTAGCCAGATAGCTATCGTAAACGTTGCGTGCCAGCGAGCCACATTTGCCGCATTGGCTTGCTAGTTCAAGTTGACGTCGAACCTCACGAAAGCTGCCAGCACCGTCATCTACGGCGTCTCGGATATGCTTGTCGGTAATACCCTTGCAGAGACAAACGTACATAATATCTTGAATCTCTATGGTTTCGAAGTTGAATGACAACCGTAATGCAAATGAGAATGCTTGTCAATTAACTTTTTGCAAGGGTTTTAGTCGTTTTGTAATAGCTTGAAACTAGGCTGCTGATAGGATAATTCAATGGGATTGGGGAGAGGTGGTGTGTATGATTGCCGGCCAAAATCAGATTTTCACGGCATGTTTAGTCGTTTAATAAATTTATACTAATTATTATTCAAAGGTGTATTACATGGGTGTTCTCGTAGGCAAGCCGGCTCCAGATTTCACCTGCGCAGCAGTATTGGGTACTGGCGAAATTGTTGATAGCTTTACATTAAGCGAAGCGGCTAAAGGTAAGTACGCATTGCTGTTCTTCTACCCGCTTGATTTCACATTTGTTTGCCCTTCAGAGCTGATCGCATTGGATCACCGCATGGATAAATTCCGTGAGCTAGGTGTGGAGGTCATTAGTGTGTCCATCGATTCACAATTTACGCACAACGCATGGCGCAATACGGCTATTAAGGATGGTGGCATTGGTCCGGTAACATACACTATGGCTGCTGATGTTCGTCACGATATTTGTCGCGCCTATGATGTGGAGGCTGAGACTGGCGTTGCGTTCCGCGGTGCATTCTTAATTGATAAAGAAGGCTTGGTCCGGTCGCAGTTGATTAACGATCTACCACTCGGCCGTAATGTTGACGAGTTAGTACGCTTGGTTGAAGCACTGCAGTTCCACGAGGAGCATGGCGAAGTATGTCCAGCTGGCTGGAACAAAGGCGACAAGGGTATGAGCGCGTCACCCGATGGCGTTGCTGCATATTTATCAGAAAATTCTGACAAGCTATAAGATAGACGTTGATCATAGAAACTCGCGCTACTGGAACGTAGTGCGGTTTTTTATGGCTTAGACATAGTCGGTTAATGCGAAGGATTTTTTTTGGCGCAAAAAAAACCCCGCATAGGCGGGGTTTTTAGGTGCATTTTAGCGATAAGCTAATTTATGCAAAGTTTGCTGTCGCAAATTCCCAGTTCACCAATTTCCAAAAACCTTCTAGGTATTTTGGGCGGGCATTACGGTAGTCAATATAATAGGCGTGTTCCCAAACATCGGCGGTAAATAGCGGTATTTGGCCTTCGCGCGCAATGGGGGTATCGGCATCATCAGTATTGACGATCTCGAGGCTACCATCAGTATTTTTAACTAACCACGTCCAACCGGAACCGAAGTTACCTACCGCTTTACCATTGAATGCCGTTTTGAATTCTTCGAAAGAACCAAAGGCTTTATCAATTGCCGCAGCCAATTCGCCTATTGGAGCACCGCCGCCACTTGGGCTAAGGCTGTGCCAGTAGAAAGTGTGGTTCCAAACCTGGGCGGCTTGATTAAATAACACACCACTGGAAGTCTTGATGATCTCTTCTAGTGACTTGCCTTCAAATTCGCTGCCTGGTACCAATTCATTCAGCTTGGTTAAGTACGCGTTATGGTGTTTGCCGTGGTGGAAGTCAAGGGTTTCGGCAGAGATGTGTGGTGCCAATGCGTCTTTTGCATAGGGTAGTGCTGGTAATTCAAACGCCATGTGATTCTCTCCTGAGTATGGTTTTGGGTTGTAATATCGTTAACAGTTGAGGCTGATACACGTTATATTTTACCGCTTTTTCCGCTCTGAGTCGTGAATTAACGTGGTCACCTCAGGACCATCGCCAGCCACCTAATTGCTGCCAACGGTTGACGATCTGGCAGAACAATTCGGCAGTTTTAAAGGCGTCGTAGGCAGCGCTGTGAGCTTCGTCGTTATCGAAGTCTATCTCGGCTAGCTGACAAGCTCTGGCCAATACGGTATGGCCGTAAACAAGTCCCGAAAGACTGGCAGTGTCCATAACCGAAAAAGGGTGGAAGGGGTTGCGTTTGATGTTGCTGCGCTCGACAGCGGCTAATACAAAGCCGAGATCAAAATGCGCATTGTGCCCCACCAGCACCGCCCTGGTGCACCCACTGGCTTTTACTTGTTGGCGAATTCGCTTCATCAGTTCGCCCATCACTGTCACTTCTTTTTGGGCCAGCCTTAACGGGTTATGGGGATCAATCCCGGTAAATTCAAGGGCGGCGGGCTCTAAATTTGCGCCTTCGAATGGTTCTACATTGTAGCTAAGGGTTTCATCGGGCTCTAGTTGGCCGGAGTCGTCCATGCGTAAAAATGTAGCCGCAATTTCAAGTACTGCATCGGTTTGGCTGTTGAAACCGCCGGTTTCAACGTCGATGACTACCGGTAGGAAGCCCCGAAATCGTTGTGCCATCATCGATTTTTCATCGTTGAATTCCATGTTCATCTCAGGCTAGTTGCCAGTGCAGTTGTTCACCGCCACGCAGCGGAAAAATGGTATCGTTGCCCAGCGGAAGTTGCGCCGGCGCGGTCCAGCTGTTTCTTTGCAAAATAATGGTGTCGCTATTGCGTGGCAGACCATAAAAATCGGCCCCGTAAAAACTTGCAAACCCCTCTAATTTTTCCAGCTTTCCTGCTGTTTCAAATGCCTCGGCGTATAGCTCCATTGCCGCGTATGCGGTGTAGCAGCCGGCACAGCCGCAGCTACTTTCTTTTTTGTCACGGGCGTGCGGCGCCGAGTCGGTACCTAAAAAGAATTTAGGGTTTCCCGAGGTTGCCGCGGCAATAAGCGCCTGCTGGTGGGTATTACGCTTGAGTATAGGGAGGCAGTAATAGTGAGGTCGAATACCGCCCGCCAGCATATGGTTGCGATTGTATAATAGGTGGTGGGCGGTGATCGTGGCCGCAACATTGTCGCCAGATTCTTTTACAAACTGCACTGAATCGGATGTGGTGATGTGTTCTAGTACTAATTTGAGGGCGGTAAAGCGCTCGACGATTTGACGTAAGTAGCGATCAATAAAGTGTGCTTCACGATCAAAAATATCAATATCAGCATCGGTGACTTCGCCGTGAACTAACAGCGGTAAGCCGTGTTTTTCCATGCATTCAAATATTGGATAGAGATTCTCAATATTCGTCACACCCGAATCTGAATTGGTGGTGGCGCCGGCTGGATAAAGTTTTGCAGCGAATACCACATCAGATGCGGCGGCGGCGGCAATGTCCTCAGCGCTGGTGTTGTCGGTAAGATAAAGCACCATTAAAGGCTGCAGCTTATGACCGGTAGTCGGCAACGCGTCTTCAATCCGATGCTTATAGGCCGCCGCTTCAGCAAGGTTACGCACGGGCGGGGTTAAATTGGGCATAACAATAATGCGACCAAAATAGCGGCTAGCGTCTGCAACGGTGTGAGTTAATACATCGCCGTCTCGCAAATGAATATGCCAGTCGTCGGGGCGGGTGATTTCTAAGGTTTGCATGCTGGGCCTTAATACTAGCATCTGCCGAGCTACCTATTGGGGTCGGCTTTGGACGCGTGGGATCTTGCAAGGAATGCTACAGGAATTTGAGGGGGGTATAAACACCTACCGCTCGGGCATGGCCGGTGTTTATGACCGTCTTCTTGGATTACTTGGGGGGTGTTGCCGGTTTATTACTAGCGAATGTTAATTCTTCGCCATTAGCGTTAATGACACTGACGCCCACGCCCGGCACGCTCAATAGATCTTGGGCAGAGCGAATGGGTCCATTTTCTCCGCGATAGCGAATAATAGCTTCTGCGCGTTTGGGGCCAATCCCTTTCAATGTTTGTAGCTCTTCTACAGTGGCGGTGTTGATGTCCAGGGCGTAAGCGAGATTGATAAAGGGGCCTAAAAGCATCAAAGCAAGCAAAAAAACGGGTGCGGCCCGTCGGCCGAATAGATGTTTCATCATAAAATCCCTTTTCAAGATGAAGTTGCTGGGAACACGTTTAAAGTGGGCACACCGGCTGGTATGCCCATTTAAAGCATAGAACATATCGAAAATTATGCAAAGCTGCCCACTTGCTAGGCTTAGCGAACTTTGACTTCGGTCCACAGTTTATTGAGGAGTCGGCGTTGTTTGGCGTTGCGCGCAGCGAAAGTTTCCAAGCCTTTCTGCACTTCGTCGCTGGGGAAGATTGCTGATATTTTTAAAATCTCAGGCTCGATAAAGGGCGTTGCTGCCGCATTTGGGTTGCCCGTTCCAACCACGTTAGTTAATTCAGCGGCATTTTCTGGCGCCATCATGAAGTTGATAAATTGTAAGGCCAGCTCAGGGTCACGCGCTTTTTTAGGAATCACCATGTTGTCCAGTGCCAAAACCGCACCTTGTTTAGGTAATACAAAGTTAACGCTAAATTCCCGACCGGCATCAGCGGCGTCAGCGCGCGCTTGAAACATATCGCTGGAGTAACCGTGGGCAACCCAAATGTTGCCAACGGTGAGCTCTTTGATGTAGCTAGACGAATTAAAAGCCGCCCAGTATGGCTTGGCTTTTAAAATTAGTGCTTGGGCCTCTTTGAGGTGTTTTTCGTCATTATCGTTAATCGAGTAACCGAGGTACTTAAGCGCTGCCGCGAATAGCTCTTCCGAGTCATCCATTACCGTGACCTTGCCTTTGATTTTTTTTAACACGGCAGGATCAAAAATGATTGACCAGTCACTTGGGTCTATACCTAGCTCTGCTATCTTCTGCTCATTATAGCCAATCAAGGTTGTGGTAAATGCATAAGGCAGTGAGTATATATTACCGGGATCGTAGTCTTTATTGAGAAAACCCTTGGCGGTGTTGCCAATATTGCTCAGTTTGCTTTTATCTAGTGGTAATAAGAAACCCTGTTTAACTAGCGCTTCGACTGCGTTTTGAGTGGGTATAACAACATCGTAGTCGCCAGCGCCGGCCAGTAATTTGGCCATCATTTCCTCTGTGGCAGAAAAATAATCCTGTACCACTTTACAGCCGCACTCGGCTTCAAAGCGGCTCACAGTATCTTCAACGATATAGTCGTTCCAGTTAAATAAATGCAACGCCTTCTCGGCCATAGCAAATTGCGAAAGGCACAGCACAAAACAGCACAGTAACTTTTTCACGGTAGCATCCTTCTTCATGGTTGGGTAAAGGGGTATGGGCTTATTGTCTCAACACCATTGGTGAGATTCGGGAGAGCGCTGTGATAAGAATAAGCGTGACCAGCATTAGCAGGGTCGACACCGCGTTGACTTCAGGTGTGACAGCAATTTTCACCATCGAATAGATCTCCAGTGGCAAGGTTGAGCTGCCAACACCCGCAGTAAAAAACGTAATGACAAAATCGTCAATAGAAAGTGTAAACGCCATCATGCCGCCCGCAATGATGCCGGGCTTTAGCAATGGCAGACTGATGAGCCGAAAGGCTTGCAATGGCGTTGCGCCAAGGTCGCGAGCGGCCTCAACTAGGCTTTGATCCATGCCTGACAGTCGAGATTGCACGGCCAGTGCGACAAAGCCGATGCAAAAACTGACATGGGCAAGAATGACGGAAGTCATCCCCAGGGTCACGTTGAACAGAATAAACATAAGTAGCAGGCTGATACCGATTAAAATGTCGGGCATTGCGATGGGGCCAAGGACTAGCGCCGACAGCCATTTCTGTCGGAAGCGATAAATAGAGAGGCCAGCTAAGGTGCCTAATATGGTTGCAATGAGGGCGCTGATACTGGCGATGATGAGCGAGTTAGCAGCCGCGTGAAGAATGTCACCGTTTGCCAATAACTTTTCATACCACTTCCACGTAAACCCCACCCACTCGGCGTTGAGTTTAGAGTCGTTAAATGAAAACACCACAACCACCACAAGTGGCAGGTACAAAAACAGGTAAACCAAGGTGCCAACGCTGCGCAGTATTTTGCTGGGATGGGCATTACTTTTTACCATTGCTCTCTCCTGGAGGGCGACCTAACTTAGCGGCTAAAAGCACCAATAACAGCGTGATAGCAGTCAGAACCAGCGAGAGTACGCTACCGAACGGCCAGTCGCGAGATTCTACAAATTGCTGTTTAATCACATTGCCAATCATTATGCCGTTGGTACCGCCGAGTAGATCGGGAATCGCAAAAATACCTAATGACGGGATAAATACCAATACTGCGCCTGCGTAGATGCCGGGTAGTGATAACGGCCAGGTAATTAGCCAGAAGCATTTAAACCGATTGGCTCCAAGGTCTTGTGCCGCTTCCAATAGGCGATGGTCGTGTTTTTCCAAATTCGCGTACAAAGGCAAAATCATAAACGGAAGATGGACATAAACTAAGCAGGTTATAACGGCCGTGTTACTGAACATCAGGGTAATGGGTTCCATCCCCAGACTGCTCATAAGGGTGTTCAATCCGATAGTAAGTGCGCCCTGCGGACTGAAAATAATCATCCATGCGTAAATCCGCACCAAAAAATTACTCCAGAAGGGGAGTATCACTAATAGTAGTAATAAGTCGCGGTAGCGTTTGTTACTGCGAGCAATCATGAGCGCTAGAGGGTAGGCCATTGCAAGGCAAATTAGGGTCGTGATCAGTGCGTAGGTGAGCGATTTTATCAGTAGGCTCAGATAAATATCAGACTCAAATAGGCGCTGCCAATTCTCTAGCGTGAAGTCGAGGGTAACGCCGCCATCGTCAATGTAATACCAAGGCGCTAGACCGCCGTATTCGCCGGGAAAGCGGAATGAAGCAAATAGCATCATCAGGCTGGGGACAGCGAAAAACAATAGCAGATAAAGTCCCGGTGGTAGAGACAGTAAAGCGCGAGTAAGGCGATCGCCGCGGCTTATGGTCTTGGTACTCAGCGTGTTCACTGGCTAAGGCACCAGATGGCCGGCGTCCGTGCGCCAGGCAATTTGAACGGCATCGCCGCTGTCGAAAAGGCGCGTGCGACCGGGTGCGTCATTGGCGAGCATGGCTTCAATTAAAACGCCGTTGGCCAGTTCAATGATATAAACCGTGACGTCGCCTAAATACAACATATCGTGCACGCGGCCACTGAACTGGGCTTCTCCGGTGGCAGCATCCAACTGTGCGGCCAAGCGAATCTTTTCAGGCCGCAGCGTGAGAGCGCAGGAATCCCCCGGCGAGAGTGTGATTTCAGGATTGGTGCAAGCGTCCAATTCACCCAGCCCCTGGATTGAAATGCGCAGGTTTTGGTCGCCAACGCTGATGACTGTGGCATCAAGTAGATTGCAATGACCGATAAAGTCCGCCACAAAGCGGTTATCTGGGCAGCTATAGAGTATGGAGGGCTCATCAATTTGACTGATTTCACCTTTATTCATTACGGCAATGCGGTGGGAGAGCGCCAGCGCCTCGCCTTGATCGTGGGTGACGTAAACGAAGGTGATGCCCACTTCTTTTTGTAAATTGATAAGTTCGATCTGCATTTGTTCGCGCAGCTTAGCGTCCAAAGCTGACAGTGGCTCATCCAGTAGTAATAGTCGTGGCCGATTTACCAAGGCGCGGGCGATAGCAATACGCTGTTTCTGGCCACCGGAGAGTTCGTCCGGATAGTGATTAATCTTGTCAGGTAGCCGAACGTCTTCGAGAATGTTGCGCACCATTAAATTGATATCCGGTTTGGCTATATTGGCCATGCGCAGCGGAAAGGCGATATTTTCGGCAACGGTCATGTGGGGGAACAGGGCGTAGCTCTGGAAAACGGTGTGTATTGGGCGCTGCTCAGGCATCAGTGCGGTGATGGGTTTACCGTCCAGCAAAATTTCGCCTTGGTCAGCTTGGTCGAAACCGGCAATGAGCCGTAACAGCGTGGTTTTACCGCAACCCGAGGGGCCGAGTAGAGTGAAAAACTCACCCGACCGAATGTGCAAATTTACTTTGTTTAAAGCCACAAAGTCGCCAAAACGACGCGAAACATCAATGATTTCTAACACTGGTAGGCGGGCTTCCGTGGCGGATTGCAATGCTTGCTATTTTTTACGCTGATGATTGCCGCGTCAATAGTTATTATCTCTCTAATTTGGCTTGATTACGGGTATATTGCAGGTCTTTTAACGTGGCATGGCGCGGCGGCGCAAAGACCGGTAAAATGGCGCTCTTTTTTCATCCCGCAGGCATGGCGTTATGTGGGGCTTCAGCGGAGTGTGTAATGTCGGATATCAACAAGGTTGTGTTGGCCTATTCAGGTGGCCTCGATACCTCGGTTATTGTCAGGTGGCTGCAAGATACCTATAAGTGTGAGGTGGTAACGTTTACCGCCGATATAGGTCAAGGCGAGGAAGTTGAACCCGCCCGCGCCAAAGCCAAGGCACTTGGTGTGCAAGAAATCTATATTGATGACCTTCGCGAAGAGTATGTGCGTGATTTTGTCTACCCCATGTTTCGCGCTAATGCGATTTATGAGGGGGAGTATTTGCTTGGTACCTCTATTGCTCGGCCACTGATCGCCAAGCGACTGATTGAGATTGCCAATGAGACTGGTGCCGATGCGATTTCTCACGGTGCGACGGGTAAAGGTAATGATCAGGTCCGTTTTGAGTTGGCCGCATACTCGTTGAAACCGGGTATTAAAGTGATTGCGCCTTGGCGCGAGTGGGATCTAACCTCACGCGAAACCCTGATGGCGTATTGTGCAGAACGCGATATTCCAGTGGATTTTGCCGGCAAAACTAAAAAGTCGCCCTATTCAATGGATGCTAATTTACTTCATATTTCCTACGAGGGTGGCAAGCTGGAAGACCCATTCTGGGAGCCGGAAGAAGATATGTGGCGTTGGAGCGTAAGCCCTGAAGCGGCGCCAGATACGCCGACTTATATTGAAATTGGTTATCAAAAAGGCGATCCAGTGACATTTAATGGCGAGGCATTGAGCCCGGCTACTATGTTGGAGACCCTGAATAAAATTGGTGGTGATAACGGTATCGGTCGTTTAGACCTCGTTGAAAACCGCTATGTGGGAATGAAGTCACGTGGTTGCTATGAAACACCGGGCGGCACCATTATGCTGCGCGCTCACCGGGCAATCGAGTCGATTACTTTAGATCGCGAAGCGGCGCATTTAAAAGATGAATTGATGCCACGCTACGCCAAATTGATCTATAACGGTTATTGGTTCAGCCCCGAGCGTCGCATGCTGCAGGCTGCCATTGATGAGTCGCAGGATTTTGTGAACGGGATTGTTCGCCTGAAACTCTACAAGGGCAATGTGGTCGTAGTGGGTCGCAAGTCAGATAATTCATTGTTTGACGAAGCGATTGCGACCTTTGAAGATGATGCTGGCGCATATAATCAAAAAGACGCAGAAGGCTTTATAAAGCTTAATGCCTTACGCCTGCGGATTGCAGCGAATAAGGGACGGTCTCAGCTGTCTTAATGGCAAGTAAGAAAAGGCGCGCGGTTGCGCCTTTTTGTTTTAATGACAAAGAAGCTAATGACGGCCGGATTGTCTGGCCACTATGCTTAAGCTCCGGCGCACGTTTGTGCTGACTGTATTTGCAAAATGGGACGCTATTGATGACTTTTTTTGAACCGCAGACTTCCACGTGCAGCATTAAGATGCTGTCGCTCGCCATAGGTATCGCGACGCTTGCGGCCTGCGGTGGTAGTAATAATAACTCGTCGGGATTCTCCGGTACTGAGCCCAATTCTAGGCAGTTTACTATCACTGAAAGTTTGGCGGCGGTGTCATTTACTGGCGGTTCAACGCTAGACCTTACTGAGAACTTTGGCAGCGGCGCATTTCGCCCTATCAGTGAATCGAATAATGTGTTTTACACTATTAGCGATCGCGGCCCGACCATTGACTGTGCTGATAGCCAGACAGCCATTGGGGTGAGCAATTTCTGCGGCGCCAATAGCGGTTCGATTTTTGCGATACCGACCTATACCCCTAAGATTGTTAAGTGGCAGCTCAGTGGTGTCGGCACTGAATTGAAACTGGAGCAAACGGAAGTTATCACCTTAAAGGGTGATAGCAGCGGACAGGCTCTGAACGGCTTGCCAAATACGTTTAGTAATTCAAGTAATGAAAAAGCCTTTGGGCCTGACGGCGCTGAGTTAGCGGCATCGGCAAATGGCATTGATCCAGAGGCGTTGGTCAAACTCGACAATGGCAAATATTGGATTGCCGAGGAAAATGGCCCAAGTTTGCTGCTCGTCGATGAAGATGGTCGAGTTTTGCAGCGACAAGTTCCAGCGGGTGAGGCCAATGACCTCGGCGGCGCAAATTACGTGGTTAGTGACAGTATTTTACCGGGTATTTTTTCCCGTCGTAAGACGGGTCGCGGTATCGAAGCCTTGGCGGTAACTCCAGATAATGTGTATTTGTATTTTATTATGCAGAGTCCGCTGGCGAATCCTGACAATGCGAGCGCCGACAGCTCTCGGATAGTGCGTATTGGTAAAATTGAGCTTAATAGCGACGGCACACCAAGCGCGATGGTCGGCGAATATTTGTACCGTCTCGATCCTGCGTCAAATTTCGGAATCAAATCCACTAATACTGGTGATCTCGACGGCAACGGAGATTTTCTCGACCAGAATGTTGTAACGATTAATGAAGCCGTTGCCCTCGCTGAAGATTACCTGGTCGTTGTCGAGCAGGCGAAAACCATTAGCAAGTACTTCCGAATTAACCTTGCTAATGCTACCAATATTCTTGGTACCAATTTCGATTTGGTCGATACTGTGCCGAGCTTGGAGCAACAGGAAAGCCCGGCTGACATCAAGTTTGCCACTAAGCAATTGGGCTTCGATTCACTTACTATGCCGCTGCCTAGCACTATCGATCCATTAGCTGAAAACATTGAGGCGATGGCCTTGCTGGATACTAACTTCGCAGTGCTACTCAATGATAACCAGTACGGTATTTATGGTGATGCGAGTATTGCTGCCGTTGTGCCTATCGGCGCGTTTGTGGTGCAAGCTGCACCGCCAGTAGCGCCATCGCTAGACTATGTAGATTCCGCGTCTTATGCGCGCGATGATGCCATCAGTGGTGCCAATGCAGCCACTTCAGTGGCTACCGACAGCATTAACGGTCAGATGTTTGTGGTAAATAATCAGGCCAACGTGGTCGATGTTTGGGATATTTCCACTCCGCTTACACCGCCTACTAGCCTTAGCCAGCTAAACCTAACGGTCGCAGCGAATGATGCGGGCATTAGTATCGGCACGCCTAAATGGGTGGCGGTTGGCAATAATTATGTGGCGGTGGCGATTGATAATGCTAATCCCCAAGCCAACGGTATTGTTGCGCTATACGCCCTTGAGGATCTGAGTTTGGTCAGCACCTACGACGTCGGTGCGACACCTAAAATGCTAGTGTTTGGGCTTTTGTCCAATCGTATTTTGGTAGCCAATGAGGGCGTTCCTAGTGACGACTACAGCGTTGACCCTGTTGGTTCTGTCACCGTGATAGATATTTCAGACGGTGTTGACGTGCCAACGATCACCACTATCGGGTTTGAAGATTTTAATGTCGGTGGTAGTGAAGCATTAGACGCTGGTGTGCGGATTTTTGGTGCAAATGACCCGTCGGTTGCCCAAGATTTAGAGCCAGAGCATATAGCGGTGTCACTGGATAACAGAAAGCTATTTGTGACCCTGCAAGAAAATAATGCCGTGGCGGTTATCGACTTAGCTAGTCTTAGTATCGACCGCATTGTTGCTCTTGGAAGCAAAAACTTTGGCGTTGCCGGCAATGAGCTAGATGTAAATGATAATGGCAACATCGACATTCGCACATGGGATGGCGTTTATGGCCTGTATCAGCCAGATGGTATTTCCGCTTACCGCTTTGGCAATAAGAATTATTTTGTGACTGCGAATGAAGGTAAGGTAAGAGCGAACACTGCGTTTACTGAAGCGGTGCAAGCGCAGGAGCTCGATGGTGTTGGCGGTAAGCCCAGTATTGATACTGCGAATCCAAGCTTTTTGGCGGCACAAGATAGCGATCAGTTAGGCCGCTTAATTGTTAGCACTAAATCCGGCGATACCGATAACGATGGCGACATCGACCAGATTTCTGCCTTTGGTGGACGTTCATTCTCCATATGGAATGAAGACGGAGAATTGATGTATGACTCTGGATCCGATCTAGCCAAAGTTACCCAAGCTATCGCGGCTAGTGGTTTTAACGACGGCGATCAGGGCAGCGATGAAAGTGGCGCTAAGCCCAAGGGTCTCGCCCTGTTGTCTAGCCTAAGCCGGATATACGCCTTTGTAAGTCTTGAGCGTACTGGCGGCATTGCGGTTTACGACATTACCTCTCCGCTGGGTGTGCAGTTTGTTCAGTACGTCAATAAACGTGAGGAAGTGGCGGATGTTGGCGAGTACGGCGCAGATGGTATTACGGCGTTCTTCCTGGATGGCAGCGCCTATCTAGCGGTCGCGAATGCGAAAACGGGGAATGTTCGAGTTATTCAGATTGACCCGGGCCTAACTCAGTAGATTTATAGTTTTATGATATAGAAACCGCACTGTTTTGCAGTGCGGTTTTTTTTGGTCTGAAGAAGTCTATTTATAGTGCTTTATGACTTAACCGGGCGTTTTTGCAATTTGCGTTGCAAGGTCCGTCGATGCATACCTAGTTGACGGGCGGTTTCAGAAATATTGCCGGCGTTCTCGCTCAGTATCCGCTGGATATGTTCCCACTCTATGCGATCCAGAGAAGGGGGGCTAAGGGTGTCGACCGGGTCATCGCTATTCACGGTATTGCCATCAAAAGCTGAGAGAATTTCCCTCGTTCCTGCGGGTTTTTGTAAATAATTTTCGGCGCCCATTTTAATGGCGTCTACCGTGGTGGCAATGCTGGAATAACCAGTGAGAACAATCATGCGCAGCTGCGGGAAACGCTGGCGCAACATCGGAATAAGACTAAGCCCCGAACGTGTTTCCAACTTCAAATCGATTACGGCCTTATCGGGCGTGAAGTCGTCGCAGCGCAACAGTGCTTCATCTACGCTATGCGCGACAGCAACCACATATCCTCGGCGTTCCAGTGAGCGACTTAGAATGGTGCCAAAGGTGACATCATCGTCAACTAATAAAAACTTTTCTCCGTTTTGGCTCATACCTGCCTCTGTACTTTATTTAGCGGCAACCGCAGCTCTACGCGGCTGCCGCCGCCCTCGCGTTGCTGCCAGCTTAAAGTGCCGCCGTAGCGATTAGCGGTTGCGTTGCTCAGAAATAAACCTAAACCTCGGCCCTTACCTTTAGTGCTAACAAAGGCCTTGGTCAGCATGGCCGCTTGCTCAGGGTTAATGCCTGGGCCGCGATCCTTAATAGCAAATATCAGTTCACTATCCGTGTGGTGTAGTTTCATGTGTATCTTGTCAGGGCAGACATCGGCGGCATTGTTTAATAAATTAAGTATAGCTTGGGCAACGGTACCGTCGAGATGCAGCGCGATGGCGGCGGTATCATCGTCGATGGCGGTAAGGAGTTCGCAGTCGGGGCGCAAGATTTGCCAGCGCGCTATTAATTCCGCCAAATATTGCCCGGCGTGAACAGTGATAAATTCACCTTCGCTAAGGTCGCGAGCGGTGATTACTAATTTAGTCAGAATGTTTTTGCACTGATCAAGTTGCTGCTCAAGTAAATAAATGTCGCCGGCCTGGTCTGGATCTTCTTGGTCGGCTAAATCTTGAAGTAGCACTTTCATCGTTGAAAGCGGCGTAGCAAGTTCATGGGCCGTCCCAGCAGCGAGGGTGGCAACCGCGAGCAATTGTTCATCCTGAAGCCGATGTTCCCGGCTAAGTGCTAACTCGTTCTCGCGTTGGCGCAGGCGATGCGCCATTTTAAATACGAAATAGCTAATAAGGAGGGCGCTGACCAGAAAACTCGCCCACATGCCTAATATGTGGGTATTTGGCGCCATGCTGTGCTGGTGATGAAGTGGCGATACCGCCTCAAGAGGAATGAAGAAAAATAATAGAAGGCTATAGGATAATGACGCCAGCGCGCTCAAGGTCCAAGCATAGGCCCATGGTAATGTTGCAGCAGAAATACACAGGGGCACCAACAAGTAAGAAATAAAGGGATTGTTCGCGCCGCCTGAGAAATAGAGCACGGCACTAAAACCAATAATGTCGACGCACAAGTGGACGAATAACTCGATATCAGTCACCGGCCAACTGCGAAAACTACGCCACCAACTGAATAGTGCAAATACCCAAATGGCACCGAGTAGCAGCTTGAGCATCACATAAGGTAGTAGCCAACCTAGCTGGGATTCAGCGTAGAGCACCGCGCCGAACTGTCCCGCAATCACTAGGCTTCTAATAATGCAGAGGCCCCGTAGATTAGCGGTGTTAGGGTTTAAGTTGGTTTTTTGTGATGCCATGTCGGATCGCAAATCTATTCAGTGTGTTATCGAATTTCAATTATACGCATGTCTTGTGAGTAGCGCCGAAACCTTGATGCGACACTTTGTCGCATCCTCCCCGCGGCACCGGCTTGTTACACTTGCCATCCTTAATACCATTGACCAAAAAGGCACGCTGTATGCGCAAGACTCTCATTGTGATGGCATTTCTTGCTTCGTCATCGTTGTTGGCCCACGAATCTGCTAATAGTGCGCCATTGGCGTCTGGCGCAATATCGCACGCGCCGCTCGGCGTCATGGGAGATCACACCCACAAGGCCGGTGAGTGGATGGTGTCCTATCGCTTTATGCGCATGGAGATGGATGGCAATCTTGATGGTAGCCAAACGCGTTCTGCCAGCCAGATTACGGGCACCATGATGAATCCCGGGCCGTATATGGTGGCGCCGCGCAAAATGACCATGGATATGCATATGTTTGGGGCTATGTATGCGCCAAATAACAAGGTCACTTTGATGGTGATGCTGCCTTTGCTAAAAAATGAAATGGACCATGTGACCCGGATGGGGGCCATGTTTACAACGGAGTCAGAGGGAGTGGGCGACCTAAAAGTGAGCGCTCTGGTCAATGTCTATCATTCGCTTGATCGGCGTCATCGCTTGCACCTCAACCTTGGCCTAAGCTTGCCCACCGGCTCGATCGATGAGCGCGACGACACCCCAGCCATGAACAAGGCCTTATTGCCTTACCCTATGCAGTTGGGTTCGGGCACCTATGACTTGTTACCGGGAATAAGCTATCAAGCCTATTCGAGCCAGTATAATTGGGGCGCACAGTTAATGATGACTCATCGGCTTTCGGAAAATGACAATGATTACACGCTGGGTGACAGATACGAGCTTAATGCATGGGTGGCGCGCAGCTGGTCGCCGTCGCTAAGTAGTTCTCTGCGACTTAAGCACAGCAGTTGGGATAATATCGACGGCCGCAACCCTGAATTAAATCCAATGATGGTGCCTACCGCCGATCCTAATGCTCAAGGTGGTGAGCGCAGTGATATTGCCATTGGCACAAATTACTTGTTCACCGCTGGTAGCTTGAAGGGCCAGCGCTTGGCGTTGGAATACAGTGTGCCGTTTTATCAGGAATTGGATGGTCCACAAATGGAAGTTCACTCGGCACTAAATATTGGCTGGCAATACGCATTTTAAACCCGTTTTCGCGATGAATTTTTTGCGAGGTATGGGTGCAAGTGAGCGAGTAAACAGCGATAATTCAAGACTATTTTCACTGCTGAGAGTATCGCCTGATGTCGCGCAAACTATTTGTATCTGTTCATCTGTACCTAGCAGCTTTTTTCTCACCTATCGTCATTATTATGGCGGTGTCAGGTGGATTGTATCTACTTGATTACAAGGGCGAAACAAGCAGCACGATGGTTGGGCAGATTACTGGCGCGCGCCTTGATGCTGACAGTGAGACACTCAAGGCCGATGTGGCGGCGTTATTAGCTTCCCTCAATATCATCGATGCTCGGATTGAAGAGGTGCGGGCTCGCGGTGACAGTTTTAATACCCGCCCTTCAAGTCGAGTAAATTATACCTTGAGACAAACAGATACCGGTGTTGAGGTTGAAGAGCTTAATCCTAATTTGCAGGCCATTGTGATGGAGCTTCATAAAGGCCACGGCCCTGCAATCTATGTGGTGATGCAGAAAATATTTGCGCTGGGCTTGGTGTTGATCATGTTGAGCGGTTTGTATCTGGGGTGGATGTCGCCCATGTATAGAGGCAAAACTCTGTTACTTAGCGGACTTGGCGTGTTGGTGTTTTTCTCCCTAGTGTTGATCTAGTTACTCAGCAATATCCAGTCTAAATTCACTAATGACCTGCGCAGCTTTGACCTCAATGCTGGCGGTATAAGCTTAGGGCGCGCCAGGGGCCTATTTTTCACCTTCATGCTTTCTCTAGTTTGAGGGTGAACACAACTAAATGCCGCCTATCGTCCGGCAGTCCTCCCTCAATATTTTTCTTATTTAATGCCTTGGTATTTTAATCTGCTATGCTATCTACAGAATGCTTGATCCGTCTAAGCATAAATCCGGCAGGGATATTTTTGAACGTTCAAATATCCAATTACCGCTTATCTACGTAACAGAATCAGCGACGGTTTGACCTAGTGTGGCAGGCAGTAGTCTGCACACGATGAAGAGCTATATATCGCGTTTCAAGAAATATCGAGTGCAGCTAAGTCAGATAGCGGTGGCTATACGCTCACACGGGAGGAGTGTGATGAAGGTATTAATAACAGGTGGAACAGGCTTGATTGGCTCGGCATTGATAAGCAGTGCAGAGGGTTTTGAATTTACTGTGCTTACCCGAGCTATTGGCAAGGCAAAATCGATCTTGCCTGCGTCGGTCAAATATATTGACTCCCTCGCTAACCTTCACAATTTAGATGAATTTGACGCTGTTATTAATCTCGCCGGTGAGCCCATCATTGGTAAGCGCTGGAGCGACCAGCAGAAAGACCAGATCTGTCAAAGTCGCTGGCAGATTACTGAGGAGCTGGTTCAACTATTCGCTCACAGCAAGATGCCGCCCAAGGTCTTTATCAGTGGTTCCGCCATTGGAGTTTATGGAGACCGCGGGGATGAGTCCTTAACTGAAGTGTCTTCTATAGCCGAGCGTGATTTTTCGACTATGTTGTGCCAGCGCTGGGAGAGCATCGCCAAGCAGGCAGAGCCTTATACTCGTGTGGTTTTACTTCGAACCGGTATTGTCTTATCCGCACAGGGGGGAGCGTTGGCAAAAATGCTGCTGCCTTTTAAGTGTGGTTTAGGTGGTCGTATTAGTTCTGGGCAGCAATATATGGCGTGGATTCATTATCTTGACCACATCAACGCCATCCACTTTCTGCTAAACGAAACGAATATTTCCGGGCCGGTAAACCTCGTTGCGCCGAATGCTGAAAAGAATATGGTTTTCACTCAAGTACTCGCCAAGACTTTACATCGTATGGCGATTTTCCCCATGCCTAAAATAGTCTTACGCTTGCTGTTGGGAGAAGCCTCAAGTCTGCTTTTGGATAGTCAAAAAGTATTACCGCAAACACTCTTGAACCGAGGCTTTGTTTTTAAATTTAATAAGTTAAGACCTGCATTGATAGATTTAGTGGGCTAGAGCGATATGGGGCTGGTGTAAGAAGGCCGTAGTTAGGCTCAATAATAGAGCGTTTTTTTCTGATCAAATTACTAATTTTGGAAAATAAAGCCGATGAGTACTGAATTATATTCTGATATAAGGGAAGGGTTATGAACGATACATCGGCTCGACTGCCATGTAGGGGTTGTATGAGTAACTGCATAAATTACGCAATTTGCGATGGTCGCTTATGGCGGATTGGCTTAGGAAATGATGATTCCAATAAAACTATTACGGATAAATCAGGGGATGCCGAAAAGGCAAAAAAAGCGGCACTGTAAACAGTGCCTCATCCACCGAAGCCTAATGATCGCGGAGGTTTAAGCGATTGATACAGGATGTCGGTTAATATCTTCGCTATCCATCCAGGTCAGAAAATTTTGCCATAAAGCGGCGGTCTATGGCGTCTTTCCACCGCCACACCCAGCTCCCGCGCAAGGCTGGCCAAAATCGTCGATGGGCGATAGCGTATTTATCGCCAAGGGCGAGTATCCCTAAAAAATGGCGCTGCGGACGATGTGATTCCAGGGGCTGGTTTTTTAATTTATTCTGTAAATTTCGAAACAGCACGGGGCCCTGCCTAACAGCAAAAACACCGGCGTGGGGTCTTGGGTTATTGTATTGCTGAGCAATGTCTCCGGCGGCAAAAACAAAGTCATGGCTACGAGATTGCAGGGTGTCATTGACGCTAATAAAACCGCGCTTATCGGTCTCCAGTCCAGATTTCTTAGGCCATGCGGCAGCGTTTGCGTTTGTACACCAAAATATATGATCGCTTTTTATGATTGGCATTGCATCGCAATGTATTGTGCCGAGACTTAATTTCGTAACATCACAGTTTTTCTTAAGTTGAATATCTGCATTTGATAATGCCGAGAGAACTCGCTTGCGAATGCGGAACGGAAAATTTAATAATGGCTCCTCACCGCGATATACCAGCTGCAGTTTTACCGGGACTTTGACGTCCCGACATTCAGATATAGCATACTGCATCGCTAAAACTAGCTCGACGCCGGCAGCGCCACCGCCGACTACCGCGATAGATTTTTCCGTGCTGGTATTGCTGAGTTCTTGCAGGATATGTTGCCAGCGTGGGTAGAACTCACTAATAGGCTTTACCGCCGTAGAAAATTCCTTGGCGCCGGCAATGTCCAAGTCAGGAGTGATACCGCTGTTTATAGATAATAAGTCAAACTTGATGGGCTGCTCACTATCATTTATTTGTAGCTCTTTTGCCTCAAGATTAATCCCGGTCACACTGTGTTGAATAAACGTCGCACCCGCAAATTTACAGAGCTCGACTAAATCAATGTGAGCGTCTGGTGCCGTGTAATGGCCGGCGACGAGGCCTGGCAGCATGCCGGAGTATGGGGTTTGTTGCTGGGAGGATATCAACGTGATCTTTACTCCTACTAGTGGATTTAAACCCCACAGCTTGAGGACAAAGACGTGAGCGTGACCGCCGCCGATAAGAACCAACTCTTGTGAGTCCCTGATTAGTTTGGCGTTTTCCATAAGCTTATATTTTCCGCCATAGTGAGTTTGAATAGATTCAGTGGCTTAAGGTTATATTAGTTCTCTTTAGCTAAGGGTGTGCTGAGGTCTTAATATTCACCACCGCGGCAATGTCCTAGACAGACAGACTTACTGATTTTTCAACGCCTGCGTCATCAAAGTGGCAGCGATAAGTATAAAGACGTATTGGTATTGCCTGAGTGATGAAACGCGCTATATTCACAGGCATTTACGCAATTATATGTCGCCAGTGATAACAAGGAAGTCTGCGATTAAACGACCCAGCTTTAAGGTGCCAGCAGTGTTTTGTTCGGATAATCACCTATTGTCGTGACGACGCCGGCCCAGCATCATAAAGCTTGTAGTGATAAAGGGCTATTATCTCGATTTAAAAGGTCCTTTTAGCAGAATTGCCTATACTTGGATTCAATCTATACTTAGGTATTAAAATAGTAGCGCGCGTGGTGAGGTTTTGGCAGAGGAGGGTATCCTTGTGTCTAGTTGAAGATGGCTGAGATAGTTGGTTGTTGTGTGTATGTCTATATACCGATGCTGACCCAGTGGCGAAAACAAGGTTTTTTTTCTTAAATTGTAATAAAAAAGATAGTATTCGGAACCTTAGAGAACCATTGTGACTCACTTTCTCAAGGAAGTTCTTTCTCTAATATAAAGACGTCATAACAGGGTGACGAGATGGTGTATTCGAACGAGCTGCTAAAGAAGGAAGTCGCCGTCTCTTTGAATGATATGAATAAGAATTTTGATCAAGGCATCGATACGGAGTAGTTGCGTGAATGCCGCTGCAGGAGCAGTTGTGAAAAATCTCGAAATATCAGCATGTGCTAAATCATGCAAATTACAAGTAGCCCCCTTCTTAATGTGTGCCTTATTGGCTTCATTCTCTTGCCATAACTACGCCGAGGTTACCCTCACCGCTCTTAATGACGGCGATATCGTTGTCTTAACGCATGCAGATGTAAAGACTGGCGAACTTAATTTAAATAATCTGAGAGCCATATTTTCAATACGTAAAAGAAGCTGGGATAACAAGATTCCGATAAAGGTCTATGTGCTTCCAGATAAAAACGAAATTCATCAAAAGTTTTGTAAAACCATTCTCAAAGTATATCCCTATGTGCTTCGAGAGCAGTGGGATAGGTTGATATTTAGTGGTACAGGGATACCGCCTACTACTGTCGATACTGAAGAAGAGCTGCAGGAAATGGTTAATGCGACCCCAGGCGCCATCGGATATGCCATTGTCAATTCTCCTGTACTTGCCTCAAATCTAGAAATCCGATCGCCAACAGTCTCAGTTATTGAATCCGCAGGGAGTGCACAATGATGCCAATTATTTTCAAAAAATATCTCCTGCGCTTGATGCTCGCAATATTGGTTTTCTTTATATCCAGCGAGGCACTATCCCAGGACGACAATGACTTACAGTTTCACGGATTTCTATCGCAGGCCTATTTACTAAGTAATGGTAATAATTTCTATGGAGACAGTTTGCGTGGGAGTACGGATTATAGAGAGATGGCCCTTACCAGCACCTGGCGGGTCACTCCTGCTTTAAATTTTGCTGGGCAATTAATAAGTCGAGACGCGGGCAGTACCGACAACGGTGAGGTGAATATAGACTTTCTTTTTGCCGACATTAAAGCCATAGAGAATGATATGTCTGGGCTTGGTTTTAGAATTGGGAGGGTGCGCAACGCCTACGGATTCTACAACGACACCCGCGATGTACTGTTTACCAGGCCAAGCATTTTAATGCCTCAATCGGTCTACTTTGAAGGCAATGGCTTGCGTGAACTATTTTTCGCCAGTGATGGAGTGCAGCTATATAGCTATTGGGATGCAAAAAAGAATTCAACGACATTCAATTTTACCTTAGGGCGTAATAAGAGTCTTTCAGCAGACGTTCTTAAAAATCTATTTGGCCAAGGTGCAGCTATTATTCACACTGCGGAATTTAAAACGCCGATATTCGCACAAATTCTCCACTCAAGGAATGGCGGCGATAGTAAAATAGCGTTCTCTATGCTTAATGTTCACCTAGACTTACGGTCTAGTTCTGCCGGCGTCGCGGACATCACCCTAGATGCCACTGGCTATGTTATCTCGGCACAGAAAAATATGGCTACTTGGACGCATACCGCCGAATACAGTTTGATCACTACGGATTTCAGAACGTCACAAGGCGCTAAGAATACTGAGATCGAATCCGCGTATTTACAAACCCAGTATCGAGTGCGGTCAGATATAACCTTGACCGGTCGTTACGAGTACATTGTACTTGATCGTGATCTACGCAATGAAACGGATAGTCATCATTTAGTAGTGGGCGTACGGTGGACTCCAACACCAAATTGGATTATTGACGTCGATGTCTACGGGATACGGGGCGTCTCAGGCATACCGGGAGTAGATAATGCTAACAATATGCCGCTTGATCAGCGTACTGAAATTTTTGCTGTGATGCTAGGGTATCGTTTTTAAGAATGTTAAAACGGATTCGAAATGTATTTACCCAGCCTGCTAATTCTGCTGTTAATTTTGGTCTGCAGCGAAAATTAAGTATTGTCCTTTTTTTAGGCGTGACTCTGGTGATGATCGCGCACGGTTATATAAGTTTTGTGCAAATTGTTGATTCACAGAGAGAAAAGATAGAGTCGGATTTGCTGAAGTTGGAAGAGACGTTTCTCGCTGTAAATGAGCGCTCTAGTAAAGAGCTGTTTCGGCTTGCCGACCAAAAAGTAATCCCGAGTGATGATGAAATCAGTAATGGCGACATTACTGCTCCTTCACTCATGTCAGGAATTGAGTCAATATACTACATAAGTAATAGTGGGGACGTTTTAGGAAGATCATTGCAAGATGGATCTAGCATTCGCCCTAGTGAAAGCCAGATTTATTATGCAGCGAACACATTAAAAACTCGTCAGCGTCCGATTGCTACTTTAAGTTGTGTTTTGCAGTGTATCCAGAGCGTGTTTATTCCGATAATTGCTGAGGATGGACGCGAACTCATTATCAATATTAATCGCTCTGCTACCTTACTTGTTCAAGATTTCTATGAGATTACTGGTGCTGATATTGCGTTATTCTCATTCGATCCGTCTAGCGATGTGCTGGCTGTAGAAAAAGTTTATGTAGCCAGTAACGCTAAAGATGTTCGTTTAGTCTTGATAGATATTTTAGATGCAAATAAATTCCCTTCATTAGGTAGCCATAGCTTTTTTGATTCAACGTTTAATGGATATTACAGCGCTAGATTCTTTCAGCTGAGTAATACTGATGGTGTTATTTCCTATGCGGCGGTTATAAAAGATCAAAGCCATATTAGACAGTTACTTAATCACGCAATTAAAAACATTGTATTTTCTGCGTCAATAACGCTCGCACTTATTATTCTGCTTATAAGCCTTGTTCTAAAGCCATCTCTCGATCGACTTATGATGCTCGCGAAGATTCTTCCTATGCTGCCGAGTGGGCAGTTTAAAGATGCGCGGGAAATTCTAGGTCAGCGAATAAGAAAGACAAAATTTTCCGATGAAATAGATGTTGTCCAATATACCGTCGGCGAAGTCATTGAGTCCTTAGAAGAAATGAATGAAAGTGTTGGTCAGCATAGAAATCAGCTTAGATCAAAGATTGATGCGCTTACTGAGGCTCAGGTTTTTAATGAGCTCATATTAGATACCTCACCTCTTGTAGTGATAATTCATGACGGAAACGGAGAGATTCGTAATGTCAATAAGTTAGGCCGAGAGCTCAGCGGTTTACCATCTAAAACTCCAGATAAGGCGAACATAAATACCTGGGTTAGAAATGAGTATCGTAGTAAAACGCTGTCAGCCTCCCTGCATAATTTAAGTGATGTCGTTGGTAAAAAATTACAGGGACAAATGCCGTTTTTTACTGACGATGGCCGCAAGCTGGACTTTTTATGGACACACGCAAGCTTATACATCAATGCCGAGGCCCACATACTATCGATGGGTGTTGATATCACTGAACGTAAAGAGGCAGCGGAGAGTTTGTATTGGTTAGGCCGGCATGATCGGATCACCGGTTTATTAAATCGTAGCAGTTTTATAGAGGCGGCGGGGGATGCTATAGCAAAACACTGCGATCTAAATTTTATTGAGTTGGTCATGTTTGATGTCGATGATTTTGCCTCATTAAATGATCGTTTTGGTTTTGATTCAGGCGATCGACTACTGAACGAGTTAGCTGCGCTTTTGGTCGCTACTCTGCCTCAGGGTTGCGTTGTTGGCAGCACTGGATCTGGTGAGTTCTGCGCGTTTATTCATCACGGGAAAGATTCACAGGAAAGTGCTAAGGATCTGGGTCTCGAACGATTGACCCGTTACACCTTTATCAAGGATGGGGTGAAGGAAGAGGTTTGCATTTCTATTGTGGTTACTAGCTACGATGACACTTTAAGTGGAATAGAGGAGTTGATGTCTAATACGACTTCGACAATGGCAAAGGTGAAGCGCAAAGTTAGAGGTAGTTTGTATTGCGCAGCGGACTCGGATGATACTAGTCGGCAGTTGCGCCAAGAAAAATATCGCATGCGAGAGCAATTACAGTCCGCGCTGAGTAATAATCGCCTTGTTCTTTTTTATCAACCTATTTTAGACTTGAATACCAATAGTATTAGTCATTGCGAATGTTTAGTGCGAATGCTGGATGATGAGGGTGAGTTTATTTCACCAGTTCATTTTTTGGGTATAGCTGCCGAATCTGGGTTAATGCCGCAGTTGGATTTTTCTGTTATGGAAAAAGCGATGCGGCAGCAGCGTATTTGGGAAGACGCAGGTATCGATGTTGGCTTAAGTATTAACATTACGGCGCTTACTTTGGAGCAAGTGGACTTTGAAGCGCGTCTTGCTGACGTTGTTGCACGTACTGGTGCTAATCCGATTCGCCTTATCTTTGAAGTCCTTGAGACTGATGCCCTAGAGAACCTGGGGCAAGCTCAACGACTACTTAACAACTTTAAGAGTGTTGGTGCGAAAGTGGCGCTTGATGACTTTGGAATTGGGTTTACTTCGTTTCAGTATGTGCGGGAATTGCCGGTAGATTATATAAAGATAGATCAGTCATTTGTCCGATTTATTCATGAGCGTGAAAGCGATCAGGTTCTGGTTAAATCGATGGTAGAGATGAGCCATAATCTCGGTAAAAAAGTCATAGTGGAGGGTGTGGAGACTCGGCAGGCACTTGAGATTGTTCGCGATCTCGGCGTGGAATACGTGCAGGGATATTATGTGTGCAGGCCCTTGCCCATCAGCGCCCTTGACCTTTCCCTGTCAATTCGGGATTTTAAGACATCGTAATAATGTTAGCATTCGGTCTTCGAATTTAGACATTTCACCACTTCGCTATCACCTCAACACTTGACGTCTGGACTTCCCAGCGCTCCGTAGACAGTTGCTGCTTATACTGTCGCAGCCCTTATTTAAACGTTAGCTGTGAGTAGAGATGTGAGCGATGAATACACAAAGCAGAGCAATGAAGTCTACGAAGCGGTGGGTAGGACTTTATGTCCGTGGCAAGCTGTCGAAGTACATCTTGCAATGTTCTACGCACAACTACTTGATACTCGTGATACATTCGCCGTTTTTGAGTCTTTTGCGTCCGTGTAAGCCTAAGAAATAAGCTTGCCATACACGAAACGGCGGCAACCGAGTCCTTGGATGTGGAGATAGTGAAATGTCTCAAAACGCTATTGGACAGGGTAAAAGGGCTTCTAGAAAACGCAATAAAATTGCTCATTATATGTGCAGTGCAGTTGGGGGCGGCGACGGGCGAATGGATATATTTCTGGGGCATTGGCCGCGAGACGACGAGCGTTCCGATGTTGTTCGAATAACCGACCTTAAAGACTGGCTAGGGGAATGGGCAGCACCATACAATTCGGTTTTAGATTTCGCTTCTGAGCACGTTAAATTAAGACGGGGAAATGACTGGAATGAAAAACGCAACTAACAAACGCCTGTTGTTGCTCCTGTGGGGCTGTATAAAAACCTACGGACTTCATCGGGTTGTGTGTTTTTGACCGTCCGCGTTTTGCCAATATCGGTCTGGGGTTAAGCGCTCGAAATACTGCTATCTAAAAGCGGCCAGCCTCAGTTTTCACCATAAGTAGACCGAACGGTGCATATCGCGGGGCAGTCTATGCTTCCGAGAGCCGAGAGGCCCCGCGATCATTGAGTCGGCTAAATACTGGTAATTAGTGTTTAATGGTAGAATGTTTTTACTATAATTTGGCTATAGTAAGTTTTTACCATAAGTTGGCCAAAGCGGTCACTTTACGGGTGAATCGACAAAGCGTTGTGAAATTAGGTTTTATTTGGTGCCCAGGAGAGGACTTGAACCTCCACCCCCTTGCGAGGACTAGCACCTGAAGCTAGCGTGTCTACCAATTTCACCACCTGGGCAGGAGATGCGCGGCTAGTATACCGAGGCGCGCAATTTACTGATACAAAGTATTTTTGTCAACGGTTACGTTACACTAGCTAATAATTTTTTAAATCTTTTCTAAACAGGAAGCTCCACTGAATGGCTAAACGCCGCAATGTCCCAGATCCCCATGCTGAACGCGAAGCTTCGCGTTATGAAAATCCCGTCCCAAGTCGCGAGTACATCCTTGAGCAGCTTAAGGATGTCGAAAATGGTTTGAGCCTTTCCCAGTTGCGTCGGCAACTAGAGGTGGATGGTGAAGATCAGGAGGAGGGCTTGCGCCGTCGCGTTAAGGCCATGCTGCGTGATGGTCAGATAATAGAAGGCCGTCGCGGTAGGTTGCGTGCGATAAGCAGCGGCGATGCTATGCTGGGCAGGATTCAGGGGCATCGAGACGGCTACGGTTTTGTCATTATTGATGGCGAGGATGAAGATGTATACCTGGCAAATCGTCAGATGCAACAGGTGTTTGATGGCGACTTGGTGAAAGTGGAAGTAACCGGCGTTGATCAGCGTGGTCGCCGTGAGGGCGTGATTGTCGAGGTTGTTGAGCACAATACCCTGCAGCTGGTCGGCAAGTTAATGATGCATCGCGGCTTACCGCAGGTTGTTCCTGAAAATGCTCGTATTCAGAATTGGTTAGCCTTGGAAGATGCTGATGTTGGTGGTGCCCAAGAGGGCGACTACGTGATGGTTGAGATTACTCAGCAGCCGGGTGCGCGTCAGCAAGCCCGTGGCAAGATTACCGATGTTTTGGGTGATCGTCGCACCGTCGGTGTTGCCACTGAACTCGCGATTCGCAGTCACGATATCCCCTTTGAGTGGCCTGAGGCAGTTGATGAGGAAGCGCGTCGCTTTGGTTCTGAGCCCTTAGAAAAAGACAAAAAGCATCGAGTCGACTTACGCGAGCTCCCACTGGTTACTATTGACGGAGAAGATGCCCGCGATTTTGATGACGCGGTGTATTGCGAACCGAAAAAATCCGGTGGCTGGCGTTTGTGGGTTGCCATTGCCGATGTCTCCCATTACGTTCAAGTGGGTTCGGCTCTGGATGAAGAGGCAAATAAGCGCGCCACCTCTGTCTATTTTCCCGATCGTGTTGTGCCCATGTTGCCGGAGGCGCTCTCTAACGGTTTGTGCTCTTTAAAACCACATGTTGACCGCTTGACCATGGTTTGTGAGATGACTGTCAGTGCGACAGGCAAGCTTAGTGGCTATCAGTTTTTTGAAGGTTTGATTCGTTCTCATGCGCGCCTAACTTACAACGAAGTTGGTGCCTTGCTGAAATTAGAAGATGTGGACCCCAGCTATGATACAGGTAAAAATCACGCGATATTGCCGCATTTAAAGAATTTACAGGCGCTCTATCACGCGCTGCGTAAAGCACGTTCTGAGCGTGGCGCCATCGATTTTGAAACCGTTGAAACGCGTATCATGTTTAACGACGAAAAGCGGATTGAGGCCATTGTCCCGGTCCGTCGTCATGATGCTCATAAGATTATCGAAGAGTGTATGTTGTGCGCGAATGTGGCGACGGCGAAGGCTTTAGATCGCGCCGGGCTAGAGGCGCTGTACCGTGTTCACAATGGTCCGAGCGAGCAAAAGCTCACTAACCTCCGCGAATTCTTGCAGGAGATTGGCCTGGGTTTACGTGGTGGCGTAGAGCCAAGCCCCAAAGATTATCAGTTGTTGCTGTCGAGTTTGGATGGGCGTCCGGATGCGGCGGTGATTCAAACGATGTTGCTGCGCTCTTTGAGTCAGGCGATGTACCAACCTGACAACCAAGGTCACTTTGGTTTGCATTACAGTGGTTATACCCACTTTACGTCACCGATACGTCGTTATCCCGACTTGCTAGTGCATCGTGCGCTTCGGTATTTGGTGCGCAGTGGCGGCGGTGAGGCTGCCAAGTGCTTCCTTAAAGTCGAGGGCGCGCCGGCGCTCAGCCGCAAGAAAATCTATCCCTATGACATGGAAGCACTGGTTGCTCAGGGTATACATTGTTCGATGGCGGAACGCCGCGCCGATGATGCAAGCCGCGACGTTATGGCATTTTTGAAGTGCGAATTTTTACAAGAACATGTTGGTAGTGAGTTCGATGGCGTGATTGCCGCCGTGACTGGGTTCGGCATGTTTGTTGAGCTTAAAGATTTATATATAGAGGGGCTGGTGCATATTTCCGCATTGCCACAGGACTACTATCAGTTCGACCAAGCCCATCAGCGTCTTATTGGTGAGCGCACTCGCCGCACTTTCCAGTTAGGTGACACCCTGCGTGTTCAAGTGATGGGGGTTGATCTAGATCAGCGCAAAATCGATTTAGCTCTGCCTGCCGGGGAGCCTGCCAAGCGGCAGAAGCCCTCAGTTCGAGAAGCTTTGGCAAAGGGCATGGTGCCGCCGGCCTCAAAGAAGAAAGCAAAGTCTGGTCGCGGCAAGGCGCCGGTGGAAAAGGTCGCAGTGGCTAAACGCCGTAGTGAAAAATCTAAGTCAGAGGCGCCTAAGAAATCGTCGTCGACCACTAAAAAAGCACCTGTCACGAACGGAAAGAAAACCGGGGTAGGGGCTAAAAATGCTGCTGCCCGGAAATCGGGCGCTATTAGTAAGCGCCGTGGTCGATAGAGCGAAGTATTGTGACAGAGAAAATATTTGGTATACATGCCGTACAAGCGGTGTTGGCGCGTAGCCCTGAGCGAGTAGTCAGTCTGTACGTTCAAAATGGTCGTGCGGATAAGCGGCTGAAAGACGTATTGAGTTTGGCTTCTTCTTCCTCAACCTCAGTGACTCAGAGGCCTCGGGAAGAGTTAGACAAAATGGTGGAAGGGCGCCATCAGGGCGTGATTGCCTTGGTTGAGCCGGCGCCAGAGTTTCGTGAACAGGATTTGCCTGATTTAGTGGCAGCGGCAGGAAGTGCCGCGCTTATATTAGTGCTTGATGGGGTAACTGATCCGCATAATTTGGGCGCGTGTTTGCGCAGTGCAGATGCCGCTGGTGTCACGGCCGTCATTGCGCCAAAAGACAACTCGGTGGGCTTAGGTGCGACGGTGTTTAAAGTTGCCTGTGGTGCGGCGGATGTTGTGCCCTTTATTCAAGTGACTAATCTTGCCCGCAGCTTGCAGCAAATGCAGCAGGCCGGTATTTGGGTGGTGGGAATGGCTGGCGAGGCAGAGGCGTCGCTCTATGAACGTGATCTCAGGGGGCCTATTGCGGTGGTAATGGGCGCGGAAGGTGCGGGGATGCGCCGACTAACCCGTGAAAATTGTGATTACTTGGCTAAGTTGCCTATGGCCGGGTCGGTTAGCAGTTTAAATGTGTCTGTAGCGACCGGAGTTTGTCTGTTTGAGGTTGTGCGCCAGCGCCAATCTTCATCAATTGGCTAATAATTGTGCGAATTGCTTGCATCTGGCGCCGCCCTTGCCTAAAATCCGCGCTCTTGATTTATGGTAACTCGGGCTAATTTAAAGTCGGAGTTGTCCTCCTTGTCACACCGTAAAGGGTGGCTTAACCCGTAAGGAGCGTTATATGCGTCACTACGAGATTGTGTTCTTGGTTCATCCAGACCAGAGCGAACAGGTACCAGGAATGGTTGAGCGTTATACGCAAGCCATAGAAAAAGACGGTGGTAAAGTTCATCGCCTAGAAGATTGGGGCCGTCGTCAACTGGCTTACCCTATCAACAAAATCCACAAAGCACATTACGTGCTGATCAATGCTGAAGCGTCTGCTGAAGCAGTGGAAGAGTTGACTACTAACTTCCGTTACAACGACGCTGTATTGCGTAACCTCGTTATCCGTTGCGATGAAGCTGTGACTGAAGAGTCTCCGATCATGAAATTGGAAAACGAGAGCCGTGAGCGTCGTAGCCGCAGCGAGCAACGTGTTGAGCGCAGCCGAGATGACTCAGAGTCAACTACAGCTGATGACAGTAGCGAATCTGATGCCGGTAAGGCAGAAGACAACGCTGAATAATTGCGGACTGAGTTAGGAGAATAGTTATGGCACGTTTTTTCCGTCGTCGTAAGTTTTGCCGCTTTACAGCGGAAGGTGTTAAGCAAATTGATTATAAAGATTTGGATACCTTGAAAGCCTATGTTTCTGAGACAGGCAAAATTGTACCGAGTCGTATTACGGGTACTAACGCTAGATACCAGCGCCAATTGTCTACTGCAATTAAGCGCGCGCGGTTCTTGGCGTTGCTGCCTTATACCGACAGTCACCAGTAAGATAACGACCTTATACCATGCGCGCCTTAGCTGAGTTCGTTATGAAAGGGCGCTTGCAGGCAGTAGCTGTCGCAGGCTTGGGCATTGGTACGCTCATTTTTGCCTGGGTCGGTGTTGCCGCAGCGATATTGGTGTTGCTGCGCAAAGGGGTAACTGAAGGCGCTTATGTTGTTTTTTGGGCGCTGTTACCGGCAATTGCAGTGGCAACAATAGGGGCAGATGTTGGCCCCCTGACTATGTTGCTCGGGGCTTTCGCAACCGCTCTTGTGCTTCGTAGTACGGAGCAGTGGGCTAGTGCCTTAAGTATGGCAGTAGCGGTTGGTTTGTTTTCTGCCCTGCTACTTACGCAATTTGCCAATGGCTATTTGGTGTCGCTGCTTGAGCTTGTGCAGCCTATGTTGCAGAGCATGCGGGCGTCTGCGCCAGGAGCGTTGCCGGTAATTACTACTGGTGATGTTGCGGCACTTATCGGCGTGAGTACTGTGTTGTGGAGCACGTTGGCAGTGATGTTGGCGCGCTGGTGGCAATCCTTGCTTTACAATCCTGGCGGCTTTCGCTTGGAAATGTGGCAGCTAAGATTGTCGCCGACAATAACCATCGGCCTTGTGGCGGTGATGTTATTGTTAAGTAAGGTTGGCGGCGATTACCGGTTTTGGGCAGTGATGTGCGTGATGCCTATAGTCATTGCTGGTTTGGCTTTGGTGCATGGTGTTGTTGGTCGGTTAGGCTTAGGCCGCGTTTGGATAATAGTTTTTTACGTAGCGTTGTTAATATTGCAGCCACTTTGGGTGGTGCTGATACTGGCAGCGATTGTCGATAGTTGGATTGATATTAGACGGCGTTTGCCGGTTCGTCCTACACCGTAGGACGACGCAAATGTCGGCGTATTTGAGAGGGTAAGAGCCATGCAAGTGATTCTGCTGGAGAAAATTGGCAAGCTAGGCAATCTGGGCGATCAGGTTAATGTTAAATCTGGTTACGGACGTAACTTCCTGATTCCTTTTGGCAAAGCTGTTCCTGCCACTAAAACTAACGTTGGTGAGTTTGAAACTCGTCGCGCTGAATTAGAAGCCACTGCTATTGAAAAGCGCAGTGCTGCTGACGCACGTGCTTTGAAATTGGCTGCCTTGGCGGTCACTATCGGCGCAAATGCTGGTGATGGCGGTAAATTGTTTGGCTCTATCGGTACTCGCGATATTGCTGATGCAGTGTCTGCTGCCGGCATTGAAGTGAACAAGAGCGAAGTACGTATGCCAAAGGGCCCTATCCGCGACCTAGGTAGCTACGACGTTGCAATTCAAGTTCACAGCGATGTAGTACAAACAGTCAGCATTTCTGTTATTGCTGAGTAAGACTGTTTCGCAATTTAGCTAAATTGGCCGCAGTGAAGTAGCTCTGTGGCATCGCACATGTTGCGTATATAGCTATGTGAGTAAAAAGCACCACCGCTGTTTGTAGCGGTGGTGCTTTTTTTTTGCCACAATGCTCGATCTTTTAATACTTAGTGACGGTCCCGTGCATCCCGACGTATATCCAGAATCACCGCCAGACTTCTCTGAAGAGCGGGAGTTTGCCCAGCTGAAATTGCCCCCGCACTCGGTAGAGGCTGAGCAGTCAGTGCTTGGCGGCTTGATGATTTCCAATGACGCTTGGGATTCGGTTGCGGATGTTGTTAGTGAGGGTGATTTTTTCCGTCCGGAACACCGCAAAATTTTTGCTCAAATGACGCGGCTTGTTCAGCTTCAGCAACCCATAGACGTTGTCACACTTGCGGAGTCGCTTGCTAAGTCCGGTGAGCTAGAAGCGGTAGGTGGCGCAGCGTATCTGGCTGACATCGCCAGCAATACCCCTTCTGTGGCGAATATCCGCGCCTACGCCCAGGCAGTGCGCGAGCGAGCGACCTTTCGGTCCTTAATCAGCGCCGCCAATGCGATTGCGGACAATAGCTTTAACCCTGAAGGTCGCAATAGTGATGAGATACTGGATGAGGCCGAACGGGCCATCATGCAGATTTCTGAGGAGCGTCCGAAAGTCGGTGGCCTCACGCCAATTAATCCTTTGCTTAAGGAAGCCGTCGATAAAATCGATGAGCTGTTTAGTAGTGAAAACGCGATCACAGGATTAACTACTGGCTTTGAGAAACTGGATGAAATGACCTCAGGCTTGCAAAAGTCGGATCTTATTATTGTTGCGGCCCGGCCCTCGATGGGTAAAACCGCCTTTGCAATGAACTTGGTCGAAAACGCCTTGATGAAGAGCGACTTACCCATGCTGGTGTTCAGTATGGAAATGCCCGCAAATCAGTTAATGATGCGATTATTGTCGTCGGTTGGGCGCATAGCCCAAGACCGGGTGCGCAGTGGCAAGCTTGAAGAAGAGGATTGGCCAAAGCTCAGCGCCGCGGTCACTAAGCTGAAAGACCGGCCCTTATTTATTGATGATACTCCGGCTTTGACGCCAACAGAAGTTCGCTCGCGGGCAAGAAAAATTGTCCGTGAGCACGGTGGTATTGGCATGATCATGCTCGATTACTTACAGCTGATGAAGGTTGCAGGCGCTGCGAATGAGGGGCGGACCGCTGAAATTTCAGAAATCTCGCGCTCACTAAAAGGAATCGCAAAAGAGTTTCAATGCCCGGTTGTGGCACTGTCGCAGTTAAACCGAGCCTTGGAGCAGCGCCCAAATAAGCGGCCAATTAACTCGGATTTACGGGAGTCGGGGGCAATAGAGCAGGATGCCGATGTCATCATGTTTATCTATCGCGACGAAGTGTATAACGAGGAATCGGCAGACAAGGGTATGGCGGAAATCATTATTGGCAAGCAGCGGAACGGCCCAATTGGTACTGCGCGCTTGAGCTTTATTGGTAAGCACACCCGTTTTGAAAATCTGGCCTTTGGCTACCAGAGCTCCGCCGACGAGCAATGATGTTTTTGCAGCCTATTGCTGCTCGTCGCTATTAGCCCTTGTCTTCTTGACCAGCCTGCCAAAAACTATTCCAATTTCAAATAGCAACCACATCGGTCCAGCCAGTAATACTTGCGAGATGACATCTGGCGGTGTCAGCAGCATCCCTACAACAAAGCAGGCGATGATAATGTAAGGGCGTTTTGCAGCTAGCTCATTGGCAGTAATGACGCCGGATGAGATGACCAGCACTGTCGCTATGGGAATCTCAAAAGCCACTCCAAAGGCTAAGAACAGCTTTAGGGCGGTATCGAGGAAGCGCGAGATATCCGGTGTATAGTTCACGCCTTCAGGGGTGATGCCACTGAAAAAGCCAAATACCAGCGGAAATACCACGTAATAGGCAAAGGCAAGGCCAGCGTAAAATAACACCACGCTAGAGGCTAGCAGGGGCGCCGCTATGCGTTTTTCGTGGCGGTACATACCTGGTGAAATGAACTGCCATACTTGGTGCAAGATGACCGGCATCGCCAAGCAGAACGCCGACACCAACACCAGCTTAAACGGGGTGAGGAATGTTGACGCGATCTCAGTCGCGATCATGCTTGTGCCTTCAGGCAACAAGCGCTGCATGGGCTCAGCAACAAAACTATAAATCGTGTTGGCGAAGGGGAATAAGGCCAGGGTGCAGACGAGCACGGCTAAAACAATACGTAACAGGCGGTCACGTAGCTCAGTCAGATGAGCGAGTAGTGGCTGGCCTTGATCTTGTTCTGCATTACTCATGGTTTGTTATCTTGGTCGTTAGCAGCCGGCGATTCCGCTGGTCTTGTATTGTGTTCAGGCTCGGCAGCGGGTGGGTCATTGCTATGCTCGGAATGAATAGTATTCGCTATCTCTGAAATCTGCTGACTAGCCTGATTAATATCGTTGCTTATCGAGTTTTTGGTTTCTTTGAGGGAGGCGAGCACGGACTCATTGTGAAGTTGGCGACGAATTTCGTCTGCCCCGACTTCTTTTTCTATTTCGGCGCGAATGTCGTTAAAACTGCGACGCAGTCTTCCCAGCCAAAGCGAGCCTGTTCGAATGGCGCCGGGTAAGCGTTCCGGGCCAAGGATTAGCAGGCCAAGAACTGCAGTGATCAGCAGTTCAGCAAAGCCAATATCAAACATTTATAGCTTGGACTCGTCTTTTTTCTCAGTATGCTGAGCAGTATCGGCGTCTTCCTGTACGTTCTTCTCAATATTCTTTGCGTCGTCATCACCCTGCATACTGTCTTTAAAGCCTTTTAATGCGCTGCCAAGATCGCCGCCCATGCCTTTAAGCTTTTTAGTACCAAAGAGTAAAACCACTATGGCGAGGATGATTAAGAGTTGCCAGATACTAATGCCACCTAAGCCCATAATATATTCCTCATTCGTTATTTATTTTAATTCAGATTGAATTAAAACTGATTGTCTCTAGCCGCTTTTTCGTCCAATCCCGACAGTCCAAAACGACGCGCGAGTTCATCGAGCACCTGCTGATGGTTGCCGCCCAGATGTGAAAGCATAACCAAGCTATGAAACCAAAGGTCGGCGGTTTCATAAATAAGCTTGCTATTGTCACCATCAAGCTCGGCATCTTTTGCTGCTAGTACCGTTTCTACAGCTTCTTCGCCCACTTTTTCAAGGATCTTGTTTAAGCCTTTGTAGTGTAAGCCGGCGACATATGAGCTGTCGGGGTCGCCGGCTTTGCGTAAAGATAATACGGCATCGAGTTGTTCCAGAATAGACTGTGTCATGATTTATCTACGTTTTGATACATGGTGGCCGGATCTTTTAATACGGCTTCGGTAGTTTGCCAATCACCGCTATTAAGTCTGCGGTAGAAGCAGCTTTGGCGACCCGTATGGCAGGCGATATTACCGAGCTGCTCGACGTGAAGTAACAGGGCGTCGCCATCGCAATCAAGCTCCATGGCATGAATTTTTTGTACGTTTCCAGAGCTTTCGCCCTTGCGCCACAATTTTGCTCGCGAGCGCGACCAATATACGGCGTCGCCACTATTAACGCTGAGCTGCAAAGACTCAGCATTCATCCACGCCATCATCAATACGCGTCCGCTACTGGAGTCTTGCGCAATAGCTGCCACCAAACCGTCGTTATTCCATTTGATGTGTTGGAGAAAATCAGTATTCATTTATTGGCACAACATTGTTTTTTTGTGAGGGTATTACTTTACCTTAGCGACTGCGGATAAAGAAATAGAAAGCGATACCGAATAGCGCGATGCTGCTGTCGGGTAAGTCTTGCAATACCTGTCTTGAATCGGAGTTTGCAATGACTGCGGCACATATCAGTGCGACGATGGCGATGCGCTGATTCCGGGCGCGGGCCGCTTGCTCGCGAACAATAAGGCCGAGCTGGTTTTTATGATGAAGATCATCGCCGGCGTTGTGCTTGCTTGGTGTTCCGCGCTCCAGCAGAGTTTCTGGCAGGTGCGGGAGTTGCTCTAACCAGCCGGGTAGGCGATGGCTAACGCGCTTCAACATGTTTTGTGGTGAATAGCGATCTCGCACCCAGCGCTCTAGGAACGGCATTGCTGTCGCCCATAAATCCAGCTGCGGATATAACTGCCGGCCTAAACCTTCGATGTTCAATAAGGTTTTTTGTAATAGGACTAGCGACGGCTGAACTTCCATATCGAAACGTCGCGCGGTTTGAAATAAGTTGAGCAGCAATTTACCGAAAGAGATTTCAGAGAGTGGCTTTTCGAATATTGGCTCGCTGACACTGCGGATAGCGGCCTCAAATTCGTGAACGCGAGTTTCCGGTGGTACCCAGCCGCATTCAACATGTAGCTCTGCCACTTCGCGGTAATTGCGTTGAAAAATAGCGAGTAGATTGCGTGCTAAATAATATTGATCAAAATCACTTAAGCTGCCAATGATAGCGCAGTCAATGGCAATATATTGTGGCGATGCCGGACGATTGTGCGCCACAAAAACATTACCGGGGTGCATGTCTGCATGAAAGAAACTGTCGCGAAACACCTGCGTGAAAAATATCTCAACACCGCGTTCGGCGAGTTTTTTCATGTCGGTTCCCTGCTCGCGTAGGGATTGAATATCGGTAACGGACGTGCCGTGGATACGCTCCATCACTAGTATATTGCGGCGAGTGTAGTCCCAATATACCTCGGGTACGTAAAGGACCTCAGAGTCTTTAAAGTTGCGTCGCAGCTGAGACGTATTGCCACCTTCGCGTTTAAGATCGAGCTCATCGAAAATAGTGTGGCGATAATCTTCGACAATCTCGACGGGGCGCAGCCGGCGGCCGTCAGGGACGTAGCGCTGAACAAGAACAGCAATAGTTTGTAGTAGGCGAATATCTGCTGCAATGGTGCGTTCTATACCGGGCCTCACTACTTTCACCACGACGTCGATATTGTTGTGCAACGTAGCGGTGTGGACTTGTGCTATCGAGGCAGAGGCCAATGCCTCGTGATCAAAGGCCGCAAATAATTCCGTTATCGGTTTGCCCAGCGCCGATTCAATGGCAGCAACCGCCACCTCGCTGGCAAACGGCGGGACCTGATCTTGCAGCTTAGCTAGCTCTTCAGAAATATCGTCTGGCAGGAGATCGCCCCGTGTCGATAAAACCTGCCCGAATTTAATAAATATGGGACCTAAATTTTCCAGTGCGCAGCGCAGCCGTTCGCCGCTGCTATGGTGCCGGCGGGGAAATAATCGCCATGGCCCGCAGCGCAACAAAAGGCGAACTCGCAGCGGTAATTTTTCGGCGGGAATCAATGTATCTAAGCGGTATCGACAAATAATCCAGCAAATAGCGACAAGGCGACGCAGCCCCATATTCATGTCCTTAGTTTTTATTAGATGTGGCTATGCGTTGTTGCAAGCGCCGGATTTTCGCTTCTAAGCGCTCACTGCGAACTTTCAGCTCGTCGACCTCGCTGTAAAAATCATCAGCCTGACAGGGGTGGGGCACAAGCTGACTTTCTTCCACAATAAACTCACTAAATTGGCGATGTAAGTTTGCGCGAGTGCTGCTGAACCAGCGCTGTCCTGCGCGCAGACCATTGCCGAGTTGGTGCGCGGCGACGTCTCCGAAGGCATCTGCCAGGGGCTGCTCCCAATCGAGGTCTAATTCGGCGAGAATTTTGCGTAATTCTAATAATGGACCGGTGTCGCCACTTATGCTGATATCACCATTAATAAGTGCGGCGGCGGGATCAGTGGCAGTCGCCACCTTGGCGAATTCGCTCCAGCGCCCACTCAGTCGAGTTGTGACCTCATCATTGTGCTGCCCTAAGATTCGCAGGCGTTTGCCGCTAATGCCGATGCCGATATTGAGGTCAGGTTCTTTAAGTTCTAACGAAAAGCGCTGTCCGTTAAGTGCCTGTAATTTGGCACTGGTGGCCGGATCAAGCTGCAAGGCTTTGTTGACTAAATTTTCTAGGCTAGATAAAGCAGCGCTTTGCAGGACCGGTGGAATCACGGCTTGACGCCTCGGTGCACGGCGACAACGCCGGCAGTCATATTATGGTAGCGAACGTCGACAAAACCGGCCTCGGTCATCATACCTTTGAGTGTTTCTTGATCTGGGTGCATGCGAATACTTTCAGCTAAATAGCGATAGCTGTCTTCGTCATTGGCAACCAGCTGCCCCATTTTGGGTAGAATGTCAAAGGAGTAGCGGTCGTAAAGTTTGGCAACGACGGGGTTAACTGGTTTAGAAAACTCTAAGACTAAAAGTCTGCCACCTGGTTTAAGAACGCGGTTCATTGAGCGCAGTGCGGCGTCTTTGTCGGTGACATTCCGCAGACCAAATGCAATGGTGATGCAATCAAAGCTGTTGTCGGGAAACGGTAGGCACTCGGCGTTGGCTTGGACGTATTCAATGTTGCCAACGATGCCTTTATTGGTGAGTTTTTCGCGGCCAACAGTGAGCATGGAATCATTAATGTCGGCAAGAACAACGCGGCCATTAGGGCCAACCAAGCGGCTGAACTTGGCTGCTAGGTCGCCGGTGCCGCCGGCAATATCGAGTACGGCATTTCCGCTGCGCACACCCGAAAGTTCAATAGTAAAGCGCTTCCATAGCCGATGAACGCCACCTGACATCAGGTCATTCATCAGGTCGTATTTGGCGGCAACGGAATGGAAGACGCCCGCGACCATCTTGACCTTATCGTTACTATCTACTGTTTTGTAGCCAAAGTGGGTGGTTTTATCGTCTGCCATAAATTTGCCTGTTCTTTATCATCAGCCGCGTTGGACTGGTTTGAGAGGGCACTATTGTAGCGCTTGCGCGGGCGCCCTGCACGATTGCATTCACGTGTTTAGATTTAAGAGATAAGGTGCGTACTAAATATCCAATTCATCGCGCATTTTCTGCATGCGTTGACGCTGTTCGTCGGGAGAAAGGGGTTTGCTAATGGTTTCGGGTATTGCCTTTTGTGATGGCATGACGAAGGTCTCCCCGTTTTTTACACGCTCGCAAATACCTTCATAATGACGGCGAAAGACCGGATAGGCACTATGTTCGACGGTGCCAGCTAGGTAAAACCAGTCGCTGGCTCGCCCTGCGTGGTATACCGCTTGATGCGACCAGTGGTACTCGGCTTTTGGTTGAGGTGCACGGCAGGCTTCTAAGTAGGCGCTGTGACTGTCTGGCAGGCCGAGTTCGTTATTGTTCGGTTCGCAGTATTTAAGAATACCTTTGATTGTGGGCAAAAACTCCGATTCACGAATAGCACGGTGGGTGGCGGCAACAATGCGATCTGGCTGAATATGCCTTAAATTACTGAACCACAGTTTTTTGGCATAACTGAGTTTTTCAGGATTGGAAAATGCCTTGTTGTACTGGTTGTGGTAGACCAATTCAAATTCTGCAAACATGCGGTTTAGCGCATCGATTACCGCATCTCTATCCGGTTCGGGCTCAGAGTTCGTCTGCCCAGCTGCGGTCGGTGTGTTTTTCGATGAAGCCAGTTGCCTTCTGGTTTGTTCCAGTAGCTTGTTGCTGTCGTGCATTGCTCTGCCCCAGTTGATGACTGTGTGCCCAACGGTATTTTACATGTTGGAGAAATTTTGTGTTCCAAGAGCGGTGGGCGGTGCCGCTGTCTTGCCAAAACAATATGAATTCGGCCACCTGTGCTCTGGCAAATTCAGGGTCAATGCGGGCCATATGAAAGATATCAAATACCGCATCATTGGGTTGCCAGCCTGATTTAATAGGTGCAACCTCGTTCTCATTGCTGACCGTATTGGTGTAACGCGCCCACTGTAAACGAATATGCTGTATAAAGCGTGAATTCCAGTTGCTGTCCGGGGTGCCACGCTCGCGCCAATACAAGATAAATTCGGGAATAGCATCTTCAATAAAATGACGACTGACATGGTCCCGTTCCAATATCTCTAAGGCGTCGTGGCTTGGCTTCCAGCTATCATTTATGGGCTGGGTGCGAGACTCTTCAATTTTTGCATATTGCCGTTTTTTCCAGCGTCGACTTACGTATTGGCTGAAGGCGCTATTCCAGGAGCTCCGGGTCTCACCGGTTTCTCGGTAGTGGGCGATAAACTCGGGCAGCACGGCGGTAATAAAGGCGGGATCTACTTGATTAAACCGGGTTAAATAATCCAGGCCTGCTCTATCGGGTAACCACTCGGCGGGAATAATATTATTGCCGGGAACAGGGTGACTCGGTGGCGCGCTTGTCGGCTTTGCGGTCAGTGGTTTCGCAATGTGATGTTGCTGAGTGCTCAATGGTGCTGTCTTCAGAGCTTGGTTGCTGCTAGCCACTTGTTCTGGTTGTTGGTGTCGCGGTAACGCGAGGCGAACATTTTGTGCGTTGCTCATTAAGGCTGCGCCGATAATAATGAGCCCCTGGTCATGGAGAGTACGCAAGACATCTTCAATCTTGCTTAAATCCCAGAATGGTAATTGTTTCACGAGCTGGTCTTTATCAATGAGAAACCAGTGCTGTCCTTGGCTTTCTCTACCGGTGAGTAAAGGCAACCATTCGGCGAGTAGTTGATATAGCAGTGCGGCCTCTAGCCCCAAAGTGGCGGCGAGGGAGGGAGAGACAAGCAATGGGCGTTCTACAAGTGCGGCTGACATCTCAGGTACTCTGATAATAGCGAGTCATTGTACGGTGTTGGTGGGTCGGCTGTCAGCTCTGTGTCAGGGCGAATAGGCTTCCATCAATGATTGGCACGTTAATGAAAAGGTAAAGGGCATTTTAGGTGGTTTTATGGCAAAACAAAAAACAGCGTTTGTATGTGTAGATTGTGGCTCTGAGCACAATAAGTGGCAGGGGCAGTGTCAGGATTGCGGGGTTTGGAACACCTTGTCGGAAATACGGCTAGGGCCGGCAAGCTCGACTAAAATTACGTCGTCGCGGCAAGGCTACGCTGGCGCCGTGGGTGGTGAAGTACAGATGCTGGCGAATGTCAGTATTGAGGCTTTGCCGCGACAGTCTACTGGCTTTGATGAGTTTGATCGTGTGCTCGGAGGCGGCTTGGTGCCGGGGTCGGCGGTGCTCTTGGGTGGGCACCCTGGGGCGGGTAAGAGCACCTTGTTGCTGCAGGTGCTATGCAGGTTAGCAGCGCACTGTGAATGTTTATATGCAACGGGTGAGGAGTCTCTGCCACAAATTGCAATGCGGGCGCAACGCTTAGGCTTAAAGGCCCACACCTTAAAATTATGTGCAGAAACCAGCCTTCACCGATTGCTTAGCCAGGCGGCAGCGAATAAGCCCAAGGTCTTGGTAGTCGATTCTATACAGGTGCTACATAGCGACGATGTGAGCTCTGCGCCGGGCAGTGTGTCGCAGGTGCGAGAGTGTGCGGCGGCCTTGACCCGATTTGCTAAGGAGACTGGCACCGTGCTGATTATGGTTGGCCATGTGACCAAAGACGGCGGCTTAGCCGGACCAAAAGTGTTGGAGCACATTATCGATTGTTCGATTATGTTGGAGGGCAGTAGTGATAGTCGCTATCGAACCTTGCGAGGAAGTAAGAACCGCTTTGGCGCGGTGAATGAACTCGGTGTGTTTGCCATGACTGAACTAGGGTTGAAAGAGGTAAAAAATCCATCGGCAATATTTTTGAATCGCGGCGATGTTGTGACATCAGGCAGCACGGTCATGGTGGTTTGGGAGGGAACCAGACCCCTTTTGGTAGAAATTCAGGCGCTGGTAGATAGCTCTGGATTTGGTAATCCGCGCCGAGTAGCGGTGGGTTTGGAACAAAATCGCTTGGCGATGCTGCTGGCGGTATTGCATCGCCATGGTGGCTTGCAAGTCGGTGACCAGGATGTATTTGTGAACGTTGTTGGTGGCATTAAGGTGCTAGAAACGGGCTCGGACTTGGCCTTGTTATTTGCCATTGTTTCCAGCTTTCGTGACCGGCCTCTTCCTGAGGACTTGGTGGTTTTTGGCGAGGTTGGTTTGTCTGGCGAAATTAGACCGGTGCCGAGTGGGCAGGAGCGTATACAAGAAGCGAGGAAACATGGTTTTAGGCGCGCTATTGTGCCCCACGGCAATATGCCGCGCGGCGATTTAGGAATGACCGTGACTGGCGTGAAAACCTTGGCGGAAGCTTTAGAGGCGATATAAAGAATAAACCTCGCCGAGCTCAACCTCGGCGGAGCTTAAATCTCTTTAGAAAATTTCTATGGGGTCGTCGCTACCGGAACCGTAGGGATTAGTCGCTTGATTGAGGTCTTCACTGGGCGCATTGTCCGTTCTGAAGTATTCAAAAATGGCGTTGCTTTGCCCGGGGCGAGCGAGGCTGCCGGTATCTGGATCGATGCGAACAGAAATAATACTGTCAGGTTGTTTAAGTTGGCGTTCAGGGACGCCTTTTAGGGCCTCGCGCATATAATCGATCCAGATGGGTAGCGCCACAGACCCGCCGTATTCGCGGCGACCGAGATTAAGGTTTTGATCGAAGCCCACCCATGTTGAGGTCACAATGCCGCCGCTGTAACCGGAAAACCAAGCATCGGTTGGGCCGTTGGTGGTGCCGGTCTTACCTGCGGCATCCCCGCGTTTTAAAACTAAGGCTTTGCGGCCGGTACCTCGAGTAATGACATCCTGCAAAATACTATCAATAAGAAAGGCGACCTCTTCGTTAAGTACGCGCTTGGCGAGCCGCGGCTGCAAGGCATCATCGCCGGCAGAAATAATGTCATCAAGAGTATCGGCTTCGACGCTTCTAAGAGCTTGGGCGCTGTCTTCCTCAATGCAGCTGCGGCACACAATGTCTGGGTCTGCGCGGTAAATGGTATTGCCGTCGCGGTCGATAATCCGGTCGATGAGGTAAGGTGAGATTTTGTAGCCGCCATTCGCAAAAACCGCGTAACCACTTACGATATCTAGCGGGGTTAGCGAGTGACTTCCCAGCGCTAGGGATAGATCTCTGGGGAGTTTACTTGGATCGAAACCAAAGCGGCCAACATAGTTAATCGCTTTGCGTATGCCAAGATCGCGTAATACTCTGATAGAAACTAAATTTCGAGATAGGTATAGCGCTTGACGCAGTCGCATCGGTCCATTAAATCGACCGTTGTCATTGCTGGGGCGCCAGGTGCTCCCCAGGGCATCGTCATCAAAGACGATGGGGGCATCGTTAATAATGGTTGCTGGTGTAAAGCCATTATCTAGCGCGGCGGTGTAAATAAACGGTTTAAAGTTTGAGCCGGGCTGACGTTCAGCTTGAGTGACGCGATTAAACGCACTTCGTTGGTAATTATAGCCGCCAACCAAACTTAGAATAGCGCCGCTGTCGGCGTCTAAAGATACCAAGGCGCTCTGAACCTTGGGCAGTTGTGATAGTTCCCAGTGCCTTGGGCTGGTGCTACTCATCCTTACGCGGATAACGTCGCCGGCCTTTAAAAGCTCTGATGCCGATTCGGCGGCGTAACTTACGCGATCTTCGCTGATGTAACGCACGGTTTTGGCAAGTCCGTGCTCCCATTCAAGTGTGGTTTGCAGCTCCCCCGGGAGTAAAATTGCCGCGCTTTTTTCTGCTACATCTAATACCAACGCGGGATGCCACGGACCAATATTACCAATTTCTTCCAGTTTTTGACTGAGATTTCGACGGTTTTCTGGATCTATTTCGGCAGGTAGTACCCATTGACGCTCAGCGCCGCGGTATCCGTGGCGAGTGTCATATTCGATCACCCCGTCGACAAGCGATTTATTGGCGGTTTCTTGCAAATTGGCCTTTACCGTAGTGATGACGGTGTAGCCTTCTTCGTAAGCTGAGCGACCGAATCTCTTGAGCATATTGAGACGTACCATCTCTGCAACGTAGGGGGCGTCAACGTCGAACTGGGTGCCGTGGGCCTTGGCGCTAATGGGTTCTAGCATGGCGTCGTTATAATCGTTGTCACTGATATAGCCTAGGCTAAGCATTCGACCGAGTATCCAATCCCTGCGCACTTTTGCCCTTGAAGGGTTGGCCACGGGGTTGTAGGCAGACGGGGCTTTGGGTAAGCCGGCAATCATTGCCATTTGTGCTAGGTTTAGTTCACGTATAGGTTTTCCGTAATAAACTTGTGCTGCAGCTTCTATACCGTAGGCATGGTTGCCGAGAAAGATTTTGTTTAAGTACAATTCTAAGATATCGCCTTTGCTAAGTGCGCGTTCAATTTCGATGGCGAGGAAGATTTCAGTAAATTTTCTGGTGAAGGTCCGCTCTTGGCTCAGGAAATAATTTTTTGCTACCTGCATTGTAATGGTAGAGCCGCCAGATTGGATGCTACCACTGGTGACTAACTGGGATGCGGCTCGGAGTAAACCGCTGATATCAACGCCACGGTGGGTGTAGAAATGGTCGTCTTCGGCTGCGAGGAAGGCATCGATGAAGAGTTTGGGAACTTCTTGAATGCTGATCGGTGACCGACGCTTCTCGCCAAACTCCCCAAGTAATTTGCCGTCGGCGCTAAAAATACGCAGCGGGGTTTGTAATTGAGTGTCTTTTAGCGCCTCGATAGAGGGTAGTTTGGGACTGATATAAAGAAATGCGGTGGCAAACACCATCAATGCACCGCAGCAGGCGAGGATGATTAGGCCTGCAAAAATACGAAGATAGTGCGTCTTACTGGACATATTGTTCCTTTGAATAGATTTGGAAATTACAGTTCGAACGGTAGGATAACGAAAAGTGTGGATTTTCGATGTCTTTTTTTTCAGAACTATTTGCGCATTGGTATACACTGGTATTTAATCTTATATATAAGAGTTCGCCCTAAGTCCACGATGTAAATAGGAAAATTACAGTGCTAGATGGCTTGTTTGGCGGTCGCGGTTCCCGCAGTTTGCTAGGTATAGACATTAGCTCCAGTGCCGTAAAATTGCTGGAGTTAAGCCGTAGTGGCGAAAAATATCGTGTAGAAAGTTACGCAGTTATGTCTTTGCCCGCACAATCTGTGGTGGAAAAAAATATTGCCGAGGTTGAGGCCGTCGGTGAAATTGTGAGAGCAGTTCACGCGCGTTCAAAGTCTAAATTGAAGCGGGCAGCCTTGGCAGTGCCCGGTTCAGCCGTCATTACTAAGATTCTTCACATGCCTGCGGGCATGCATGAAAACGCGCTGGAAATACAGATCTCTTTAGAGGCCGATCAATATATTCCATACCCCTTGGATGAGGTCTCGCTTGACTTCGAAGTACTAGGGGAGCTTGAAAATAACCCAGAAGAAGTTGAAGTGATATTGGTTGCTTGTCGACGCGACAATGTCGATACCCGCGTTGAAGCTTTAGACATTGCGGGGATTGAGCCCAAAGTCGTCGATGTAGAAGCCTATGCGATAGAGCGGAGTTATGACCTGATTTCGCAGCAGATTGGCGCAGACGAAAACACGTTAGTTGCCATAGTAGATGTGGGTGCCAGTATGACCTCGCTCACGGTCATTGTGGCAGGCGAAACAATATATACCCGCGATCAAATGTTTGGTGGCCGCCAGTTAACAGATGAGATCCAGCGTCGCTATGGATTAACGGTGGAAGAAGCCGGTTTAGCTAAAAAGCAGGGCGGGCTTTCCGATGACTACGATAGCGAAGTTTTAGCGCCGTTCCGAGAGGCAGTTATTCAACAGGTTTCACGCTCTCTGCAGTTTTTTTATTCAGCTAGTCAATATAGCAGTGTCGACATTATTTTACTCGCCGGCGGTGTGGCCGCCATGCAGGGGCTAGCAGAATTGGTGGAAGAGCGTGTCGAGATTAGCACGGTAATAGCGAATCCATTTGCCTCCATGTCTGTTGCGCCGGGGGTGGACGCGATGAAGCTGACTAGCGATGCACCGGCGATGTTAATTGCCTGTGGCTTGGCGCTTAGGAGTTTTGATTAATGGCAACTATTAATCTATTGCCTTGGCGTGAAGAGCGCCGCCAGCTGATTAAAACGCAGTTTTTGGTAGTTTTATGCGGGTCCGCATTATTGGCGGTATTATTGGTGGTGCTGGCTATGTCGGTGGTTAACAGTGCTATCAGCCATCAAAACGGTCGAAACGCCTATTTAAACGGGCAAATTAACAAAATAAACAAAGAAGTAGCGGAAATTAAAAATCTTGAAACGCGTCGCCAGCAGTTACTAGATCGAATGACAATTATTCAAGATCTCCAGGGTACCCGACCATTAATTGTTCGTGTCTTTGACGAGATGGTAAGAACCTTACCCGACGGCCTGTTTTATACCTCGGTAAGTCGCCGGGGTGGACGTATTGATGCTCAGGGGATTGCAGAGTCGAATAGCCGCGTGTCCAGCTTGATGCGTAAGTTAGATGCTTCACCATGGTTTGCTGATCCAAACCTGACGGCGGTAAGTGCCGCATCAGCTTATGGCGAGCAGGCGAGCAGTTTTAAACTGTCCTACAAGATCAGTGCGCCTGCGCCTGACGATGAGAAATAGGAGACGATGGCCGTGGCAGCGTGGCAAGAGCTGGTAGACGAGCTGAAGAGCTTCGACCTTAGCGAACTCAATGCCGATAATATTGGTGCTTGGCCGCAGTTAATCCGGGTCGGCGCCTGGGTCGGTGTTTTCATTTTGTGTATCGTTGGTGGGTATTTTTATGTCATTGCAGATTTGCGTCTAGAGCTAGACAGTGCTGAGACTAAAGAGCTGAAGCTTAAAGGTGACTTTGAGAAAAAAGCGTTTAAAGCCGCGAAACTCATACCCTTGAAGAAGCAAATGGCGGAAATGGAAGAGTCTTTTGGCATTCTTTTGAGTCAGCTTCCCGCCGACACTGAAGTGCCAGGTCTGCTCGAGGATATGACTGAGAAAGCGGTGTCTAACGGGTTGGATATAAGTAGTATCCAGCTGCAGTCTGAGCGTGTGGAAGAATTTTATGTGGAATTGCCGATTGCGATCAGGGTTAGTGGTAGCTACCACGATCTTGCCGCGTTTGTGAGTGGAATTGCCGGCTTGCCACGAATAGTTACGCTGCACAATTACACTATTAATTCTGATGACAATTTAAGTCGGCAAACTATGTCGATAACGGCCAAGACCTATCGATATAAAGACCAGGGGGGAGGCAGCTAATGATGAGCTCTCGTTTGGTGCTAGGCGTTATGGGTACATTGCTACTTGTTGCCTGCAGTGGCGGTAATCAATATTCCGATTTAGATGCTTTTGTTGCCGAGAAGCGTGCGTCGCCATCTGGACAAATTGCACCGATCCCTGCTTTAAAAGCTTACCGCGCCTTTAGCTATACAGCCTCCGGTTTGCGGGCACCGTTCAATCGGCCGGTGGATGTTAAAGAGATCGCCCGACTTGAATCGGGTGGCAATGTCAGGCCTGATTTAAAGCGCGAGAAAGAGTTCTTAGAACAGTTCTCGCTGGATTCTATAACCGTGGTCGGAACCGTGCGCTTAGATGGTCTATTGTGGGCCTTAGTAAAAGATCCTGATGGTGGCGTTCACCGAGTGCGGAAGAATAACTATCTTGGCCGTAATTTCGGAAATATCATTGGCGTCGCTGAAAATTACCTGACAGTGGTGGAAATTGTTTCTACCGGCGGAGATGGTTGGGTTGAGAGGCCTCGCTCCCTTGAACTGAGAGTCCGTAAGTAAGAAATATAAAGGCGGAGAAGTACATGAATACCCGAGTGCAAATACAGTGCGAAAGTCCTTGCCGTCAAAGCGGTCTGGGAAGACAACTCCTTAGCGGAATATGTTTGCTCTTGGCATCAGTGACTGTTATGGCCTCTAATTTAAAAGATGTGCAGTTTAATTCTTTGCAAGGTGGCAGTTTTGAGGCTCGATTAACGTTTGATGGCCCAGCGCCTGAGGTGAAAGGCTACACGATTGAAAAGCCCGCCCGGATTGCCCTAGATTTAGTGGGTGTGGGTAATATGCTCAAGCAGAAAAAATTTCCTCTAGCCTATGATAATGCCAGCAGCGCGGTAGTCTTAGAAGGTCGTGACCGCACACGCGTGGTGCTGAATTTGATCAAGCTGGCGTCATATCAAACGCGCCAAGAAGGGAATGTATTAATTGTTGAGGTGGGTAGTGGCGGCAGCCAAGCGTATCTCAAAGAGAAGTATAACAAGCCTTTAACCTCCACTGCGGCTGCGGTAAGTGCTGTGAACAGTATTACTGATTTGGATTTTCGTCGGGGTGAAAATGGTGAGGGGCGTTTAGTCATTCAGCTCGCCAATGCCAACGCGAATGTAAATGTGTTTGTTGAAGGGTCAAAAATTAAAGTTGATTTTGGTGGTGTTAGCCTGCCGCAGAATTTGCAGCGCCGTTTTGATGTTGGCGATTTTGCGACGCCGGTGAAAAGTATTGATGCGCGTATGGGCGATAAGGGCGCCAAATTGGCTTTGGAGGCCAGCGGTGAATACGACTATTTAGCCTACCAGACTGATACTGAGTACGTTGTTAGTGTTAAACGGCTAACGAAAAAAGAGCTGGAAGATCGTCGTCGTGAGTTTGTCTTTGTTGGTGAAAAACTGTCCTTGAATTTCCAGGATATTGAAGTTCGCTCGGTACTCCAACTTATAGCTGATTTTACCGAATTAAACTTAGTTGCCAGCGACACGGTAAAGGGCAATATCACTCTGCGTTTGCAAAATGTACCCTGGGATCAGGCGTTGGAGTTGGTATTAAAAACCAAGGGCTTAGATAAGCGACAGGTTGGTAATGTATTAATGGTGGCGCCTGCCGCGGAAATAGCGGAGCGTGAGCGTCAGGAAATTGAAGCTCAGAGACAGGTGGAAGAGCTTGCGCCGCTGCAAAGTGAGTTTATTCGTGTTCGCTATGCTGATGCAGCAGAATTATTCAAGCTGTTTAGGCCAAGTAGAAACGGAAATGGTTCAGAAGACGAGAACTCAACCGGTAGTATTTTGTCGCCCCGAGGCAAGGTTATCGTCGATGAGCGCACAAATTCTTTATTGATCACCGAAACCGCAGAGCGTTTAGAAGAGTTTCGTCGCTTGATCGCGTTAATTGATGTGCCGGTCCGCCAGGTTCAAATAGAGGCGAGAATTGTACGTGCCAGCTCTGACTTTGACCGTTCGCTCGGTGTGAAGTGGGGTGGTGCTTATGTTAAAGCTGACGGCAACAAGGTCTACTCTGCAAACGGTGATATCGCTAGCGATCAAGCCACTCAGAATAATTACTTAAGCGCTTTGGCTGCGGGTTCCCCGACATATACTGCGGTACCAGGTTTAGTGACTGATTTGGGCGTATCGGGCGCTGCGGGTTCGTTTGCGCTTGGCTTCATTAGCTCGGACGTCCTTTTAAACTTAGAGTTATCTGCGCTAGAGTCTAAAGGTCGCGGTGAGATTGTATCGCAGCCAAGGGTGGTGACCGGTGATAAAGAGCCAGCCATTATCAAATCAGGTACTGAAATTCCGTATCCAGAGTCTTCTGCTAGTGGCGAGACTACGATCGCCTTTAAAGAGGCTGTTCTAAAACTGGACGTCACGCCTATTATTACCCCCGACGATCGTATTATCATGGACTTAACGATTAACCAGGATTCGATTGGCTCCTTAGTTATAGCCACTGGTTTCGGCGGGCAAGTACCGACTATCGACACCACCGAGCTTAAAACTCGGGTCTTGGTCAGCAACGGTGAGACCGTTGTATTAGGTGGTGTATATGATCAGTTGGATATTTCATCTGAGACCAAAGTCCCCTTCCTCGGTGATATTCCATTTATAGGGCGTTTATTTAAGAGTACGACGATATCGCGTGAAAAGCAGGAAACACTGATATTTATTACTCCGCGTATTCTGGCCGACAGTTTGGTAGATTAATGTTGTGATGATGAAGTCTGGAACGGTATTTTTGGTCGGCCCTATGGGTGCCGGAAAAAGTACAATAGGCCGTTTACTTGCCGATACCTTGCATTTTGATTTTCGTGACGTTGATCGCGAGATCGAAGAGCGCAGTGGCGTCGATATTCCGTGGATTTTCGATATGGAAGGCGAAGAGGGTTTTCGCGACCGTGAAGAATCTATGTTAGCTGAGTTGAGTGATGCCACTCAGGTTATCATCTCAACCGGCGGTGGTGCGGTGTTACGTAGTGATAGCCGAAAGCTGATGGTTGCTAAAGGCACGGTCATTTACCTCAAAACCTCTGTTGATGAGCAAATTCGTCGGACTGCTCGTGATCGCAAGCGTCCCCTGCTGCAGTCCGGTGATCCGGGTGTCACGCTGCGTAATTTAATGGCTTTACGCGAGCCATTATATGAGGAAATAGCAGATTATACTGTGTTGACCGACAACCGAACGCCCAAATCTGTCGTACAAGAGCTATGTACCAAGCTCGGCGCCGACGACCCGAGCGCGCAATATTGATATACTGGCTAGCTCAGTCAGTATATTAATCTTTTCCCGGATACATCTTTGATGAAAAACCTCGAACTCGATCTGGGAGAGCGTAGCTATCCTATTTTTATAGCGCGCGATCTTCTCGGTAAAGCTGATCTTTGGTGTAAATACATTGCCGGTAGACAAGTGTGTATTGTGACAAACGACACTATTGCGCCACTTTACTTGGACAAATTGAAAGCTCAGCTTGGCGATAAAGAGGTTTGTGAGGTGATTCTGCCTGATGGTGAAGCTTACAAAACCTTGGCCACGCTCGAACAAATTTTTGATACTTTGATAGAGAAAAACCACAATCGAGGCACAACCTTGATCGCACTAGGCGGTGGAGTGGTCGGAGACATGTGTGGGTTTGCTGCGGCGTGCTATCAGCGGGGCGTACAATTTATTCAAATTCCAAGCACCTTGTTGTCGATGGTTGATTCTTCCGTTGGTGGTAAAACAGGGGTTAATCACCCGCTTGGTAAAAATATGATCGGTGCATTTCATCAGCCCAATTGTGTGGTTGCTGACTTGAGCTTGCTAGATACCCTGCCAGAACGTGAATTTGCGGCGGGTATGGCGGAAGTTATTAAATACGGCTTAATCTGTGACGCGCCTTTTTTTGGGTGGATGGAAAGAAATATTGCTGGTTTGATGAGTCGCGACAGCGATTTACTTACTGAGGCTGTGTACAGGTCTTGTGTCAATAAAGCAGAGGTGGTTGCAGAGGATGAGCGGGAAGGCGGTCGTCGCGCTATTTTGAACCTTGGTCACACCTTTGGCCACGCCATTGAAACTGCTGAAGGCTATGGTAATTGGCTGCATGGTGAAGCAGTTTCGGCGGGCATGGTCCTGGCGATGGCTTTATCGGTTGAGTTGGGTTGGCTGAGCTCCGATATCTTAAACCGCGGAGAAAAGCTGCTAAAAATAGTTGGCTTACCGGTTTTGCCGCCAGCAAATATGGATGTTGATCAATTTTTGCAGCTCATGGGGCGTGATAAAAAGGTCTTGGATGGCCGGTTGCGTCTGGTGCTATTGAAAGGTTTGGGGGAATCGGTGGTGAGCAGTGACGTAACTAAAGAGACCGTTGCTACTGTGCTGCGTGCTGCGGGTGTTCGTGCATAACTTTGCGCGGATTGTGTAAAAATTGATCGTTTCGGTGGCGATGTTTGTTGCTTTTGCTGCATCCGTGTAGAATGTCACTCCTTTTTTCGGGTATGTGTAAAATCCCGCGAACATTCTTTTCGACCATCTTTTTGTTTTCCTTAGTAATTTTGCGAGAGTCGTTTTATGAGTACAGGCCTGTACAGACCTGAAGATGTGCGCGACAACTGTGGATTCGGCCTGATTGCCCATATGCAGGGCGAGCCGAGCCATAAATTGTTGCAGACCGCTATTGAATCGCTGACCTGCATGACGCACCGTGGTGGCATCGCTGCCGACGGTAAAACAGGGGACGGCTGTGGCTTATTGCTTAAGAAACCGGACGGTTTCCTGCGCGCTATGGCGAAAGAGTCATGCGGTAGCGAGCTAAGTGAAATATACGGGGTTGGACAGATTTTCCTTGGGCGGGATGAAAAAACGGCTGCCGCCGCCCGCGCCGGCTTTGAAGCCGTGCTGGTCCAAAACGGTCTCCAACCTGCAGGCTGGCGAGTAGTCCCCGTGGACGAAACAGTGTGTGGCGAGATCGCGCTTTCAAGTCTGCCGCGTATAGAGCAAATATTCATTAATGTTGACGGTATGGATGCGCAACAGCTGCGCACCTGCCTATTTGTTGTTCGGCGCGAGGCCGAAATTGCATTAACTGATGACCCCGATTTTTATATTTCGAGTTTGTCGGCTGATGTAATTGCTTATAAAGGCCTGGTGATGCCGGTGGATTTGCCGCGTTTCTACCCAGATCTTGCTAACCCGGCGCTAGAAACTGCAATTTGTGTATTTCATCAGCGATTCTCTACCAATACCATGCCGCGCTGGCCACTGGCTCAGCCATTTCGGATGCTGGCTCACAATGGCGAAATTAATACCATTGAAGGCAATCGCAATTGGGCAGAGGCGCGTACTGGCAATTTCACTAGCCCATTATTACCCAACGTTGCGGCATTGGCGCCATTGGTTAATCGAACCGGCTCCGACTCTTCAAGTCTAGATAATATGCTTGAATTGCTAGTTGCTGGCGGAATGGATTTATTCCGTGCTGTGCGGATGTTAGTGCCGCCCGCTTGGCAGAATATTGAACATATGGACGCCGACTTGAAGGCGTTTTACGAATATAACTCCATGCATATGGAACCTTGGGATGGCCCCGCCGGCCTAGTGCTAACCGACGGTCGTTACGCGGTTTGTGTCTTAGATCGCAATGGTCTTCGCCCCTCACGTTGGGTTATTACCAAAGACGGTTTCATCACGGTTGCCTCAGAGATAGGCACCTATGGCTACCGGCCAGAAGATGTGGTTTCCAAAGGTCGAGTTGGGCCTGGCCAGATTTTAGTGGTGGATACTGAAAAAGGCGAATTACTGCACACCGAAGAAGTGGATAATCGCCTTAAATCTGCTCATCCCTACAAAAAGTGGTTGCGAGAGAATGGCAACCGTCTGCAGGATCAGCTCGGGCAGGGCAATCGTCCCGCGCTACCTGAAAGTGAAACACTGGCTGCATTCCAGAAGTATTTCCAAGTTAGCTTTGAAGAGCGCGAGCAAGTGCTGTCCGCATTGGCAGACAGTGGCAACGAAGCTGTTGGTTCGATGGGTGACGACACGCCGATGGCGGTATTATCGCGCCAGAAGCGGTCATTGTATGACTACTTTCGCCAAAAGTTTGCTCAGATCACCAACCCACCAATAGATCCGCTGCGCGAAACTATCGTGATGAGTTTGGAGACTTTGCTGGGCGCAGAACAGAATGTGTTTGAGCAAACCGCGGATCACGCTGACCGTCTTATCTTAACTAGTCCGGTGTTGTCTCCAGACAAGTTTGACCGTTTGATGAGCGTAGATTCACCACGTTATCCACTCGCTCGTATTAACTTGGTCTATGATCCGGCGCTGACGTCTTTGAAAGACGCTGTTGCGGAGGTTACTTTGGCGGCTGAGACAGCGTTGCGCGATGGTAAGGTTATTTTATTGCTCAGTGACCGCGCCCTAACGCCCGGTCTGCTGGCGGTGCATAGCTTGTTGGCAACGGGTGCGGTTCATCACCATCTGATTAAGCAAGGCCTGCGATGCAGCGCGAATATTGTGGTCGAGACCGGTAGTGCTCGCGATTCACATCAGATGGCGTGTTTGTTTGGTTTTGGCGCCACTGCGGTATACCCATATATGGCTTTTGCGGTTATCAGCGATATGTTGAGCTGCGGCCAAATTTTGGGTGACGAGCAAACAGCCCATACCAATTATATTAAAGGCCTTAACAAAGGCCTGCTTAAGATCATGTCCAAAATGGGCATATCGACCATCGCATCTTATCGTGGTGCACAGTTATTTGAAGCTATTGGCTTGGCGACTGAAGTTGTCGACACCTGCTTTAAGGGCGTAGCTAGCCGTATTGCCGGTGCTGGATTTGCAGAGTTACAGCGTGACCAAGAAGCCTTGGCAACGATTGCATGGTTGCCGCGCAAGCCGCTTGATCAAGGCGGTTTACTGAAATATGTGCACGGTAAGGAATATCACGCGTTTAATCCCGATGTGGTCGTCACCTTGCAACAAGCAGTAAAAAGTGGTGATTATGCTAACTGGAAAAAATACGCCGACCTGGTTAATACTCGGCCGGTTGCGACTATTCGGGATTTACTTGGCTTTAAAGATGACATTAAACCGATTCCCTTAGATGAAGTTGAGCCAATTGAAAGCTTGTTCCGCCGTTTTGACTCTGCGGGTATGTCATTAGGTGCATTGAGCCCCGAAGCGCACGAGGCATTGGCTACCGCCATGAATCGTCTCGGTGGCCGTTCTAATTCGGGTGAGGGCGGCGAAGATCCTGCTCGCTTCGGGACTGAGCGGGTGTCAAAAATTAAGCAGATAGCATCTGGTCGTTTTGGTGTTACCCCGCATTACTTAGTGAATGCAGAAGTATTGCAGATCAAAGTGGCGCAGGGCGCTAAGCCCGGCGAAGGTGGACAGTTGCCCGGTGGTAAAGTTAACGCCCTGATTGCCAGGTTACGTTATTCAGTGCCGGGTGTGACACTTATCTCGCCGCCACCTCATCACGATATTTATTCTATTGAAGATTTGGCCCAGCTGATTTTCGATCTTAAACAGGTTAATCCCTCGGCGTTAGTATCGGTAAAACTGGTATCTGAACCTGGTGTTGGCACCATTGCAGCGGGCGTGGCCAAGGCCTATGCCGATCTGATCACTATTTCTGGTTATGACGGCGGTACGGCTGCTAGTCCAATTACGTCTATTCGCTACGCGGGATCTCCTTGGGAGTTAGGCCTTTCTGAAGCGCAACAGACACTGCGTGGCAATGGCTTGCGCGGTAAAGTACGCGTACAGACTGATGGTGGTTTAAAGACTGGCTTAGATGTTGTTAAAGCAGCGATGCTGGGTGCAGAAAGCTTTGGCTTTGGGACCACCCCGATGGTGGCGCTGGGCTGTAAGTATTTGCGTATTTGTCACCTGAATAACTGTGCCACCGGAGTGGCGACTCAGGATGAGCGTCTGCGGAATGAGCACTTTATCGGCACGGTTGAAATGGTGATGAATTTCTTCACCTTTGTCGCTATGGAAACCCGCGAGTGGATGGCAAGTCTTGGTGTTCGCACCATGGAAGAGCTTATTGGTCGCACCGATTTACTCGCTCAGAAGGCTGGCGAGACGGAGAAGCAAGCTTTACTCGATTTGTCGCCGATCCTTTTCAAAGATCCTGCGGCGAAGGATCAGCCAGAGTTTTGCCAAGTTGCCCTGAATGCACCGTTCGATAAAGGCGAGAAAGCCGAGGCCATGGTGGCCGCAGCGCTACCAGCCATTGAATCAATGTCTGGTGTGGATCTGGAATTCACAGTAACAAACTGTGATCGGTCGATTGGCGCCCGGCTGTCTGGAGAAATCGCCAAACGACATGGTAATCTCGGTATGGAAAGTGCGCCGGTTACTCTGCGTATGAAGGGTACTGCAGGCCAGAGCTTTGGTGTGTGGAACGCTGGCGGCTTGAATATGTACCTTGAAGGCGACGCCAACGATTACGTCGGTAAAGGTATGGCCGGTGGAAAGCTGGTGATATATCCGCCAAAAGGCAGCGTGTTTAATAGTCAAGACACCACGATTATTGGTAATACCTGTCTCTACGGCGCTACTGGCGGCAAGCTCTTTGCAGCAGGTATTGCGGGTGAGCGTTTTGGGGTTCGTAATTCTGGCGCACACGCTGTTATTGAGGGCGCTGGCGATCATTGCTGCGAATACATGACGGGCGGCATTATCACTGTTTTGGGGCCGACGGGGGTCAATTTTGGTGCAGGTATGACCGGCGGCTTCGCTTACGTGCTAGATCAGGCAAATCGTTTTGTTGATATGTATAACAGCGAGCTAGTCGAAATGTGTCGGATAAACTCCGAGTCTATGGAAGCGTATCGAGCAAACTTACGTGGCAATATCGTCGAATATGTTGCGGAAACAGGTTCGGCTTGGGGACAACATATCCTCGATAATTTTGACGACTATATCGGCAAATTCTGGATGATCAAGCCGAAGGCAGCCAGCCTCAGTCGTTTGCTTGACTCCACCAGAAGACGTCCGGAATAAGCCCGCCGTGTAGCAATGAGGTAATTTTAAAATGGCAGAGCGTTTAAAGAATTCATTTCAGTTTCTCGATGTGGGTCGTCAAGATCCAGGCAAGAAAGATATTGTCGAGCGGCGTACGTCCTTCGTGGAAATTTATGAACCTTATAAAGAAGAGCAGGTAAAACAACAGTCTCACCGCTGTTTGGATTGTGGTAACCCTTATTGCGAGTGGAAGTGCCCGGTGCACAATTACATCCCTAATTGGCTCAAACTGGTTGCCGACGGCAATCTGTTTGAGGCTGCAGAACTAAGTCATCAAACTAATAGTCTTCCTGAAGTGTGTGGCCGGGTGTGCCCGCAGGATCGCCTGTGTGAGGGTGCGTGTACTTTAGAGGATGGCTTCGGCGCAGTTACCATTGGCTCTACTGAGAAATATATTACCGATACAGCCTTAGCTATGGGCTGGCGCCCAGATATGTCTAAGCGAGTGTGGACAGACAAGAAAGTGGCAATTATCGGTGCTGGTCCTGCGGGTATCGGTTGTGCTGATATTTTAGTCCGCGCGGGTGTTAAGCCTATTGTTTTTGATCGATACCCAGAAATTGGTGGCCTGCTGACTTTTGGTATTCCTGAGTTCAAATTAGAGAAGTCAGTCGTTCAGCGCCGTCGTAAAGTACTTGAAGACATGGGTGTTGAGTTTCGCGTTAACGTTAACGTCGGTATAGACATTAGTATGGCGTCACTTCTCGAGGAGTACGACGCGGTATTCCTAGGCATGGGTACTTATAAATATATGAAAGGCGGTTTTCCCGGTGAAAATCTGCCCGGTGTTCACGACGCCTTGCCCTTCTTAGTTTCAAATGTAAACCGGAATATGGGCTGGGAAGACAACGCCGCCGACTTTATAGATGTAAAAGGCAAGCGTGTAGTGGTGTTGGGTGGCGGTGATACCGCGATGGACTGTAACCGTACTTCTATTCGCCAAGGCGCAGAAAGCGTGGTGTGCGCATATCGCCGTGATCAAGAGAATATGCCTGGGTCGCGTAAGGAAGTGAAGAACGCGGGCGAGGAAGGTGTGCAGTTTTTCTTTAATCGCCAGCCAATTGCCATTGTTGGTGATGACAAGGTTGAAGGTATTAAAGTTGTCACGACTAAGCTTGGTGAGCCAGACGAAAATGGACGTCGCCGTCCCGAGCCGGTTCCAGGTAGTGAAGAAGTGATTCCTGCGGATATCGTATTAGTTGCCTTTGGCTTTCAACCTAACCCACCGTCTTGGTTGACTGAGGCGAGTGTCGACATTAACGACTGGGGTGGTATTGTGGCACCGGAAGAGCAAGATTATAAATTCCAGACTAGTAACCCCAAGGTCTTTGCCGGCGGTGATATGGTTCGCGGTTCGGACTTGGTAGTGACCGCCGTTTGGGAAGGTCGCCAGGCAGCCGAAGGCATATTGGATTACCTTAAAGTGTAATTGTTAAACGCTACAATAAGGACAGGTTGCGAGGTGTCGTATCAGGTCTTTATTGTGGCGTTTTCCTTATTTAAAAAGCGTTGAGAGAAAAATGACTGAATTAAAAAATGATACTTTCCTTCGCGCACTCCAGCGTCAACCGGTTGAATACACCCCGGTGTGGATGATGCGTCAAGCAGGACGCTATCTTCCTGAGTACCGTGCAACTCGAGCTGTCGCAGGCGATTTTATGTCGCTTTGCAAGAATCCAGAGCTCGCCTGTGAAGTCACAATGCAACCTTTGGCGCGTTATCCACTTGATGCTGCAATTTTATTCTCTGATATTTTAACCATTCCCGATGCCATGGGCTTGGGACTGTATTTTGAAACGGGAGAAGGTCCACGTTTCAGAAAAACAGTGCGTACTATGGCCGACGTCGATGCATTGCCGGTAGTGGATGGCGAAAATGATCTAACCTACGTTTGCGACGCCGTGAGAACGATTCGACGCGAGTTAAACGGCAGTGTGCCACTTATTGGTTTTTCTGGTAGTCCGTGGACGCTGGCAACGTATATGGTTGAAGGCGGTGGCTCTAAGGACCATGGTCGTAGCAAAGCGCTAGCCTATGATCAGCCTGAACTAATGCACGCACTACTAGATAAATTGGCCCAGAGCGTGACGGCGTACCTGAATGACCAGATTCGTGCCGGTGCACAAGCTGTGCAGATTTTTGATACCTGGGGCGGGGCCCTAAGTCATAACGCATACCAAGAGTTTAGTTTGCGTTACATGCAGAGAATTGTTGATGGCTTAATTAAAGAGAATGATGGTCGGGTTGTACCGGTAATTCTCTTTACTAAAAATGGTGGTCAGTGGTTGGAGATGATGGCTGATACGGGTGCCAGCGCCCTAGGCTTAGATTGGACCACCGATATTGCTGCTGCTAAAGCTCTAGTTGGTGATCGTGTTGCATTGCAGGGCAATATGGATCCCTCTATGTTACGCGCTTCTCCTGCGCGAATTCGCCAAGAAGTGGCTTCAATTCTGGCGCGGTTTGGTAGCGGTCCCGGACATATTTTTAATCTTGGTCACGGTATTACCCCAGAAGTAAACCCCGCTAATGCCGGGGCATTTATAGAGTGTGTGCGTGAGTTGTCCGCGCCGTATCATCAGGGCTAATCCAAAGGTGATAGTGCGATCAGTCCTAGTGAAAAAACTCGCTGCTAAATTCGACGAGTTTTTTAAGTAAACCGTTTTATTATTAATACCCGTCTTAGCTATGGCATGACTTCAACAAAATTTCGCCATTTATTTTGTAGCCCGATAAACCAGCCCGGTGATCCACTACCGGTACCCGAAAATTCTAGCTCGGGGTAGCAAGCCGTTACGCTGCTGAGAATATTGTGTTCTTTTTCTTCGATATCAATAATTAACAGATGGCGGCCAGCTGACAGCGCCTGATCAAAGCGTTTGAAATCATGATGAGGCTCCTGGATACCAAATAGTCCGCCCTCCCAGGTAAAGAATCCAAGCATCACAATGGCTAGAAATATAAAGGGTGTCCAGCCAACGCTCGTGGTTGCTCCTGAATAATGACTTACGGCGAGTACCAAGGCTGCGGCAGCCAAGCCAATTAGCGCGCCGCGCTCCATAGCTTGCACAATATCTTTGCGCAAAACCGCTGCTACATCGTTGAGTTTGCGCTTGCTTACGCCGGAGTCATCGCGGCTGAGAACGTGAATTTGGGGTTTAGAGATACCATTATTGGCAAGGTCTTGTTCGACGGTGGTGAGTTTGTCTAAATTGTCCGTCAGAAAATAATAGCGTTTCATATTATGCTCCAAACTTTTTCTGGGTTTCTATATGGGTCTGTTGCCACCACAAGAGATCGGCAACTAACTTACTTACGATCTAAGTGTAGCAGTGTGGGTGCCCTCTGCCTTGATCATTATGAGCCTGTATTATTGTATTTATTGCTAAGTAACACTGTTGTAATACCTGAATCCTCTAACGAATCGTGTGGAATTAGGTTTTTCCAATAAAATGAGTTCTGAAATGATAACTGACAATGATGTAATTGAGCGCGAAGTAAGGCGTTGGTTGACAGACGCCGTGGTGGGGTTAGGCTTATGTCCGTTTGCGGCAAAGCCCCTGCAGGAAATGCGGGTAGCCATTGATGTCAGCCATGCGAGCAATGCCGAAGATCTCGTCAATGACTTACACCACGCCTTATCCCGCTTGGAAGAAACAGCAGTTAGCAAACTGGAGACCAGCTTGCTAGTGATCCCCAATATGCTGCAGGACTTTTATGATTACAATGATTTTCTAGAGATCGCCGATGCTGTGCTGCAGGAAGGGAGTTGGGAGGGAGAGATTCAAATAGCTAGCTTTCACCCTGACTATCAGTTTGCCGGAACTGAAAAAGTTGACCCCGAAAATTTCACCAATCGTGCTCCCTACCCAGTATTTCATTTGCTTCGAGAGGACAGCGTTGAGCAAGTGTTGGCGTCCTATCCAGACCCTGAAAGTATCCCTGAGCGCAATGTTGCCTTGATGCGCGAGATGGATCACAAGAGCCTGCGGGCGCTGTTTCCCTATTGTTTTAAATAAGCCGCGGTTCGGCGGCTTGGTAAAGCTCAGGCTGGTGGGAATTCACTCCAGATTTCAGTAACCGCACGTTCTATCGTGTTGGCGTTTACTTTGAGGTCAAGATCATCTAGCTCAATGACCAGTGAGCCGCGCCAAGTCAATTTTTTATCGGCGGGATTTAATAAGTCGATAATGATCTGAATGTTGCGATTAATTTTGTCTTTACCAAGTGGCACGCCCACAGAAGTACTTATGCCAAAGTTGCCCCCAAAGCTGCCAAAGCCAAGTCCTAGACGTGGACTTTTATCTATGGTTTCTGCTGCTTCAGCAATGTAGTAGCGCACCAGGAAGTCAGCATTACCCTCAGTGTCGACTAAGGTGTAAAGCCCGGCTTTCAATTGGCGTTGGAGTGATTCCTTTACATTTTCGACAATAAATGGCGAGATTAGCTGATCTGCGCCGCTGTTGTCTGAAATCGTATAGCGCTCATAGCGACTGAAGTCGGCGCGGGGATTATAGTCAATGACAACCTGAGTGCTACTGCAGCCAGTCAGTGTAACCAGTAAGAGGGGTGTCAGTAGAGCGAGTAATTTCATGATGCTTACCTTTGCTGATATTCCAGCCAGTGCGGTCGGAAGTCGTTAGCTAATTTTTTGCAAGCCTGATGGCGAGGGCAAGTGATTAAATGATCGTTCGTAAAACCTAGGGCCTGTAAGTAGGCATAGCAAATAGTACTGCCGAAAAATTTAAATCCCCGTTTTTTAAGATCCTTGCTGATTTGATCAGATTCCTTGCTGGTGGCTGGGACCTCTGCCATCGTTTTCCAGCTGTTTTGTATCGGTGTGTTGCAGAAGTACGACCACATATAGCGGGCAAAACTCCCGTATTCTTGTTGAATTGTTAAAAAATACTGAGCATTTGTAATGGTGGTGGCTATTTTTAGACGATTGCGGACGATGCTAGGATCGGCCTTAAGGGTGTTAATCATCGCTTCGTCAAAAGCAGCGACGTTCCGAGGATTAAAATTTGCGAAGGCTTTGCGGTAGCCTTCGCGCTTTTTCAAAATAGTCAGCCAGCTCAGGCCGGCTTGTGCCGATTCCAGCACCAAAAACTCAAAGTGAATACTATCGTCGTCAGAGGGTACGCCCCACTCCTCGTTGTGGTATCGAAGGTAATCTGGCGTGGCCGTGCACCAAGGGCAAGACTCTTTCACTAATATACACTCCCTTATTGGCATCTAGCAGGCTACACCGTTGATCACCACGATGGCTATGCGATAATAGCCTTAAAATAGCAGATAAGAGCGGGTAAGTTTATGACAATGTTAAAGCCACTATTGGCGATAGTGCTGGCGAGCTTAATGGCCTCTTGCGCCGAATCTCCAACAGGACGTCGTCAGATGCTGCTATTTTCAGACGGCGAAATGTCGCAAATGGGTGGTACCGCATTTGACGAAATGAAGAAGAAAATGACCATCAATACCAATAGTGCAACTAATCGATATGTCAGTTGCATCGCTGATGCTATTACCGTTTCGCTGCCAGCAGAATGGCGCGGTAGCTGGGAATTAGTGGTGTTTGAAGAGGCGTCGGCCAATGCGTTTGCATTACCGGGCAAAAAAATCGGCGTGCACACCGGTATATTTCAAGTGGCTAAAAATGCCGATCAGCTAGCGACGGTAATAGGTCACGAGGTGGGTCACGTATTGGCACATCATAGTGCTGAGCGAATGTCGGTACAGAGTCTAGCGGGAACCGGCACTCAGTTAGTTGGCGTATTGCTGGGTGAAGGTACAGGAAAAGAGACCGTCATGGGCCTGCTTGGTTTAGGCACTCAGTTCGGCGTGGTGCTGCCTTACGGCCGCGCACAGGAGTCAGAGGCGGATATCGTTGGTTTGGATCTCATGGCCAAGGCGGGATTTAACCCTGCAGCCAGCGTCGACTTGTGGAAAAACATGAGTGCCTTAAGTGATGGTCAGCCCCCTGAGTTTATGTCGACTCACCCTTCACATTCTTCGCGGATTAAAGATTTACAGAGGCAAATGGTAACGGCGAAACCACTTTATGAGAAGGCCAAGGCAAACGGCATTCGACCCGCTTGTAAACTATAGTGCTGCAAATCTAGGATATACGTGGTGGCCTAGTTCACACTGTGCTGCGGCCGCCTTGGTCGCAGCATATTTTGCTTGCCGCAGTTATTCGTCGCAGCAAGCGCGGTGATTCATAGACAGGGCGGGTGCCGCGCAATCGGGTTTACCAATGACTTTTGCGGGAACACCCGCAACCATAGTGTGTGCGGGAACATCTCTTAAAACCACGCTGCCTGCCATCACCTGTGCGCCTTCTCCAATACGAATATTGCCGAGAATTTTCGCACCAGCGCTCAGTAGTACGCCGTCGCCCACTTTCGGATGGCGATCGCCTTCCTCTTTTCCGGTTCCGCCCAGAGTAACCGACTGCATGATCGACACATTGTTGCCGACCACGGCAGTTTCACCGATGACAATACCCGTGGCGTGATCCATTAAAATACCGCGGCCGATTTTGGCAGCCGGATGAATATCAACACTGAACTCGCAAGAGATCCGGTTTTGAAAAAATAGTGCCAATGACGTTCTGCCTTGCGTCCATAGCCAGTGGGCAATGCGGTAGCACTGCAGCGCGTGGAAACCTTTAAAGTATAAAAAGGGCGCCGAGAGGCTAGAACAGGCTGAGTCGCGCTCGAATACTGCGCAAATATCAGCTCTTATTGCGTCCCCTATACTGGGATCTGCAGCAAAGGCTTTTTCAATTACTTCACGCACTAATAATGCTGAGGCCGCGGGGCTGTTTAAAATATGCGCAAGATGGAAGCTGAGCGCGGTTTCTAAACTGTCATGATTTAGAATGGTCGCGTGTAGGAAGCTTGCCAGTACCGGCTCGCGCTCGACCTCGCAGGCGGTTTCTTTGCGGATGGTCTGCCAAACAGGATCTGGAATGATAGCGGTTTTTTTTACGGGATTACTCATTGTTCATGCAGCGTCGGTAAATGTAGCCCTAGTATAACGCTGCCAGCGGGCTAGAGAATAGGGGGCATAATATAGGCTTAAATCGACCGCTTTAGTGTGCAGTTACATTCCCATAGTGCTTGGCCGGCAAGATGGTATTTGCGTTCAAAGGCGGTGATTGTCTCTGTGGGTAGATAGGCCGAGCTGTCGGCGCTATGGCCGACAATTTTTAGCGCCGCGGTAAATTCCTCAACATATAGCTTCCAGTTACTTCGCAGTGTGATTTGACCGCCAAGCTGCAATAGCGCGGGGAAAACCGCTGAGCCGTGTACTCGGTATTGTAATTGAACGCTTTTCGGCCAGGGGTTGGGGTAGAGCATAAAGTGTTTATCTAGTTGCCAGTTAGCGTCGGCGGCTAAGCGCCAAAAATCGTCTACGTCGGCGCGTACCAACAGGTAATTAGCTAGAGTTCCTTGTTGTGCGGACTGATGGCGCTGTAATCGCGCTGCAGATTTGTCTATGCCAATAATCGAAGCCTTGGGGAATTGTCGCGCTAGTTCACGACTGCTTTCACCGTTACCGCAAAAGGAATCTAGTATGATTGTTTGCGATCGCGATGCTAGCCAGTCACCGGCGGTCTTGAAGGCGTTAACATTATGCTGTGCGTAGGGTTTTTGAAAGTGATGGCGCAGATGCTTGTTCACCGTTGTTTCTAAATTCGGGTGAATCGCGCTCTGATTACTTGTTACTTCCCTCGGCGGGGCGTTGTCACTGCGTTTTTTCATGAATTGGTAATACGGTATCGATTGCTCTAGAAGTTGCTCCTTGCGACACTAGCGCATCATTAAAATAATGGAAAGCTAATGCGTCAGGACAGAAGACCTTACTGGGTGAAAAAAAATTATTTGCGTTTTCGCAGCTGTTACACGCAGCAATTCTTAAAGCCTGCGTGCGACTATCTTGGTGATTATCCCACTTTTATGAAGCCTTGGTATATTTCTATTTCAGGACCTAATATCGAAATCGGACGGTGTGCAACGGTGATTGGTGAGCCTGAAAACCGCGTCAAAATTGGAGTGTGGGGCAGCGATGAAAAAAGTGGCCGCATTAAAATTGGCGACTATGTGTTGATTAGCCCCGGCACACGGATTTCCGCCGCTAATGAAATTCTGATCGGTGATAACGTGATGATCGCGAATGGAGTCTATATTACCGACAGTGATTGGCATGACCTTTATGATCGTAGCAGCCGCAGTGAGGCGGTCACGCCGGTGCATATCGCTAATAATGTTTGGCTAGGCGATCGCTGCACAATCTTGAAAGGCGTTACGATTGGTGAGAATAGTGTTGTGGCTGCGTGTGCAGTGGTGAGTAAAGACGTTCCTGCTAATGTGATTGTGGCGGGAAATCCAGCGGTTATTGTCAAAGAACTTGACCCCGCCAGGCCGATAAAAACTCGCGCGGATTATTTTTCTAATCCAGCTCAATTAGAGACTTTTTTCGACGGAGTCGACAAAATGGTCTTAAGCAAGAATGGCTTTTTTAATTGGTTGCGAACGCTGGTAATGCCCAACGCTAGAGATTGATGGCTGCTAACTAAGAATTAAGGGATATCTTTGTTCTTAAGTTAAGACATGTTTCTGTTTGTGCGGCTAGTTCATGGCGGCAAGAATAAATAAAACTAATAACTTTTATGCGGGTGAGTGTTAATGAATATTGCCTTTTGGTGTGTTTTTATTGCAGGCGTTATGCCTGGTTTGACGTCCTTAATTGCTAAGATTGGTAAAACTGAACAAGGTCACTTTGATAATAATAATCCCCGTCAGTGGTTGGGCGGATTAGATGGCTGGCGCGCGCGATCTGTTGCCGCAATGCAAAATGGCTTCGAGGGTTTCCCGCTGTTTGCGGCGGCAGTAATTATTGCACAATTTGGTGGTGCTGCTCAGGAAAGTGTCAACCTCTTGGCTATGGGCTACATTGGTATTCGTGTCGTCTTTACAATTTGCTATTTAAAAGATTGGGCAACACTGCGCAGTTTGGTATGGTTTGCTGGAATTGGTGTGATTCTAAGTTTGCTGTGCATTACGCCAGCGGTGTCAGCCTAGTACCTGTTTGCGTCGATCACTGACGTTATAGTGGTGCCGGCGTGTGTATACCGCCGGCACTATTTTTTTGATTTTTTAGTGCTGCGGAGTGTCGAACAACTCTAGAATGGCAGGCCGACCTTCTGAACCAATTAGTACTTTTTCCCCATCAGCAGTAAAGGTTGCGGCCTCTGTCTGATGCATGCGATTTTTGGTAATTGCGAAAGCATTTTTATTAAGTGCTTCTAGCCAGCTGTCATTTTTTTCGCGCCTAAAATAATAGGTGTTTCGTAAAGTCACAATCAGTGCCATGTCACCCTTGGGGCTGAACTCCATGGCAGTTGGTGAACCGCCACTGATACCACCTTGTCGCTGTGCAGTGTGTTTTTCGACGCTGGGAATACTGCGGACCTCACCCATATAAGTCAGCGGTATGGTCTTAGAAGCTATCGCATCAAGGGAAAATCGATAGAGACGGGGGTGGCTGTCGCGTTTGGTTAATATGTACACCAGACGCTCCGCGGCATCAACCGCAAGGGCTTCGGCATCGTGGGGCCCATCTTCATACACCAGAGGGTAGTGACGGAGGATGTTGCTGTGGACTATCGCTTTGCTGACGTTTTCTGGCTCACTGACAAGATAGACATCGGCGAATGGGCGCAACATCATATTGTCGCCGATATCGCCGATGAGTAAATATGCACCGCTGCTATCCTTGAAGCTGCTCATGTCCTCCCAATCAAAGGCACTGCTGCCGTCGATAAGTAATTGGGTCACAGTGTTGCCTTTATCATCGAATGAGAAAAGCCGTCCGCGATCACCACTGTCATTGTGTGCCCAAAAGCGATTTTCATACAGGTAGCTGCTGGCCAGTCCACTCATTTCTGTCAGCAAGATTTCTTTCGCTGCAAAGCGCTGACGATCTCCATCCTTGATCTTTAGCGCGGCTGCCGCTGATGTTAAATAAATGGTTAGAAACAGTATAAGTGTAAATGCGCGAAAAAAATGGCGACATGAAAGGGGCATGTAAGTCCTTTTTAATAGGAATCGTAAAGCGGCAATTGGAGGATGACCGGGATAGTAAGACGCTTTAATAGCAACTGGAGATGATTGTAGAGACTTACTTGCAAACAACGATGATTTACTTATCTTTGCTGACAATAGCGGGCCGTGGATATTGCACGGATAGTAAGAGATTTTGTGAGTTTAACCTAGAATATTCGCGCTAAATTACCAGTGCAATGACAGATTGCTGGATTTTAAGTGGGGTTGGTACTTGTCATTGTTAGCTGTAGTCTTACATTACAGATTCAAATCAGAGACAAGTAAGAACACACGCTGATCACGCGTGGGGTGATTGTTGCAAACACCCCACGCACAGTTGGTTTTAGATCGCAGCGGCCAAGCGTGTGCCTTGGTCGATCGCTCGTTTAGCGTCTAGTTCAGAAGCCAAATGTGCGCCACCAATTAGATGGCAGGGGGCGTTTAGTCCTTTGCTAAGCTCGGTCAGTGAATCCTGACCAGCACAAATAATGATATTATCAACGTCTAGTGTCTGTTCTTCGGTACCTATGCGAATGTGTAGGCCGGCGTCATCGATTTTTACGTATTCACAGCCGGGCATCATATTAACCCCTTTTTTCTGCAGGCCGGCGCGGTGAATCCAGCCGGTAGTTTTGCCTAGATCGCCACCGACCTTAGACGTCTTGCGCTGAAGTAAAAACACTTCACGGGGTGAAGCTGTTGGTTCAGCTATTATGCCTTCTATACCGCCGCGGGCTTGTAAGCTCATGTCGACGCCCCATTCACGCATAAAGGTAGAAATGTTGGTGCTGGCGTCACTGCTGTGAGTAAGAAACTCAGCCACATCAAAGCCAATGCCGCCGGCGCCAATAATGGCGACCTTTTTACCCACGTGCTTACCGTCGCGAATTACGTCGAGATAGCTCATTACTTTTGCATGACCGATGCCGTCGATAGGCGGTGTACGTGGTTTGATGCCGGTGGCAAGTACCACTTCATCAAAGCCACCATCGTTCAAGATTTGTTGGTTAACTGCTACACCGAGTTTACTCGTTACGCCAGTGACTTCTAAGCGGCGCGAAAAGTAACGAATAGTTTCCTCAAATTCCTCTTTGCCGGGTACTTTCTTGGCTATATTGAACTGACCACCAATGGTCGTTGCGGCATCAAATAAAGTGACGTTGTGGCCGCGCTCCGCCGCTGTGGTGGCAAATGCCAAGCCTGCGGGACCGGCGCCAACTACAGCAATATTTTTACGATGACTGGTTGCCGTGATTATTAATTCGGTTTCGTGGCAGGCGCGAGGGTTAACTAAGCAGCTGGTCAATTTGCCGTTGAAAATATGATCTAGGCAGGCCTGATTACAGCCGATACAGGTGTTGATTTCATCGCTGCGACCGGCGGCTGCTTTAACAATAAAGTCAGAGTCGGCAAGGAACGGGCGAGCCATTGAGACCATATCGGCATCACCGCGAGCTAGGACTTCTTCGGCGATTTCTGGGGTGTTAATACGATTTGAGGTGATTACCGGCACAGACAGACCAGCGCGAAACTTTGCCGTTACCCAAGTAAAAGCGGCGCGGGGAACCTTGGTGGCGATGGTCGGGACGCGCGCTTCATGCCAACCGATACCGGTATTTATTAAGGTGGCGCCGGCGACTTCGACAGCTTTCCCCAAGGTCATTACTTCATCAAAGCTGCTGCCGCCTTCGACAAGATCGAGCATGGATAGGCGGTAAATGATAATAAAGTTCTCGCCGGTGGCTTCACGCACTCGTCTAACGATTTCTACCGGTAGACGCATACGATTCTCATAGGAGCCACCCCATTCGTCATCACGATGATTGGTGCGCTTGGCTAAAAACTGGTTGATGAAGTAGCCTTCAGAACCCATGACTTCGACGCCGTCATAGCCGGCCTTTTGGGCTAGCACTGCGGTGCGTACAAAGTCTTGTATTTGCTCTTCAATTTGATCCGTAGAGGCTGCTTCTGGCGTAAAGACATTTATCGGCGCTCGGATAGCTGATGGCGCGATAGGATTTTCGTTAAAGGCATAGCGTCCAGTGTGCAAAATTTGTAGACAAATTTTGCCATCTGCGGCGTGGACGGCATCGGTGACGATACGGTGGCCGACGCAGTCGTCTTCACTGCGGAGCATTTTGGTGTGTTCGTGGGTTGCGGCGCGTATATTCGGGCCAAAGCCGCCGGTCACAATTAGCGATACACCGCCGCGGGCACGCTCTGAGAAGAAAGCAGCCATGCGTTCAAAGCCATTTTCGACTTCTTCTAGGCCGGTGTGCATAGAGCCCATAATCACGCGGTTCTTCAGTACGGTGAACCCAAGATCTAGCGGTTTCAACATATTGGGGTATTGGCTCATGGTATTGCGCTCCGGTGTAGTATTTGAACCTAAAATATTCACCGACAGTTTTTTCACTGTCGAAGATAGAAACTAGACGATGTCAAGTTCATTGAGATTAACGCTCAATATAGACAGTGTCAAGATTGCTTGTTAAATTGTACACATGATAAACACCAACAAATCGTTAATTGAACCTCAGCCATTGGGTGATAAGCCCTATCATCACGGGGATTTACGTCGCCAAATTCTTGATGAGGCAGCCCGCTTGCTAAAAGAACAGGGTGAGGTGGGTTTGTCCATGCGCAAATTGGCCCAGAATCTCGGTGTGTCCCGCACTGCCCCCTACCATCATTTCACCGATAAACAAGCACTGTTGTGCGGCGTGGCCGAGGAAGGATTTCGCCGTTTGCGAGAAGTTGTTCGCGCGCAGCCTTATATGGAGGGTGCGAAAATTAGTGAAGCGGCGGTGCGTGAATTTGTGCGACGTTATGTGCAGTTTTCCATTGATAACGCGGAGTATTACGAGTTGATGTTCGGGGCGCGTCTGTGGAAATCTCAGCAGCTTACCGATTCGCTTAAGCTTGAGGCCTATGCCGCCTTTAAAGTCTACCTGGAACACATTCGTACTTGGCGGCAGTCCATTGGTAATACCAATGTTGACGCTTTGCGTTTTGCTCAGGTTAGCTGGTCTACGCTGCATGGTATGAGTCGTTTATTGATTGATGGTATTTATCTTGATACAACGGCCATCAATGTAATGAGTGACGCCGCAGCGAAGATGTTTTGGCAGCAGCTCTCTATGCCAGCGTAGATAGTTATATAATCTGTATGCCTTGTTCGCCCTCTTAGCGAGACCGCGCTACTACTTGCCAAGGCTCCACACATCGCCGACACTCTTTGGCGATTTATTTTCAATTGCAGCTGCTCGCTTCGGTCGCTGTCAGTAAGGAGTGTTCGTGTCAGCCATTATCAGTGTTCAAAATTTGAACAAAATCTATGAATCTGGATTTCAAGCACTAAACGACGTTTCTCTTGATATCCGCCGCGGTGAAATATTTGCGCTGCTCGGTCCCAATGGTGCCGGCAAAACGACTATGATTAGCATCATCTGCGGCATTGTGAACCCAAGCTCGGGCCGTGTTACCGCCGATGGACATGACATCATTGATGATTTTCGAGCCGCGCGGAGCAAAATTGGCCTAGTGCCACAGGAGCTCTGCACGGATGGTTTTGAAAGTGTGATATCCACCGTGAACTTTAGTCGCGGCCTGTTTGGTCGTCCGCCGAATAAGGCGTATATCGAGAAAATTCTACGGCAATTATCCCTGTGGGAAAAACGCGATGCTCGCATTATGACGCTTTCGGGCGGCATGAAGCGCCGGGTGATGATCGCTAAAGCTCTGTCTCATGAGCCCGAAATTTTGTTTCTTGATGAGCCGACTGCGGGCGTTGACGTAGAGTTGCGTCGGGATATGTGGGATATGGTGCGCGACCTTCGCGAGCGTGGTGTCACCATTATCTTAACCACCCATTACATTGAAGAAGCCGAAGAGATGGCAGACCGTATCGGCGTAATCAATCGTGGCAAGTTAATTCTTGTGGAGGAAAAAGATGCGCTGATGGAAAAGCTGGGGCAAAAACAATTGCGGCTACAATTGCAAAAACCCATGCTTGAATTGCCTGAGGAATTAAAAAGCTACCCCTTATCCCTGACCCATAATGGCTTAGAGCTGATATACCATTTTGATACCACTAGCGATCAAACGGGTATTGCAGATTTATTCCAGCGTTTAAATGAACACGGTATCGACTACAAAGATATACAGTCTAAGCAGCGTTCTTTAGAGGAAATATTTGTGAGTTTAGTCACAGAGCGAGCGGGTTCCGCGACGGAGACCGCAGAATGAATATTAATGCGATAAAAGCGATTTATAAATTTGAGTTAAATCGAACATGGCGCACTATCATGCAAAGTATTGCGTCACCAGTAATCTCTACCTCATTGTATTTTGTGGTATTTGGATCGGCGATCGGTTCGCGTATGGTTGAGATTGACGGGGTGAGCTACGCGGCATTTATTATCCCCGGTTTGGTTATGCTCGCACTGCTGACTGAAAGTATTTCCAATGCGTCCTTCGGTATTTATTTTCCTAAATATAACGGCACCATTTATGAGATTTTATCGGCGCCGATTTCTGCGAAAGAAATCGTATTAGGCTATGTCGGTGCGGCTACGACTAAGTCAGTGATTGTCGGTAGCATTATTTTAATTACCGCAAATTTATTTGTCGATTATCATATTGCGCACCCTTTTTGGATGGCGACTTTCTTAGTGCTTACCGCTGCTACGTTTAGTTTATTCGGCTTTATTATTGGCATTTGGGCAGATGGTTTTGAAAAACTGCAGGTTGTACCGATGTTGATCGTGACGCCGCTTACCTTTCTGGGGGGCAGCTTTTATTCAATTAGTATGCTGCCGCCGCTGTGGCAATCTATCACCTTGGCGAATCCGGTGGTGTATTTGATAAGCGCCTTTCGCTGGAGTTTTTACGGCGTCTCAGATGTCAATGTGGGTGTCAGCGTGGCAATGATTTTATTATTTATGGGTCTATGTCTGCTCGGTATTGCATGGATATTTCGCACTGGCTACCGTCTAAAGAGTTGAGTGTTATGTTAGAAAATGTTTCCGCAGTGTTATTTGATTTGGATGGCACGCTCATTGATTCCGGCTTAGATTTTCAGCTGCTGCGCAAAAACGTCTCGTGTCCAGCAGGCGTGGACATACTAAGCTATTTGGCCGATTTACCGACTCCGCAGCAACGCGCTGAGGTAGAGCAAACCATACATGAATTTGAAATGGCGGGCGCCGCTCTATCCACCTGGATGCCGGGCGCTGAAGCATTGCTCGAGGCATTAGCTAGGGAGGGAATTACCACTGGCATAGTGACCAGGAATACTCGCGCAGCCTTTGATGTGTGCAGCAGGCGCTTAGCAATACCGCCAATTGACGTCATTACTCGTGAAGATGCCCCTGCCAAGCCTGACCCGACCGGCTTACTGAATTTAGCCGCGAAGTTTTCGGTCTTACCTGAAAATGCCATTTACGTAGGTGATTATGTCTACGATTTACAGGCCGCCAGAGCAGCGGGGATGCGGAGCTGTCTGTATGATCCTGGTGGTGATGCTAGCTTTGCAGATTTGGCGGACATCCGTATCCGTCATTTCGATCAGCTGGCGACGCTATTAAACGCGGCTATTAATACTCGATAACAATTTTTCCAAAATGCTGCCCTGTTTCTTGGTAGCGAAATGCTACGCCGAGCTCCTCTAAACCAAAACTGCGATCGATGATTGGGCGTATGCCTGAGGTGTTGATCGCGTTTACCATGGCATTCTGCATATCTGCACTGCCTACCGAAATGCCGGTCATCCGCAGTTGCTTGCTAAACATCTTGGGTAGCATTAACTCCGCAGTGAAACCGCCGAGAACACCGATTAGCGATATATGGCCGCCGACGCGAGCCGCGTTGATGGAATTCGCTAGCGTAGCGTGACCGCCAATATCTAAAACATGGTCGACGCCTCCGTCCGAGAGTTTATTAATAGTCGCCCCCCATTTCAGATCACTTTTATAATTGATGACCTTATCCGCGCCCAGTTGGGTGAGTCGCTCAGCTTTATGGTCGGAAGACGTTGTCGCATAGACAAACGCGCCTGCTGCTTTGGCGATTTGGAGTGCGAATACGGACACCCCGCCTGAGCCTTCTATAAGCACCGTGTCACCGGCTTGCAGCCGGCCTTCAACAACAAGTGCGCGCCAGGCCGTGAGTGCGGCGCAGGGCAGGGTTGCCGCCTCGGCGTAGCTATATTTGTGAGGTATTGCGGTTAATGAATCTTGCGATACGCATGATTTCTCGACCGCGCAGCCGTCAACGGTATCGCCTGTCACGGCGAGGGTTTTGGCTTTTGTGGCTTGGCCCTCTAGCCAATTCGGGAAAAAAGTCGACATCACTTTATCCCCCACCCGCCATTTGCTAACGCCTTCACCCGTGGCAATAACATCACCGGCGCCGTCAGACATTGGAATTCTGCCATCTTCAACAGGAAGGCTGCCATTGGCGACGAGATAATCATGGTAGTTTAGTGAACTGGCCCGCCACCGAACCAATATTTCGCCTCGCCCAGGTTTCGGTTCTAGCGCTTCAGTGACGGTGATAGTGTCAAGTGAGATGGGCTTATTAATGGATATGACGCGCATTTTGGTCTCCAGTGCGGGGTGAATGCATAGCGGGCTTGCGGCAAACATGGGCGTAATCATAGCAAACTTACTTATGCTTCGTATGTGCGCTGCGAGGGTCCGTATCTTTTCTATAACGCCTGCTGCGCAGTGCCGTAACTATTTCGGATGGAGCTGTTGTATCCTAGTGTTTGGGATATAGAGGTGGTTATGAGCTTAGTGGAAGACTTTGTCACACATTTGAAACTCGAACAGATTGCCGACAATGAGTTCGTCGGCTATAGCCGTTATTCAGCGGCGAAGAATCATGTCTATGGTGGGCAGGTCTTGGGGCAGGCCTTGTTTGCGGCGAGTTGTGGGCTTTATGATCGCCAGTGTCATTCTTTAAGCGCACAATTTTTGCGAGCAGGGAGCCTGGACGGGGCAATCCATTTCAAGCTTAAAAATCTCCGTGATGGCCGTAACTTCAGTGTTCGGCGAGTGTCTGCGGTGCAGGCTGGGCGGGAGTTGCTAACACTAGATGCTTCATTTCATATTGATGCTCACGGATTTGATCAGCAGCCGACCATGCCCGAGGTATTGGGGCCGGAATCGTGTCGCTCAATGACGTCTTACAAGGACAATTTTCAATTGCTGGGTTTGGACAGGCTTTATGGTTTTTTTGTGACCCAGAGTATTTTTGAATTCCGTTGTATAGAACTGCCCTCTTATTTAGAGTTGAGCAACCGTCCGGCGGTGCAGCGGATGTGGATAAGAGCCGAGCAAGACATACCCAATGATCAAGCCTTGCAGCGCGCAATGTTGGCGTATATCAGTGACCATAACTTTATCCGCACAGCCTCTTTGCCTTATCGTCAGCAGATCTCTAAGCAGCCATCACAGATGGCGACCTTGAATCATTCTATGTGGATTCATCGGCCCCTTAATCTTAGCGATTGGCATTTATACGATGTACACAGCGCAAATTGTTTTGGTGATCGAGCCTTAGTGATCGGTCATATATTTGCCCAAACGGGTGAGCTGGTGGCAACAATTGTGCAAGAGGGTTTGCTGCGCTTACTTGATGGCGATGAACACGCGGCGTTTAGTGAGAATACTTAAATACTAAAGACAGCTGTTTTGCAGATTGATGCGGCCCCGGCCATCTTGTTATTGGCCTGAGGCGCCCAAAAGACTGACACCACTTATAGGGTGAGAAAATATGTACCTAATAGAGCCCTCGGGCTGGCTGGCCAATGCGATTAAGCATCGGTCGCCAAACTATAATCAGCGGCCAGATTTGGCCGACATTAGCCTGCTCGTTATTCACAACATCAGCTTGCCTGCGGGTCAGTTCGGTGGAACCTATGTGCATCAGCTATTTAGCAATTGCTTAGATTGCGACGCCCATCCTAGCTTCGACGACTTACGAGACCTTAATGTCTCTGCGCATGTATTTATTGATCGAAAGGGCGCTGTTCACCAATTCGTTTCGTTTAATGACCGGGCGTGGCATGCCGGTATGTCGCAGTTTGACGGCCGGGATAACTGCAATGATTTCAGTATTGGTATCGAGCTGGAAGGCGTCGATGATATTAGCTATACGCAGGCTCAATACACGGAGTTAATTGCGATTACTGAAAGCTTGCAGAGCTACTATCCCGCCATCATCACAGCAAGTATAGTTGGCCATTGCGAGATAGCGCCGGGGCGCAAAACTGATCCGGGTTCGGCGTTTGACTGGGCCTCTTATAAAAATGCATTGGGATAGATTATGGAATTTTTTGCAATTCTAATTGCTTGGGCGGCCGTGCAATTTTGGGGCAGTGGTGGCGTCATCCAAGAAGATAATTGGTTTTTACGCTACCGAAAGATAACGACTGGCGTGGCCAATACTAGCCTGCGATTATTATTGCTGGTCGGGCTGCCAGTGCTCGGCGTGTTTATTGTGCTGTGGTTACTTGCGCCGATATTATTTGGTCTACCGGTGTTCTTATTAAGTGTTGCCTTGTTGCTCTATAGCTTGGGACGCGGTGATTTTCAGATACTGCTCAAACTCTATCTTAATAGTTGGCAGCGCGCCGATTTGGAAGGTGCTTATCAGCATGGTCGTGGATTTAGTGCCGAACTCTGTGAAACCGGCGCTGATAACGCCCTGCAACTTCATTTAAGCGTTCGCAAAGCGATGTTTTACCAAGGTTTTGAGCGTTGGTTTGCTGTGGTGTTTTGGTTTGTATTGGCTGGCCCTGCGGCCGCCTTGGCCTATCGTTTATTATTTCTTCTCTCCAATGACGATCAACTTAAACAGCAAGATCGCGATCGCGCTGCGGCCGTTTTGACCTATATGGAATGGTTGCCAGTTCGGCTATTGGTGCTCGCCTTTGCTGTCATCGGTAATTTCGACAGTTGTATCGCCTCGGTGCGAGAGCATTTTAATAGCCAGCTGCCCTCAGCTGAATATTTAGATACGGTGGGAATGAAGGCGCTGCCAGTGTACTTGCCAGAAGGGCAGGTAGACGGCGAGCAATTTATAAAATTGGCGGCGGAGGAATTGTCGGCAGTTCAGCATTTACTGTCTCGCAGTTTGTTAGTGTGGGTGTGTGTGGTGGCAGTGCTACAGCTGATATAAGGACTGTTGTGTTAATAAAATTAGAGGGAGCTTATTTTGCGGATTGGCGTTGATCTTGGCGGTACAAAAATTGAAGGAGTTTTGCTGGCCAACGGCGGTGAGCAACTTGCCCGGGAACGGGTTGCAACCCCCGTTCATAGCTATGAGGCTGTGGTGGAAGCCATTGCCGCGCTGGTCGAACGCTTGCAGGCAAAAGTCAGCGGTGTAGCGACGGTGGGGTTAGGTGGCCCAGGCGCAATATCGTCAGTAACCGGCTTAATCAAAAATAGTAATACTCTTGCCATTAGTGGTCGAGCGCTGCCCGCTGATTTGGGCGCTAGACTCGGTTGTGAAGTTCGCTTTAGTAATGACGCCAATTGCTTCGCGCTGTCGGAGGCCGTGGACGGTGCGGGCGCAGAATACCCGACCGTGTTTGGCGTTATTATCGGCACCGGTACCGGCGGGGGCGTGGTAATAGATAAAAACGTATTGGTTGGTGTGAACAGTATCGCCGGTGAGTGGGGTCACAACTTAATGCCAGGTGTAACAGAAGCCCGGCGTTGCTATTGCGGACGGCTAGATTGTATTGAAACCTATTTATGCGGTGGGGGCTTAGCCAAGAGCTATCGGGTGGCCGGTGGTCAAGCGATTTTGGCCCCAGAGATAGCCAGCCGCTCCGCGGCGGGCGAGGTCTTAGCCACAACCGTGTTGGATAATTACTGCCGGCAACTGGCGCGGGCACTATCAGGCGTTATCAATTTGCTCGATCCCGCTGCGATTGTGCTGGGTGGCGGGGTATCGAATATCGATATTATTTATCAAAAAGTGCCGCAGTATTGGACGGAATATGTCTTTAGCGATAATTGTATGACTACCGTGGTGAAAGCAAAATATGGAGATAGTAGCGGTGTGCGGGGCGCGGCATGGTTGTGGTGAGCGAGCACGCGGCTCGATTTAATTAAGTTTGTTACCTTAAGTCTTGTTTTCACGAGCGGCGCAATGAAAACAAGACTGTAAAATGGTTTGGCTTATCGTTTATCGGCCTGCAGCCACAGCACTTCTTGACTGCCATTGCGGCGCGCTAGCAGTCTGGCCATAACAAACAAAAAGTCTGACAGTCTATTTAAGTATTGGCGGCCAGTCGCATTAACCTCATCCGTTTTGTTCAGTGCAACTAGGCAGCGTTCAGCGCGCCGACATACTGATCTGGCGATATGGCATAGGGCTGCGGGTTTATTGCCACCGGGCAGAATGAAGTTTTTCAAGGGCGGTAAGTCTTCGTTTAAGGTATCTAAGCTGCTTTCTAGTTCGCCAATACGTTCGGCGCTAATCATGGTATAGCCGGGTACGGCAAGTTCGCCACCGAGGTCAAATAGATCGTGTTGAATACGCGCCAATAAGGGCATATAGGCATCGTCTGAGGGCAGTTCCGCCATTAACAAGCCAAGAAAGGAGTTGAGTTCGTCGACTGTGCCGATGCTTTCCATGCGATTATGATCTTTGTCGATACGCGAGCCATCACCGAGCCCGGTGGTGCCGTCATCGCCGGTGCGAGTATAAATCTTCGATAATCTATGTCCCATATTTCCCTCTGCTGTGGCCCGTCTTGTAGAATAAGCGACTTACTATACGTCAGATCACCTCAAGGTGGCAGTATTGATAGTTGTCTATGGTGAGCGTGGCAGTGCTGGAACTGTATCTTGGTGGTGCGCGGTCGGGTAAAAGTGGTTTGGTTGAGCGCCGAATTTGTGAGTCGGTAAGCTATGTTCAGCGAATTTATATTGCTACCGCCACAGCGGGTGACGAGGAAATAACGGCGCGTATTGCTCATCATCAGCATCAGCGGCGAGATGATGGCTGGCAAACATTAGAAGTGTCAGAAGAGCTGGTAGCTGCCAGTCGCAGTCATGCCGGCACAGACCCGTAATATTGGTGGACTGCTTAACACTGTGGTTGAGCATTTGGCTGATGAAAGATGATTTGTCGCATTGGCATAATGTGCGCGATGCGTTCTATTAGGTGTTGCGACAGGCCGACGGTCATATTGTATTAGTGAGTAACGAGGTGGGGCAGAGAATTGTGCCACTGGCATCATCAAGTCGGCAATTTGTCGATGAATCGGGACGCTTGCATCAGGACCTCGCCGCTATGGCAGATAGGGTCGTGCTGGTTACCGCGGGTTTAGAGCAAGTACTGAAAGGATAGAGTATGTCACATTGGTATGAGGAGTTAGCACCAGAAGCTGACGAAGAATTTCGCGTTGCGGCGCAGGCGCGGCAGGCAAGTTTAACCAAGCCGCTGGGCTCCCTAGGTCGACTTGAAGATGTCGCCATTCAACTCTCCGCCGTCCAGCGAACACTGGAGCCCCATGTTGATAAAGCCTTGATCGCTGTTTTTGCCGGTGATCATGGTGTGACCACAGAGGATGTCTCTGCCTATCCGCAGTCGGTGACTTCGGAAATGGTGCGCAATTTTTCCAGCGGCGGCGCGGCGATTAGTGTTTTGGCTAAGGCTATGGGCGTCGATTTTAAAGTGATTAACGTTGGCACGGTCTACGCACTGGAAGATCTGCCTAATGTGTTAGATATGCGCGTTGGTGCCGGCACCCAGAATATGTGCGTTACCGAAGCCATGACCTTGGACCAATGCCAGGAAGCCATGGCCGTCGGCCGCGATATTATTGATCAAGCCGGCGATATTGACATCTTTATTGGTGGTGAGATGGGTATTGGTAATAGCACTTCGGCGGCCGCGCTGGCGGTGGCCCATACCCGTTTGTCAGCAACGGCCATGGTAGGGCGCGGCACCGGTATTAGCGACCAAATGTTGGCGAAAAAATCAGCGGTGGTGACCCGCGCTATGTCGCGGCATTTACCGCATATGAAAAATGGCATGGAAGTGATGCGTCGCATTGGCGGTTACGAAATTAGTGCCTTGGCTGGCGCGTATATTCGCGCCGCGCAGAAGGGTATAGCGGTATTGGTCGATGGCTATATATGCACAGCGGCGGCGATGTCGGCGGTGCGGATCAATCCCTCAATTCGGCCGTGGTTATTTTTCTCACACTGCTCGTCAGAACCCGGCCATGGTCGCCTACTGAATAAAATGGAAGCTGAACCGCTGCTGCAATTGGATATGCGATTAGGCGAGGGCAGCGGTGCGGCCCTGGCCCTGCCAATTATGCAGGCGGCCTGTCGTCTACAAAAAGAAATGGCGAGTTTTGAACAAGCCGGCGTTAGCCGAGGCGTTAATTAAAGTAGGAATGCCGCTATGGCCAAGGTAATAACAACTAAAATTGACTTGTTACGTCACGGAGCTTGCGAAGGTGGCGAGATCTTTCGTGGCAGTACCGAGGTTGCGCTCAGCGATCTTGGCTGGCAGCAAATGCGCGACAAGGTAGCGACTATTGGCGATGCTGGCTGGCATAATATTGTAAGCTCGCCACTACAGCGGTGCCAGCGTTTTGCAGAGATGCTGGCGGCAGAGCGCAATACGCCCTTGGCAGTTCGTGACGATCTGCGAGAAATACACTTTGGCGATTGGGAAGGTTTGGCGCATAACGTTGCCCGGCAACGTTTTCCGCAGGAGTGGTCTGACTTTTGGGCGTCGCCCGCCGATGCGAGCCCCCCAAATGGCGAGACCATGCCTGACTTTTGTCAGCGCATTAGTACCGAACTCGACGCTATTACCCGTCAGTATCAAGGTCAATCGGTATTGTTGGTTGCGCATGGCGTCGTCATTCGAGTGATGATTTGTCATTGGCTGGGTATGCCGATGGCTGCGATGACCCGCTTAAGTGTTCCCTATGCAGCGCTTACTCGATTCACCGTCTACCACCAAGAAGGTAAAAAGCCTTGGGTGCAGTTGGGCAGTCACTACTAGCTAGCTTGGTACAAAATATAATGTCGCTGCCGCTATAATTTTGGCAGCGACATAAATTATTTATATAGGGCGCTATGCAGTCTTAAAGCCGGCCAAGTAATTCGCGTTTTTTGGTATTAAACTCATCTTCGGTTAAGGCGCCAGCATCGCGTAAGTGCGCCAATTTTTCTATTAATCCAAGGATGGTCTGAGTGTCTGCCGATGACGACGAATTTACCCGTGACGCATTGTTGCTGGGAGTTTGTTCATGGTATGCGGGCGCGGGTTTTTGCGGCGTTGGCGAGGCAAAATTAGTTTGCGGTGCGGGTGCAATACCGGGGCCGGAAATTAATGGCAAACTACTCACGGCGATGGTGCCAAACTGAGTGCTAAAAGTGAGTGAGGTATTGCCACCCTGTTGCTGGCTGACGCCGCTAATATTATTATTGAGTGTGTCGTATACCGACACTTGGCCATTCAACTCAATCGCTAAGCGATTGGGGAATACCGCATAGCGGATATTGTTTTGTGAGCCACTACTAAAGGGCTTGCCCAAATTTCCAGGCCACCAGTTCTGACTGCCGGGTGTGCCGGCGGGGATCACTGGGAACATTTGGTTGTTGGCCAGTGCGTTGGCTAATTCGCCACACAGGTTATTGACGGTATTCTTTAGGCCGGAGTTGAACATATCGCCTACCATTGTCATTCCACCGCGCATCCATTGGCCGGAACCGCCAAGCTCAGGGCAGTTAAATTGGGCCATGGAGCTGCCACCGTTGTTGACGGCAACTAGCATATGAATCACAGCATCTCGACTTAAGTTATAGCGGCCTGACAAGTCCTTGACGATATTGTTACCGGTATCGGTTAACTGTTGCATAAGACTCTCACTGTGTTTGACGTTAGAGCTGTAAAGGCCTTTGTAAAAAACTCAGCAGTTATCTGGGAGGCTAAGAAAGCGGAATAGACAAACCACAAAGTGACAGTGATATAACCACCTGACAGTAATACTTGGTTAGAGTGAGGAACTCTAGTGCAAGTCTGTCATTCTTGAGCCACCCAGCTTGAGGCATGAAAAAAGCGGGGAAGCGGCTGAAGAATATTGGCAGGTCAAAAACTGAGACCTCAGTTTAACACCGTTTTATCTGAGCTCGCTAAATTTTGTGTCGGGCTTAATGGCTATTTATAAACCCCCGGCCAGACGCTCATCAAGGCTCTCTAAACTCATAGGCTAGCTTATTTTTACCTTAACGCGGATTGCACAAACCCGGCCTCATTCTCGGGTGGCTGCGCTTCCCGCCGCGGGAAAGACTTCCGGTGGGGACATAGCGCGGCTGCCCACAATAAACCACTTGCCGTCACGGCGCTCAAACTTATATTCCGCGTAGTGGACTTGGCTTTCTCCTGCAGCAAATTTTCCAAAGCTACTTTTGTATTGCAGGTAGGTCACGTTGTAGGGTTCTAATCTGCGCAAGCCCACTACGGTATCGAAATCTTCGGGGAAGCGCAGCCTCACGTGGGCGGTCGCTATGCCTGTTGTTTCTGTGGCTTCGATGGTTTTCACCGCAATATCTTCGACATCAAAAATAGCCGGTGTCGCGAGTCCTTCAAGATTATCGCGCAATAGGTTTTTCACTAAGTAGTCAGTAAAAGGGATGGGCTTGCTACTACAAGCCAATAGTAGAACGCAGGCGGAAAAAATAGTGAGCTTTTTCATTCCAATACCTGTTGTCTAGAATGCAGTGCCTTAACTAAAAACTCAAAATTTACGTCGCCGATTATCATCAGATCAATATCGCTGCCTGTGGATTTCTTGCCGCTAGCTAGTGAGTCAGACACAAACGCTGTCTCGATTTTATCCGTCAAAGGTTTAAGTGCGCTTGCCAGACGGTCGACTGGACCAACTGTTTTGTTGATGATGGCAAGAAGTTCATTATAGATGGGGCATGCAGAATCTGACTGGTAATGGTGTTGATTACCGCTTTTACGTAGAGTCACAATGCCAGCTGCTGACAGGCTATCAAGCTCTCGCTTGACTGTGCCGACCCCCATGCCGCTATTACGAAGAATCTCTCTCAAGAAAAAACTTCGTTCCGGCTGGCCATAGAGTATCCCCAACACCTGTTGGCGAGTTTCGGTAAATAATGCACTGGCTAGCTGCCTCATAGTGTTATTTTTGAACGTTCTCATTTTGGGGACTATAGTTACTTATTTGGGAACTTTCAAGCAAGATCAGGTGTTGGAGTAATGACCTCTATACCGAGTCAACATCAGGCCCAATCGAGGGGTCCACCTACTCGTACTGGCACAGTGGGCACCAATAAATGCGCCGAGCTGAAATCGCTTCTTTGAGCACGACTTCACCGCAGCCGTAGCATGCCTGGTTGTCACGGCCGAACACCCCATGGCGGAACTGACCCCGTGTTAAGCCACTGAGTTTAAGTTTCGCTGCCAGCTGAGGTGGGTTTGTAATGCCGCCGGTTTCGTAGGCTCGCTGGCAAATAAGCAGCGTGCTGCGAGCCAGCCGGTTGATAACTTTGCGCTCCAGTTCTTGTGGCTTCTTTTTGGGGTGAGTACCGGCAGCAAAAAGAATTTCAGAGCGTAAATAGTTACCCACTCCCGCCAGAAAAGACTGATCAAGATACAGAGCGGCTAGGCTGCGCTTTTTAAACCGTGGCTCGGCTAAGCGGGCTGCTATCTCTCGCCACGTTAAGTTTGGATTTAAGATATCGGGGCCCAGCTTGGTGAGAAATCGATGCGTATTGATGCCTTCTTCATCTAATACGTCAATTTCGGACGCACTATACAAAAGTGCGCTGTGGGTTTTGGTATGCAGCGCTAATCGCAGCGAGCGGCCAGTGCTGGGGAGCTTGTCTCGCTTCACCACATACCAGCGACCATAGAGCTGGTTATGGGAATAGATTGAATGGCCGTTATCGAAGTGAGTGAGCAGTGCTTTGCCCCTGGTTTCGATCTCGAGCACTGTGCTACCGCACAAAATCTCTTCATGGTGTTTGAGGTGCGGCAAACCAAACTCAATTCGCTGTATCACCTTGCCAACCAAAACAGTGGCTATCTCATCTGCGGCACGACGAATTTCTGGGCCTTCGGGCATTGTTTATCCTAGACCCAACGGGCAAATGTCACGGCGATATTGGAGCCGGCATCAACCAGCCAACACCAAACCCGCAAAATCATACCCGGGGCGTGAGTCTGCAATTCAAGAGCTTCGTCCCGGTGCTGCAGTTCATCCTCGCGACAGGCCTGCAAAATTTCTCGCACCCGAGGCTGAAACCCATCAGCAGCCAAACGCTCAATCTGCTGTTGGTAGTGACTATCGACAAAATTCTCCACCGCAGCAATGGTTGCAAACACTGCATTGGGGCCAAACAGCGAGGGTATTGCGCCAGTAACAAAACCCGCAAGGCGCCACAGTGTTAGCAGTTGGCTGCGTTCGGATTCAGGCAAAATTGTTTCGATAAGTGCCAGGTGGCGTTTTTCCGTAGCTTGGTGATTTAGGGCAAAGGCTCGCACCGCGTTGTGGCGAGACACAGCTAGAATACCAGCATAAATAGCGACCGCGCCGGTTTCCCCGGCATGATCGGAACGTAGCTCGGCGGTTAGCCAGCGATGTTGCTGGTTGGCATCATTTGCGCTTTGAGTTTTCATATCAGCTCATACGCAGCTTAGGGGGGGGCAGACCACGTTTTTGCTGAAACCAAGCCTGCCGAGCTTTACAAAAAGCTCTCTAAAAGCAGTTGGAGCTGAGTCTGCAGTTCTCTAAGCCGATCTGGGTTCAGTTTGGTGCCGTTCAGCGCGCCAGTTGAATATTCGAGCTGCGGCTGGGTAGTGGGCGGGGATCAGCATAAAATTCCAGCAGCAAATATTGGTAGTTGGTTTTAGCACTATGGGCCACAGCTTGGGCGCGCAAAAAGTTGGCAATGATGAGTTCATACTGTTCGGCCAACTGTTGCCACTGGGTAGTTTGGAATAACATTGCCTGAGGCTGCTCTAATTCAACGGTTGAGCTTGTCTCCGTAACGAGTAGCAACAGTGCTGTCTTTGAAATCTCTTTGTAACACCGCTAGGTTATTATTTTCCTACTTTTTGATGACAGCACGAGAGAGTTTTCCGTGAAGAGACGCCATTTTTTACGCACAGTGACTACGGCTACCATCGCAGTGCCAATATTGACCGCCTGCGGCGGTAGCAGTAATTCCGGTTCGAGTTCGTCACCATCGACTCCTTCGACATCGGATATCGACGTGTCGTTTATTCACGGCGTGGCGAGTGGCGATCCCTTGGATGATCGCGTGATTCTATGGACGCGGGTGACGCCAGCACAAACGCCCAAAGGCCTTATCCCCGTGTTGTGCGAGGTCTCTGAGGATCCTGAGTTTAGTCGTATTGTGCTGTCGGAAATATTCAATACCAGTGCCGAACGAGATTATACCGTTAAGTTTGATGCGGCGGGTTTGCTGTCAGAGACGCAGTACTGGTATCGCTTTTCAGTCGGCGATACCCAGTCGCCACTAGGCCGCGCCCTAACTCTGCCGACCCCAGGGCAATACGCCGAACGCCTGCGTTATGCGGTGTGTTCATGCAGTAGCTATCCCCATGGGTATTTCTCGGTCTACCGAATGATTGCCAATCGCCCCGACCTCGATTTTGTCTTGCATCTGGGCGATTATATTTACGAATATGCTGATGGTGAATACGGCGATAATGCGCAGCGCTTGCTCGATCCACCGCACGAGATTTTGGTGCTTGATGACTATCGTCGCCGCTACGCTCACTACCGCAAAGATGTGGATCTTCAAGCCGCGCATGCTCTGCATCCCTTTATTACTATTTGGGATGACCACGAATCAGCAAACGATTCTTATATGGACGGGGCAGAAAATCACAGCGAGGGTGAGGGCGAATGGCCAGCGCGTAAGGCACAGGCGATACAGGCTTATTTTGAGTGGATGCCGATTCGGCCGCCAACGGCCAGCGAAGACAGTATATACCGCGCCTTCCGCTACGGTGATTTAGCCGATTTTATTATGCTGGATACGCGTCTTGAGGGGCGCGTAAAACAACTTGAAAATCCTGTCGATCCCGCTCGTGCCGATCCCCGCGATCTATTGGGTCAAACCCAAAAAGAATGGTTTAAAAATAAATTGGGGATCGCCCAAGGGCAATGGAAATTTGTTGGCCAGCAGGTGATGTTTGCGCAACTGCAATTACTTGAAATCCAACGTCTGCTGCCGGGCGTCCCGACTAATGATTTCAGCCCGCTGGTAGCCGTCAATATGGATCAGTGGGATGGCTATCCGGTAGAACGTGAAGAAATACTCGATTTTGTCGAAGAAAATAGCATTAATAATCTGGTGGTGCTCACCGGAGATATTCACACCAGCTGGGCGAATGAGCTTTATAAAAGTAGTGCGGTGGTCACGGGTGGGGTCTTAGAAGAGCCGCTGGGTGTTGAGTTTGTGGCGCCCAGTGTCACGTCTCCCGGCTTTCCCGATGGGGCGGCGGAATTAGTGTCTTTGGTATTGCCGGTGGTGAATCCACATATAAAATATACCGACCTGAAAAATCACGGTTTTATATTGATGGATGTGACCCATCAGCGCGCCCAAGCAGAATTTTACTATGCCGAAAATATTGACTCTGCGGCGGAGTCGGGGGTGGAGTCAACTAAGATAAAAACCCTGATGGTAAATAGCGGTAGTAGTCGGCTCATTGAAGATACGCCGGTGTCATATCCTAAAGAGTGATAGTGCCTGTAGAAATCGAAATTACAGTAGCCATAGAATATCGGCATAAAAGGATTCGATAGAAACATAATCAAATACCTAGCTAATTTACGACTACTTAACTTCAAGGTCGCCGAAGTCTATCTAGCCGATAGAGAAGATGTCGCCTTGGATTTGGGTTCATTGATCGAACTTTAGTCCGCATTGTTCCGCGAACAAAGCCAGCAATCTGCCATTGGTTCACCTGAATTAGATGGCTTTACAAATACCTCGGCGGGAGAGTCGGGTTTCGATATCAGTGCGCATGGCGATAATCTTGATACTGCTCAAACTCAGTTTACGGATGACTTCAGGTTTTGGCTGCAAGTTTCGATCTTTAGATTTAGTTTCGTATTCTGGATTCGGACTCTGAAGTCGATCCAGAGTTTTACTGATTTGATGACTGGAAGTGCTGACTGAGCTTACTCGGAGTTAAGCGAGCTCGGAGAGTTGTTGGCCGGCTAAGAGTGCGACTAAATTAGCGAATAACACACTGCCATTTTCCTTGCTCTGGCCTTTTTGCGCAGCATCTATGCGTGTGGCGAGCTGCAGAAGCTTGCCGAGTTGAACGCTTTTTAAGCGGCGCAGCGCATTTTTGTAGAGTGTCTTGCGTTTATCCCATACCCGGGCGCTATCTAAAACCCGGTCTACACCGCCGCCCTGTTCCAATTGCTGCGCGCATTGGTAGAGGGTGCGAATTTCTCGGGTGATGGCACCTAACATGGCGATGTCTTCGCCGCCCTCGGCCTGCAGGCTATTTAGCATTTGCAGGGCATTGCCGGCATTGCCGGCCAGTGCGGTATCAATTAGCTTAAATACGTCATAGCGAGCGCTGCTGGCAACGGCATTGGCGACAATGTCAGCGGTGATTGTTTTATCACCGGCTAAAATTTTGAGTTTAGAAATTTCTTGATCGGCGGCGAGTAGATTACCCTCAACCCGGTCTGCCAAGAGCTGCACTGCGTCGTTGTCGGCATTCAGACCAATATTGCGCATGCGCTGCATGATCCAGTTATTCAGATGTTGGCGATCAATCGGCCAGACTTGAATAACGGCGCCGGCGCTGTCCAGTGCTTTCACCCACTTGCTGTTCATGCTGCGGCTGTCTAGCTTGCCACAGCTAACTAATAGAATATTACTACCGTCGGCGCGCTGCAGATACTCCTGTAGAGCCGCCGACGTTTTCTGATCCATTTTGTTGCCGCCAAGGCGGAGTTCAATAAGCTTGCGCTCGCCGAATAATGACATGGATTGGCCGGCGTCTAGCAATTGGCCCCAGTCAAAGCTGCGATCAACATTGAGGACTTCGCGCTCGCTGATACCTTCTTTTCGGCAGTGCTGGCGAATGGTGTCGCAACATTCTTGGGTAATAAGCAGTTCGTCGCCACACACTAAGTAGGCAGTCAGTAACTGCTTGCTGAGTTGTCCGGCGAGTTGTTCTGACCTTATCCGCATTAGCGACCGTCTTGAATTTGATGTGACCAGAATTCGACTTGGCGAGCGAGGCGAATACTCAGCTGCTCGCGCATCTCGGCGCGAACGATGGTCGATTCGGTTTCTTCACCAAGGGGGTTGTCAGGGTCGTTAACAATCAGGCGCCGTTGTTGCAGAGTCTGGGGGCCGCGCAGATTAGTGCCGTCGGGGTTTTGCAGTTCGATGCTGGCAGATTCGAATAGCGCATACTCCGCGTCGCGGGCTTCGCGATCTATGGCAACACTGCGTTTGTCTTCGTCCAGCAGTTTTACAATCACAACTAATTTCGCGTTCTTACGGTACTTGCTAAGCGCAACATCATTAATCGCAAATTGCCGTTTTAGTGACAGGCTAAGCTCCTGGCTAGGGCGGTCGCTGCTTATATAAATCGGTTGCAACATGACGTCTATGCTGGTGTCGCCGCGCAGTGCAAAACCGCAGCCAACCAGTATTAGGCAGGCTGCGGCGATGAGCGTTTTTAGTGTCAGCTTAGTTAGCAACGATATTTACCAGTTTTTTAGGAACAAAAATTTCTTTGCGGATAGTTAAATCTGCCAGAAAACGCTGTACGTTTTCCTGCTCCCGAGCCAGTTTCTTGATGCTCTCACCGTCGGCATCGGCGGCGACTTCGATGGTCGCTCGCAGTTTTCCATTCACTTGCACTGCCATTTTTATAGTATTGCGTACCAGTGCCGCCTCGTCTACTTGTGGCCAGGGCGCATCTATAACCGCATCGCTGTGGCCAAGGTTGAGCCAAAGTTGGTGGCTAATATGCGGCACAATTGGCGCCAGTAAAAGCACTGCGGCTTCTATGGCCTCGCGCTCTACTGCTATGCATTGCTCGCTTTGACTTTGGAAGCGAGACACCTCATTAATTAATTCCATCACCGCCGCAATCGCGGTATTGAAGGTTAGACGGCGACCAAAATCATCGCTTACCTTGGCAATAGTCTCGTGAGTTTTACGGCGCAGGTCTTGCTGCGGTCCAGTTAAACTCTCAGGCGTAAGCGCGGGTGCATTCCCAGCTTCAAGGTGGGTCGCTGCTAATTTCCACAGCCGTTTAAGGAAACGGTGCGAGCCTTCCACTGCGCTGTCAGACCATTCCAAACTTTGTTCTGGCGGTGCGGCAAACATGATGAACAGGCGAACAGTGTCTGCACCGTATTGCTCAATCAGGAATTGTGGGTCGACAGTATTGCCCTTGGACTTGGACATTTTGGTGCCGTCTTTCAATACCATGCCCTGGCAAAGCAGTTGTTTGAAGGGCTCGTCTGAATCCAGCAGACCTTCATCACGCATTAATTTGTGGAAAAAGCGTGCGTATAAGAGGTGAAGAATGGCGTGTTCAATACCGCCGACGTATTGATCGACGGGCAGCCAGTAATTGGCGCGATCGGGGTCAAGCATGCCGTCTTCAAAGTCGGGGCAGGTGAAGCGCGCGTAGTACCAGCTCGATTCCATAAAGGTATCGAAGGTATCGGTTTCACGCTCTACCGCGACGCCATCGAGATCGTCTTTACACCATTCTGGGTCGGCTTTAATGGGCGACTGTACACCGTCCATCTCGACATCTTCTGGCAGCAGGATAGGCAGCTTGTGAGCGGGGACCGCAATTTCACCACCGTTAGGTAGATTGAAAATGGGGATTGGTGCACCCCAGTAACGTTGACGAGAAACACCCCAGTCACGAAGCCGGTAGTTGGTGGTGACCTGGCCTTTGTTTTGCGCGACCAGTTCATCAGAAATCGCCGTGAATGCGTCTTCAAAATTCAAGCCGTCAAAAGCGGCAGAATTGATTAGTACGCCTTTCTCGGTGAAGGCGCCGTCGTCAATATTGATGGCTTCGCCATTCTCTGGGGCAATAACTTGATTGATAGCCAGATCATATTTTTTTGCGAACTGATAATCCCGCTGATCGTGAGCGGGCACTGCCATGACGGCACCGGTGCCGTAATCCATTAAGACGTAATTGGCGATCCACACTTGTACTGATTCGCCAGTGATGGGGTGGCGCGCGGCTAGGCCGGTGAACATGCCTTTCTTTTCCATGACGGCCATGTCGGCTTCGGCGACAGAACTATTGCGGCATTCGTCAATAAATGTGGCTAGCGCAGGATTGTTCTTGGCAACTTCAAGGCTGATAGGATGCTCTGCTGCCAGGCTCACGTAGGTAACGCCCATGAGGGTGTCGGGGCGGGTGGTATAGACCTCAAAGCTGTCGATGCCGGCGATCGGCGCGTCAAGATCAAAGCGCATTTGTACGCCTTGTGAACGGCCAATCCAGTTGCGCTGCATGGTTTTAACTTGCTCGGGCCAGCCATCTAGCTGGTCTAGATCGTTAAGCAATTGATCGGCGTAGCTGGTGATTTTAATAAACCACTGAGGGATTTCTTTGCGCTGAACTTGAGTGTCGCAGCGCCAGCAGCAGCCATCGATGACCTGTTCGTTCGCCAATACGGTTTCGTCAACCGGGCACCAATTCACCGCGGAGGTTTTTTTGTAGACCATGCCTTTTTCGTAAAGACGGGTGAAAAACCATTGCTCCCAGCGGTAGTAGTCTGGCTTACAGGTGGCTAGTTCGCGATTCCAGTCGTAGGCAAATCCCAGCTGTTTGAGCTGATCACGCATATAGGCGATGTTTTCAACAGTCCATTTAGCCGGCGCGGTTTTGTTTTTTACTGCCGCGTTCTCTGCCGGTAAACCAAAAGCATCCCAACCCATAGGTTGTAAGACGTTTTTACCCAGCATGCGCTGATAGCGCGATATCACATCTGCAATGCTGTAATTGCGAACATGCCCCATGTGCAGTTTACCGCTGGGGTAGGGGAACATCGCCAAGCAATAGTATTTTTCACGGCTGGGGTCTTCGACGGCGGCGAAACTGTTTTGATCCTGCCAAAATTGTTGGGCGCAGGTCTCGATATCACGGGGGGCGTAATGTTGGTCCATTGGCGGTGTCAGTTCTCTGTACAGCGGGCGAATAAGTTATGGGCGCTTATTCTAACAGCTAAGGGGCTGATCACACTATTTGGATTGCTGCATTTTTAGATCTGTTGTTATTCCTGCTGCTGAGATTGATTAACTATCGTGACTTTTAAATTGATTATGCGGGTTTTGAATAGCGCTTAAATCTGGCGTAAAGCACCAATGCGGCACATAAAAGAATAATCGGCGTTGAGCCGTAACGCGTGAACGGTGTGGTGCCGCTGCGGGCGTGTACTAGGCCTTTTAGGTTGGTGGCGGTGAACGAGGGAATGCGGGTGCGTATATTGCCTCGATGATCGACCAGTGCGGTGATACCGGTGCTGGTGACACGAATTAGTTCGCGGCCATTTTCTAGGGCGCGCATTTGAGCCATTTGCATATGTTGGTCGGGACCAATGGAGCGACCAAACCAGGCGTCGTTACTTATTGTGAACAGTACGTCGGCGTCACGCGCACTGCGGGCAATCAGGTCGGGGTAAACAATTTCGTAGCAGATAGACGGGGCGAGCTGCCAGCCTTTAACTTGCAGGTGCCCCTGATCTGGGCCGCCGCGGGAAAAGCTCGACATTGGCAGGTCAAAGAATTTAATGAGGCCGCGAATGTAATGGGCCAGCGGCACATATTCGCCAAAAGGAACCAAGCGTTGCTTGTTATATATCCCTTCGCCGCCGCTGATAACCATTACTGAGTTATACATATTTTCATCAAGTTTGGTGGGGACACCAGTAATAAGGGCGCTATTGTTGGCGGCTGCGCGTTCGGCAATATAGTCAAAATAAGATGTGACGTTGTGATACAGCGCAGGGATGGCGGCCTCTGGCCAAATTACTAGATCGGAATCTGCCCATAACTTTTCAGAGGCCAGATCGTACTGCTCAAGTGTCGCCCAGTACTGGTCGTAGGCCCATTTTCTTTCTTGTGAGATATTGGATTGCACCGCGCCAATACGCAGCGGTGGTTTGGTGTCGGCTGTGGTCCACTCATGTTGCTGCAGAGAATAGCCCAAGCCAAATAAGGCGATGCAGCCGGCCAGTGTGGCATAGCCTTGACGTTTTGTTGAGGATTTAGCGGTAATGCAGTGGGCAAGCGCTGCGCCGCTTAATGCCACCCAAAAGCTCAGGCCGTAGACACCAATGACGGGCGACCATCCAGCCATGGCGGTGTGCAGGTGCCCATAACCGAGGTAGAGCCATGGAAAACCAGTTAATGCCCAGCTACGCAGCCACTCTGATAATACCCACATGGCGGCAAAGCCCAGCGTCTTGCCAGCAACACCATCACGAACCCAGCGACAGTAGCCGTAGCCGAAGAGCGCGGGTACTAAACCCAAACCGATGCAAAATATAGCAGTCATGGGCACGGCCAGCACCGCGGGGGTTTCGCCAAAATCATGCATGGCAACAAAAACCCAGGACACGCCGGTGGCAAAGCTGGCGCTGCCAAAGCACCAGCTGAGCATAAAGCCCTGCTTTGCTGAGACCGTGTTCATGCTGGCAGCGAGGGCGGCCATGGCAATAATGGCTATCCACCACCAGTCAAAGGGTGCGAGTGAAAGGGTAAGGCTAGCGCCGGCGGCTGCAACAAATAGGTAGTGACTGATTTTCACAGGGCGCTGATCCGGCCATTCAAGATTTTATGGAGGTCTAGTGTATCGACGCTCTGGGCTCGGGGCTAGCGCAAAACCATGAATTAGTGCGGCCGTGCATCTTTGCTGGCGGTGATAGGTATTGCCGAATTTGTATCAGTGCATCGATTGCTGTGACTATCGTTAGTGGTACTGACAATTAGATACTGTGGTTTTGGGGTCTTTTCGGGGAAGCGATCGATTAGTGGCTCTGGACTACCGCTGCTGTCGGTGCGGTAAACATGTTCTCGAGTCAAGGCAACGGCTTCTTCTTTGAATTCTTTAGAGTACTGTTTGTAACTGGGTTTCTGTCCCGTGATGACACTTTAACAATTGACGGGTATTGTCTCTTATTAAAGTGTCTGACTCATTCAACCAGAACTCCACCGCTGTATACAATTATGCGGACAGCCGTCCCAACTGCCGCAATATGACCGATAAGCTTAGGTAGTCGGCTTGCTGAGTACTTTTAACCTCTGCAATCAAGTTGCTCAAATACCCAGCTTGGACATTATTGCCGTCCAGCCAGTGATCGAGCTCCGTTGCGATGTGGCCATTCACGTCGATATCGCCGGCTACTTTGGCGCAGAGGTCGCGGTGACGCTGATATAAATCATCACGCAGGGCGTTGCGGGCCAATGCATGCCAGCGGGACTCGGCTGTGAGTTTGTCGATATGCCGACGCACCCAGGTTATTTCTAACGACTCCGCCAATCTGAAGTAGATTTCACTCAAGACTTTTGCAGAAACGCTGGTGCGCTCCTTCAGCCAAGTGATGTCGGGACTCGCAAATAGGGCTTTGAGCATAACAACCCGTTGCGCCACTTGGCGTGGAATGCCGCTGTTGCAGTACTCAGTAATACGATGTTCAATGAGTTGTAACTCATCGTCAGACAAATAGTGTTCAACTTCGTCGCCCAGCAACTTTATGTCTGCAGCGTAGCGGTTTATTAAGCTCTGAATATTGTTTAGTTGCTCTTTGTTGTTGATTAACCATAGAGTGACATGTTTCACGAGGCGCCGGATTTCAACCATCATGCGCGTTAGTAATTCGTCGGGCACTTTGTTGTCAAGTTTTTCAATGTCCGCCCAAAGTGAGCGAATGTCGAAAAGGTCACATGCAACGGTATACGCGCGAGCGATATCTTCGAAGCTGTTGCCGAGCTCGTCATTTAAACGGTGGGCAAAGGCATTGCCCATGCGGTTTACCAAGCTATTGGTAATCACCGTGCAAATAATCTCTCGGCGCAGGCGGTGCTGACTGATTTCGTCGGGGTAGCGTTCACCTAATTGTTTCGGGAAATAGCGGTATAGCTCCTGAGCCAGATAGGGGTCTTCGGGAACAGTAGAATCCAACAAGATTTTGTTAATGTGTATTTTGGAGTAAGACAATAGACAGGCTAGTTCGGGGCGAGTGAGTCCGAGTCCAGCAGTGCGGCGACTCTGAATGGTTTTTTCATCGGGTAGTGATTCGAGTTTTCGATCCAGTCCGGCGTCGCGTTCCAATATACGGATCAGCTCAGCTTGTTCACCTAAGCGTTCCGGCGATTGTGAGGCAATCATACTAATAGACTGAGTTTGCAGGTAGTTATTGCGCAGAACTTGGCGCTCCACGTCTTTGGTCATGCTTTTCAGTAGTTTATTTCGATCAATAAAGCTTATTGTTTGTTTGGTGACGAGTTCGTTAAGAAGTATCTTTATATTAACTTCATTATCTGATGAATCGACCCCAGCGGAATTGTCGATAAAGTCGGAATTGCATCGTCCACCTTTCAGGGCATATTCAATGCGCCCAGCTTGGGTCAAGCCCAAGTTACCCCCTTCACCAACCGCCTTGCAGCGTAATTGCGAGCCGTTCACGCGGAGATTGTCGTTGGCGCGATCTCCGGCCTGTTGATGGGTTTCACTTTCTGCTTTTACGTAGGTACCAATACCGCCGTTCCAGAGTAAGTCGACCGGCGCTTGCAGAATATGGTGAATTAGTTCATCGGGAGTGTAGGCGCGGTTTTCCAAGGCTAATGCACGGCAAGCCTGTTCACTGGGTGTAATGCTTTTGAGCGTTCGGGAGTAAATATCACCGCCGGGTGACAGAAGCACTTTGTCGTAATCGCTCCAGTTGGAGCGGGGCAGTTTAAATAGGCGTTTGCGCTCCTTCCAGCTTTCTTCGGTATTGGGTGTCGGATCAAGAAAAATATGCAGATGATTAAAGGCCGCGATTAAGGCGGTTTTTTTAGAAAGCAGCATACCATTGCCAAATACGTCGCCGGCCATATCGCCAATGCCCACGGTGGTGAATTCTTCGCGTTGGATGTCTTTGTTCTGTTCACGAAAATGACGCTTGACCGCTTCCCAGCCACCTTTGGCGGTAATGCCCATTTTCTTGTGGTCGTAGCCATTCGACCCGCCTGAAGCAAAGGCGTCGCCAATCCAAAAGCCAAAGGCTTTGGAGACGCCATTGGCAATGTCGGAAAATGCCGCGGTACCTTTGTCAGCGGCAACCACAAGATAGGGATCTTCGTCGTCGTGACAAACCGTTAACGGCGGGCGAATGACACGGTCGTCGTGCCGATTATCGCTTAGTGATAACATCGCCCCGATAAAATCTATATAGCAGTTGATCACTTCAGCTTGTGTGGCTTCTCTCGACCCGTTTTCGGGTAAGCGGCGGCACACAAAACCGCCCTTGGCGCCGACTGGCACAATAACGGCATTTTTAACCATTTGTGCTTTCATCAAACCGAGGACTTCGGTACGGAAATCTTCTGGCCGGTCTGACCAGCGCAAGCCGCCGCGCGCGA
>NZ_JBLIKC010000008.1:0-152359 GCF_047636175.1 Zhongshania sp. | reverse complement strand
TGACATATATGACGCGAGGCACTTACATCAAATGTCGTACCCATCCAGAGGTCGCTCAAATGTTATTGAACTCAGACCAAATGGAAATTAAGGACATCAGCCAATATAACTACTTCTGGGGCAGCGGTCGCGACCTGCGCGGTAGTAACACCTTCGGCAAAATGCTGATGGGCGTTAGAAAGAAGCTGCGCGAAGAAATGAACAAAGAGTAAGCTTGTTCTCTGGGACTGCTTGGCAAGGCCCTATCGAAGTAGTTTTCTAGATTTAACCACATCAAAAAGTGTACCAAATGGCCACAAAACCAGCAGTTTATGGGGCCATGGTAAGCGTCTTACTAGGCTTTTTCTAAGGCCTGGCTGACATCGGCAATAATATCGTCGATGTGCTCAATCCCCACCGAGATTCTAATTAAATCTGCACTCACGCCGGCAAAAGCCAGCTCTTCAGGATTTAACTGACGATGAGTGGTGGACGCCGGATGACAGGCTAGCGATTTTGCATCACCGATATTTACCAGACGTAAAATCATCTCCAGAGAATCAATAAATCGCGAGCAGGCCTCAATACCACCAGTGAGCCCAAAGCTTAAAATACCTGAAGCCCGGGAGTTAGTGATTTTCTGACAAGTAGCGAAGTAAGGGCTATCCGGCAAAGCAGCATAGTTTACCCATTCAACCTTCTCATGATTCTGCAGATAGAGCGCCAGCTTTTCAGCATTCTCGCAATGGCGATCCATACGCAAGCCGAGAGTTTCAAGTCCCTGTAACAGCTGAAAGGCATTCATTGGCGACAAGGCGGCGCCAGTATTTCGCAGTGGTACCACACGACAACGACCTATATAGGCTGCGGGCCCCAGCGCCTCGGTGTAAACAACGCCATGATAGGAAGGATCAGGTTCGTTCAAAATAGCAAAACGCTCCTTGTTGGCAACCCAGTCAAACTTACCTGAATCGACTATCACACCGCCAATAGTGGTGCCATGACCACCAATGTATTTAGTGAGCGAGTGCACAACAATATCAGCCCCGAGCTCAAATGGCCGACAGAGATAGGGCGTTGCCACGGTATTATCAACAATCAAGGGCACGCCATGCCTGTGGGCAATTTCCGCCAAGCGAACAATATCGACAACATTGCCCGCGGGGTTGCCAATAGACTCACAAAATACCGCCTTGGTCTTATCGTCAATTGCGTTTTCAAAACCTTCGTAGTCGTCCGCCGAGATCATTCTAGCCTCGACACCTTGCCTCGGTAATGAATGCGCAAAAAAGTTATAGGTTCCGCCATACAACTGGCTAGTGCTGACAATATTATCGCCAACCCCGCAGATACATTGAATGGCGTAGGTAATGGCGGCCATACCAGAGGCGACACACAGCGCACCAACACCACCTTCCATTGCGGCAATACGCTTTTCCAAGACATCGTTGGTTGGATTCATTATGCGGCTGTAAATATTGCCCGGCACCTTAAGATCAAATAAATCTGCGCCATGCTGGGTATTATCAAAGGTATAAGAGGTTGTCTGGTAAATCGGAACCGCTGCGGATTTTGTGGTTTCTTCCGATTTATAGCCTTCATGCAGCGCAATTGATTCTAGTTTCATAGCATTCCTTTAATTAAACAATGAACATTATTAAGTGGGATTAAAGCCGTCGCTCAGCAAAAAACTAAGCGCCCTGTGGCTTAGGAATTACTGATATTTTTATTCACTATGCTAAAGCTAGTCCACTTCTGTAAGTCGCTTTTAATATGGGACTCAAAAGATATAGCGCATAGGCTGCTAACCGCCCCCATCGGCCGGTATTAGCAAGCGGGGGTTTAATATATATAGCAGCAGACTGCGATCATTTTTCCGATATACCCATCATCTGTCAAGTAGTGCGCCCGACCATCAGCTCAGCGATAAGTTTAATACACAATCTTTAGTTCACGCTCAAATCGGTTACCATGTCGGCGCTAAGCGTTTTCTCACCATCATTTGTTGTCTGTGAAGTATCCCCATGAGCCCTACCAACCGCCGAGCCTGCCAGGCCATTCTCTATGAAATAGGCGCTGTTGCCATGGTTACACCGATACTAAGCGTCGCATTTGACGCTAAAATTTCGACGACCTTACCGCTCTCCGTTCTTATGGCCACTATCGCATTAGTGTGGAATTACATTTTTAACACCATCTTTGAACGCTGGGAAAAAAACCAAATCGCCAGAGGTCGATCTTGGCGTCGGCGTCTAGTCCACGGCGCGGGGTTTGAAGGCGGGCTGGTGCTTATTTTAGTGCCGCTCACTGCATACTGGTTGAACATCACACTACTGCAGGCCCTGCTTGCCGAGATTGGACTGCTCATCACCTTCTTCGTTTACGCTATTATCTTCACTTTGGCCTTCGATAAGATCTTTGGGCTTCCGATATCAGCACAGGACAACAGCGCGTGAACAGTCCACCCGACATTATTAAATTAAAATACCTGCAGGGCTATCCAGAACACCTGCAAAACCAAATCCGCAGCCTGATTAAAGAACAGCGCTTGGGGGCGTATTTAGCAAAACGCTACGGCGGCCAACACAGCATTCAAAGTGACAAAGCACTCTACGGCTATGTGAATACCTTAAAACAGGAAAACCTTCGCACTGCACCACAAATTAACAAGGTGCTATTTGATAATCGGCTGGATCTTACCCACCGGGCGCTCGGCTTACACACCGCCATATCACGGGTACAAGGCGGAAAACTCAAGGCAAAGAAGGAAATCCGCATCGCCTCACTATTTAAAGATGCGGCGCCCGAGTTTTTAGAAATGATCGTGGTGCACGAGCTCGCGCATTTAAAAGAGAGTGATCACAACAAGACGTTTTATAACCTGTGTTGCTATATGTTGCCGGACTACCATCAGCGCGAATTTGATTTACGGGTGCACCTGACCCTCAGAGAACTCCCCGACCCGTCTTAGGCGCCGGCTGCCGGCTGCCGGCTGCCAAAGCAAAGCAAAGCAAAGCAAAGCTATCTTAATTTGTCGACAGAAGTCGTGTTCACCGCAATCTCGCAAATTCCTTATACTTTGATTTATAAAGGGTAATCCGAAATTCGCTTAATTTCGACGCAATTTCTCAACAAAATGGTTATTGTCACAAACTTTACAAAATGTATACTAGAATTCTGGCATACATAACCATCGTGCCTAGAACATGATTTAGATAAAAATAAAACAGCAGCAAGCACTAGCGCGTTAACGTCATTAAAGCTCCGACCCCACAACAGAGCCGTCGTCAACATTCTAAATGCAAGTTCATTCCATTCGAGGTTGATACATGAATCGCTCTCTCGCGCCCGCCGCGCTAGTTCTTACCACCCTACTTATTAACGCATGCGGCGGAGGTAGCAGCTCAACATCAACGAATAATGCCACGCCGCAGTCAGGGCAATTTATTGACGGCCCGGTGAAAGGGGTCAGCTACCGACGAGGTACCCTTCCGGAATTATTCACAACAAGCACCGACGGCAGCTTCAATTTTCTAGCAGGTGAACGCGTCCAATTTAGACTAGGTAATATCAGCTTTGGCTCTATAGAGACCAGCGCCAGCACCAAATTCGTTACCCCCAGAATACTCGCCCGTGGCAACGATAGCGTGCGAATCAATATGGCCCGTTTTCTGATCACATTGGATAGCGATCAGAACCCCAACAATGGCATAGAGATATCATCGGCGGTAAAACAAGCCGCGTGGCAATATAGCGGCAGCAACGATTTTGCTACCCTTGAAAGTAATGAGCTTGCTGAATTTGCCAGCGTTGCCAACGGCTCAGCAAGGCGATCCCTAGTCAGTAGCGACGTCGCAGAGAAACACTTAGCGCAGAGCGAAGCAGATATTAGTGACGGTCAATACGACTATGATTACGACGGCGGCGGCACCGACAACGACAATGACGGCATCAATGACCCCGATGATCAATGCCCCAACAGCGAACCCGGCGCGATAGTAGCCAGCAATGGTTGTGAGATCCCCAACGGCAGTAACGATGACGACAATGACGAGGTTATCAATGCCAACGATAACTGCCCAGCTATCCCCAATAGCGACCAAGCGGACCTTGATCAAGACCAGCGCGGGGACGCCTGTGACAACGATATCGACGGCGACGGCCTGCCCAATGACGACGATAGCGAACCGCGCAATGCGGATATCGATAGCGACGGCGTTAAAGACGGTGCCGATAACTGCCCAGAGATCCCCAACTCGAACCAAACCGATACCGATGCCGATGGGCAAGGCGACAGCTGTGACAGTGATATCGACAATGATGACATCGACAATGGAGACGACCTTTTCCCTTTAGACCCCACAGAAAACAGCGATAACGATCAAGATGGCATCGGCAATAACGGCGACAATGACGACGACAATGACGGCACCCCGGACAATCAAGACGCCTTTCCTTTTGACGCCAGCGAAAATACCGATAGCGACGGCGACGGCACTGGCAATAATGCCGATACCGACGACGACAACGATGGCACCCCCGACACTGATGATGCTTTTCCCTTGGATGCCAGTGAAGACACCGACACTGATGGCGATAGTATCGGCAACAATGCCGACAACGATGACGACAACGACGGCACGCCCGACAGCGAAGATGCCTTTTCCTTAGATGCCACTGAGGACACTGACACTGATGGCGATGGCGTTGGCGACAACAGTGACCAATGTGCGAACACCCCCGCTAACAACGGCCAGGTTATTCGCGGTTGCTCTGAATCACAGCGACCTACTATGTCCACCGCCAATACCAGCATCAGTGAAAATGACGCAACTGTTCAAGTTCAGGTATCAATTAGCGCAGCACAAGATTTCGACATCACATTCAGTTTCCTTACGGCTAACGGCAGCGCACTATCTGGTGAAGACTATAGCGCTAACATTGGCAGCGCTGTCATCGAAGCCGGAAGCACAATAGCCAGTGTCGCAATCAATGTAATAGACGATGACGAGCTTGAAGGTACCGAAACCTTCGAGCTTCGCGTGGACTCCTCTGATTTTGCTGTCGTCGGAGAATCTGTGGTGGCAACGATCACTCTCTATGACAACGACACTACACAAAGCACGCTGCGCGTTGGCGCGAGTAAACAACGTGTAAATCCAAATGCCAGCCAGATTAGCGGCGAAACTGATCAGCGCTTAGGCGAAGCGCCGCGCACACAAAAATTTAATCTTGGTGGATTTGGCCTAAGCCCGCTGCAAAATTTCTCAGACCCTTTCAACACAGTCAGCGACGAACTAATACAAGCCGCCGAGCAGCCCTGTTTAATGCAAGACCAAACCAGCTACGATCCAACGAGTTTTTCGGAAAGTCAGTGCCTTGAGAGCACTTGGATTCGCGCTTTGGTTATCGAACAGCCCGACCCGGAAAACATTGCCAACAATCAAGAAGTGGTGTTCTTGGTGCTAGACGCTATCGGCGCCGGTAATGTTATTCAAAACAATGTTCGTGCTGCCGTTTTTGCGGCCACCGGTATTCCATCGTCAAATATTGTCTTTGGTCAAACCCACAGCCACGCGGGTGCCGACCTACAAGGTTTGTGGGGCGGTGTTCCACAAAGTTGGCTTACAAACGTCTTATACCCGCAAGCAGTCGCCGCCGTGATCGAAGCTCGCTCGCGCAAACAAGATGTTGAGCTCACTGTACGCAGCGGCGCCCTACCGGAGTTTAATAACTACCGACGTCCTCGACAAACCGACGCTAATATTGACTCAGATACTGTCGGCACGCTGATGCAAGCAATATCGCTGCGCAGTGGCGAGCCCGTTGCGCATTTTATGCAATTTAATGGGCACCCGACCTCCATCAACGAGTCGCCCCGTATTCCGCATCCCGACTACCCGCTTGGAGTCACCGATTACCTAGAAACCCTTGGTGGCGTTGCACTTTACTTTAACGGCCCAATTGCAGACGCGTCGTCATCAGGCCGCCGCGAAGGCTGTGTGAATGATCCAAAATACGCTAATGTCTCCACAGACTACGGTGACCAGCACTGCAAAGGAGAAGGCATTGCCGAAGGTGGACTTGGCTTCCCTATTGAGCGCCGCATTAGCCACGGGCTGAGTATTCGCAATCAAGAAGTGACATTGCCAGTAACAAATCCACTATTTATTGCCGCGGGCCTGCTTGGCACTTTTAATCAATATTACGATTTCACTGGCACTAATGGCCAATTGCCCGACGAGGCAAGCGCTCAGGCACAGTACTTGCCTCAGGCCACGCCCTTTACCACAACGAACGTCACTCGTATTACTTTAGGCGACGCTGAAACCGGACTGGAAATCGTCACTATTCCCGGTGAAGCTACTGGCACGTTTGGCAAATGGATTCGCTCCCTAGCGAACCCCAATGCCCATACCATGTTATTGGGGCTAACCCAAAACAGCTTTGGTTATATTATTCCGGAAGAGGAATTTAGCGCACTCGATGCCTCCGGTGACGGCGGGCTTGCCGGCGTGCCGTTTACCGGCTACGAAGAGTTTGTCTCTCTCGGGCCCTTAACCGCGCCATTACTCAGATCTCAAGGTTATATCCCACTGTTTGAACTGCAAGAAGACGCGCAGGTTTACCTACCACCGTATCTGGCGGCATGTGAATCTGATTCGACGAGCAATGAATGCCTGTTTAGTATGGCGGGATTTCGTGTTGATTATGTACAGCGCGAATACGCTGACCGCTGCCGTGAGTTTGGCGGCGAAGAGGCGGCGATGTTCTGCGAGCTAATAAACCCAAACACCCCACTTGCCAACCAGTGCATTGCCGAGGGATTTCCCGAGGGCATGTGTTCGGTATTTGGTGATATTGGTGAAGTTGCTGCACCGCAAGTTCAGAATGCATCATGTGAGCAGGAGAGCAAACTCCAAGGCAATCGTAGCTACCAAGTTCAGCTGCCGCTAGTCGATCGTGATGGCGTCAATCAAGTCGTCAGTTTTCAAGTACTGGAACCGACAAAATTCGATTGTGCCAACCGCGATATAGCGGCCCATCCGCTCATTCTGCAAGGTCACGGTTACGGTGGCTCGCGCAGCGAGTCGGGTTTTACTGACTATCGCAATGAAGGCTACACGGTTATCAGTATTGATCAGCGTGGCTTTGGTGCTAGCTCCGGCACCATAAGGGTTATGGACCCGGAATTTGAAGGGCCGTATTTACTCGCAATATTAGATTGGGCCGAACAAAACCTTGATTATCTTGCGTGGAAAAATGACGCAAGCGGCGCGTTTATAGCGCGCCCAACGTCTGCTGAGAGTGTTGCCGGTGGCGACAATTTGCTTGTCGGTGCCACTGGCGGTAGCTACGGCGGCGGCTACCAGCTACTACTGCTAACCGTTGATGAGAAAAAACGTCTCGATGCGCTCCAACCAGATATCACTTGGCATGATTTGCGTAATTCATTAAACCCAGGCGATACCGTTAAATCCATGTGGACTGCCGCACTGGTAGGGCTTGGTGAAAGCGCCAGCTACGGCGTTGGTTTGAGCAATGGCCAAACACCGGATAATCGCGGGCAAGATCCCTTCATCAAAGAAACCCTCGCTCGGGGCGTCTCAAGCAATGAGTTCCCCCGCAGCGCACTCAATTGGTTCCAGTTCCACGGTTTAGGCTACTGGTGTGAGGCTGCCGGCCTACCCCGCATGCCTTACAAACAGTATCCTGCCGACGCCGTAGAAATGCAGGTCGACGGCAGTTTTGACGCGAGTGCATTAGCCTTGCCTCAAGGTTCTGCATCCGATTATCTCAGCGGTGTTAGCGTTTTACTAACCCAAGGTATGCCCGACACCCTATTCAACTTCAATGAAGCCTGGTGGAACCTACAGTGCCTGAATGCGGCGGGTGCTGACGTAAATCTTTACACTCACCCCGACGGTCACGCATTACCCTACGCTCAGGCCCCAGAAGGCCCAGCAACGCCCGTTGGCGGCGATGGCTGCAGCATAGACGAGCTTAAGTGGTTCAACAGCAAGCTGCGTCCAGCGCAAAGTCTAGTCGCACTTGACGATGTTTGCATGGTGCTCGGGGACGGCGACACGGTTTACTTTGAAGACACGGAGCTCTTGGCACCGCAACCGAATCTCAGCGCCCCTAGCAGCAACTTCAGCACCCGCGCAGTAAATACCACCACACCAGTGCCAAATGGCTATGCCGCGGCCACTAACGTTGTTGGCGCCGCACCAGTAGCGGTTGAGTTGGGCGAGATTTTGAACGAAACCATTCTTGCTGGTATCGCGCATTTAAATGTTAGCATCGCTGCGCCTGCTGACATCAACGAAACACTAGTCGCTTGTGACTCACCCGATCTTGGAACCAATGCCACTGGCTGCGACAGCATCATCTTTGCGGGCCTCGGTATAAAGTATGCCGGTACTCCTAACTGGGAACTGATCGACGACCAAGTCACGCCGCTGCGTGGCTTAGGCGAACACAATGTGGATTTGGTCGGCGTTGCCGAGCGTCTAATGCCTGGAGATAACATTGCCCTTCTACTATTCGGTCAGCATGTACAATTTGTCGCAACATTCTCTCGCGACCCCAGCATTGCGGCGGTAAACGTCAATGGCACGGTGGAACTGCCCTTGTACAGTGTCGACAGCAATGGTGACCCTCAGCTTCAGCAAGGCAAACCTAGCAATGTATTCTTGCCGGACCCTAGCCCAACTGAGTTCCAAGTCTGTGTGCCAGACGGTGGCCCCTGCCTTAGCGAAACCCCGGGAGTCGGCGAGCAAATTCAGTCGGCGGTGAATCAGCTATACAGCGGTGTAAGCAACACTAATGCCTTTACAGCAGACGACGGTGCGCTGCTACTAGACGCAGCGAGAGCCAGCGTACAGGGCTGCGATGTACTCGACCCCGCAAACTGTCTCTTCCCCTTCCCCAGCGATCAATTCACAGCGCTTGCCGAGGCGGACACACCGCAATCGACCGACAAGGGCGGCACCGGCCGACGGGTAAACTTTAATGTCTTAGCAATGCCGCGAAATGTCGCCGGTAAACCGATTGATCCCACAGAGTGGAACCGCAACGACGGCTTCTCTCCAGGCCAGATGATCCTGACCTATGTACCGGATCTCGCCACGGTCAAAGACCAAAGCGGCAAGGCCATCGGCCCCATTGAAGGAGCAGTACCGATTACTCGCCTAGCGGATTACACCGCCAGCGACGCGCCAATTGTGGTTATTAATACGGTCACCGGCGAGCGCCACCCGGTTTGGGCAGAAATTGATTTAAACGCTGGCATTTTTATTCCGGCCGATACGTCCATTCCGTCACCGCCGAGCAAAGGCAAAACGCGTCCGGCACTGATCATTCGCCCCGCGCAAAACTTTGAAGAGAACACCCGCTACATTGTTGCCTTGCGCAAGCTAAAAAATAATAGCGGCGAAACTATTGCTGCTGGCCCGGCGTTCCGAGTGTGTCGCGACGGAGACTCAACCCAACTCCCACAACTCACGCAACGCTGCGAGCAACTAGAGCGCAATGTCTTTGACTTTTTACCCCAAGACATTAAGCGTGACGAACTCTATCTAGCGTGGGACTTCACCGTCGCCAGCGAACGCAGCCTGGCAGGACGCCTGCTGCATATTCGCGATGACGCCTTTGCGACACTCGGAGAAACCGTCAATATATTGCCAGGGGAAGCCGGTTATGAAATTGGCGCGGCCCCAACTGTTAGCGTAGGCACGCGCACTGACAACCCCAATGCGCGGATTGCGCGGCGCATAGAGGGCACTATTACTGTGCCCAGCTATATAATACCAAGCGACCCGTCGCCACTTGAAGGCGGGGAGTTCAACGACTTATTTAATCAACTCCGCGACAATTACCCAGAAGCACTTGCAGAAATTCGCAGTCAGTGCCGCTCCTTTGCACCACTGAGTGAAATGTGTCTGCCTTTTGATCCTGACGCACCAGAGTTCGGCCGCGCTGTCAGTGCGCCGCCAAATCGTTTTTTCTATAACCCCGTCGATGCACCGGACTCGCCTTCCGTGTTTGGCGACGGCTTGCCCGATAAGTCTGGCCCGCAGGCCACCATGACCCGCAAGTATATTTGTAATATTCCGAACTCGGCCTTTACTACCCCGGCACGGCCTTCACTCTACGGACACGGTTTGCTCGGCAGTCGTGGCGAGGTTAACTCAGGGCATGTTGCCGACATGGCTGATGCACATAATATGATGTTCTGTGCAGTCGATTGGTTTGGCTTCTCCGAGGGGGACATCGCAAGCATCGTCGCGATATTGCTGGATGTGTCCAATCTACCCTCACTTGCCGACAGCTCCCAGCAGGGCATGCTAAACATGATGTTCTTGGCCCGCGCAATGAAGCACCCGGAGGGTTTTGCTGCGCTGTCAGACTTCCAAGACGACGCTGGCCAAGCACTCTTTACCACTAACGAAGTGTACTACGACGGCAACAGCCAGGGCGGCATTATGGGCGGCGCGGTTGTTGCGGTATCTCGCGACGTCAATCGCGGTGTACTCGGTGTACCCGGCATGAACTATTCGACCTTGCTGAGACGCAGTGTGGATTTTGACATTTACTCCATTCCCTTAAACCTCGCCTACCACGACGACCTAGATCGCAGCTTGGTATTTTCTTTAATGGAAATGCTCTGGGAGCGGGCTGAAAACAACGGCTACGCCCACCATATGGGCACCGCCAGTTCAACTAACACACCCTACCCCAATACACCTGACAACGAGTTTCTATTGCAAGTTGGCTTCTCTGATCATCAGGTCACCATGTGGAGCGCCGACGTAATGGCACGCACTATCCACGCAGCTGTCGACCGGCAGGATTTGGCCTTCCCCAATCGTCATCCCGACGAGCAGGAATACGCCCTGCTGGAGGATCTGACCATTGCCAGTGGCGCTCAGTACACCAATGATCGTTATCTCGGCTCAGCCCTAGCGATTTTTGACGCGTCTTGGGATGCTGCCCCTGATGGCCGTTGCGCGGCCGACAGCACCCTGCCCGCGCCGATAGGTAACATTCCTCCGCGTGACCCAGAGCCTATACCCGACGGACAAAGAAACAATGACCCGCATGAATGTCCGCGTCGTGAGCCTTCCGCAAAATGTCAGAAGTCGCACTTTTTGTACTCTTTGAGTACGGTGCTGGATGTTAACGGGATTACTCGTGACGACTTATGTCCACCGCTGCCAGTAATACAATAGGTAAGGTCGATCACGCATAAGGCGACGAGGAGAGTACAACCACAATAATTAATAAGCTAAAGCTAAAAGGCCAATACCAATCTAGGTATTGGCCTTTTTTATTGCCCTGGCCGTTGCGCCGCAGGACCAGCAATCGCCATTGCCTTTATATAAGCAGGACGTTGGGAAATCCGCTCCACATAGGCTTTTACGTGTTCGAGGTCTTCAATACTTCGACCACCAAACAACGGCAAGGCCGTTAAATTAAACATCACCATAATATCCGCGCAGCTAAACTCCGGTCCCGCCAAGTAAGCTGACTCCGCCAATCTGTCGTTCAAGTAGTGATAGTAAGCATCTTCTCGACGCTTGGTCATCGCCTTAACAATATCCACCGCACCGCCTTCGCCAACATCCCCCATTGCCAGTTTGGTAAAGAACAGCTGCTGCAAATTATTATTAAACTGCATCCAATATAGATAATCGGGATAGCATTTATGGTCAGGTGCAATACTGAGCTTAGCCTGACCGTGACGCTGGCTTATATACTCAACAATGGCCGCGGACTCCGCCATAACGAGATCGCCATCGCGAATAATTGGTGAGGTACCCACCGGGTGTAATGCCCTATATTCCGGCGGCGCGAGCATATCTGCGCCGCGATCAAACCACTCTAATTTATAGCCTAGATTCAGCTCTTCCATCAACCACACAATCCGATCGGATTGCGATGCGCCGAGATGATAAATTGTGATCATTATTGTATCCCTGTCAGTTAAATTTTTAGATGTTTGGGTAGCGCAAAAAACGCCCTTTAGCAGGCGAGAGCCGGATCTGCGCCTTCAACATACTTAATATTTAACCCGGCCACAATCCAGCTATTTGAAAGGCACAAAAAAACCGCTGCAGCTTGCGCTACAGCGGTTTCCTTTTCCTGCAATATTGGCTTTTTATAATATCTTACAGCACTTCAAATAACGCCGCTGCGCCCATGCCACCGCCGATACACATCGTCACCACCACGTACTTCACGCCGCGACGCTGGCCTTCTAGCAATGCGTGACCCACCATCCGGGCGCCACTCATGCCAAAGGGATGACCGATTGAAATCGCGCCGCCATTGACGTTCAATTTTTCGTTATCAATACCGAGTTGATCACGGCAGTATATAACCTGACAGGCAAAGGCTTCATTCAATTCCCACAGGCCGATATCGTCTACTTTGAGACCGGCGCGTTTTAGCAATTTAGGAATAGCGAACACTGGGCCAATGCCCATTTCGTCAGCCTGACAACCGGCCACTGCCATACCGCGATAAAGCCCTAAAGGCGACAAACCTTTTTGTTCGGCCAGCTTGCGATCCATTACCACGCAGGCTGAGGCACCATCAGACAGTTGCGAGGCATTGCCGGCAGTAATGAAACGGCCCTGCTTCACCCACTGGCCATCTTTAAACACCGGGTCGAGTGATGACAGACTTTCTAAGGTCGTCGTTGGACGATTACATTCATCGCTATTCAACAGCACATCTTTAAAGCTGGTTTCTTTGGTCTCTTTGTTAAACACCGACATACTGGTGGCAAAAGGCACAATTTCATCGGCAAACAAACCTGCTTGCTGGGCGGCTGCGACTCGCTGCTGACTTTGCAGTGAATACACATCCTGCGCTTCGCGGCTAATGCCGTAGCGATCACTGACAATCTCAGCGGTTTCTAACATTGGTATATACGCGGTGGGGTCGATATCTAATACGGTTTGCGAAACACTGCAATGGCTATTTTTATGTTTGGTTTGCACTAGCGAGATCGACTCCAGACCACCGGCTACTGCGATATCAATTTCGTCGCACATAATCGACTTTGCAGCCCAAGCAATAGACATCAAGCCAGAGGAACACTGACGCTCTATCGCCATGCCCGGCACGCTATTGGGCAGGCCACCCGCAACGGCACACAAGCGCCCAAGGTTATAGGCCTGCGTACCTTGCTGCGCCGCTGCACCAAAAATCACATCGTCAATTGAGCCGGGATCAATCCCGGCGCGCTCCACGGCGGCGCGAACCACATGTCCGCCCATAGCGGGTGCTTCAGTATTGTTTAAGGCTCCGCGAAATGATTTACCCATACCGGTCCGGGCGGTTGAAACGATTACGGCTTCTTTCATGATGATGTCCTTTTAAAATTAGTTATTTTATATTTCAGATTAGGCACGCTGCGATGAGCAGCTCACAATTTCGCCGGTCATATAGCTGGAGTAGTCAGATGCGAGGAACATCATAATATTTGCAACCTCCCACACTTCCGCACCGCGTCCATAAGCTTCGCGGCTTTCAAGCTCGGCTAGCAGTGCTTCTGGCGCTGATTTTTTCAACATCGCATGTACCGCTAAAGACGGCGCCACCGCGTTAATGCGCACCCCAAAATCTGCAGCTTCTAAGGCGGCGCAGCGAGTTAGTGCCATCACACCCGCCTTGGCAGCAGCGTAATGTGCCTGTTCTTTTTGCGCTCGCCAGCCCAGTACCGAGGCATTGTTAACAATCACACCATGGCCACGCTCTTTCATAACTCTCATCATGTAACGCGTCATTCGCATGGTGCCATTCAAAGTGACGTCGATGACTTTATTCCACTCTGGATCTTCCATCTCTATCAATAATTTTGTCGTACCCAAACCGGCGTTATTAATTAATACGTCAACACCACCGAGCAACTCTTCAGCGGCGTTAATTAACGCCTGTACGTCCTCTTCAATGGCAACATTGCAGACCTTGCCGTACACCTGCTCGCAGCCGGTTTCGCTCTTCAGTTTCTCAACTGAGGCGTTTAAGCGGCCCTCATGAATATCGCTGATCATAATACTGCGACAGCCTTCTTCAACAGCGCGTTGCGCCGCAGAGAAACCAATGCCTGCGCCAGCTGCGGCAGTGATCAGCACCGACTTACCCTTTAGTAAGCCGTGGCCCTGTACATATTCTGGAACCTTAATGCTCATAATTTCTCCGAGATTATTTTGCGTATTTACGCAGTAAATTCTGATTTATTAGTTTTGCGGCGGACGCAGTTCTTTGGGCATACCCAAGCCGCGCTCGGCAATAATATTGCGCTGAATTTGGTTGGTACCACCGTAAATAGTATCTGAACGGGTAAACAAAAATAGCGACTGCAAGCGATTCAATTCATAGGGCGCGTCCAATAAAATATCGGCCTCTGCGCCTAAAATATCCATGGCCAACTCACCTAAATCACGGTGCCATGTGGCCCAATACAATTTGTAAATCAGCGCTTCTTTTTGAAGACTGCCGTCACCGCTATTGCCCGACAACATGCGCATACTGTTGTAGCGCATAATTTTTAAGCCGATATGAGCGTCAGCAAGTCGCTGACGAATAACGGGGTCTTGCGCGGCGCCATTGTCTTTGGCCAGCGCAACAACTTCATTAAACTCATTTTGAAATGCCATTTGCTGGCCAAGGGTAGACACACCACGCTCGTAACCAAGCAATCCCATCGCCACTTTCCAGCCTTCACCGGGCAGGCCAACAATGTCACCAGCATCACACTCGGCATCGTCAAAGAAAACCTCATTAAATTCCGAGGTGCCAGTGATCTGCTCAATAGGCCTTACGGTAACGCCTGGCTGATCCATTTTTATTAAGAAAAAACCCAGGCCCTTGTGGGCTTTCGAATCCGGATCGGTACGGGCAATCACAAAGCAATATTCAGATTCGTGGGCCAGTGAGGTCCAGACTTTCTGACCATTCACAATCCATTTACCGCTGGCCTCATCCAAGCGCGCCTTGGTTTTCACGTTCGCTAGATCAGAACCGGCGCTAGGTTCAGAATAACCCTGACACCAAAACTCTGTGCCCGCCAAAACACCGGGTAAGTACTTCTTTTTTTGTTCTTCGCTACCAAAGGCAATTAAGGTGGGGCCAGTTAAACCTTCACCAATATGGCCCATACGACCCGGCGCACCCGCGCGGGCATATTCTTCAAAGAAAATAACTTGCTGCTCAATCGGTAAACCGCGGCCGCCATATTCTTGTGGCCAACCTACGCAGGTCCAGCCGCCTTCGGCTAATTTACGCTCCCAGCGTTTGCGCTCTTCAGGAAACATATGCTCGTCGCCGGGGCCACCGCGAAACTTAAGCTGTGCAAATTCGCCGACTAAATTGTCGCCAAGCCAGCCGGCAATCTCGCTGCGAAATGCTTCATCTTGAGGACTGAATTGTAATTTCATAATAGACTTACTCTTATTCTTAACATGCAGTATCTAGCAGCATCACCGCAACGCGCTCGCGGTGATAGCTGCTGCTACCCAAGAAGTGCTCACTGGCTTTGGCACGCTTAAAATACAAGTGCACATCGTATTCCCAGGTAAAACCCACGCCGCCGTGCATCTGCAAAGCTTCGCCAGTATTTTTGAAATACCCTTCCGAGCAGTAAGATTTAGCAATACTTGCGGCCTCTGCCAACTCACCCGCCAGCGGCCCCGCGCAGAGCGCATCATCAGCGACACAGGCAGCGTAATAGACTGCAGAACGGGCGACTTCGTTGCGCAACATCATATCGGCAGCCTTGTGCTTAATAGCCTGAAAGCCGGCAATCGTGCGACCAAACTGACTGCGGCTTTTGGTGTAGTCCACAGTAATATCCAGTATCTGCTGCATACCGCCGGCTTGTTCCGCCGCCAAGGCAATAGTGGCTAAGTCTAGGATTTTCGCCAAGGGCTTAGCGCCTGCGCCAAGCTCACCCATCACGCTGGTTTCAGGTAAACGCAGATCCTTAAGTTGAATAGTCGCCTGACGTCGGCTTTGATCCATGGTCGCTAATCGCGAACGCTGAACACCGGCGCTATCGCCAGCGCAGACAAATAAACTCAGACCCTCATCGCCGCGACTACCCACTTCGCGCGCAGCGAGAATTAAATAATCTGCGCTGTGACCATCAAGCACATAGCGGTAATCGCCATTAAGGGTAAATTCATTGCCCTCGCGACGATAAGTCGCCGTGACTGCACTGGAGTCCCAAACACTGCGGCCGCCATTAAATGCGACAGTGGCAGTCTTGCCTTCGATCAGTTGTGGAAGAATGGCTGCTTTCTGACTATCGCTAGCGGCAATCAATAGCGCGTTAGTCGCCATGCCAACGGTGGCAAGATAAGGCGAGCACAGCAGATATCGACCCATCTGTTCGAGCACGGCGACCAGCTCAACATAGCCTAAGCCCATGCCGCCATATTCCTCGGGAATATGCAGGGCCTGCCAATACATTTCGGTGCAGATGCGTTGCCAAAGTTCTGGGGAATAACCTAGATCGCTCTCCATTGCGGCGCGAATGGCAGCACTGGTAGAAGCGTCTTTAAGGAAAGCTGCCGCGGTATCGCGGATCATTTCCTGTTCTTGTGTAAATGCGAATTCCATACTGTCTCCGAAACCTGACAGCGATCTTCGCATTTACGCGGTGAGCAACGCCTAGGGCGTTACTCACCAGCAGCGCCTTATAGACGTAGCTGTAAACGTACGAAGAGGCCGTCTTCAAACTCAAATTCGCCGCGTTGCTCAACGTCAAATTCAATATCACCGTAGCCAAGCTGAATGGCTGAGTTTTGAAAAATAGTGAACTCTGCGCTCACCGACCATTCTTGGTAACCTTCAATATCGCCAAAGCCCGTGGTTTCTGGCGCGTAATACGCACCGCCACGTAACCGCACAATCTCATTCAGTGGCAAACTCACGTCGCCACCAAAGGCGAGCGCGCCGCCGCTAATATCGGCGTCGTCAGCCTCAAGACCAATCGCCTTGGCACCAAGCCGTCCGCTCAAAGAGCCGCGCTGGCCGTTAGCAAACGCACCCAAGGCGACCATATCGCCATCATCTTCATGGTGGAGCCAATCGAATTGAGCACTGCTTTCAGCACTCAAATCACCCGCGAGCGACACACCGAAACTATCGTCGCCGAAACGAAAGGCAATACCGCCGGCAAATGCCGAACTGCTTGCAATAGCTAACACGGTCGCTGCAATAATAGGGGCTTTCATGGTAGTGATTCTCCTGATGTAAACGTCAAAGGATAAAATCAGCTACCATACACTTTCTGAGCGGGAACTGCCTCCGCCATCAAGGTTTTTACCGCTTCGCCCACCTCTGCAGGCTCCCAGCGCGCGCCTTTATCAACTTCAGGTCCCTTGCGCCAACCATCGGCAAGAGAAATTTTCCCGCCTTCAGCTTCAAACACACAGCCGTTAACGTGTGCAGACTCTGAACTGCCCAACCACGCCAGCAGTGATGACACATTCTCTGGCGCCCAAAAATCAAAGCTGCCGTCATCGGGTTTAGCCATACGGGTGGCCATTGCTTCCACAGCCGTTGTCATATTGGTACGCGCAGCAGGCGCTACCGCGTTGGCGGTAATACCGTAGCGAGCTAGCTCCGCACCTTGATTCAACGTTAGCGCTGCAATACCTGCTTTAGCCGCTGCGTAATTTGACTGCCCAACTGAGCCCTGCAAACCCGCACCCGAGGTAGTATTAATAATACGAGCATCAACGGCCTTACCTTCTTTTGACTTGCCGCGCCAGTAGTGAACCGCGTGCGACGTAATGCAGAAATGGCCTTTTAAATGCACGGCCATAATGGTGTCCCATTCCGCTTCCGTCATTGACGCAAACATCCTGTCACGGTTAACTCCGGCATTATTTAAAACAATATGTAGTTCACCAAAGGTATCGATAGCCTGTTTCACTGCGTTCAAACTATCATCGTAGTTGGTAATATCAGAGGTATTCACCACCGCCTTACCACCTGCGGCCGTAATGTCATCTACCACTTTTTGGGCGGCAGCTTCATTAATATCGTTAACCACAACCGAGGCACCCTCAGCAGCAAATACTTTTGCATGCGCCGCCCCTAGGCCGCCACCCGCACCGGTGATAATCACCACTCTGTTATTACAAATTCCCATTTAACCCATCCTTACATTTTATTATTCGGTAACTGATTACAGCCGCTCTAAAATAGTGACGTTCGCCTGACCGCCGCCTTCACACATGGTTTGCAAGCCATAGCGGCCGCCAGTGCGTTCTAGCTCATGAAGTAATGTCGTCATTAACTTGGTACCGGTCGCACCCAGTGGATGGCCTAGCGCAATCGCGCCACCGTTCACATTGGTTTTAGCGTGGTCGTAGCCGGTCTCCTGCAACCAAGCCAATACCACTGAAGCAAAAGCCTCATTGATTTCAACAAGGTCGATATCCTGCAAAGACATACCGGCTTTTTTCAAAGCGTACTCGGTTGCCGATATCGGTGCTGTTAACATCCAGATGGGATCATCTGCCCTTACACTCATGTGATGAATGCGTGCCCGCGGGGTTAAATCATAGCGTTTTAAAGCTGCTTCACTGACCACCAATACCGCGCTAGATGCGTCGCAGGTTTGGCTAGATACCGCCGCCGTCACTTTGTCGCAGCCGAACAAATAATTTAATTCTGCCATTTTCTCTAAACTGGAATTGCGCGGCGTCTCATCCATGGTCACATCGCCAAAGGGAATAATTTCGCGATCAAAACGACCCTCGGCAATGGCTTTCAAGGCACGCTGGTGCGACTCGTAGGAAAACAATTCCAAATCTTTGCGAGACAAATTCCACTTATCCGCAATCATCTGTGCCGAGTTAAATTGCGTCGGTGGCGCAGCGCCGTAACGCTCAACCCATCCGGTTGATCCTGAGAAGGGATCGGTGAATCCCAAGGGCGCAGCTAAGGTCATGGCTGATGAAATAGGAATCTGAGTCATGGTTTGCACGCCGCCGGCAACAACCACATCCATACAACCCGACATAATTGCCTGAGCCGCAAAATGTACTGCCTGCTGCGAAGAACCACATTGACGGTCAATAGTCGTACCGGGCACTTCCTGTGACAGTCCAGCCGCCAACCAAGCGCTGCGAGCAATATCGCCAGCCAAGGGACCAACCGTATCAACACAGCCGAAAATAACATCATCGTATTCATTGTCTGGAATACCGTTGCGCTCAACGATAGCATTCAATACATGCGCGCCAAGGTCGGCGCCGTGTACATGGGCAAGACCGCCTTTACGGCGACCTGTAGGGCTACGAATTGCGTCTACGATATATGCTTCTGCCATGGTCTTCTCTCTATGTTCTTATTACGTTTTATACAAAAACTTAAGCCGCGAAAGTATTACCTGCGCCTAGCTGGGCGTGATCTGAGAATATAAATTCTGCTACACGCTGCTTGTGGAAGCCCGCAGTGCCGTAATGGTTATTCAACGCCCAAGCACGCTTCATAAAAATATGTAAATCCACTTCCCAGGTGTAACCCATTGCGCCATGCACCTGAATGCTATTTTTGGCGGCAAAGTCAGCGACTTCGCAGGCAACAATTTTGGCGTGACTAACGTTGTGAGACGCCGTCTTCAAGCCATTCGCCACAGCGTAGGCCGCGCGATAAACCGGCGTTTTTGCGTATTCCAGCTTGTAGGCAATATTGGCCATATGGTGTTTAACCGCCTGAAAACTGCCAATCGCCACCCCAAACTGTTTGCGGTCCGAGGTGTACTGTACAGAGAGATCAATCATCCTTTGGCTCACACCCAAGGCCTGCGCCGCTGCTGCCAAGGCACCGCGATTTAAAGCGAACTCAATCAAATCTTTCGCCTGCTGGCCATCGGCCAACTTGAGCGCCGCCTCAGTATTAAACTCAACTGAAAATAACTTGCGGCCAAGATCGATAGATTCGTTGTAGCGCAGCTCTACCGCAGCCGATTCAAGGGCATATACCGCGCCGGCTTTCTCAAGAATCAAAACATCGGCGATATGAGCGTCTTCAACCAAGCCATTTATCTCTAAGCCAACAACCGCTTTGGCCTCCCCCGCCGCAATTTTTGGGAGCCACTGCGCTGCAAATTCTGCATTGCCACAATTAACGATGACTGGCACCGCGACCAAGGCGCTGTGCACCAGCGGCTCAGCCAGAGCAACGTATCCGGCCTCTTGCGCCAGTAGGACAAAATCTAATTCATTCATACCCAAGCCACCAAAGGCCTCAGGCACCGTGATACCGGTCAAGCCCATCTCAACGAACTGCTGCCATAAAGCATCACTGCGTCCAGACTCGGTCTGCCATGCAGCGCGAATGGTTGCTGGCGTGACTTCATTAATCAGAAAATCCCGCACTGATTCTTGAAACAACAATTGATCTTCGCTAAATGTAAAATCCATCCGTTCACCTTTTGGGCTCTTGTTTACTCGCCGCTAAAATTTTTCTGCTTACGTCTGTTTAATATCAATTCTTACGCGGTACTAAACTAGCCAACAGCATATGGCTCCCCGCTCACTGCGCTCCAACTTCGTCATACCCGACTTGATCGAGTATCCATATGAGCGGAGCGAATGCTCTTCTTCTTTTCGAAGTACGTTATGACACGTAATCCGCGGTCTATGGATCCCCGCTCAGCCCAGGCTGCCTTCTCTTGCTCCGCAATTCACCTAGTTCACGGGGATAACGGTAATAGAATGGAGTTGCGCTATAACTCTTCTAGATCGTTCTAACCATTAACCAAAAATAAATTTCCCGTCGATTCAAGCAGCGCAGATTCTTGTGCGCTGGCAAGGCAAAAATGCGCGCAGGGCGGGAGCGTATATTTAATACGTGACCAACCGAGCACTTTTTTAACGCAGTCAGCGTACAAAAAGATCGCTGCGCTTAAAGATCATTTCCTCGGCATGCCTAACATCCGTTCGGCGATGATGTTGCGCTGTATCTCATTCGTTCCGGCGTAAATCGGTCCAGACTGTGAGAACAACCAACCGTCTAGCCAGGTACCTACTTCGCCGGCATCTGGGGCATGAGCTAATAGCTCTGCCCGCGCTCCTAAAATCTTCAAACCCAAGCCATGCATTTGCTGATCGAGTTCAGACCAAAATATTTTATTGGTCGATGCCTCTGCGCCAATCTTGCCACCCTGGATTAAACGACAGGCTGTTTGATAAGTGGTGAGCGCATAGGCCTCGGCATCTAAATAGGCGCGTAATACCGCGTCGCGCACGGCGGGGTCTTGGTCCGCGCTTTCTTGATTGGCTTTATACAAATTAACAAGGCGTTTAGCAGTTTCTTGGAAACGCGCCGGTGAGCGCAGCATTAAGCCGCGCTCAAATCCAGCGGTGGCCATGGCCACACCCCAGCCTTCGCCTTCGCCACCTAAGCGGCAGTCGACAGGCACTTTAACGTCATCGAAAAAGATTTCGGCAAAACCGGGCAGGCCATCTAACTGGGGAATCGGGCGAACGGTAATGCCCTCTGACTCCAGCGGCACTAAGATAAAAGTCAGGCCCTTGTGACGTTGTGAGTCAGGATCGGTGCGGAACATACCAAAGCACCAGTCAGCCCATACCGCGCGGGTAGACCAGGTTTTTTGGCCGTTGACTACATAGTGGCTGCCGTCTTCACTCAGTGTTGCCGTTGAGCGAATAGCCGCCATATCTGAACCGGCATTCGGCTCGGACCAGCCCTGACACCAAATATCTTTGCCTGTGGCCATACCGTTTAAAAAGCGTTTCTTCTGCTGGTCGCTGCCGTATTCCATCAGCGTGGGACCGAGCAAGAATATACCGTTTTGGTTTACCCGCAGTGGCGCGCGCGCCGCGTAGTATTCTTCTTCAAAAATTAGCCATTGCAGCAAGTCTGCACCGCGACCGCCCATTTCTTCGGGCCAAGTAATCATGCCCCAGCGGCCTTCGTAGAGCTTGGCTTCCCACTCGCGATGCTGCTGAAAACCGTGCTCGGTATCGAATGACTGCAGCGGCTCGGCAGGCACATTGGCTTTTAGCCAGCTGCGCACTTCGGCGCGGAAAGCGTTTTGTTGTTCGGTGTATTCAAGTTGCATGATGTCTTCCGAATTTTTTAAAATTTGGCGTCGCGTTTTTCAACAAAAGCAGTCTTGGCTTCTTGCGAATCAGGATCGGCATAGGCCTCTTGAGTAAAGCCCTGCTCCAAGCGATATTTATCTTCTAGATTGCCGTCTTCAATGCCGTTAAGCGCCTCTTTGGCAAGCTGCACCATACGCGGTGATTTGATCGCAATTTTGCGTGCGATATCACGGGCGGTATCTAATAGCTGGTCGCGCGGCACCACTTTTTCTACGGCGCCAAGGCGGTAAGCTTCTTGGGCATCGATGGGCTCGCCAGTGAAATACATATAGCGCACTTTTTGAACAGGGAACATGCGCTGCAAATGCGCGCCGCCGCCCATTGCACCACGGTCTACTTCAGGCACTGCAAAGGTCGCACACTCCGACGCCACCAAGACATCTGCCGCGCCGCTAATACCAATACCACCGCCCAATACAAAACCGTGCACTGCTACAATCACCGGCTTGGGATTGCGATGAATCGCTTTGAAGGTATCGTAATTACCTTTGTTTACTCGGGTGATCATCGCGCTGTTGGCGGCAAGCTCTTTAATATCAACACCGGCGCAAAAACCACGGCCCTCTGCGGCGATAATAATGGCGCGCACGTCGGGGTTTTCACCCAGCGCATTTAGCTCAGCGGCAATCGCTATCCAGCCTGCGCTATTAAACGCATTCACGGGCGGATGGTTAAAAATCATTTCGGCAATGCCGCTATCAATTCGAGTGGAAAATGGCTGAGTCATTATTATTTCCCCTGCGCGTGTAAACGCTGTAATTGGGCTTCGGCCTCGGCAACCAGACCGCTAATTAATTCTTCACAACTTAATAAGGTATCAATTACGCCGGCAACCTGACCCGAGGGCAACACGCCATCATCAGGGAGACCATCTACCATCGCTTTTTGAATAATCATCGGCGCGTTCGCCGACATAATTGCCTGCGCTGGAGTCAGCTCGCCGTCTTTACTCATGGCTAGGGCCGACTGCAGCAAACCAAGAATACTGGCACCGGTAAACTTGCGAAAAGCGAGGCCATTGCGCAATGCAATTACCAATTTCTTCAAACCGCCAGCCCGCTCAAGTTCAGTTAAAAAGCGATTTAAAATCATGCGCTGCTGAATACCATCAAGCGCCCGGGTGATAATAATTTCACCGGGGTTTTTACAATCCAAATAACGCTGTTTGGTAGCTTCTGGTACCGGACTTTCTTTGGTCAGCAAGAAGCGCGTACCCATGGCGATGCCGTCGGCGCCAAAGGCCATGGCCGCAATCAAGCCGCGTCCATCTTTAAAACCACCTGCGCCCAATACCGGCACCTGCGCGCCTACCGCATCGACCACCTGTGGAAGCAATAAGGTCGTTGGCACCGAGCCGGTGTGACCACCGCCCTCGCCGCCCTGCACGGTGACTGCGTCTGCGCCCATTTCCACGGCTTTAATCGCGTGCTTGGGCAAACCGATGGTTGGCATACACACCACACCGGCATCTTTTAATTTAGAGACCATGTCTTTGCCGGGCGAACGCGAATAACTTACCGCCTTCACCTTGTGCTTAATCACTAGATCGACAATCTCGGCGGCATTGGGCTGATACATATGAAAGTTGACGCCGAAGTTGGCGTCGGTCAGCGATTTCACCTTGAGAATATCGGCTTCCATTTCAGCTGGCGGAATGGTTGCCCCCGCCAAAAAACCGAAGCCACCCGCATTACCGGTGCCGGCAACCAAAGTGGGATCAGCCACCCAGCCCATGGCCGTTTGGATCACCGGATAGCGGCAACCCAATAAGCGCGTAATACGAGTCTCTAGAAGATTAGACATAGTGTGTTTTTCGCCTTATTCCGAATTAAGCACGCGCGCCCGGTGGATTATCTTTTAACTGTTTGCTGCGCAAATTATGTGGATCCATCTGACGAATAATAGCCAGTTGCTCTTCACTTGGCGCTGCGGTTGTCGCAATCGAATCGGGCACATGCACCTCGAAGCCGGTATTAGATACCACTTCATCCACGGTCACGCCGGGGTGCAGGCTTACAATCTGCATTTGGTGATTTGGGCCGTTAAAATCAAACACACCCAAATTGGTGTAAATACAGCGCAGATCGATTTCGTCGAAGGTATAGCCCTTAGGCAGACGCTCGGGATTGAAGCCGATGGTACATACCACATCGCATTCAGCCTCGATAAACACACGGCTGCTATGCATAGGAACCATATAGCTATTGGCGTGGCAAATTGAATTGCCGGGGAAGCCCCGCATACCCAACATCTGTACTTTGGGCTTGTTGTAGTCGCCGCCCAGTGCAGAAATATTGGCCTGACCAAAACGGTCAATCTGGGTAGGTCCACCGGTAAGATGACGACGTCCACTCCAGACGTTGTCGAAAATACGACTAAAGCCCATCCAGTTTTCGTTCATTTGCACAAAGTCGGCGGGACGCTTACCAATCGGGTTTGGCGTCGACAAAATCCACGCCTCTGAATCGGTCATCATAATGCCGGGATTGGTGGTCAGCATCGCCAAGCTAGCAGCAAGCCGCTGCAGTACGCCAATACCGGTCACCAATATTTCGCCGTCGTGTTCGTAGGCTGCCGCATTCGCGCAAATCATTAATTCTGCCAAACTATAATCGCTTGCAGGTGTACTCATAATCAATTCTCCTAATTACCTGTTAGACGATTAATAAACGGGCTGTGGCAATTTACGAATCGCATCCAGACCGCCAACCTTGGCCTGATACTCTGCTTCGCTGCTGTCTTTGATATATTTGTCAAAGTAGGCGGCAAAACCACCCTCTTTGGCTGAGGCGTTGTATTCCTGAAAATGTGGAATATCAAAACCGTAGTTAGGGCTGCACGACGAAGGATGTGCACCGCCCGGCACCAAGGCGACGCCAGTAGTGAAGTTGCGCTCCCAAAAAACCGAACGAGCCTCAAGCTGATCGGCAAACGCAGACGCCTCAACAATCTCTTCACAGGTCACATAGGTTTTATCTGCCGCACGCACAAACCAGTCATCCATATGATGATCTGGGGCTTTTATTTGGCATACACCGCGCACATCGGCGCGATCAACATGTACCAGCGCCGCGTCGAGTTTTAGGGCCGGCATCGCCACCCACTCTTTGTCGTCGTAGGGACTGTCTATCACTTTAAGATCAGGGTTGAACTTGATCAGGTCAGTACCCAAACCGATCTTCGTTGGAATAAACGGGCAACCCCAGGCTGCAGCGCGCAAGCCCAGCAGCATCATGCCCTCATCAATTTCCATCACCTCTAGCGAGCCACTCTGGCGGGCTGCGCGGAAATAAGGCTCCAGCGGAATAAAATCTAAAGACACAAAGGCAAACACCAACTTGCGAACCTTGCCGGCAGCGCACAGCATGCCCACATCCGCGCCGCCATAGGCAACAATGGTTAAATCCTTTAAATCAGACTGAAGGATCGCGCGGATCAGCGCCATCGGCTTACGACGCGGCCCCCAACCACCAATACCAATTGTCATGCCGTCACTTAACTGACCGACAATCTCTTGCAAACTCATTTGCTTGTTCACGAGTGCTCCTTGGGTTTTCACAACTAGAGCGGTGCGCGGGCTGTCCCAAAAGGTCGTCGCCAACACACCGAAATTACGATATACGTAAATATAACATCAATATATTATGCAAAACATTAATTATCGATACCCAGCACTACGCATTAAGCCGTTTGGATTAGGATATTCTCCCCAATAGACGCGCAGGCCTACGGCTAGCCGCCACTTTGTCCAAATCGGCAGTATTAAGGGACTTTTGATGTTTTTTTGGGGAATGCACTTAGGCCCTGGCGCAGTCGCGGGAAAATGCTGAAAACGCCTTTAATGGGATATACTCCTAAGCATAGTCTTAGATTACACAGCATCACGTATTCGCTTGCCATATCCGCACTGACACTCAACTTCATATTCAAACCCACAAACGAGCACTTCGCACAAAGATGATTGAGCAAACATACCAATTTGTTTTTATCGGTGCCGTCCTGTTTCTCTTTGCAGTGTTTGCCAGCATCGTGTCGCGCCGCCTAGGTGCCCCCCTATTACTGATCTTTCTGCTACTCGGCATGCTGGCAGGTGAGGACGGTATCGGTGGTATTCAATTTGACGATATCAACACCGCCTTCCTAATTGGCAACCTAGCACTCGCCATTATCATATTTGATGGCGGCCTTGGCGCGCGCATGGATACCTTTCGCCGGAGCTTGCGCCCAGCACTATCTTTAGCGACCGTGGGTGTACTCATCACAGCTGGAATCACCGGGGCCGCAGCGAGCTACATTCTCGATTTACCATGGCAAGAAGGTTTGCTAATTGGCGCGATTGTAGGCTCTACCGACGCCGCTGCAGTTTTTGGTCTAATCAAAAATGCCGGCCTGAATTTAAAAGATCGCACCGGTGCCACCCTAGAAATAGAATCTGGCTCCAACGACCCCATGGCCATCTTCCTCACCATTGCGCTAGTTGAAGCACTCAGCAGCCCCAAAGGGTTAAACGGTTGGCTACTGTTCGCAGAGCTAATCCAGCAAATGGGCCTAGGTCTCATTTTGGGTCTGCTCGGCGGCTACATTATTCCCGCCGCACTCAAAAAAGTAACACTGCCCGTCTCGCTGTATCCGCTAATGGTCTTTGCCGCCGCCCTCACGCTGTTTGGCGGCACTAGCTTTATTGGTGGCAGCGGCTTCCTCGCGGTCTACATCGCTGGCGTCATGACCGGCACCACATCGTTCTTGTATATGAACGACATTCGACGCTTTCACGACGGCATCGCCTGGTTGAGTCAGATTGGTATGTTTTTAATGCTGGGGCTATTGGTCAAGCCCAGCCTGCTACCGCCAATCATCATCCCCGCACTCATTGTCGCCGGCGTGTTGATCTTCGTCGCAAGACCCATCGCGGTTGCACTGGCCCTAACCCCGTTTCGGTTTCCCTGGCGAGATCAAGTCTTCGTAAGCTGGTGCGGTCTGCGTGGCGCAGTACCCATCATCCTCGCGCTATTCCCCTCGCTCGCGGGCTTAGAGAATGCCCACATATTCTTTGAGCTGGTGTTTTTCGTTGTTCTCACCTCGCTCGTTATCCAAGGCTGGACAATCGCACCAATGGCCCGCTGGTTAAAAGTAGACTTGCCAGTGGCGCTAAAGCTGGCGGGGTTTAGAAGCACCCACTTACCCAGCAACCCTCATAAAGACCTGGTGGTCTATCAGGTGGTAGCCGGTAGCAGCGTGATAGGGAAATCCCTTGCGACGCTCGCCTTACCTGACAGCACACACTTAGTGGCGCTTATCCGCGACGAAATACCGCTTAGCTCGAATGAGAACAACACCTTAGAAGAGAACGATCAAGTCGTCATCATTGCCACCACCGGCATCGCTGAGAAATTGGCTGAGATATTTTCACCGTCTATTTCACGGCTATCATCAGAACTCTCGTCACGCTACTTCGGTGACTTTTCGATTCGCGCCAGCGGTGCATTGGGCGATCTTGCTGTCCTTTATGGCTTTGATGTCCCAGACGACATAAAACACCTCACGGTAGGCGAGCACATTACGCAAAAGTTTAATGGCCGGCCCGTCGTCGGCGACGCCCTGACATTCCCCAAACTCAAACTTATCGTTAAGGAAATCAAGAATGGGGAAATCTCATTGGTGGGTCTTAAGCTCAAGCAGGGTTCAGCCGACGACGGTATATAACCCCCCATTCCCCGTCCGCCCTCAGGACTGTTCTTATACATCAGCACTATTGCTTTTATAGGGGCTTGGACGCAGAGGGGTTCTTCAACAATAAAACTCAAGCTGAGCGAATCCACTTGGCGATTACGATGGTGGCGCAGCAGAGCCATTTAAATAAAGATTTTTAAGCTGACCGATCTTTAATTAACCGTGACGACAGCGGAGTTTGGAGTAAGCCTAAAGATATCCTTTATCCAAATTTCATGAATCGGGGCGGATAATTCAAAGCAGGTATTCACTAGTCCGAAGTAGTGGCCACCGTCAACGCGAAAAGTGCGAGTTAATAAACTGTACGCCGTCCTCTGTGTTAATAAAGTATCGAATTGCCGGTGACGTTTGATCCGCCGCCAATTTCCACTCTCGCAAAACCGTCATCGCCTCAAATATATCTGAACTCAGGGATTGAGTCTGTGGAAACACTTTTTCTATCAACGAGTGTCGAGGTGCTTTGTGGCGCTAAATTACCCTTGCGGGTGAAACTTACTAAACGCGGTGGAAAATCCACGCCAGAGGCAATTTCAAAAGCTATTGATGCTGGCCAGAAATATAGGGAATGCCTTCATAGGCGTCCTAGTCTTGCGTTATATGTCGGCTAGCTTACGGATAGGCACAATAAAACAATAGTCGTTAACAATCCCCTCAGGTGGAGCCACCATCTTGGCGTTAAGCCAAGTTGGTAAAATATCGCGTCCAAAATAAACAGGCCTGCAAACCCAGCCATAAGATAAGATATTTTGGGGTCAACCCCGCTGGACATCACATAGAAGACCCAGAGGGCGGGCAGCACAGACATCACATAACATGCGGTAGCTGTGACGCCTTGGGCCTTAGTCGCAAAGCCCCACAGCACTCCAGACATAAAGCTGAGGATGACCGCGCCGTAGATGGTTTGCACCGCAGCTCCAAGCAGGCCAGCCCCGACCCAACTTGCGCCCCATGTCATGACATCGGGGCTCGCATGGCTCAGCGCTCCCCAGATGAACGGGATCAGTCCGGACAGGCCAAGGATCAGTGGTGCTTTGGGGATTGCGTGCGTCATCTCAGATTTACCCGGTATTGGTGTTTGCATCTAAGCCAGAAGAAGACTTAATGCTGTGGTCATGAATGGCCTGTTTTTTTGTCGTCTGTGATCAGATCATAGAAATTATACATCATCCTTACCCTATGATTTTTGGCCAAGCTATTACGATTACCGCAAAATAAAACTGGCTAGTATCGCCCATATGACTTAAGAATTGGGTTTCAAGCAACCGTGGCACGTCTTGGCTCAAGACATCTCGCGCTTTGTGGAAGGTGTCTGAGACTTCAAAACTGGGCTGGGATGGTTTTCTGTTGTCGCTGTCGACATTCCGCTGACCGCCAGCCAACTGATCGCCAGCCATCAGCACAAAATATTTTTTGCGCATATGGCGGTAGGAACATTCCATGCGCAGGCTTTCGCGTCCAGCGCTCCAGCTTTCACATTCTGCATGATCACATAAAAACTGGGCGTCAGGGCGAATGAACGCCGGCAGATCAAATATCTCTGCCCAGCTTTGCGGTTCCATTAATACGCTGTGCTCGCCTAGCTCCGTGATGATGATATGCTCCACCTCATGTGTGCGAGCGGTTAAAAAAAGTCGTATAGTTCCGCATACGAAGCTCACGGTCAGTCCTTTTTATGTGGACGGCCAACATTATTTTGGTGAATGACCATGAAAAAAATAACAAGCGAAGAAGAGCTGCGAGCCTTGCTGGGCAAGCCTCATGCGATGACTCAACAAAAAATTTACGACCACTTAAATGATCGCGCGCAAGATTTTATTAATCGCTCGCCTTTGTTCTTTATTGCTAGTTATGGAAGCGAGGGTGGCGCCACTGTTTCACCAAAAGGTGATGCGCCGGGCTTGATAAACATCGTCGACCAACACACATTGATTATCCCCGACAGGCCCGGCAATAAATTGCTGCACGGTCATAGCAATATTTTGCAAACCGGCCAAATTGGATTGATCTTCCTCATCCCCGGCACGGAAGAAACCCTTAGAATAAACGGTAGCGCCGAACTGTTCACAGACGACGCGCTGAGCCAGACGCTCAAGGCGAATGGCAAACCGGCACTGCTGCTGATTCAGGTCACAATCGAGCAGTGCTTTTTTCATTGTGCAAAAGCCTTTAAGCGCAGTCAGGCTTGGCATCCTGAGGCGTGGCCAGAACCCTTTCATGTGTCCTTTGGTAAGGAGATTGCGGGTAACAGTAAGAAAGGGGGCAAGATCGCCGCGAAGGCTACCGAAATGGTTGTTGAGCAGGCCGTGAAAGCCGATTACAAATTTAATTTGTAATCATAAAGACGCTGTGAAAGCAGTGGCGCTGTCGGATCGCGCATCTTTTACCAATATTGAGCAGTTTTATTGATTGCGCGAAAAGCCAGTGAAACGATTGATGGGCAACCCTCTCAAAACAGGCAGCTATCGAGCCTGGCTAAAATCCAGGCATGAGATCGACAGTCAACGAGAATTTTACAAATGAAAATGGTTAAAAAATCAAACTTGCCGACGAAGATTTGTGTGACCTGCGCTCGGCCGTTTGTGTGGCGTAAAAAATGGGCCAAAGTATGGGATGAAGTGCTCTATTGCTCCCAAAAATGCCGCCGCTCGGGCGCGAGCACTCAAATAGACAGTCAGCCCGATTGAGGCATTACAACTGCGCCAATCGACGAATGAATAGCAATCTTTAGGTCAACTGAAACAATTTTTACCTTGCCAAAGATGCTTCAAAAATCAAGCTCGACTGCCCAGCTTCTTCGAACGCTGAATAGATCGCCGCTTTTTAACGCTAGCGATGCTTATACTGAGTTGAGCAATATCCTCTTGAAACGGCAGGATCTCGAAGACTGCCATGCTTTGTTTGACGGCCATGCATTCTTTTGCGCCAAAGCTTAAAGCTAGATAGTTTCAGGCTTCGCCTCATAAACGTAATCACTTGCTGCTCGTTTAAACCATATTCTGCTTCAATAGCCTCAAAGGGGGTTCTATCTTCCCAAGCCATCTCGATGACGCGTGATTCATCTGCTTTTAGCAATTCCATAGCTAAGCCCTTAAAACCCAAAGTGGTTATTACGTCGTGGAAGCGAGCTTAGATTAAGAACATAAAGATCTGAGGCGGCGAATGCTTAGGCTAAGCCTGCACCGTAGGCCCTTTCTTGAATCTATTGGCTAACTAATACGCAAGAGCGGGCGTTATAATTTTCAAATGCATCAATGCCCGCGCCCGCAGCGATACTAATCAACAGTGGGTTTGTACGCACCCGCCCCATCTTTTGGCCCCAGTGTGCTAGGCCAAGCCAATATCAATCACCAAAGCGCACCGGTTCTTTACCTTTATCACTAATCACCACTGTTCTTGCAATCTTGTCGTGCCAGCCCTGCTTGCGGCGGTCGAAGCCTACCCAGATAAAGCCCAACATAAAGACCACCGCTGAAAGGTAGTAACCAAGATAGCGCAGCAACCACTGCGCCGTTGAGGGTTTCTCTCCAGTTTTGGCATCTACAATGCGCAGCTTGAGTATTAACTTACCGGGAGTCGCCGATTTGTAGACCCAAAACAGCAGCACCACAATGGCCGGTAAAATATAATTCAACACCATATTCATACCACCCGGCACCTGCATGGTCTGGAATGACATGGTGGACATATGCATGCCCTCGCCCTCTACCGATGACCACTGCGCATCGCCCATAGTTAGGGCAATAATAGGCAGTATTAACAGGCCAAAGAGGAAGGTATCTATGATTGATGCAAATACTCGAACCCAAAATCCGGCGTACTCAAGCGGCTGCTCTGAACCCTGTGGGGCGTTTTCCATAATGACTCCAAAAATAGGCATTTCCTGCCGGCGACCGCTAAGCTAAAGTTAATCGCCATGCGGTGCAAATGTGTATTCAATATACCCGCGCTTCTTTTGCCACGCCATTAACCATAAAGTAGCTCAGACTCAACAAACTTTTGAAACTGATGGTTGAATGCCAGCGAAGAGAGAAATAGATCTTCCAGACCGACAGGATCTTTGTTATTAATTTTTATCTCAAGCCGTTTGCTGAGATCAATCTCCATTATATGGTTCATATATCTTCCTGACCTTTAATCGGCATAGCGAAGCCACACACTGAATACACTAACCTGAGCATTGCCTTCAAAATGGGCAACTCAGCACTGATACCGATACTTAATATACTGGTGGTAGTAGCGCCCGACAGAGCCAGAATTTATAAAATCCCGTAATACTGATTCTGCAACGCCACAGAGCGTGTAAATAGGATGGCTATCTTCAAAATCGATAAACATTCTGGAACGGGTAGCATCATATCCAATTTTTCTTATGGCTCTGGAGCTTACAGACCCCCACTCAATCATGTCGCTCTCCCGAGATTTTAACGCCGCAAGAAGGGGGAAAGATCAACTGTCCGGTTGACCATTTTAATCCACAATACTGTTAGGCGAACCCTCCGTTTGCACCAATATTTTGTCCTGTTATCCATGATGCCTCCTCACCAACAAGGAATAACACTATACGGGCAATATCTATCGGTTCGCCAATACGGCCAAGTGCAGCCATTCCCGCAAGTCGATTTATAACTTCTTGACTTTTACCCTCAGTAAAAAGTTCAGTATTGGTTGGGCCTGGTGAAATTGAGTTGACCGTAATATTTCGCGCACCAACCTCTTTTGAAAAAACTCTTGTGAGCTGCTCTACAGCCCCCTTTGTCGCACAATATGCTCCATACGTTGGTAGCATTAGGCGGGTCGTAGAGCTGGAAAAATTAATAATACGTCCGTCATTCTCAAGCCGTGAAGCTGCCTCACGAAGTGTATTAAAAGTACCTTTCACATTAACAGAAAATATCTGATCAAAATCATCATCCGTTGTATCTTGAATTGTTTTATACAAAATAGAGCCAGCATTATTAATAAGGATGTCAATTTTCCCGAACTGGCTAATCGCCGAATCAAACATCAACTTAACTTCGTCTGGATTACTGATGTCCGCCTTTATAGCAATGGCATTTCCACCATTAGCTTTAATATCAGAGACAACTTTATCAGCTAGTGTTTGGTTGCTAGAGTAATTAACAACTACCCTTGCTCCAGCCTCCGCTAGTGTTATTGCTATCTGAGCGCCTATTCCTCGCGACGATCCTGTAACGATAGCAACTTTATTATCTAGTAGTTTCATAAATTTCCTTAGTTTAATACATGGATAGGACTTGATAGCGCCTAACGCCAACAGCAAGGCGCGCCGTTTTTTGGCGTCGCCTTGACTGTTTTTGTTATGTTTTTTCATTGGGAGTGTTACTTTAAAGACTTATTAATGGCTTCAATAAGTTTTTCCCACTGGATAATTTCACTGGCATTAAGATCCTTTAGTGTGTGATTTCTCGTCCAACGTATATATGCCTTCGCCAATTTATATTTAGAAAAGCCATCAACCTCTTTTGAGAAAAGCTCTACAATTGGCCTTTCTGCCTGCTGCTCTGATTTCTCTAATAAATCAACTCCGTATTCAGACTTAACGATGCTTACCAATGTACTCCTCAACAAATCCTCTATCTCTGCCTTACCAACATCACAATAATCTTTCGTCCTCAGGATATTTTTGTTACCTAAGGCATGTACAAGATTTTCCTGTTGCGCTGCTTGATCACCAGCGTTGTCGGAATCTAACAAGGCAGCTACTTTCAGTTTATGGGCATGTAGGATCGTTGCATAGTAGACAACTTTCCCCGCTGTATTCGCAAATACGAGTGCAATCTTATCGTTTATCGCTATTTTGCCAGACTCTTTTAATAGTTCAGCGGTTGCTTCGATATACCAATAGTCAGTTATTCCCTCTAGAATCAAGTTTCTTTGCTGTGAAAATAAACTGCTGGCGAGATCGTAACCTAGCGCTTCTTGAAGAGGCAGCATTCCAGCGGGATCCTCGGAAGATAACGTGGTGTGAACAACTGTCCCCTGTTCTCTGCTCTTCATTTCTACAACACGAACAATATCGAGTTCATCGGGACCAACAAGAAAAGGGGAATGAGTTGAAAACAGCGTTTGATTGCCCTCAGCAAGACGAGATATCGTTTCTCTAAAGTCCCGCTGTTTGAGCGCATGTAAACTCATCCCAGGCTCATCTAGTAACAAAATCGCATTTTTGTGTTTATCCATAGCTTCAGAGAAAAACACAACAAAAAAAGATACAAGCCATTGAAATCCTTCTGACCTTTGATCTAGTTCTACGTCAACGCCAAGGTCATCCTCAACTACTACTTTTAGATATTGCCCATCAGCGGTGACTTTTAGCTTGTCTGCTTCAGGTCTCTCTGGATTTGGCATCCATACAGATCTAATCTCTTTAGTTAATCTTACACTTGCCGCATTAAGCTGATATGACCTCGTATCAAGTTTGTCTCGATAAGATTTAAGAGCGACTGGATCATTTATATTTGGACTCGGTGTTGCGCCTAGAGTGGCCAGCTCTCTGGGAGTGAACCCGAGCAATTTCAATAAACACAAATTACCATAATCATAATATTTGTCATCTAAGAGGTCCCCATCAACCCTTTGTGCTAAATGTTCCAAATGGATTGACGGTTTTACATTAAAATAATTATTAAAAAGAATAAATACGGGCACGCTTTTATGGAGAGCTGATAACACGTCGCCCCAGCTTTTATTAAATTTGATTATTTCAAGGAGATCTTCATGTCTTTTTTCTTCTTGCTCATTATCCTCCTCGACAAACTCATAAAACTTGTCGAGCCATATTTTTAATAAGTTTGCCATCTCGTCAGAAATGTAACTACCGTCAGACCAACTAGACATAACCTCGCTAAGTTTTTTTGAGGGGTTGAAGTCGGGTTCCGAGTCTGATGATTTCGCGTGCTGCTTGTCCATATGCGCAGCCATTCTAGCTAGGCTCTTGCTAATATCACTTAGTTTTTTCTTGTGGGGTGCGTTAATTAATGTATGGGATGCCGTGTTGTTTAGCATCCGAGTCAATTGATATTGACATTCATGATACTCAGAGGGAACTAGTGCTTTATCACTATTCTCTAATTCAAAGCAGCCTGTAACCACTTTAACTTTACCCGGATCTACCTGACCTGTGGTGATTTCATTATATTTAGACCTTGGATAGTCTCTAAGAGCATCAAACCCCTCAATGTCTTCTGGTTTATTCAACTGTTGAAGCGCTCTAAGTAATACAGTTTTACCTGCCTCATTCGGGCCAACAAGGATTGTTTTTAATCGCTCGATGTCAAACTCGCCAGAATCCATAATGCTGCGATAATTTTCTACCCTTGCTTTAATAAGTCTCATAGATATTTCCTTATTCTGGCTGACTGCTTCGACGGTTTATTTGGACACATAACGCTTACAATAACGGGAAAAACTGAGCGACAGCGAGGTTTTTTCCCAATGAGCGAAGCGAATGTTGTTGATTGTTTTGTTAGGTAACATTGCTGACACTACCTAGTTTTTCACCTAACTTACCACTAAATAGCAATGCTGCTAGCCCCCCTAGAACTTGAAATGATATAAGTAAGAAGCCACCAATTAAAAACGCTTGAAGTATATAACCATCGATGAGACCAGTGATAAGAAAATAACTGATAAAAAGAGTATTCAGAGCTAACAGAATAATAGCCTTTGGATTTAGAAACTTACGTTTAAACAACAAACCCACACTGATCAAAAATATCAATGGAGTTGTAAAAAACGAGATAGCCAATATTTCCGCTCCCATCTTTGTTACCTAACGCCAAGGTAACGGGCAGCTTTGTGGCGAAGCCACGCTTAAAGCTGTCCAGCCAGCTTGCTGGCGTGCGTGGACCGTCTTGTTAAGTGTAGTTGTGGCACGATGTACCATTAGCTACCCCAATACTGTTTTTGTATTTGATGGCTGCATGACTCGCAGATCCACGCCTCTTTGTATTTTCTTGGGCCTTGGTAAAGAGAGAATGTAACTTTCTTGGATACGTTAACTCCCATCGGGTCTTGCAGGCTGTGCAGAACCATTCGCTCGCCACACTTTGGGCAGCGTATATTTCTTATTTTGTAAGCGAGCACCAGCGCATAAACAATAATGCTGCCGATGATGGCTAGAAATAGAATTTTGTTCTCATCCATGTGCTTCTACACTTAACGATTAAGCTAAAGGGCGGCCGCACGCCGTCCCAGCGAATTAAATGAGCGATTTCAGCGCCTTGTTATGGGCGCTCAGCTGAGGAGCCGACAATACTTAAACAATAATCCCTTGTTCTTTCAACTGTATTCATTACGGATTTAGGATTTTTATTGTAGTTTTCAGGGATTATCCAGTCGCAAAAATTGATTAGGTCTCCAATGTTTTCACCGACAATTGAGGAGTACCTTTTCTCACCCTCCACAAGACTGATTGGTTTTTTTGTGTCTTTATCAATAATGTGCGCCGCGTACTTGCTGCGAAATTGATAGATTTTTTTTCGCTCAATTTCTGATTTTAATGCCCGGCAATTAATTTTTAATTCTTCTGGGAATTCGTTGATTTCCTTACCGTAATGATCAAGTGCTTCCCATAGTTTTGATAACGAAACGATTAATGAATTGCTGCACATTCTAAAATAGGCAATTGATTTCTGACTTTCGGGTTGAAAATTTGGTGCGTCAATATGGTCTCTGATTGCGGTAGTCGCTATAGTCAAATCTACTATTTGATCCACAAGCACCCACTTTAGATGGTTCAATTTCTCGTTCATTTGGTAGCGACCATAACGCCGCCAGCAGGGGCCGAAAAACCAGAGCGAAGCGGCGGTTTTTTGGTCCCTCTGGCTGGCTTTGTTAGGCATTTTCTTTAGTGCCGTCTCTCTGATTTATACCGTCTATTTTTTCTTGTGGGAGACTACCGTAAAGCTCGTCGATTTCTTTTGGTTCTGTGATCATTTTATTAGTTATAAAATTAACCAGCTTAAAAAGTTTATTTACGGTAACCATGTCATCTTTAAGATCGATGGCACCAGGATGAACGGCGTCATTTCCAATGACCCGTACACTGTCTAGCGCCTCCTGTACTTTTGGTGGCAGTCCGTTGGCTACAAGTGTCTTTATATCAGCGTTGATATTCTTTCCCGGCTGACCGAGGTGTGCACATAGCTTTTGTATTGCGAGCCTTAGTAAGGCCGCTGCGCCTCTAGGAGATAGATTTGCGATTGTTCTGGCTTCCTCATAATCGAGCTTAATATCATCAGGTAAATCTGAGTTTGGCGGCTCTGATGCTGAGTGAATGGGGAAGATTATTTTTTCGCCTAGCCATATGGTTGGAAAATCACACTTTTCGCAGTTCGAGACTAGAAACTGTTTGTTTTGGTACATTGAACCATAACCATCTTTGTGAGCAGCGCCCGCCATATAAAACCAAGACTGCTTGGCATATACATGGCAATTTGGACAATTAAATGCACCCTCGGCATATTGTGGTGGAATATACTCTGCTTTCATTCTCAAAATCCCATGATTGTTGAACTGCCTAACAGTTTATTATAACGACCCAGGCCATATATCACTTTGGCCCCCTTATCACGGAACTGGCTTTTACGGTGATTGAAAAATTATAGGGGATTCAATGAGATGGCGACACCGCTATTAGCGAGTGCCGGTCAAACGAAGACTAATTCCCTTTATTTCCGCCAAACATTCCTTCCCTTGATCATATCGCGTTTTTTATAAGTTTCAATGAGTTAAGTGAGCCATTTAGGTGTTAATGGGAATGGCGCTCCTGTTCAATCCATTTCAATGGGCGGGAACACAGTCTATATTTACTTTTTTTAGCCAATATATGATTCAAATTCTTAACGAAATTTCCGGTGAACCAACGAAGGCAAACGCTCACTACAATCGCGTCGCCGTAACCGGCTGCGCCAATATCCAAAGGCCAAAGCAGGTAAAGAGGATCATTAACACTAGCATCGGCAATTGACTCAGGGTCGCCTGTCGACGCTGGGTAAACAGCGCTTGCGCCTCTTTATGCGCCAAATACACGCTCACCACATGACCAAAAAGGATTAGCCCCACTTGGGTATGCCAAACCCAGTCCATATTGGGGGTGACCGAATTCGGCCGCCAATGCGCGGTGTTGAAGAGATTCCAGCCCAGCCCAAAGGGATCTGAAACCAGCCGAAAGATCATCACTCCCTGACTACTGATTAGCGTGTAGTAATGGGTAATGTGGTAAACCAAGGCAATGGGCAGCAGTGAATAGCTAAACTGCAGGGCCAAGGTTTGCAGCGAACCTTGGAATTTTGTTAGCCGCCGCACCAGTGCCAGAAAGATAAAGAATACGGCAAGATAAAATACTGGCGACAAAAATAGTGCGCCGGCTTCAAACACCGCGTGCATGGTTTTTAATACTGGGTAGGCCTGAACAATATTTTGGCTGGTGTATTCACGGTATATTCCGGCGATATCCTGCCAGAAGAAGCTTGCCCATATATTGGTCTGGTGCAGGCCATCAAATGCCGTTGATGACAGCAGAAAGAGCACAAACAGCAACTCGCTCAGGGAAGATGCACGGCCGCGTTGTAAGCCTGAAAACGGCGGTCGCAATACCAAATGAGAATATTGACCGTGTTCGCCACGGGGCTGAATTGAGACGGCTGCCATTTTGGATATCAGCGCGAATAAAACCCCAAAAAATTCGCCTTGCTTAAACCACACCTCACTGCCCAGCAACCACGCCGCCAATACATTGAACACTCCATAGGCCATTAGGGCGTAGGCAAGTTCTTTAGGGCCACCGTCGCCAAACAGTTCAAGCCAGATAAACGCCATATACAGCAATAGGGCCGGCCAATAGCCCAGAGTTTGCGGGTAGTTAATGCGCCCCGAGAAATCAATTTTAAAAACCCGCGCCACGCCGCGCACTAGCATGTGCCAAGGGTTTATAAGGGGATAAAGATCACCCACTAAGGCACTGAAATACGCAAAACCTAGGACAAATATGATCCAGAAAAAGGTCATGCTGAAATTTAAATAAGCATTAGCGGTGCCCCACAAGCCGGTGGCAATACACAGCAGCAACGCGCTTAAACTGAGGACTCGCAATACTGAGATTAAGACCGCAGGCAATACCAAGAGCCGCTTGCCGTGATTGCGTTGCGCAAGTGACGAGACACTCTGACTAGAACTAGGCTGCTGTGCGAGCCAAGCGACCAGTAAAAATGAAAGCAGCAAGGCCGCAGAGCAGCCCCAGGCGTATAACCAAAAAGGCACCGGCAAGGTATAAAGCGTGCCAAAGGAATGCGACCAGCTCGGCAGTGCAAAAGCGGCCAAACCCATGCCCAGCAGCCAAGGCAAATACGCTTTGCGTGCCGGCTTTTTTATAGCGCGCTTAGACAGCATGAGCGACTCTGATTGTTGCCCTTAAGGCCCCGTGGGTTTAGGCGCTGATGGTCCGGCACTGTCGGTAAATTCTAAAATTTGAAAACCCGCGCTGTAAGCCGCCAACCATATATGGCCGGTTTCTGGACGATAGCGAATGTAAGTGGCCACTGCGTCCCAGCGGTCGCCAGAACTGCCGAAGCCTTCCGACAAAAACACGGTGGGGGTATTTGGGTTTGGCGCAGGATGCCAATAGGCGATCTCGAAGGGATTGGCCGGATCGCGAATATCCCACACTCGCAAGCCGCCGGTGTAGTAGCTCATAAATAGCGTTGTGGCGTTATTGACGTCGTCAAAGCCGACGTAGTGAGCAGAGTAATTGGCGATATCAATTTCGGTCTCTGCACAGTTTTCCAATTTATTCACATCGAGAATAATATCGGACACTTTTACCGGATTGGTATCGTCGGTAATATCTATAATTCGGCTGTGCGCCCAGGGACAGACTCCCGCCGTTGGCCATTCATCGCTGGAATAAACATAGCTGCGCCCGCCATTTTTAAACCACCGCGCGGTATGGGAACCCGCTGTTGGTGCCTCGCCATCGAGAATATTGGTCCACCCTAGAAACCCGACCAGCGGGGGCTGAGTGCCAAAAAGCAGGGGTGATGGCGGCGTGCTGCGATCTTGAAAGCCGCTGACATCTAAAATCATCAAACCGTTTTGTCCCACTGCAGGCCCATTGGGCAGCCCCAAACCCAGCGATACAAAACCAAAATTAGCTTGATATAGCCGAGTGCCTTCAGGATTTAAACCACAGTCGTGGGAAGCCGGCGAATACAGCTGAATTAATTTGGGGTCTTCTAAGTCGGTTAAATCAATAACGGCATTGCTCTGCGCCGAACTGGTGGCGTAGGCCGTTAAACCATCATTGGTTATGCACATGGCGTGGCCCATAAAAGCCAAACCCTGATCAATACTGCCAATGCCACCGGGCAGATCTGGAAGCGGCGGTAAAGTGATACCAAGACCAATATTTACTGATGCGGTTAATACCGGTTTGCGGCAATCTGTGGCGTCGTAAACGTCTAATGCGGTGCCGCCGCCGCGCGTGGCCACAATAATATGTCGCGCTTGGTTAGCTTGTATGGATTCATGCGGGGCGATCATGGCCGGGCTTTGCAAAATATCAATTAGCTTTGGGTTCTTGGGGTCGGAAGCGTCTATGACCGCCATGCCATTAAGGGCGCTGAACTGGGGATCGATATAGGGCGACGAGGCCGGCCCAAAAATTTGTCCTGGCGAGGTGGTGGTGACATAAGCACAGTCATCAAGCCAGGCCATGGAGAAATTAGCGCCGCGATCTAAGATGGTGTTTTCACCGACCAGCCGTAGACCTTTGCGATAGCCCTGCGCGGCGCGACCACTCAATTGATCTGCCAAGGGCACCTGCCCTTGCAAGCCGGTCTCTAATAGATCGCCATCGGGCGAAGCGACTTCAGTATTAGTTCTGGTGCTAGATCCACTGCTGCCACCGCAGCTGGACACAAGCAAAACACTGATTGCCAAAACGATGATTTTGGCGATGCCACGCAATGTTAATGGGCTCATAGCTGGTCTCTTTGCAGGCTAATTATTATATTTTTTAAAGGTAGCAGTTACCCATCAACAATACGACTCATGCGGTAGTCGTGCTTCACAAAATTGACACCCAGTGAACATTCAGTGCGGCGCACCCCTGCCAGACCGGTAATCTTGCTGTGAAGAAACCGCGCCAGCTCGGCATTGTCTTGCACTAAGGTGATGGCGAGAATATCGAAACGGCCTAGCATTTTGCCGACAAAACCAATCTCTGGGACCGCCGCGAGCTGCCGGGCAACGTCATCGCACTGGGCGCTGCGCTCAACTTCTACCCATATATAGGCGAGGGTTGGATTGCGTAAACGTGCGATATTGGTCATGGCAGTAATACGAACCTGACCTTCGCTTTCCATGCGTTTAATGCGGCTGCGCACCGTACCTTCGGTAATGCCCAAGTCGGCGGCAATTTTGCGATTACTAATGCGCGCGTCTTTGGCTAAGCCCTCTAAGATATTGCGGTCTTGTTCATCTAGCTGTTTTTTTGCCACTGGGTTATTCCCTATACACTCGTTACGCTATTTTGATGGCTTATGTTTGACGGCTTATGCTTGATGAGCTTATGCATCGTGGCCAAAAGGCACCCAATTAGGCTGATTTTTTAAGACGTCTAGGGCAATGGATGGCTCTAACTTTCTCACCCCTGGCACATTGCCTAGGCGCGCTAATAATTCAGACAAATGCTCTTGGTCGCGAGCAACCGAGAGGGTTTCGATGTCTAGGGTGCCTACTACCTGACATACCGAAAACACTTCAGTGAACTTTGCCAAATCTTCTGCAACCACATCTGCAGGCCGACCTTCGACCTGAATACCCACCGCTACCATCATGGTGTAACCAACGGCTTCATAATCTGTGACTGCCACCACCCGCAGGCTATCGCCCTCTTCTAAACGACGCACCCGCGTGCGCACGGTGGCTTCGGTTAGCCCCAGCTCGGTTGCTAGGGCCTTGAAAGGCATACGGCCATCACGGCGCAAATGCGCCACGATGCGGTGGTCAACCTCATCCATATGTTGTGACGGTGCCGGGCGGAGATGATCACCATCGCTATAATCTGTCATGCATACTCCGACTATGTCGTCTAGACGGGTCGCCTCGACGGCGTCACCAATAAATTTCAATAAGAGGTGCTGTAAGCTAAGCACCCAGTTTTTTTAAGACCGTGTTTTTAAGGCCGTGGCTTTAAGCTCGGTTTTCAAAACTTTACCTGAGGCGTTGAGCGGCAAGGCATCAAGGAATGTCACATAAAACGGGACTTTATAGGCCGCTAACTGACCGGCACAGAAGTCTCGCACTGCGGCTTCATCAATATTGCTGCCTGCCTTGCTGACAACAAAGGCCATGCCTACTTCGCCTTGCGGCGCTTTGGGCACGCCAATAACCGCGACCTGAGCCACCCCTGCCAATCCGTAGAGGACTTTTTCAATTTCGGCGGGATAGACATTTTCGCCGTTCATGATGTACATATCTTTTAAACGGTCGGTAATTTTAAGATAACCCGCTGCATCCATGACACCGATGTCGCCGGTTTTTAACCAACCTTCGGCGGTGATGGCCTCTGCTGTGGCTTCGGGCATGTCGAAATAGCCCTGCATTACATTGTAACCGCGCACCCACACCTCGCCCTCGGTGCCAAGCTCAACTTCAACGCCGGTTTTGGCGTCGGCACATTTTAACTCCACACCATCAATGGCGCGGCCAGAGGTAGAGGCGATAATTTCGGCCTCGTCATCGGGGCGGCAAATACTCACCACGCCGCAGGATTCGGTCAGACCATAGGCGGTAACCACGGTTTCAAAGCCGAGTTTGTCGCGCATATCTCGCACCAGCTGAACAGGCACAGACGCAGCGCCGGTCACGCCGAGGCGCAGACTGGAAAGATCGTAGTTGCGGCGACTGTTATCAGACAATAGCATTTCATATAAAGACGGCGCGCCCGGCAGCATGGTGACTTTTTCGCGCTCAATGGTTTCCATCACTGACTGTTTATCGAATTTCGCCATTGGCAAAATGGTTGCGCCACAAATAATCGCCGCCAGCCAACCCGCCTTGTATCCAAAGGAATGAAAGAAGGGATTAATAATTAAATAATTGTCGTCGCTGCGCAGCCCCACTGTGGCGCTCCAGCTTTGAAAGACCCGAATATTTTGTTCGTGGCTACACAGCACCCCTTTGGCTTTGCCGGTGGTGCCCGATGTAAACAGCATATCAGCACTATCGTGGGGATTAACTGCCCGTTCGATGGCAGTAAACTTGGCGTCATCGACCAGATCGCCGTGATTGAGAAAACTCTGCCAGCTTCGTGTTTCATCGGCTCCCGCCAGGTCTACCGAGGGCAATAAAATCCGGTGTATCAAATTGGGTAAATCTTTATCAACTAGTGGCGCGGCGGTTTCAAATTCAGCGGTGGTCAGCAAGACCTTAACACCAGCTCGACGTAAAATATCTGCCGCTTCACTTTCTTGTAAGCGGGTATTTAAGGGCACTAAAATTGCGCCAAGGGATTGCAGCCCTGCCGCCGCAATAATCCACTCCGCCATGTTTGGCGCCCATATAGAAACCCGGTCACCGTGCTTGACGTCAATGGCGCAGAAGGCCTTGGCGGCCTGCCGACGCAAATCGTTTAACTGGGTATAGGAAATATCACTCCCCATTTCGCGAATAGCCGCCTTGGCACCATATTGCTGGGCCGCCCAGCCAATCAGACGCGGCAGAGTCAGGGGCATATCGGAGAATGAAGCAGACGGTTCCAGTAACATAAGACAGGCAATCCTAGTGGGCACATTTATTAATAGCAGCTTTTGCTGATCAATCTAAGTTTAGAAGTTCGTAGGCCACACAACAAGCGAAATGCGTAGTAATCTGCATTAATAATTACGCGTAACGAAAAAATAAGCCCTTAACCACCTATAGAATGCTCACGTAGCAGCATTGCTCTTTTGCGGTCAGCACCCCATCGGTACTCACTAAATTCGCCCGTGCCACGAATAACGCGATGGCAGGGAATAAGATAGGCGATATTGTTGCGGGCTATTGCAGAGGCCACTGCCCGCGCCGACGACGGCATGCCCATAGATTCTGCCAACTGCTGATAGGAACAGACTTCGCCGACGGGAATGGCCATCAAGGCCTCCCAAACGTGCATCTGAAACTCACTGCCTTTGAGCAACACCACCAAAGAATGGGATGGGTCTTGGGATGGCTTTTGAGATAAACCTTGGGGTTTAGACACTGGACCAAACGCCTGCTCATAGAGCGCCGTCGCCCGACTGTCATCACGTATCAGCGTTGCTGCTGCCCACTCCTGCTGTAGTTCAAGCAGTAAGTTGGCCTCGTCATCAGCATCGTCAAAGAAGGCCAATTTACACAGGCCACGATGATTTACAGCAATAAAGCAGCTGCCAAATAGCGACGGGCAACTGCCGTACCGAATCTGTAAACCCACACCCATACGGCGATATTCACCGGGCGTGACGCGCTCGGTCTTTATCATTAAATCGTGTAGGCGGCTGCTACCGCTCAAACCGCAGGCCAGCGCTGTCTCCATCACTGAGCTGCTGCGCAGCAAACGCTTGGCGTTCTCTTTGGTTAGAAACTGCAGGAATTGCTTGGGTGACAGCCCCACCCATTCGGTAAAAATGCGCTGCAAATGGAATTCACTCACCCCCACATGAGCGGCTAGCTCGGCCAAGCTTGGCTGTTTTTGCTGGTTCGCACTTAAATAGCGAATAGCCTGAGCGATCCGCTGGTAGTTTTGCTGCTCTGCGATCACTGTACTCATAGCCTTCCAAGCTTCGCTATTTCAATGGCTAGAATTGTGCGGCCTGCCACCGATCAATACCACCCGATTCTTGCTCTGGTATTTTTCTCCCAGATCCAGTCCAGACTGGGTTTTCGCATTAAGTCGAACTAAGCTCCCTAAACCTGTCAAACTACTATGCTATAAAAGACCAAGCGCGAAACTGCATGCCTCACAGTATCGCCGCTAATGGAATGCCATTATTTACGTGGAGAAGCCAATGGGCCGTGTCATTAAATATTTCGCCATCACGATTGTCAGCGTGGTTCTTGTTGTCATACTCGCAGGCGTATCGCTCGCGTTTTGGATAGATCCCAATATATTTAAAGACGACATTGAAAAGCTGGCGGCGGAACAAGGTCTAATCCTGCGCTTAGATGGCGACCTGTCTTGGCAGATTTTTCCCAATATTCAAATCGTCATCAACGGTGCCAGTATGACCACTCCTGATGAAGCCGAATTAATGAGTTTTGATAGCGCCCAATTGTCGGTGGCGCTGATGCCTTTATTGCAGAAAGATATTGTCATACAAGGCATTAGTCTCGGCGGCGTGAAGGCATCTTTGCTGGTCGATGAAAATGGCGTGGGCAACTGGAGTAAGATTGGCAAGCAAACTGACAGCACTGCCAGCCAGCCAGAGCAAGCAGCAGAGAGCGGCGAAGCCCTGCAGCTTGCCATTGCTAAGTTGAATTTAAGCGATAGCCAAATCACTTATAGCGACAAACAAACTGGCCAATATATTGAATTAAAGAGCCTGTCGCTGAGCGGCGAAAACATCCAGCTGAACAATACCGCCTTTCCGCTAAATTTAGACACCGAGGTCGTATTTAAAGACCCCAGCCAATCACTTAGCGGCAGCGTCAAATTTAATTCTAATATCACCATCAATGAGGCTATAAATCAGTTCATTATCGGCGACGGCATACTGGCGCTAAGTATTGATCACAAAAATGAACTCGCCACCGCATCGCTAAAAACCAAAGTGCAAGTAGACGTCGAAGTGGATATTGCCGGCGCTCTAGTTTGGTCAGTACCCGCGCTAAGGATTTCTGATACCAGCCTAGCTTATGCTGGCAAAGACGGCAGTGATATAGAAATTAGTTCACTCACCGTTGACGGCGGTATTAAACCCGGTGGCGAGGCCAGCGTAGTGACCATTAACGGTGAGTTAAGCTATGGCAACGCGACCCAAAAACCCATAGCCAGCAGCCTAAGTTTATCGACCAATTTTAGTATTGACGAAAATCTCAGTGTTATTAAAGCACGGGATTTGGACTTTAAGACCAGCCTTGGCGGCGAAGCGCTCAACTTAGCCGGGGATTTTAGCGCAACGCTGAGTCCGCTGGACTACCAAGCCAAGCTGAGTTTGGCGACAACAAATATCAAGAAAATCGCAGCTTCGCTGGGCATTGAACTGCCGGTGATGGCGGAACCCAGCGCACTGAGTAAAGTCGGTGTGATGGTGTCAGTAACAGGCAATGACAAACGTATTGTGATTTCCGAGCTGCTAAGCACCCTCGACCAAAGCACTATTAAAGGTAACGCCAGCGTTAATCTCGATAAAGGCCAAGCCGTTAAGCTTGCCTTGAATATCGACAAAATTAATGTCGATCACTATCTTCCACCTGCGCCACCGGTAGATAACAACGCTGCCGCACAAACTAAAACTGAGCCCGCCGCTACGGCGTCAGCCGACACAGAAATACCGCTACCCAGAGAAATGATCAACGCGTTGGATGTAGATGCAAAATTACAGATCGGCGAGTTAACAGCAAATAAATTGCCCTTTAAAAACATTCTGCTGCAGCTCATCGCGAAAGGTGGCGTAAGTTCTATCAGCCCACTTAGCGGCATGGTTTACGACAGTCCATTCAAGGTGGATGCGCAGCTCGACACGCGCCCCGAGGAGGCCCGAATGCTTATGCGTGGCAATAGCACGCAGCTGCCCCTGGGCAAAGTATTGAAAGACGCTGCTGCGATTGAAGAGCTGTCTGGCATAAGCGATGTGAGCTTTAATTTAAGTACCAATGGCAGTAGCGTCGCAAGCTTGAAAAAGCATCTAGACGGCAGTATAGATCTCAGTGCGCAAAAACTGCGCCTCAACAATATGAATATTGAAAAGGCATTTTGTCAGCTGGTGGCGAGATTCCAGCAGGAGACCTTCGACCCTAGCACGTGGCCACTGTATAGCGACCTCAGCGACACGGTTACTAAAATTGTAATTAAGGATGGCATTGCCCGCATTGAAAAATTTAATTCTGGCGTGAGTAAACTTGCCTTGAGCGGCAACGGTAAAATTAATTTAAATGATGACACTTTTGACGTGGTCATTAATACCCGCTTGGCGCAGGTAGACCAAGATGCGATGGCGTGTAAAATTAATAACACCAGCTTATTAAACCGCGATATACCCATTCGCTGCCGAGCGGATTTCGATAAGGTCGGCGCCACAAGTTGCCTGCCGGACTTTAGAATTATTGAAGATATCGCTAAAGAAAAAGCCAAGGATAAGATAGATGAAAAGGCCCAAGAATATCTCAATGAGAAACTAGGTGGCGAAAACGGCGAGGCTGCGAAGCAGCTATTTAATCAATTTTTTAAGAAATAGATAATAGCGCTCTGTCCTTTCGCCAGTGAGCACAGGTAATGCCGGCGTTACTCACCAAGTCGCTATAAGACTTGCTGCCAAGGGCTAAAGTCTCGCTGCTGCGCGCCGGCAACGGCGGCGCAGCTTAAAAAGCCTTTGGCGACACTTATTCCGGCCGCTAAATTTGCATTGTTCATGCATTCATTTTTTAAATCATCTTTTGCCAATAAATGTACAAATGGCAGGGTCGCCTGACTTAAGGCCTGACTCGCGGTTCTAGCGACCGCACTGGGAATGTTAGCCACGCAATAATGGACGATGCCTTCTTGAATAAAAGTGGGCTGGCAATGCGTGGTAGGCTTTGTGGTCTCAAAACATCCGCCTTGATCTACCGCCACGTCGACTAATACCGAGCCCGGCGCCAAGGCAGATAAATCCTGAGTGCTAAGTAATTTAGGTGCCGCCGCACCGGGCACCAAGGCGGCGCCAACGACCATATCGATATCAGCTAATAAAGCGCGTAAATCTAAGTCTTTATTATCCCGCGCTGAAAACCGCGCAGACTTGAATTGCTCACGCAGCGCCGCGCGTCTTGCCGCAAAGGGTTCAATCATCGTTACCTTAGCCCCCATGCCCAAGGCTACATCCGCCGCATTGCTGCCGACAACACCACCGCCAAATATCAACACATGCCCAGGCTCCAAGCCAGACACGCTTCCCAGCAGCACCCCTGATCCGCCCTGCGCTTTTTCTAAGCAATGCGCCCCCGCCTGCACACTTAAGCGTCCGGCAATTTCACTCATGGGTTTTAATAAGGGCAGCCGTCCCTGCTCGTCGGTGATGGTTTCATAGGCAATACAGGTGGCGCCACTGGCGATTAAATCCGTGGTCAATTGCGGATCGGGGGCAAGATGTAAATAACAAAACAGACGATGCTCAGGCCGCAGCAAGGACACTTCCCTTGATTGCGGCTCTTTCACTTTCACAATGAGCTGCGCGTCTTTGTATAAGGACGCCATAGACGTGGAGAGCTGTGCCCCGGCTGCTAGATAGTCATCATCACTATAGCCAGATCCCAGCCCGGCGCCGCTTTCAATGAATACGGTGTGGCTGGCGGCCACTAGCTCGGCTACTGCGGAGGGAATTAATCCAACGCGATATTCCTGCGCTTTAATTTCTATGGGAACGCCGATACGCATGAATACACTTCCCCGCAATTTAAAAAAACATTATGCGCTAAGACACGAGCTCCCACTGACCATTGCTCTGCTGGGCAAGGGATTCCTTCTCTAACTTAAGCAGATGCGCCCAAAGAGACAATTTTGCAATGGGGTGAATAGCGGCATCCACATCTTGGTAGACAAGAGCCACCAAGTCGTCGAGATCGCCTTTTTTCACTTGTAGCAAAGCCGCATGTACCTTGTCTTCTCTAGACTGGCGATGGGCGATTAAGTGCTCTACTTCCTTTACCGGTGTGTCAATTAAAGTGCCATGTCCGGGTGCCAGGTAACTTAGGGGGTAATCGAGTAATAAGCGCAGCGAGGCGATGTAGTCCGCCATATCGCCTGCCGGAGGAATAATCACCACGGTCGACCCCTGCATAATATGATCGCCGGTAAATACCGTGCCGGTGGCCTCATGCAGAAAACAAAAATGATTGCCAACGTGACCGGGGGTATGTATTGCCCGCAGCACGCTGCCATCTACATCAAAACAATCATCATGGGCAAGGGAGCTAGTTGGCGCAAAGCTGGTGTCTTGATGGCCGTCGTCTTCGATTACCGCCCCAATCACCGGCACGGTATAACGCGCCTGCAATGCAGCTGTCGCCGGCGAATGATCGGGGTGGGTGTGAGTAGTGACTATACGCACCAGCTCGCCGCCCAGCTGCGCAATGCCAGCCTCAATTGCCGCAATGTGCTCGGGCATATCAGGGCCGGGATCGAGAACGGTTATTTGTGTGCTTCCCAGTAAATAGGTATTGGTGCCTGGCCCAGTCAACACACCGGGGTTAGGGGCAACAATACGATGTACGCCCGGCAAAAGCGTTTCTAAGACACCGGCAAGCAACATAGACAAAATCTCATGAGTACAGTAAGTTGCAGAGTAAAAGTGAAGGCCTGCAGAAGCAAGCCGCATCGCAACTGATCGCAATGTTGCGCCAGTTCGCAAAATTGACAACAGTATTCCACTACTGCTCAAATATGGTATATTGTGTCAGTGTATTTTCTCACCAAGATAGTAACGGTGTAAAACGTACTGACACGCGGACAATACCGATGAAAAAACTTTTGCATCTTGCCTTTAACTCAGAAGTCCCCGACATCAGCGAGCGCTATAGAATATTTGCCAGTGCCTTGGTGGTCATATTTGCTATTAGCTTTAGCATCGGCTTTTTACAGCTTTTGCACTTGGGTCCCTATCTCGGCCCCGGCCTTGGCGATCAGGTCAGCTTTCAGCCCTTACTCAATAGCCTCAGCGACTTAAATGCTAACAACCCCGGTCTGTGGCTTGGACTTATCGCCCTGCTGATTTTCATGATATTATTTCGACTACTTGCCATGCTCGGCGGGTATTTCCTGTTCGAACGGGAACAAGGTGAACCCTATCCCATTAAATGGATTGTGGTCTTTTTTCTAACCAATATGCTCAGTACCTTCGCGATCCCGCTAATGCTTTTAGCATTGGGCGGCTTGTTCTTTCTATCCGGTTTAGATTTTGCCATTGGTTGGCACTGGGTGGATCATAGTGTCAGAGTTGCCCATCAATTAGTGATGGATTACGTGCCCACGCTGGTGCACGCACCGGCGCCACTTGCAGTGTTTATTATCGCCGTGATTAGCGGATTTTTTCACTACTGGTTTCACCGCTTAGGCCACACCCAGCGCTTTTTGTGGCTGATGTTTCATCGGCCGCATCACATGACCCCGGCGCTGATACAATCCACCACGATGGCCGTGTTTACCGCACTGCCTTTATTTATCTTTGTGGTACTACCCTACAATCTGGTGTTTGCTGCCTGTACCAAACTGTTTAGCAGCGAGCCGCTTTACACCGCCGTCATTGTCTATAATTGCCTGATTTTGATTCCTGAGATATTCGGTCACCAAACCGCTCTATACCGCATGGCTTCGCGCAACCGCCTAATACGACTAGCGAGTTTTATTTCTGGCGGCGGGGTCTATCACTATATGCACCACTCTTCTGAGCCAGAACATTGCGGCCGCAGTGGTGCGGTCAATTTAGTGAATATCGGCGGTGGACCACTATTTATTTGGGATATTATTTTTGGCACCTATTGCTCGCTTAGCCTTAAAACACCAAGAGCTGGTTTAAGCGGTCAACCAGACTTGCATTTAAACCCACTGCGCCTCACTTTGGCCGGAGTAACGCAAGTGTGCAGTGAGCTTTTAAGTAATCCAAGCTGGCGCGAAAAATGGCGCATTATCACTGCCTCGTCGGACTACTCGCCACCGGTCAGCACTGACTTTGCGGTGAAAGAACAGCGCGCGACCCATAAGCAGCCCACCCCATCGGCGACAAGCCACGGCTATTCTTTTAGTAGTGGGGCTGAAGCAATCGCCAACGCAGGCGCCAAGTCAGCAACAGAGCCGCGGAGCTGAGACCCGCAAACAAGCCCAGCCAAAAACCACTGGGCCCCATTGCAGCCAAAATTATGTCAGTGGTCGCCAAGGTATAGCCTATTGGCAAACCAACCCCCCAGTAAGCAAATAGTGTTAGCACCATAGGGACAGCCGTGTCCTCAAACCCACGCAAGACCCCATTTGCAGTGACCTGAATCGCATCAGACACTTGATACAAAGCCGCAAACAATAATAAATAGCTGGCCAAGGCGATGATTTCGGCATTATCGGTGTATATCAACGGGATCCAATATCGGCCTGCGACGAGCATCGTGACCGTCAGTGCCCCTATAGCCAGAGTGATTTTAAAGGCCGTAGCAATGGCAATACGCAGTCCCGCCTCGTCTTGGCGCCCGCGAGCGTGACCAACGCGGGTGGTGGCTGCCAAGGCAAAGCTCAAGGGCAACATAAAGACCAGCGAGGTGAAATTTAGCGCGATCTGATGACCGGCAACAATAACAGCGCCGGACTGGCTGATCAGCAAGGCGATAATACAAAATACACTGACTTCGAAGAAAATAGTGAGACCGACAGGAAAGCCCAGCTTCAATAAATAAAGCATTGTTTTTGGCTCCCAGTGGAAGGGACGCAAGCTTAGCCGCGCACTGCGATAGACGCGATGGCGGTGCACATACAGCAGCATCAATATGGCCATAATCCACATTACGATAGCCGTCGCCCAACCGCAGCCCACACCACCCATTGCCGGAATGCCGAGCTTGCCGTAAATAAGCACGTAGTTGATGGGAATATTCGCCAGCAGCCCGATCACGCTAATAATAAGGACAGGCCGGGTGTGGCTGAGAGCCTCGGTATAACTGCGCAACGCTAATACGATAGCGATTGCCGGCATGCCCCAGCTCAAGCCAAAGAGATAATCCACCACCATGGGTCTTATCTCGGGATCAACATCCATCCAAACCAGCAGTGGCGCAGTATTACAAAGCACCACAACAGACAGTATGCCTATCGCCAAGGCGACCATCATGACCTGATGCACCAAGGGATTAATACGCTCTAACTGATTGGCGCCAACATGGCGTGCCAATACCGAGGTTGCGCTCATCAACATACCGGTCATAAACAGAAAAACCGGCACCCATATACTGGCGCCCACGGCCACCGCTGCCAAGTCGAGCGCAGACACACGGCCAGACATGACAGTATCGACAAAGCCATTTGCCGATTGCGCGAGCTGACCGCCAAAAATTGGCAATGCCAATTTTAGTTGAGTTCGCAGTTCTTGGCGGGCTGTAACAGACATGGATTTACCGACGTGAAAAACCGCCATACTCTAGCGCAGCGCGACGGGTCTCGCAAATGATTACAGGCCTTTGCACGATTGCTGCCGTGCTCCTTTACCATGGGCAGCTCTGATCTCTAGCATCTTTGGTCTAAACCCCAAGCCAGTTCGCACTGCGCGCTTAAGTGGGTTCTAGGCAATCGTTGCTCACTCACTGCATAGCGTTTATTTCGCCCGAGAATCATCATTAGCGAGTGTAATGGCCTAGGTTCAGGCACAAAAAAAGGAAGCCTAGGCTTCCTTTTAGCGGGCGCGTGTAAAACCCTATTAAATCAGAATCGCTTAAGCCATATTTTTGATTTCAACGATAGTATCGACATCGGCCTGGTAATCTACACCATCAATCTCAAAGCCGAATAAGCGGAGAAACTCACGTCTATAACCGGCGAAGTCGGTGGTTTCTAGCAGGTTCTCGGTTGTTACCTCATCCCACATTTGGGCGACCGCAGCCTGAATTTCGGGGCGCATTTCAAGACCATCGGCACGTAAACGGCCCTCCTCATCTTTAATAGGCGCATCACCGTAGAGGCTGTTTTTGAACAAGCCATAGACCTGCTCAATACAGCCTTCATGGCTGCCGTCGGCTTTCATGGCTTGGAACAATAAAGCTAAATACAGCGGCATAACAGGAATCGCCGAGCTGGCCTGAGTCACAACCGCTTTTAGCACCGAAACTCGCGCATCACCGCCGGTGCGGGCAAGTTTTTCGCGGATATTGATCACCCGCTTGTCGAGATCTTTTTTGGCCGCGCCAATAGTACCGTGCCAATAAATATCCCAGGTTAGCTTATCGCCCAAATAGGTGTAGGCAGTGGTTTTAGCGCCATCGGCTAGCACGCCAGCGTCGTCGAGCGCGTCTATCCACATTTGCCAGTCTTCGCCGCCCATGACCGAAACCGTATTATTAATTTCGTCTTCATTGGCCGCGACTAAGGTGAAGTTCTCGATGGTCTCTTTGTCGGTATTGACGCCGCGCTGAGTGACATCTTTGCCGATAGGCTTGAGTGTTGAGTTAAACACTTCACCGGTTTTAGGGTGCTGACGACGGGGAGAGGCCAAGCTGTAAACCACTAAGTCTATCTGACCAAGATCTGCTTTGATTTCAGCGATGGCCTTGTCTTTAATCGCATCTGAGAAGGCGTCGCCATTAATACTTTTTGCATAAATACCGTCTGCTTCTGCGAATTTATGGAATGCCGCAGAATTATACCAACCGGCGGTTGCTGGCTTTCTGTCGGTGCCTTCTTTTTCAAAGAAAATACCCAGCGTGGACGCACCCGCACCAAACGCGGCGGTAATGCGCGACGCCAATCCGTAACCCGTGGAGGCACCAATTACCAATACCCGCTTGGGACCATTGGGGATAGCGCCGTGCGCTTTTACGTAGTCAATCTGCTGACTGACATTGGCCTCACAGCCAACGGGGTGGGTTGTGACACACATAAATCCGCGCACACGAGGCTTGATGATCATAGGGAATCTCTGCTCCAAATAAAGTAAGAGTATTTCTGCATGGAGGGCATTATAACCAGCCTTGCCTGCCGGCACTAATACTCACCGTCAACATTGCAGGGGCTGCCGCAGTGAGCACCCATTAGGGCCAAAGTCACCGAAAAATAGGCCAGGCAAAGACGGCATCATCCGTTTAACGGATGCTATGGGTAAATAAATTAAAATAAGATTACCCATAATAAGATTTAGAACGGTGCCATATCATCTCAACAACTCGCATTAATTTTATATATACAACTCGGCTTGCTACATTAGTTAACGCTCAGTGTATGGAAAGAGTTGCCTGACAGCCGCTTCAATAAGACCTAATAATAGGATCCACCATGAGTCAGACCGAAAAAACGACCGCCACTGCGCCACGCAATAGTAAAGACATCTTTCAGTGGGACATCGAGACCGATATCGCCATTATCGGCTTTGGCGGCGCAGGTGCATCTGCGGCCATCGAAGCGGCTGACGCCGGCAGCAAGGTATCTATTTTTGAGGTGGCGAGCGCCAGCGGCGGCTCTACGGCGCTATCAAGCGCTGAAATTTATATGGGCGGCAATGGCGGAACGCCAGTACAACAAGCCTGCGGCTACCATGATGAAACCGAGAATATGGTCAACTACCTGAAAGCCTGTTTTGGCAATCAGGCTGACGAGGAAAAAATTCGCCACTACTGTGAAAACAGCATTGGACACTACAACTGGCTGACTGGGCATGGCGTGCCATTCAAAATGAGTGAGCTCAAAGAGCGCGCCATCATGGCACTCACCGACGACTGCCTATTGTTCACCGGCAACGAAAAAGCCTACCCCTTTACCGAGCATGCCACCCCCGTACCCCGTGGCCACAACATTGAGATAGAGGGTGATAACGGCGGCCCGCTACTGATGAAGATTCTCACTAAGGCGGTAGTGACACGTGGAGTCGATATTCATTATGACAGTCGCGCACTTACCCTAATTATCAATGACAGCGGCGATATTGAAGGCGTAGTAGTAAGAATTGATCAACAGGAAAAAACCGTGCGGGCTCGCAAAGGCGTTATTTTATGCGCTGGCGGCTTCTGCATGAATGAAGAAATGGTGAAAAAATACGCTCCGACTTTTGACTGCGGCTTAATTCCTATTGGCAACCCCGGCGACAATGGCAGTGGCATCCTCATGGGCATGGGCGTCGGCGCGGGCACCACTAATATGCATGAGTGTTTTGTGAGCCTACCCTATTACCCACCGGCATCACTGACCTACGGCATCCTCGTAAATGACAAAGCTCAGCGCTTTATCAATGAAGACTGCTACCACGGCCGCGTTGGGTACAACGCCCTTATGGCTCATAAAAATTCTTCTCGGGTTTATTTTATCACCGATGTTGAAGGCTACGGCGACTACGAAAAATTGAGCTATCTGGGCGCAACGGTTGCCGGCACCGGCGACAGTATTGAGGAATTAGAACAAGAATTGGCGCTGCCGGAGTCCAGCTTAGAACACACCGTCACAAACTATAATAAGCACGCCGAAAATGGCAAGGACCCGTATTTCCATAAACATGAAGCGTGGTTAAGACCCATTAAACCGCCCTATGTTGCGCTGGACTGCACCCTCGGTCGCGGACCATTCTATCCCTTCTTTACCTTAGGCGGCCTAGACACGCGCCCCACAGGTGAGGTGCTAAGCCCAGAGGGCAAGGTGATACGTGGCCTATATGCAGCGGGGCGCACAACCGCCGGCCTTCCCCGTACCGCGGCGGGCTACGCCAGTGGCATGTCGGTGGGAGATGTAACTTACTTTGGTAGGCTGGCAGGTAAAGCCGCAGCAGAGACTTCTTAATACATTTTTTAAGCACAAAAAAAGCCCGCGCAAGCGCGGGCTTTTACTAGCGAGCTTGACTAATTTAAAGGATGTCGCCCAAGTTCAACAACTGAGTTTCACCATTACTATCATCAACACCGTCATTGTCGTTCACCATCAGTACGTCGCCATTTTTCATCAGCGCAATACCTTCTATCTTCTCAGTAACCAGACCGCCGGTCGCCAACATATCTGGCATGACGTCACGTACCAGGGACTTAGCTACGATGGCGCCATCGGCTAGGTTAGTGGTATCAAACTTATATAACCGTTTAATCACCGCATCTGGTCCACCCTGGTTGTCACGCTCGATAACTAAAAACTCACCGTCACCAATTGACGTGATTTCAGATAAGCCAACCCAGCCGCCATTTTGCGATTCTACCGCATCAAGGGGATAGAATAAGAACGACCAGCTAGCTGCGCCGATATCATAAATACCAATACGCACATTGGCTTCACCTTCCCAGGCACGCTGAAAGGCAACATACAATTTGCCCTGATACTCGCTAACACCTTCAAAGCCGTTTTTACGCTGCAGCGCGTTAACAGCCGGCGGCAATGTTACCGCCTGCTGCACAAGCCCTGCCGCATTAGTTTTAATCAGCAGATTCATGCTTTCCACGGGACCATCAACCGCGTTGCCTGAGCCTTCCGACGCTATCCAAACACTGCCATCAGCTAATTTAGCGATACCTTCTGGATCAATATTTACGGTGTTATCCGCATTGATTGCAGAAGCTGGTAATACTCCAGCAGGCAGCGCTGCTAAAATACCATTACCGTCGGTGATACGTGTTTCCTTGGCAATCACTGCGGGCTCTTGACTCACATCAAGAGTGAAGATGCGATTTTTCTGGTAAAAACTGTCATCCACCGCATATACCAGATTGCTATTAGCTGGGTCTGCTGACAGCCCAGATATAGCGCCCCAAGAAATAGGCGAGCCATCCAGGCGATCTGCAGAAATCACGGTTGGATAAGCCGCAGGCGCACTGCCGTAGTAGTAGATATTCAGCGTTGAGCGAATAACATCATCGCGACTGTCCTTCTCACTGGCCACCACTAAGAGATTGCGAGATGGAATCGCCAAGGCTCCCTCAGGTGCAACCCCAGCAGGGAGTACTTGCTTGAGCATGGGCTTGGTGAAATCCGCAACGTCATAGACAAACACCACACTTGCGCGCTCGGAATTTACAAACAAATAGCGCTCGCTACCAAATACGCCAAACTCAGCATTCTCTGGCTCATTACCTTTGTTTTCAGAGCGGCCCTCTGGGTAGTGGCCCAAGCGTGCCGTTAATTGATCTAAGCTGTTGCCAGCTTCATAGACCACGTCACCGGCGGTGTTAAAAACGCTGAAGCTGCGGCTGCCGCCGTCTAGATCACCTTCGTTAGCCGTTACAAAGTATTCCGTCGACAACCAGCTAACGCCGTCTGGTTCACGCAAAACCGCATCTAATGATTGGTTCTGCGAAATAATGTCGTCTTCATTAGTATCAATACCCGTCAGATCAACCGCACCGGCGCTGAAGTGATTGACGATGCTGCCATCCGCTAAATTCACTAAAACAATATGATTGTTTTCCTGCAGTGAAACTAGCGCAATATTGTCGCTATTGATGTCGACAAACTCAGGCTCTGGATCGCTGGGGTATAGATCAGCCAAACCGGTAATGGCAACCGTTTGGGTTGTCCACGTTGATGGCGCACCGCTTAAATTTATAATCACAATATTACCAGCAGGTAGCTGCGGTGGCGCGCCGTTGCCAAGGTCTTCGTCGCGTTCGTTTTCAATAACCACTACCGCGTAGCTGCCATCTGGGCTGACGGCAACCGAATCTGGCTGACCGCCAACATCAATACTGCGCACCGTGCTGCGGCTCGCGATATCAATGACATCTAATGTGCCTGATACATTAATGAAGTCTGCAGAGGTATTCACCCCAACCAACACGAATTCATCTTTCACCGCAACCGCCGTGGGCTCACCAGACAATCCTAAAACCCCTAGTACCGATGGTTTGGATGGATCGGCAATGTCGATAAAGCCAACGCGATCGGCGGGACTGTCGGTGTAAATTAAGGTCATGCCATCGGTGCTGGCAGTGACAATTTCGGCCGAGGTTTCGTCGTCGGAGTCGCAGTTGACATCATCTTGAAAACAAACGGGGAATGCCGCAATGCGGTTAAAGTTTTTGGCTTCGTTTAATAAGGTTGGTGCGCAAATATAAGAAGTGTCCATTACTTCGCTATCCGCCAAAGCATCATCCGCATTAGTATCGCGGCCTGATTCAACCATGACTCCACCGCTGAAACACTGCGCGTTTCCCGCTTGCAGACTGGTTTGACGAATCAAGCTGTTCAAACCATCGCTACCGTTTACGCCATTGGCACCGTCTACGCCATTAGCACCGGCGCTGCCTAACTGACCACCTACACCGTCACGGCCATCATCGCCGCCACAAGCAACAAGAAACAAGGGAGTCGCTAAAGCGATGCCCCAAGCTAAGGCTGTCTTTTTGATTTGCATCCTTCCTCCAAGTATAAAACGCGAAACATTAATCGCTTGAGAGTACAGAGGGATTGCGACAAAACACTGACAGTTATGTGTCAGTAAAATGGGATTTATATGACAGGGAGGTTTATTTATGACATTAAAAATACACAAAAAAACCAGCCCTCGCTAAGGCGAGACCTCAGCAGGAGCTGGTTTCACATTTCAAATTTATTTAGTCCTGATATCCGCTAATGTGTTTAGCTGCCTGATATGCAAAGGTCATTGCTGGCCCCAAGGTCGCACCCGGTCCGGGATATGTCGGCAAGACTGCGGCGCTGCAATTACCAACAGCATACAAGCCGTCTATTGCGCTACCATCTTCCTTCAGCACTTGGCCATTGGGATTGGTGGCCAAACCGCCCTGAGTACCAAAATCGCCGGCCTCTAGGCGCATGGCGTAATAAGGTGCCTCATCGATAGCTCCCAAACAGGGGTTGGGCTCAAAACGCGGGTCGCCGTAGTAACGGTCGTAGGCAGAATCACCGCGCTGAAAGTCTTCGTCCTTGCCGGTTTTAGCATAGCCATTCATTTTAGCAACTGTGGTCTCTAGGTTGCCGGCGTCAATACCTAGTTGTTCCGCCAGCTCGCGGACGGTGGCCGCTTTACCCACTAATTTAGTCTCGAACCATTCTTTGGGGATAGTCCAGTCCGGCTTTAGGGATGCCGTCATCAGCGGCCCAACAATATAGTCTCGACGAAAGCGTGCATCGAATATTTGATACATGGGCGAGCACGGCGCGTCATCGCTATGCTGCCTATACAAATCCTTTTGGAAGGCCATATAATTTTGCGACTCATTGGCAAAACGCTCACCGCGCAAATTGACAATACAGGAGCCGGGATAAGACTTTTCCATAATACTTAAACGGGGCGCCGGCTCACCGGGAACAGATACCGTGGTGCACCACCAAGCCCCATCCATCAAGCGTGTTGCGGCACCCAAGGCCAAGCCCTGCTGAATAGCGTCGCCGGTATTGCCCTCTACGCCGCCACTCCAATCAGTGCTGGTTGGCGCCGGCAAGTATTGCTCACGCATTTGCTGGTTGCGCTCAAACCCGCCGGCCGCCAAGACCACAGCTTTACGAGCTTGTACCCGCATGGATTTGCCATTGCGGCTGACTACGGCCCCCACGACGCGGCCGTCCTCTACAATTAATTCCTGCATGGGCGAGCTTGCCCACATCGGTATATTGCGCTTTTTAAGCGAATACCACAGTCTGGCTACGCCCGCTGCGCCGGTACAAATTTGGCGGCTGAGGCCGTTACCACGAAACCACCAACCAAGGTCAAAGGCCCACTGGGCGACCAATTTCATTGTTAGCTTTATCCAGCCGGGTCCCTGCAAAACCAATAGGGCCGCCTCGACTTGGGTAAAATAAATTTTGCTGAACATCCGCATCATATGATGACTTGGCCGCAAGCGTTGGACATCATCACCTAGCAGAGACGAGTCAAATCGCTCTGGCTCCATTGAACGATGACCTGTTCGCGAACCTTCAATATCGGTGTAGTAATCTGGGTAGTGTTCTAGGGTTTCGTAGCGCACATCGCTGCGCTCATGAAGAAAATCGATCATTTTGGGACCGTTGATCAGATAGGCATCAACCATGTCTTCCGAGACCACCCCCGCAGGCGTGGTGCTGAGTAAATACTGTTTAGCGTCTGCAAAACTATCTTTCGCGCCAGCTGCCTTGGCGTAGCGGTTATTGGGTATCCATACACCGCCACCAGAGGTTGCGCTGGTGCCGCCAATCTTGGCTGATTTCTCGACGATGAGAACATCACTCACGCCCATTTCGTAGCAGCTCAGCGCAGCAGTTAAAGCCCCGTTACCACTACCAACGACGAGTACATCGACGCTATGATCCCACTTTGCTACTGTCATTATTTTTGTTCCCACTAACTTATTTGGCCTTGATAGGCTCGATCCGCGGCAAAAACCAAAGGTCATCAATTATCGTAAAAAGCCCTTCAATAGCCGCCTATCATAAACCGCCGGCATTGCCAGCCCTATCATCCGTCTGTATTAGCTATATACAATGGATAGAGATGGCTAGGGCAGTACAACATTCAAGATACGCCGATGTTATACCTTCAATACATGACCCAGCGATATAATCTAGGCATTTAATTCAACCCTTACCTTAATTACGGCCAGTAACTATGACCCGCTCTAACGCCAAGACGTCCCTCGCACCATCTCTTTACCAGCGCTTTCTAGAACGCGCGATTATTCAACACGGCTCGGTAATGGCGATTGAGGAAAGATTGCCGACAAACTTAGACAAAGCCGCACTGATCGCGATTAAAGATGACCGCTACTTAGCGGAAATGGCAGCCTGCGTATTTAGAGCCGGCTTTGTGTGGAGAATAATCAGACTAAAGTGGGAGGGTTTTGAGACCGTATTCAATAACTTCCTTCCCATTTGGGTGGCATCGAGATCGCCAGAACAGATAGAAGATATGGCGACTGATACGCGCATAGTGCGCAATTTAACCAAAGTGAAATCGGTGCAGGAGAACGCCCTATTCATTCTGGATATACAGCGTGAATTCGGCAGTTTCGGTGGTTTTTTGGCAGATTGGCCAGAGGACGATATCGTTGGATTATGGACTTACCTTAAAAAACACGGCAACCGTCTGGGCGGTAATTCAGGCCAATACTTTTTACGGTTTATGGGAAAAGACACTTTTATACTCAGCCGCGATGTCTGCACTGCATTGTGCGCCGAGGGTATTGTCGACAAAACAACGATCACTAATAAGCGCGATCTCGCCGCGGTACAAGCCGCCTTCAATGAAATGCGCAGCGAAAGTGGCCGCTCGCTGGCTGAATTAAGTATGATTTTGGCTTTATCGATTGGACCAGCTTAAGCCGTCGCTGCCACACAGACCCGCTGAGTCAAGCTGAAAACCATTGCACCCCATTAAGTGGGGTGCAAGCTTAATAGATTAAGCAAGGGTGGGCGCTATAACGCTTAAGTCACAAGTCGTCACTCTTAAATAAAAAGTCTCAAGTCATGCGCCCCAAGTCGCCATTCTAGGTAATCACTCTCCGGGAGAGTTCACAGTCAAAAGCACCGCTGTTTATAACCGTCAACCTCAGTGGCTGTGTGCGACCACTCCGACTTGCGGCATATTCGCCAAACCAATATCACGGGCATGTTCTTCAAAATCTTTATTCTTCCAGAAAAACGCACCAGGCATGGTGGTAGGAATAACAAGAACATAGAAGAGCGTGCGGCTTATCAGGGCTGTTAGCAATACTGACAGGCAGACCACTAGCGCCAGACCCAAGCTAATTGCACTCGGCGCAAGCAATAACAGCAGTAGTGCTGCAGCGGCATTCGCGGCGATCAGGCAGTTTCGCAATACATAACTCTTTCCAAACACCGTGCACTGAATGTAATGCGACACGCTGCCTTCATTATTCGCGGTGTCCATGGCAATCGCATGACGCCATAATCCAAGCCCTTCCATCACACTGCCGATCACAATTCCGCCAAGAACAATAATAAATAGCTGATTAATATCGCCACCAAGCACCATGAGGATCGGTATACCCACTAGCCCAAGTAATATACTTCCCAATGTTATGGTTGTTCCTAAAAACGACGTCGCTGTCTGCCAGTGATTCCAAAACGGCCGCGCGCGAATTCGGTAGCAGCGATACATATAGTAAAGGCCGACCGAGCCTGCGATCAGGGCCAAATAACCGGATACCGAGGCAAAGGCATCGAAGCGCCCCCAATCACCCAATAACCTTATAAAGATGTCATTCGCTGGCAACATCAGCAATAAATGTAACCCTGCAAACACCATATAAAGCAGCATACCTAAGCCTTCACGACATACCGGCGAGTGCCGAAGATTATTAAATCCCCGGTAAAACCGCCAGGGCTTGCCCAAGTGTGTTGCCGACACCAACATGCCCAGACCCGCCAAGCCGACGGTAATCGCCATGAGGGGGATATACATGACAGAGTCACGTAATACTAAGAAACTCTGAATACCGAATTGGACACCCAAGAATGCAATAAAAAATGCGCCTAGTGAGATTTGGCTAACCAATGTGAAGATCACCAAAGGATTTTCCCGTGAACTCAGCTTTGCTAAACTCCACTTTTTCTCCACACCTTTTTTCTGATCAACCACCGGTCGGTATTGACCGTCGTCACCCTTATGATATTTAACCGACATGCCGTCGGTACGTGTCACTTCATCCGGCATGTTTTTAATCTGCTGGAAGCGAATATTAGGCTGAGTTATTTCTGGGTCCGGGAAGCCGGGAATACTGGTCTTACCTTGCTCGCGGTTGTCCGGAAGATCATCAACCACCCCAAAATCCAGCGCATTACCCAAGCAGGCAGACACACAGGCGGGCTTGAGATTCACCTCTAGACGGTCGACGCACATATTGCACTTAGAAACCTGCCCCTTGATGGGGTCTAGCTGAGGCGCATTATAAGGACAAACCCAGGTGCAATAGCCGCAGCCAAAGCAGGTATCTGGGTCTTGTAGAACCGCTCCATACTCAGCGTGTTTGGTATAGGCGGCAGTTGGACAGCCTTTCAAGCACACCGGATCATCACAGTGGTTGCAGGCCATTGAAATATTCATACGTTTAAAATCTGGGTATGTGCCACCCTCAACATAACCCACGGAACGAAAACTGATGTGCGCAGGGTTATCGTTCTTTTCGCTGCATGCCGCTTCGCAGGCATGACAGCCAATGCAATTGTCGGCGGTAAAATGAAACGCGTGCTGTTTATTACGGTTGGGGTTTGCACCTACGCCAGGCTCTTCGTTTATAAACATTTCTCTGTCGACTGGCAGTGCGCCGCCAGTACGAGCAATTAAGTCTATTGGTGCCTCGTAATAGTTTACCTCCGGCGCGGTCGACTCCTTGAGAAAGGCGTATGCCGGTTCATCGTCCCTTACTTTCCACATAATAACTGCCCTTAATTGGGTAGCCTAGCAATCAGCTAAACTAGCTCTTTATGACTTATTTCGCTCTTATTCCCTGACGCCGATACTGATCTGACCCCAGTAACGCAGCCCCAACTCAATACGCGCGACGCTCCATATTCAAGCGACCGGCTTCTTTCTGATCTATTTTCTCAATGCGCACCGCACATTGTTTGAAGGCCGGCTGCCGCGAATAGGGGTCGAGTAAACCCAGCGACAGGCGGTTCACGCAGTCGTGGTAGTGCATGGGAATAAACACCATATTGTGGGGTACCCGCTGAGTAAGCTGGACCATCACAATGGCGTCGCCGCGTTTGGACACTAAGCGTACATAACTCTGGTGTTTCACACCTTGTTCGCGCGCCGAATCTGGATTCATTTCCATATACGGGGTAGGACTGAATTTATTTAAATTACCAATTTTTCCGGTCTTGGTACGGGTGTGAAAATGCTCAACCACCCGCCCGCTATTTAGCCAGAACGGGTAACTGTCATCGGGTACTTCATTGTCTTCGATATAATCCATCGCCAATAAATTAGCCTTGCCGCTTGGAGTGGGATACAGCCCATCGCTGTAAAGTCGCGGACTACCTGTTTCCTCTCCCTCGCGCATTGGCCACTGAATTCCACGCTGCGCCTCAATCAAGTCATGGCTCATGCCGGAAATATCCAAATTGCGATTATCCCCCTTAGACAGCAACTTCATTTCGTCGAATATGTCTGAGGTGGTTTCTGGAAATGTCATCGCTCGGCCGCGCTCAAAACGCTTTGCCAATTCGGTAAAGACCCAGTGATCAGGTTTAGCTTGTCCCGGCGGCTCAACAAATTTGCGCACTAAATTTACCCGACGCTCGGTGTTTGTTTGCACGCCCTCCTTTTCTCCCCACAGGGCACCAGGCAAATAAACGTGTGCGAAGTTAACGGTTTCACAGTCTTTATAGCCGTCTTGAACCACCATAAATTCGAGTTTTTCTAGGGCTTTTTTGATGCGTGGCTGATTGGGCATCGAGGTCAATGGATTGGTTGCCACAATCCATAAGGCCTTAATCTCGCCGGATTCAATAGCAGGGAAAATATCAGTTTGCTGGAGTCCACGCTTGGCGGGGAAGAAGTCGGCATCTACCCCCCAAAACTTTGCCACCTCATCTCGATGTTCTTGCTTCTCTAGCATGCGATAGCCAGGTAGCCCGGAACAGGAAGACCATTCACGGGTACCCATGGCATTCGCCTGACCAGTGATAGACATGCTGGTGCCACCGGGAATACCGATATTGCCGGTAATTAAATTCAGATTGTTAATACCGCAAACACCGTCGGTACCGTGGGTACTCTGGTTAATCCCCATGGTCCAAATACTCATCGCCGACGGCGCCTTGGCGTAGATTCGCGCGACATTTTTAATCATATCGGCGTCAATGCCACAAATACGCGAGGCGGTCACCGGATCATACTTAGCGACGGTGGCCTTTAATTCATCAAAGCCGTTACAGTGCGCTTCGATATACGCTTCGTCCTGCAGCCCTTCAGCCAAAATCACGTGCGCTAGGGCGTTCAGTAAAACTAAGTCTGTTCCAGGGGTGATAGGGAGATGTATATCGGCAAACTGGGCAAACATCGTTACCCGTGGGTCAATCACAATCACAGGGAACTTGCGCTTTTCCAGGGCCTCTTTGAGACGCCAATAAATGATGGGATGTTGCTCTGGCAGATTCGACCCAAACGCCATAAGGCAGTGTGTGTCTTCAAAATCGTCGTAGCAGCCAGGCGGGCCATCAGCGCCGAATGAGCGCTTATACCCTGACACAGCAGATGCCATACACAAGGTGGTATTGCCATCGTAGTTGTTAGTGCCAATCACACCGCGCACCAACTTACCCAAAGTATAAAACTCTTCAGTTAACAACTGACCTGTAGACACCACCGCAATGCTGTCACGACCATACTTTTCTTGTATACGCGTAAACTCTGCAGCTGTTTTATCTAGCGCAGCATCCCAACTGCTAGGCTGAAAATCGTCATATATTTTTTGCCGCATTAGAGGTTCAGTACCGCGGCCCGCAGTAGCACTTAATTCATGTTCAAAAATGCCCTTTATACATAACTTGCCTTGATTTACCGGAGCATTGCCCTTACCCCTACTCGCAACAGGCTTACCTACCGCGTTCATACCGACCTCTATGGAACAGCCCGTTGAGCAATAGCCGCAGACCGCGTATTTCCAGTCGACAACTTTTTTATCTACTATCGTGATTGGCTTACGATTTTTCCGGCCAAATATCATTTAATTCTCCCTCCGCCTCAGAGCACTAAATTAGAGCACACACCTAACGATGAGCTATTAATAAGCGCACCATAATGGTGAAAATACACCTATTTATGGCCTCCATGACCATTGATCTACAAGAACCATGCCACATAGGGATCGCGGGCATTTAGAGGCCAAATAAGCGAGAAAACTAGGGCTAGGATCCAGCGACAGCTTAGCGAGGAAGGAGAAAAAGATAGCGCGATACAGTGGTAAAGGATAAATAGACAGGAACAAAAAAGGGGCCCGAAGGCCCCTTTCTAATGACTCACATGTGAATCAAAGTTTACTCAAGAACTTCTGCCTGCATAACCGCGATAACGCGACGGTTAGCACTGCGACCCGCTGATGTCTTGTTATCAGCTATTGGACGCTCTTCGCCATAGCCTACTGCGCTTAAGCGATTTCCAGCAATACCGTAATCACGGATCAATGCATTGCGAACCGCATCAGCACGACGCTGAGAAAGTTGCTTGTTATAAGTTGCCGCGCCATTGCTATCGGCGTGCCCTTCAACAACAGTGCTTATACCACCGAACTTATCCATGAACTCAGCAACCTTTTTCAACTCAGTTGCGTAAGCGACAGGAACAGCGTCAGAGTTATTAGCGAAGTTAATTTCTAACTTGACGCTTTCTGAGCTCTTGAGCACAAATTTACAACCAAACTTGTCAACTTTACGACCCGCTGGAGTATTTGGGCATTTGTCACGGTAGTTAGGAACACCGTCACCGTCTTTATCCAAGGCACAACCTTTGGCGTCTACTGCCACGCCTGCTGGTGTACCTGAGCACTGATCAATACCATCTTCAACACCGTCGCCATCTGAATCGAAAACAACGAACGCAGGTGAAGGCATTGGAGCAGTACTGCCACCGAAGGCATAACTTAAACCGATAGACAGGATGCCATCGCCAGTTTCATTATCTGTACCATACACATAACGTGCATCTGTACGTACCGACCAAACACTGTCGATTGCGTAACGTAGACCGCCACCAGCCATTATCTGGGTGTGCGCGTCATAGCGAGCGCTATCGAAATCAGACTCGACGACGCCAAGACCACCAGCAACATAAGGTGTCACTCTTGAGTCGTTGCTAAAATAACGCAAAACATCAAGGGTAGTACCCATCACGTCTTGGTCGATGCCGCCAAGGCGGTGGTCGTGGGGCTCACTCCAAAAACCACGAATTTCAAGACCCCAGTCTTTATTAAATCTGCGCTCAACACCAAAAATATACGCTACGGCATCGTCAAGATTACGACTATCATCGTAAGTCATGGCCCCAATGGCAGGATTTAGATACCACTTTCCTTCTTCTGCAGCAGATGCCAATGTAGGACAAATCACTGCAGCTATAGCAGCACTTAACAAGACTTTACGCATAACTCTCCCCCAAATATTTTTAAAATTCCTTTAACCCTGCCGTGAAAGCACGTCATGCCATCAGAATAACACGCACGACTATGCTTGCACGTCTGATTTTGTGTAATTTTACCAAGCTATCCGTAATTTCACTGAACAATCTGAATACATGTTTTAGCAGTAATATCAGCCGCTAAGAGACCCTAAATTCAAGTAACTTACCTCTCGTTGGATAAAAATAGCCGGATTTACACCTATTAACAACAGCCTGAGTTAAATTCACCAGTCCATTGCCTGCTTTATAAACGGAATTGTTAATTTTCGCTGTTCAATTAAGCTCAAGTGATCCAAGACATTCAGTAAATCAAACAAGCTCTTGGCATCCCGCTGACAGCGGGTATAAATAAACTCAGCAACCGCATCAGATACGAATATTCCACGCATTTTAGCCTTGAATTGCAATGCGGCCATCCGCTCCGACTCATCCAATTCAGACAGCCTATAACTACTTAAACTCTGCAGGCGCGACTGTAAATCAGCTAATTCGAGCGCCAATTGCGAATGTGCGACCGACGACGAAACTAACAAGCAGGCATCAGTGGTCAACATCTTGTTATAGCAATTAAAGATCGCTCGCTCCCAGTTATCGTGTCCCGCAATGAGCTGCAAATCATCAAAACACAGCAGATCTAAATATTCCGCCCCCTCTAATAATGCTTCAGGATCAAAATCAATGAGCTCCGCCAGCGGAATATAGCGCGCGTATCGTCCCGCCGCTTCAGCCAGGTGACAACAGGCCTGCAGCAGGTGACTTCGCCCCCCGCTACCACAGAGATATATCCACTTCTCTCCACTGCCACTCGCTTGCTGTTTAAGCTGATTGACCAACAGCCGATGGCGTTCGGGGGTATAAAAATTATCGAAGGTCGCCTCGGTATCAAGCTTTAGGGACAAGGGTAGCTGAGGACTCGCCATTACTTGTCGACTTCCAGCTCTAAGGCGCCACGCTTACTTTCATATAGCTCGCTTTGCTTATAGTAATCGTGGAGATGATTGATCATGACTTTTATGACAGCGGCCACTGGCAAGGCCAGGAGAATACCGACAAAGCCAAAAAGCTGACCACCCGCCAAGATCGCAAAAATAACAACGACGGGGTGCAGGCCTATCTTGTCGCCAACTAACATCGGCGTCAGCACCATTGATTCAAGCGCCTGGCCAATACCAAACACGGCGGCGACGCCCGCCATTGGCCACAAGCTATCAAATTGAAAGAAGGCTGCCAAACCCGCCGCCGAAATCCCAATGATAACGCCCAAATAAGGCACGATACTCGCCAGCCCGGCGACTACCCCGAGCACTAGCGCAAGCTCGAGTCCGACGATCCAAAGACCTAAGGTATAGGTCACCGCCAAAGCCAACATAACCAATAGCTGGCCACGCGCAAATGCACCTAAAATCTCATCGCACTGCTGAGCAATCACAACGGTACGAGCCTCCATCGAACGCGGCAGCAAATTCCTAATGGCCGCCATCAGCACATCCCAATCTCGCAGTAAGTAAAACGTCACTACCGGCACCAAGACCATATTAGCAGTCCATGCTAGCAAGGCCATGCTGGAGCCGCTCACCTTATCCCAAAGATAAAAAAAGATGCCACCGGCACTACCCCAATGTTTGCTCAAGGCGTCACGCGCAGCATCCATTGGTTTTTTTTGTTCGGGTAAGTCGAGATGATGACGCAGAGCCGGTAAACCCGTTTGTTGAAGCCAGGCTACGCCGTCGTAAATGCGTTCGATCAACAACTGAATCTGCGCGATCAACAAGGGCACGGTGACTAGCATGACTAAGCCCGCAAACAGACTAAGTACGAAAAACACCGTGACCACCGCCATCGTTCGCCCCATTCCGCGGGCTTCAAGCCGGTCAGCCAGCGGGTCGCCGATATACGCCAGCACCGCGGCAAGTAAAAACGGCATCAAAATTGGCGCCAATAAATGTACCAGCAACATAAATGCGACAGCGGCGATTAGGCCCCACACTGGCTTGGATAATTCAATCATTGCTGCTGACCCGCCCATTGATAATAACCGCGCACCGTTCTTGGCAATGCGCTGCGCACATCTGCGCTGGACTCAAGCAAACGGCCATCTAAGCTTAAAAAGCGTCGCACTTTTTCCATATCATCGTTAAGAACCAACTCTAAGATCAGCTGGTCTTGATCAAGCCAAACAGTGTTGGCGTGCTGAATAACCGCCAAACCCTCTAAGTAGGTCACGAGGCTCGCATAGCCGGCGAAATCTTTAATACCTGAAACATGAATCATGGTATTGGCACTGCTACCGGCGCCGGCTGCCACTGAATAAGTTGCGGCCTGCATGTCCGCCAGATAATCGATGGGAGGGGCTAGCGCTTCGGCCTCGGTCATGCCCTCACTATCTAAGCGCATTGATTCGCTACCCTGAAGCACAACCCAGCTTCCTATCCACTGCCCGGTCGAAAATTGCGACATCCGGCCCATCAAGATGAAGGGCGCAGAGTAACGAGCAGACGCTTCACGAACGTCATCAATCGACATTTTCCACAACTCTGCGGCACTCAAGTTTGCGGAATCCGCTAGGTCGAATAAAGGCATCTGCACAACTACGCCGCGCCGCTGGGCCTCTGCCTCCAGTGCCGATAACAATTTATTACCCGCCTCTGCACCAATAAATTGACGGCCATCTGTGGTGTCGGCAATTAACCACACCAAAACCGCTGGCCGGTTTGCCGACCATATTGGCAAGCCCGCTGATTGCAGCGTGGCATTCACCTGCCGAGGAGAAAAGCTGAGCTTTAATTCCAACTCATCAATGCCCTCGGCATTTTTACTGCGCTGATAGCGATACTGAGTCATGAACGGTTCTGGCTTAGCAAGTGCCTCCGCCACCACAGGATTGTCACGGACCTGACGCTTACCAGATACCCGGATAAACACCCGTTCTAAGGCGGTAGCCGCCCCCTGCGTCAATGCGGCGCGAGACTGAGACTCCACCATGAGCTGATCATCATATAAATTCCCGACGACTGCTGCTGCTGCCTGACTAGACAAGGCTAGCAATATCGTTAAGGCCGACACCAGCACCCGAATAATTTGTATCACTTTATATACGTCCTTTTCCCTGCTGCGACTGCCTATTGTAGCAAGCCGTCATGTGATCGTCGTGACTAGTGGCAAAAAGTCACCTTTTTGCTGCTGAATTTAACTCTCAATCAAGCTAGAATAGCGCCCTCTTAGAGGACAGCCAACGATTATGACTGACACCAGTAAGCCAAGCTTAAGTTACAAAGATGCCGGCGTAGATATTGACGCCGGTGACGCACTTGTAGAACGCATTAAAGAAGTTGCCAAACGCACTCGCCGCCCAGAGGTCATGAGTGGTCTTGGTGGTTTCGGCGCGCTATGTCAAATTCCTACCGGTTACAAAGAACCCGTGCTGGTATCTGGTACCGATGGCGTGGGCACCAAACTCAAGCTCGCGATGGAAGTCGGCATTCACGACACCATCGGCATCGACCTTGTCGCCATGTGCGTCAACGACCTGCTTGTCACTGGTGCAGAGCCTCTGTTTTTTCTCGACTACTACGCTACCGGCGCGTTGAACATCGATATTGCGGCCAGTGTGGTTAGCGGTATTGGCAACGGCTGCGAACAAGCCGGCTGCGCATTGGTTGGCGGTGAAACTGCTGAAATGCCCGGTATGTATGAAGGCGACGACTATGATCTTGCCGGCTTCTGCGTTGGCATAGTAGAAAAAGCCAAGATCATTGATGGTAGCTCGGTACGTATCGGTGACAAATTAATCGGTATCACCTCATCTGGCCCGCATTCCAATGGCTACTCGCTGGTTCGTAAAATTATTGACCACAGCGGCGCTAAACTCGACCAAGCATTCGGTGACAGCACGCTGGGAGAAATCCTGCTTGCACCTACTAGAATTTATATCAAACCCGTTCTCCGCGTCATTAAACAATATCGCGTGAATGCCCTCGCCCATATTACCGGCGGTGGTTTGCTAGAAAATATTCCCCGGGTATTGCCACGCAACACCAAGGCCGTTATCGACGGCAATAGCTGGGAGCGCCCAGCAATCTTTAATTGGTTGCAAGAGCAGGGCAACGTAGAAGCACGCGAAATGTACCGCACCTTTAACTGTGGTATCGGTATGGTTTTGGCAGTTGCCGCAGACGACGCTGAGGGTGTTATTGATATGCTGAATCAACAGGGCGAAACCGCCATGCTGATTGGTAGCATTAAAGCCGCAGGGGAAAGCGATCCTAAAATCGTAATAGAAGGCCTGTAGCTCCATGCCCTACAAGCTGGTGATCCTGTTATCTGGCGGCGGCTCTAATTTGCAGGCATTTATTGATGCCTGCGAAAGTAAGGCATTGCCTGATACCGAAATAAGCGCCGTTATCAGCAATAAGGCCGATGCCTTTGGACTTATTCGCGCCCAACAGGCCGGCATCGCAACCGCCTGCATTGATCACAAAGAGTTCGCTAATCGCGAAGACTTTGACAGCGCACTAAAAAATAAAATTGACGAATTCGGCGCCGACCTAGTGGTCCTTGCTGGATTCATGCGCATTCTCACGCCCGGCTTTGTGCGGCACTATCTAGGCCGACTCATTAACATCCATCCATCGCTGCTACCCAAATACCCCGGCCTGCACACTCATCAACGCGCACTGGACGCTGGCGACACCGAAACAGGCGCAACAGTACATTTCGTCACCGAAGAGCTAGATGGCGGCCCGCCAATCATTCAGGCAAAAATACCGATATTTGATGGTGATAATACTGCAACGCTTGCCGAACGCGTATTGTCGAAGGAACATACAATCTATCCTTTAGCGGCACAGTGGTTTGCTGAAGGACGCTTGAGTTTGCAGAATTCAAAGGCGGTACTTGATGATAAAAATCTACCCGAAAGCGGCGTGCTTTTTCAGCCAAATTAGGCTGCTAGCGTTTCTATTTTACGCTATCCCGAGCCTTGCATTAGCAAGCGGTGGAGGTATTAGTGCTAGCCCAAATACCCGCCCCGAGATGCTAACTCCCGTTGCGCCGATACTAACTGCCGCTATAAGAGAAGAGAAAATCCTACCCTACCAAGCTAAGTATAAAATCAGTAGCAATAGCCTCACCACCACTGCAACACGAAGCCTAAGCAAACAAGGTAATAACTGGCTGCTAAAACAACATGCAAAACTGGTGTTTATAAGGGTGAGTGAAGAGAGTGTCATTGAAGATAGCGATGACGGCTTGCGCCCGCTGCATTACGAGTACTCAAACAATATGAGTAGCCGACAGGACCAAAGTATTGATTTCCACTGGACCACACAGTCCGCCACCGACAAGAAATATCGCAAACCCTGGTCTTCTAAAATTAGTGCAGACACCTTTGACCAGCTCGGCGCGCAACTTAAGATGCGTGAAGCCTTAATGTATGATCGCCTCGGCGGCGAAATAAGCCAAACCGTGGTGAATCGTGGCAAGCACAAAACCTATACCATTAAAAAGCTAGGCGAAGAAACTATCGACAGCCCCGCCGGTAAATTACGCACCGTCAAATTACTGCGATCGCGACCCGGCAGCAGCAGCGAAACCACGGTTTGGTTGGCAAAAGATTGGAACTACTTAATTGTGAGATTGGAGCAGCGAGAGGATGACGAGGTTTATTCTCTTGAGCTAATTAACGCTACCCTTAACGGCGCTACTGTTAAGGGTCTCAGCATATAAAACCTCGCTTTTTCTTGTCGCGGCAAGCACTGTAGCGCCGCAAGCTAGGTTTTTGGTAGGGTCACTCCAGTCTGGCCCTGATACTTACCGCCCCGATCTTTATAGCTAACTTCGCAAACCTCATCAGATTCAAAGAACAGCATCTGCGCCACGCCTTCATTAGCGTAAATCTTAGCGGGTAAGGTGGTGGTATTTGAAAATTCCAGGGTCACATGACCTTCCCACTCAGGCTCCAGCGGCGTGACATTGACAATTATACCGCAGCGCGCATAGGTTGATTTACCCAAGCACATTGTTAATACGCTGCGCGGAATACGAAAATATTCAACAGTGCGCGCTAGAGCAAAAGAGTTTGGCGGAATAATGCAGTAATCGGCAGTAATATCTACAAAGCTTTTCTCGTCAAACGCCTTGGGGTCCACGGTCGCCGAATAAATATTGGTAAAGACCTTAAATTCATTTGCACAGCGCACATCATAACCATAGCTGGAGGTGCCATAGGAAATAATTTTAGTGTCGTCGCGGGTACGCACCTGACCTGGCTCAAAGGGATCAATCATGCCCTCATTCTCAGCCATACGACGAATCCACTTGTCGGCCTTAATACTCATTACCTTCCCTCTTGCTACTTATTGATATCAAATTTACAAAGACACAATAACGACAATTAATCGTCGCTAATCGAAATATTTGGGAAAGCGTTACTCTGCACCCGCTGGCGCTTCGCCAACTCGGAGGTCATACCAATCGCGGCCTGCCGATATAGCATGGCGGCATCGCCATCGGGATCTGCTGCTACAACGGGCTTGCCACAATCTGATTGTTGGCGAATTTGCATCGACAATGGCAGCGCGCCCAGCAGTGGCACGCCGTAGGTCGTCGCAATACGATCACCACCACCCTCGCCAAACACATGTTCTTGATGACCACACTCACCGCAAATATGCACTGCCATATTTTCAATGACACCCAGTACCGGCACCGACACTTTACGGAACATTTCAATGCCCTTCTGGGCATCAAGTAGCGCAATATCCTGCGGCGTCGTCACGATGACCGCACCAGACACCGGTACTTTTTGCGACAGCGTTAGCTGAATATCGCCCGTACCCGGCGGCATATCAATAATCAAATAATCAAGATCCTGCCAATAAGTCTGATTCAATAACTGCTGCAAGGCACCCGTTGCCATTGGTCCGCGCCATACCATTGGGGTATCTGCCGTAATCAGATAGCCCATCGACATTGACTGCACGCCGTAGGCTTCTATGGGCAACAAATAATGCGTTCCATACTGCTTTGGACGCTGCCCCTCGGGGACGCCCAACATCATTTGCACGCTGGGACCATAAATATCAGCATCTAGCAAACCAACTCGGGCGCCTTCAGCAGCCAAAGCCAAGGCTAAATTAACCGACGTTGTGGACTTTCCCACCCCGCCTTTACCGGAAGCTATCGCAATAATATTGCGAATATTCTCCATACTCTTAATGTTTTGCTGCGCAGCATAAGGCGCCACTTTCCACGTGACCTGCACTGTGGCAGCGTCTACACCATCTAATTTCTTGAGCTCTTTATCAAGATGATGTTGGTATCGCTGCTGCGCACTCTTAGCGGGAAACCCCAGCTGAATAACGGCGTCGACCAGACCGTCGCCAATAGTCAAAGAGACGATATCTGCAAGCTCCGCCAGCGGCGAAGACAAACCGGGCAGTATTGTCGCCATCAGTTGTTCGCGAATTCTGGATTCCAGCTCTACGGTCATATTATTTCCCCGAGTGTGATGAATATTTAATTAGCTGGCGAGTATACCCGCCACATCCACATCGAACAACGCCGGGACGGATGCGCTGGAGAGCCAAAAACGCTATAATATTGCGCCTCTGAATTCATCTAGGCCGCGCTACAGACAGTCGCAGCCATTAACGTTTAAACAAGGACACCCATGTCGCGCAAGATTCTGGTCACCAGTGCCCTGCCCTATGCCAACGGCCCACTGCATCTCGGTCATTTACTGGAATCAATCCAGACCGACATTTGGGTGCGTTACCAGAAATTACGCGGCAACGACTGTATCTATTTATGCGCAGACGATGCCCACGGCACTGCTATTATGCTCACCGCCGAGAAACTTGGTATCACTCCGGAAGAGCAAATCGCCCGCGTTAAAGCCGAACACGAACGCGATTTGGCAGGATTCCTTGTTCACTTCGATAATTATCACTCGACCCACTCGCCAGAATGCCAGCACTACTCAGAAGAAATTTATCGGCGCCTAGACGCCAATGGCCACATTGAGCGCCGTGACGTAACGCAATTATTCGATCCAGAAAAAAATCTATTTCTGGCCGATCGATATATAAAAGGTAGCTGCCCAAAGTGTAAAGCCGAAGACCAATACGGCGACAACTGCGAAGCCTGCGGCGCCACCTACACCCCAGCAGATTTAATAAATCCGCGCTCGGCAATCTCTGGCGCCACCCCCATAGAAAAAACGTCACAGCATTTTTTCTTTAAACTTGGCGACTTTGAAAACCTACTGCGCAACTGGACTGACAGCGACGCGCTACAGCCACAAATCGCCAACAAGTTACGTGAATGGCTAGACGCCGGCCTACAAAGCTGGGACATCTCCCGCGATGCACCCTATTTCGGCTTTGAGATTCCCGATGCACCGGGAAAATATTTCTATGTGTGGTTGGACGCGCCTATCGGCTATATGGCCAGCTGTGCAAACTGGTGCGAGAAAAACGGTCGCGACTTTAATGATTACTGGGGACTTGACTCTAAGGTCGAGCTTTACCACTTTATTGGCAAAGACATTATTAATTTTCACGGCCTGTTCTGGCCCGCCATGCTCGACTCGGCCGGTTTCCGCCAACCTACCGCAATTTATGCCCACGGTTTTTTAACCGTTAATGGCAAAAAAATGTCCAAGTCTCGCGGCACCTTTATTAAAGCCGAAACCTACCTTAAATATTTGCCCGCCGAGTACTTGCGCTATTACTTTGCCGCCAAGCTATCTGGTGCAGTGGACGACATCGATCTCAATCTGGAAGACTTCACTAATCGAGTGAATTCCGATCTGGTCGGCAAATTAGTAAATATCGCCAGCCGCAGCGCCAAGTTTGTTCAAAAAGGCAACGCCGGTAAGCTCAGTAACACTCAGCACAATCCAGACCTATGGCAGCGAGTCACTGCTGCCAGCGCCACCGTTGCGCAACTCTATGAACAACGCGAATACAGCAAAGCCGTGCGCGAGATCATGGCTCTGGCCGATGCCACCAATGAATACTTTGATTCCTGTGAACCATGGAAGCTGGCTAAATCCGACGACACCATAGTAGTCGCTGCAGAGATTGCCTCGCAGTGTATTGATATCTTCCGCGTACTGACCACCTACCTGGCACCGGTATTACCTGAACTCGCCAAACAGGCAGAGCAATTTTTAAATTGCTCGCTGACGTGGCAGGGCGACTTTACGCCGCTGCACAACCATGCCATTGAGCCTTTTAAACCGATGATGAGCCGGGTTGATGCCGATAAGGTCAGCGCCATGGTCGAAGAAAGCAGCGACAATTCGCCACCGCCTCAGACCGCTGCCAAATCTAAAAAGGCGGCTAAAGACAAAGACACGGGTATAGCCGACACAATTGCCTACCCAGATTTTGCTAAGATTGATCTGCGAGTAGCTGAAATTGTGGCTGCAGAAGAGGTAGAGGGCGCTGACAAATTACTGAAATTGACCCTAAGCTTGGGGGAGTTTGGCACACGCCAGGTCTTTGCCGGTATTAAAACTGCGTATAATACCGAGCAGTTGGTAGGTAAACTAACGGTGATGGTTGCCAACCTTGAAGCGCGTAAAATGCGCTTTGGCATGTCTGAGGGCATGGTGCTTGCAGCCGGCCCTGGCGATCAGAATATTTGGTTACTCAGTCCCGACAGTGGTGCCAAAGCAGGCATGAAAATCCAGTAAAACCAGTGGGCTATCGCTGAACGGTGGCTCCTAGCATTAACGCGTTTTAAATTGAACGCTTGATCGAAATAAACTAAGATCGCCAGATAATGCCGATCTGGCCCGCGATACACGTATTGCCAAGCCAGAATAGAATTCGCATGACCGATACACAAGTGGGGCTACAATTTTGTTAGCAGACTATTCCTTATTGTTGATCAGCGCCATTCTGGTTAACAACTTCGTACTGGTGCAGTTTTTAGGCCTGTGTCCATTCATGGGCGTATCTAATAAACTCGAAACCGCCATCGGTATGTCCAGTGCAACCACCTTTGTACTGACGCTCGCCTCTATTTGCAGCTGGCTGACCTACGAGTGGCTGCTTATACCGCTGGGCTTAGAATACCTGCGTACCATCACCTTTATTTTAGTGATCGCCGTTGTCGTGCAATTCACCGAAATGGTGGTGCGCAAAACCAGCCCTATGCTCTACAAAGTCCTTGGGGTTTTTTTGCCACTAATCACTACCAACTGCGCAGTATTAGGCGTTGCACTTTTAAACATCAATAAAGACCATAGCTTCGTAGAATCTACTCTATATGGCTTTGGCGCCGCAGCCGGGTTCTCGATGGTATTGGTGCTGTTTGCCGCTATGCGCGAACGCATTACCGCTGCTGATGTTCCAGAGCCGTTTAAGGGGCCCGCCGTGGGCATGATTACCGCCGGCCTCATGTCACTCGCCTTTATGGGCTTCGCTGGATTGGTATAGGCTGTAATAATGATCGAACTGATTGCCCAAAATCCTTTTTTTGCATCTTTACTGGCACTGGTCGGACTTGGCTTAGTTTTCGGCGCGCTGCTGGGCTTTGCCGCTGTAAAATTTAAAACTGAAGGCGATCCTATCGCCGATCAAATCGAATCTATGCTGCCCCAAACCCAGTGCGGTCAGTGCGGTTACCCCGGTTGTCGGCCCTATGCACAAGCCATTGCCAACGGTGACGATATCAACAAATGCCCCCCGGGCGGTGAAGCAACCATTGCCGCTTTAGCGGACTTATTGGGCGTGGAAGCAAAACCCTTAGATGCCGCAGAAGAGGCCGTACCCTCAGTCGCGTTTATTCGCGAAGCGGAATGCATTGGCTGCACCAAGTGCATTCAGGCCTGCCCAGTAGACGCCATTCTCGGTTCTGCAAAACATATGCACACCGTCATCGCCAGCGAGTGTACCGGCTGCGATCTATGCGTAGAACCTTGCCCGGTAGACTGTATCGACATGGTTCCGATTCAGACCAGCCTGCAAACCTGGCACTGGGATAAACCCAAGCCCATCGAAGACCTCATTGCCTCAGACCGCATTGCATCCGACCAAAGCGGAGCTACCGCATGAGAAAAATATGGGATATTCCCGGCGGCATTCACCCTGCCGAAAACAAAGCCCAATCCCTGCACAATCCCATCGCCAGTGCAGGTATTCCGCCGCAACTTATTTTGCCCTTGGCTCAACACATTGGCGCGCCCGCCAGCCCTATCGTTAACGTTGGCGACCGCGTGCTGAAAGGCCAAATGATTGCCGAAGCCAAAGGCTTTGTCAGCGCGCCCGTTCACGCGCCCACCTCGGGGACCATCGCAGCCATTGAAGCGCGCGTTATCCCGCACCCATCTGGTATGAGCGCGATATGTATTGTCATCGACACCGACGGTGCAGATCAGTGGATAGAACACGTCGGCGCAGAAGATTACACCAGCCTTAGCAAGATCGAGCTGGTCGATCGCATTCGCCAAGCCGGTATTGCCGGCATGGGCGGCGCCGGCTTCCCCGCCGCCGTTAAGCTCAGTACCCGCGACGACAAGCCGATAGCGACACTGATTCTAAACGGCACAGAATGCGAGCCCTATATCACCGCTGACGATATTCTTATGCGCGAGCGCGCCGCAGAGATTATCGCTGGCGCCGAGATAATGCGTTATATCATCAAGCCCACTAAAGAAACTCTAATCGGCGTGGAAGACAATAAACCCGAGGGTATTGCTGCGCTAAAAAAAGCCGCCGAGGGCACGGGTATTGAGATCGTGGCGTTCCCAACTAAATACCCTTCGGGTGGCGAAAAACAACTCATACAAATTTTAACCGGTAAGGAAGTTCCCGCCGGCGGTCTACCTGCCGACATCGGTGTGGTCTGCCAAAACATCGGCACAGCCACCGCGATTTACCGCGCCATTCAATTTGGTGAGCCGCTGATTTCACGGATCACCACCGTGACGGGCGAGGCCTGCGGGCAGCCACAAAATTACGAGGTGTTGCTGGGCACACCGGTCCAATACCTCTTGAACAAAAGCCAGTTCAAACAAGAAAACTGCGTACGCCTAATTATGGGCGGCCCAATGATGGGCTACACCCTGCAAGACACTGCGGTGCCCATTGTAAAAACCAGCAACTGTGTCTTGGCGCCAACCGTGGCTGAGCTACCACCACCGCCACCGGCCCAAGCCTGCATTCGCTGCGGCATGTGTGCCGAAGCTTGTCCGGTGTCATTGCTGCCACAACAAATGTACTGGTTCTCACGCGCCCAAGAGCATGAAAAGCTCGAAGACCACCAGCTATTCGACTGTATAGAGTGCGGCGCCTGCTCATTTGCCTGCCCCAGCAATATTCCTCTGGTGCAGTATTACCGCGCCTCCAAAGCAGAAATTCGCCAGGCCCAGCAAGATAAAATTAAATCTGAGCGATCTAAAGAGCGCTTTGAAGCTCGCACTGCCAGACTTGAACAAGAAGAAGCAGAGAAAGAAGCGCGCCGAGCAGCTCGTATGGAAGCCGCCAAGGCCAAGGCGGCCGCCGCTGCCAACGCTCCCGCAAGCGGCAGTAAGACAGACATCATTCAGGCCGCCATTGAGCGCAGCAAAGCAAAACAAAGCCAATCTGAAGCCGCTGATACCGCGCAAGCAGCCGTCGCCCGGGTGCAGGCAAAACGTGACGGCAACGCTGAAGAAGAAAGTGCGGAACAAATAACGGACCGCCTACAAAAATTATTAGCTAGTGCAGAGAAACGTCTCGTAGCAGCCAAAGAGAAACTTACTCAGGCACGCGAGCAAGAAAACGACAACGCCGAAGCCTTCGCAACCGCAGTGAGCAAAACAGAAGAAAAAATCGCGTCAATTCAACAAGAACTCACGGAACATCAAGCGAGTTTAACGGCGACAAAAACCGAAGCGACATTCGCGACTGATAACGCAGATCCAGCCCAAGCGGCTATTGCCAGAGCACTCACAAAACGTGCCGGCAACAGCGCCGACGAAAGCGATGCTGATAAAACCACGCGCTTACAGAATACCGTGACCAGCACAGAGAAACGGCTTGCGGCCGCACAGCAAAAACTGGCATTGGCGCAGGAACAGAATGACGCAAATACTTCTGCTTTCGCCACTGGACTTGAGAAAACTCAAACCAAGCTAGATGCCGCGAAGAAAGAGCTAAGGGATCATCAAGCCGCGCTCGCTGTTAGAGACCAAGCCGCGCCAGTCGGCGCTGTAAGTAGCGAAGATCCAGTGCAAGCGGCTATTGAGCGCGCCAAGTCTGCGCGAGAAGCCCAAGCCAATATGAGCGACGCCGACAAAACCAAACAGCATATTGAGTCATTGGAAAACCGCATTGCTCGCACCAGCGAAAAACTCGATGCCGCACGCGTCGACGGCGATGACAAGGCGAACATACTGGCCGATTCTTTAGCAAAGCTAGAAGATAAATTGGCCGCCGCTCAGCAAACGCTGAGCTAAACCTGAATAACGAGCACGCATAATACTATGGGATTTTTAAAGGTCAGTTCACCACACACTCACGGGCCTATGAGCACGGCAAGAGTCATGCGACTGGTGCTACTGGCTACCATTCCTGGCCTATTTTCGCTTACCTGGTTTTTCGGCTTTGGTACCCTCGTTAATGTTTTGTGGGCAAGTATTACTGCGCTGGCATTTGAAGCCTTAGCGTTAAAATTACGCAAACGCCCCATCGCATTTTATCTCAACGATTACACCGCCCTAGTCACAGCATTTTTACTCGGTATTTCACTGCCACCGGGCTCACCGTTCTGGCTCATTATGATCGGCACCGGCTTCGCGATTCTTGTCTGCAAGCAACTCTATGGCGGCATAGGCTATAACCCCTTCAACCCCGCCATGGCCGCTTATGTCATGTTGCTGATCTCATTTCCGGTGCAGATGACCACTTGGCTGGCACCCAAAGGTAGTTTTGCCGGCGATCTATTAGGACCCATAGACGCCCTGAGCTACTGCTTCGGATTTGGCAAAGACGCCATAGACGCCATCACAATGGCGACACCACTCGATGTACTGAAACAGAATAGCTCCCTACTCGTTGCCGATCTTTGGGAAGAATCACCGCAATTCGGTCAGTTCGCTGGTGTCGGCTGGGAATGGGCGAGTATTGGCTTTCTACTCGGCGGCATGTATTTACTGTACCGTCGGGTATTTACTTGGCACGGACCAATAAGCATGCTGGTATCGCTGACTATTATGTCGGCGCTATTCTATGACGGCGGCAGTTCCGCTTCCGGCGGTTCACCAATATTCCATTTGCTCAGTGGCGCAACCATGTTTGGCGCATTTTTTATTGTGACCGACCCCGTCACCTCGGCAGTATCAAACCGTGGGCGAGTAATCTACGGTGCATTGATTGGCGTCTTGGTCTATATCATTCGAGCTTGGGGCAACTACCCCGACGCAGTCGCCTTTGCTGTTCTACTGATGAACTTTGCCGCGCCCTTTATCGATCACTACACCCAACCCAGAACCTACGGCCATAAACTGAAGGATCACCAAGGAGGAAAGTTATGAATATCCTCGGTAAATCCATCACTAAAAACGGCATGCTACTCGGCCTCTTTGCCATCGTCACCACTGGTGTTATAGCCGGCACCTATCTCTCTACTCGGGGCCTGATTCAAGAAAATATTCGCCACTCTGAGGAGCGCGCGCTCCTAGAAGTGTTTTCAAAATCTCGCCATGATAACTCGTTACTGGACGATGCCATCAATATAGATGACAGCGATTTATTGGGATTGCGTGAATCTAAAAAGCTCTACCGCGCCACCATGAAGGGTGAATTTGCCGGCGCCGTTTTACCTGCTACCGCTCGTGACGCTTACACCGGTGATGTTGATATGATTGTAGGTATCAACCTTGATGGCACTATTTCTGGCGTACGCGTGCTTTCTCACCGCGAAACACCGGGACTCGGCGATCAGGTGGATTACAAGAAAAGTCATTGGGTAGACGGATTTATCGGCAAAAGTCTAAGCAATCCAGAAGAATCTAAGTGGGCGGTTAAAAAAGATAAAGGGATCTTTGACCAGTTCACCGGCGCAACTATAACGCCAAGAGCGGTTACAAAAGCGGTTCACAAAGCACTACAATACTACGCTGCCAATATCACCATGATCAGCGGTATAAATAACAGCGACTCGCTAGCCATTAGTAAGTCCGCGCAAATCAATGAACTCAATCAGAACCGGGAATTGAACAATGAGTGATATCAGCTACCGCGAAATCTCTCTAAACGGGCTGTGGAAAAACAACCCCGCCATCGTTCAGCTACTGGGCTTATGCCCCTTGCTCGCAGTGACTGGCTCCGTCATCAATGCCTTAGGCATGGGTATAGCGACGATGTTAGTGCTCACCGTGTCTAACACTTGCGTTTCAATGATCCGCAGCTTTGCCTCCGATGCTATCCGTCTACCCGCCTTTGTGATGATTATCGCGGCGGCAGTAACGTGTATAGAATTGCTTATGCAGGCCTTCGCTTATGAGCTATTTCAAATACTCGGCATATTTCTTCCGCTTATCACCACCAACTGTGTCATCCTCGGTCGCGCAGATGCCTTCGCCTGTAAAAACAAAGTCCTGCCCTCTATGTACGATGGCTTCATCATGGGCGCAGGATTCGCGGTAATACTCATGCTCTTGGGAGCTATTCGTGAAGTTGTCGGCACCGGCGCTATCTTCGCCAATATGGACCTATTATTTGGCGAAGGAGCAAAAAGCTGGAAGATCGTTCTCGTCGATGACTACACCGCTGTACTGGTCGCCATTTTACCGCCCGGTGCCTTCATTTTTACCGGTATGATTATCGCCCTTAAAAATATAATCGATACCGGCATTAAAAACCGCGAGGCGGCGAAAACCGAGAAAGCCGCACCAACTAGCCGACGTGTAAGAGTGACTGGGAATATCAGCTGATATTCGTGTTCACATATACAGCACCTTTTATCGTCTCTGCGGAAATATACGCGGCAGCAATTAAATACATTGTAATTCGAACTGTATGATAAAAAATTCCATCAAAAAGCGCAAAAAAAACTGAAGAAACTAAAAAGGCATGTAGCAGCACAACACCATCGAATTTTTTGCGTAAGATTGATGGAACATACATTCGCGAATTAGACATTAATACTAATAAGAACCCGAAGTACCAACAATTCCAAACTCCAATAAAAACCGAATTAAGAAACTGTGATGTTGTACGATATTACCACGCCATACAGAAAGACAAAGTAGCGCATCGAGCCCGTACTCAAACATCATTAAATCTGTGATATAAAACAATGTTTCTAGCCAAACATCTGTTCTACTGAAGGTTGCTCGTCTAAAACTTCCTAAATAGATCGACTTTATCATTGAGGAAAATAGCATAGGCGTTTGTCCGCTCAATACCCAGCGCGAAAGCTCCGAGCAAAAACGCTAAACCTGCAAAACGAAACTTTTCAATCAGATGACGAAGATGCCTATATATCGGTGGACAACCTTTAACCGCCTCCCGCCAAATTTCAACATCCTATCTAAAATAAACATAAATCATATAAAGCAAGGCGAGAGAAACCACAAAAATCTTTATATAAAACACCTTCCTTAAACCATTACCATTTTCAATACGAAACCAAACCACCATCGCAAAAAAGAATGGTACCTGTACCAAATAAACCAATGACCGATAAATACCATAAGCCGGAATATATTAATAAAGTCACCCGAGTATTGTGACTGCCATCAATAGCAAAGAAATACGAAATACTCGGTACGCTCGATACGAGTTGACAGCCTCCAAGCAACCTCAGGAAAAAGGAGAACGCAGAAAAACACTTGGATAATTGCCGTATAGAAATTCACTTCAACAGAGTTAGATTCCAATGCCACGAAAATCGGAAATCCAATTATAGAAATCTAATTATTTAAATTATGGCTCTGCTCTCTCACTTACTTTTCTCGCCAAATACTTCCCTATTTTGGCGCCTGATTATGTAAAGTGCTTTCGCGACCAATCCCCTCGAATCAGCAACTGCCGAATAGCTACCGTTTTGTAGAATATCCCCATCAACTAAAAAGCAGTTCTGAATATCAGAAACGTCGCGCAAAAGTATTTCTCCATAATTTTTCGCCGTGCATTCCTGATGCACACCTCCGCACTCACCAGAACTGGTAGAGCATATTACATTCTCGACTCTTGCAGTTACCTCCCCGCTTTTCATAGAAATCACCCAAGGTTTAGCAGCCGCCTCGAGCATATCTTTGCCAATAAACTCATCCTCGCGATTACTAACGCCTAACAAACCCAATATCGTTGGTGGAATATCTATTTGCGAACCTACTTGAGTTAACGTACGCGCAATATCTAGCCCAGGATAATAAATCATCAACGGAATTCGAAAAAACCGTTCGTTCTGTTCGACAAGACTGAGCTTTGGTTTATTTGGGAACGACCAAATTCCGTGATCTGATGTAACAACAACAATCGTATTTTCATATAAATTTGACTCTTTAAATGCCTCCCAAAATTTACCGAAGGCATAATCTTCGTAATATGCCGCTTTAAGGTAGTTCGCGAACATTTCATTCTCATCTATAGCCGTTGCTAAATCTGGAAATTCGATACCCCAGTCCCAGTCGAATGGATAGTGACTACTCAAGGTCATTACACTAGCAAAAAACGGCTTTGGCATATCACCATTTAACCGTGACAAAACAAACCCATACATAGACTCGTCGGCCACCCCCCATCCAATCTCGGGCATATTTGTTAATTCGCGGCGATTTTGATCAAAAAATTGCAATTCATCAAACCCAACAAGCTTCATATATTTATCACGACTATAAAACTCAGCTTTATTGCCATGAAAATACACCGATCTATAGCCCTGCTTCTTCAAAATGCTAGGAAGGCAATTAATCTTTTTTATGTCATCACTATATTTTGATATTGGAGGCTTACTATTATGGTCGAAAATACCACATAAAATAGCTGTCTCACCTTTTACAGTGTAATTGGAATTTGCGTAGAATTGTGTGGCGACTAAATTTTCTCTGGCAAAACTGTCAAAATTCGGAGTCTTTGTAAGGCCTCCATTATAATGTCCGATCAAAGACGCGCGCATTGACTCAAGCACTATAACAATAACGTTATAATCATTTTTATTTCTACCTTGCCCCTTAGCTACATTCATCTCTTTGAATTCTTCATACCCCAACACAGCATCAGGAGATTCATTAACAACGCTAGGAGAAACAAAAAAGGCGTGAATCGGACTTAGGTAAGCGGGAGCAAGACTAAATATATTTAGCTCACGATAACGGTCAAATGAAACTGACAATATCGAGCCGCTAATAATTGCAACAAACAACCACGCCACAGACATCACCATTGACGCCTTCGTCCGAGCGACCTTAAGTGAGTATGATTTAATTGTAAAAATAAGAAAAAAACCTGAGGTTATCGCTAAAACTAATGCACTGCCCTTGTTCTCAAACCCAGAAATTGCTCGATAGCTCGCAAGCGCATCCATCCCTAACTTTAATGCTTCATAGTTGAAATACGACTGAAAATACTGGAAGTACCACCAATTTGATACAGTTAAGACATACTGAATGCACCATACTAGTACTACACTATCGACAAAGAATCCTCTACCAACAGCACCAAACACGCCAACAAAAAAAATAGCCAGAGAGAATATAAAAAAGCCACTAAGTAAGCCTAACGGATGAGGATTTAAATTCCCAAAATACGCCATCACAAGAAAAACTGATTCCATCAAAATAAACCAAGCACTGGCGGGCATTCTTCGCATCAAAACTTCCTATACTTTTCCGACAAAAAAAAAGCACCCTGACAACAGGGTGCTTCCTTGTGCCACTACTACTTATTAATCAAGAGCACGGCATAAAGCTCACAAAATATTTCGACTATTATCCGCGGCAAGAACCGGGAAGATATTTTGGATCTACAGTTGTGCCTGTACCGCCACATATCCATTGATAGATACTTTCGCCCGCCAGAGGAGCTACTATAGTTCCAGACGTAGTATCAGTAGAAGGAATGAGTGTTAGTACATTCGTGTTTACATCAGAGTTTATGCCTTGCACCGTCACTGAAACTACTCCATTACCATCAGTAGCTACGCTAGCAACAAATTTCGATTGAGCGGTCGAACTCTCGCATCCCCAATTGTTAGCATCTGGTAACTCGCTCGCTGACTGGACAACTTCAGTAATCGTTGTACGACAAGCAGATCCGGCTAAAACCACCTCAGACATTTTCGCACGCACGGTGTAATCCTGATAAGCCGGCAACGCAACCGCAGCCAAAATACCGATAATCGCGATAACGATCATCAGTTCGATCAGAGTAAAACCTTGTTGTGTTCTTTTCATAATGAACTCCGGAAAATTTTAATCATTTCTTGGGAGTGATAAAAATTCATCACCTTTTACCTACATACAAATATTATGCCATTCCATTATATTTGTTAATAACATCGCCAACATGCTGCTGCAGCTGAATCACCCCTGTCGAACACGATATATATCAAGGTATTAGTACTTATAAGCCAGTAACAAAGGTGACAAATAATGTCATTATCCGCATATATTGTCACCCAAGCGATACCTAAACACTCGTGGTAGTGCGTAATCATTGTTTAAGCACTATACTATTTTGATTACATTTTTAACGATAATGCGACGCTATGAACAGCCCCGTAACGCCTTTGAACGGCCTTGCCAAAAGATTGGTTTATGACGAGATTCTTGATGAAGATACCGTTCGTAAAGCGCAAGAGATTGCACAGAAAGACAAAAAGAGCCTAGTCTCTTATTTAGTCGGTAAACAGCTCGCAGACGGCATTCGCATTGCGGAAGTTGCCGCCGATGAGTTTGGCATTCCGTTTATCGATCTGCGCTCCTATACCACTGAGTTGGCTCCGCAGAAGATTATTGATAACAAACTGATTAAGCTTCACAGGACGCTGCCTCTTTGGAAGCGCGGAAAACGCCTATTTATTGGCATGTCGGATCCAACTAATATTCATGCTCTTGATCAAATCAAATTTCATACCGGCTTAACCACCGAGCCCATTATTGTCGAAGAAGCCGCACTTAATGTTGCTATCGACAAATATCTTTCCGCTCAGGAGGAGTCACTTGCCGATAGTCTAGGTGACATGGACGACGTCAGTCTTGGAAACCTAGATATAGAGGCCGTCGATGAAGATGGCGGTAGCGAAGTAGATCTTAAAGGTGTTGATGAAGCGCCTGTAGTGAAGTTTGTTAACAAAGTGCTACTGGATGCTATCCGCGCTGGCGCGTCTGACATACACTTTGAACCGTATGAAAAAATTTACAGGGTGCGCTTTCGTACCGATGGCATCTTGGAGGAAGTAGCCCGACCACCAGCGTCTTTGGGATACCGCCTGGCTGCCCGCCTCAAAGTAATGTCAAGGATGGATATCTCTGAACGGCGCGTTCCGCAGGACGGCCGCATTAAGATGAAACTGTCCAAGTCTAGGGCGATAGACTTCCGAGTAAACACGCTGCCCACGCTGTGGGGAGAAAAAGTCGTTCTGCGAATATTGGACCCCAGCTCCGCGCAAATGGGCATTGATGCTCTAGGCTATGAGCCAGCGCAAAAAGACATGTATATGAAGGCCTTGAATCAACCCCAAGGAATGATTTTGGTCACTGGCCCAACAGGTTCCGGTAAAACCGTATCGCTATATACCGGTCTTAATATCCTCAACACGCCAGAACTCAATATCTCCACAGCTGAAGATCCTGTAGAGATTAACCTTGAGGGCATCAATCAAGTCCACGTTAATGCAAAAGTAGGGCTTGGCTTTCCGGAGGCTTTACGCTCATTCCTTCGTCAAGATCCTGACATTATTATGGTTGGTGAGATCCGAGATTTAGAAACCGCCGAAATTGCCGTTAAAGCTGCTCAAACAGGTCACCTAGTGTTATCAACCTTACACACCAATAGCGCCTCAGAAACCCTTACCCGCCTATTGAACATGGGTGTTCCAGCCTTTAACGTCGCAACTTCAGTAAGCCTAATTATCGCCCAGCGTCTGGCAAGACGCTTATGCAAAGAGTGCGCCGTACCACTGGATGTGCCTAAACACACTCTTATTGAAGAGGGCTTTAGTGAAGAACTACTTGCAACCGCGACGATCATGCACCCAGTGGGCTGTGAGCGCTGTAACAAAGGCTATAAAGGCCGCGTAGGTATTTACGAAGTGGTTCGAATCACCCCTGATATTTCTCGCATGATTATGGAAAATGGTAATTCCTTAGAAATTGCCGCTCAAGCGCAGAAAGAAGGCTTTCCAAATCTACGACAATCCGCATTAAAGAAATGTGCTCAAGGCGTGACTAGTCTTGAGGAAGTAAACCGAGTGACCAAGGATTAACAATGGCTACAACATCCAAAACACAGGTTTTTGTTTGGCAAGGCGTAGATAAGCAGGGCCGTAAAACCCGAGGAGAGCTCAGCGCAGCTTCAAGTGCGCTGGTAAAAGCGCACCTTCGTAAGCAGGGTATTGCCGCTAAAAATGTGAGACGTAAGCCAAAGCCACTGTTCAGTAGTAAAAAGGCGATTAAGCCTGCAGATATTGCCATTTTCACTCGGCAAATGGCCACCATGCTCAAAGCGGGTGTTCCGCTAGTGCAAAGTTTTGACATCGTAGCAGAGGGTGTTGAAAACGAGACTATGCAACAACTTGTCGTTGACATAAAAAACGAAGTCGCCTCAGGTGGCGGTTTTGCAGCAGCGTGTGCCAAGCATCCCAAATATTTTGACGATCTATTCTGTAGTTTAATCGCATCGGGGGAGCAGTCCGGTACCCTCGAGGTTATGCTTGATCGCGTTGCAACCTATAAAGAAAAAACAGAGGCGCTGAAAGCAAAAATCAAGAAAGCATTAACGTATCCTATCGCGGTTATGGTGGTGGCCGTTATCGTAACGGCTATTCTGTTAATCAAGGTAGTACCCACCTTTGCCGTGACATTTGAAAGCTTTGGCTCTGACCTGCCTGCATTTACTAAGATGGTGGTCGCGCTCTCTGAATGGACACAAAGAAACTGGTTTATTGTATTAGGCCTTACCGTTGTTGCTGGTTTCGCATTTAAAAAAGCCCGCGAAAAATCTCAGCCCTTCTCTGATTGGGTCGACAAAATCGCCTTGAAAATCCCCATTATTGGCGACATCATCTTTAACTCGGTAATTGCACGCTTCTCTAGAACGCTGGCTACAACTTTTGGTGCGGGCGTCCCTTTGGTAGACGCACTGAACTCAGTGTCAGGTGCCGCGGGCAACGCCGTATATCGTAAGGCAATCATTCAAATACGGGACGATGTAACTACCGGTCAAACCCTGTACTCTTCTATCCGCTTCACTAATATTTTCCCAAATATGTTACTGCAGATGGTGTCTATCGGTGAGGAATCAGGTTCATTGGACGAGATGCTAGATAAGGTCGCGACCCATTATGAAGAAGCGGTAGATAATGCAGTAGATACGCTTACCGCCTTGCTTGAACCATTGATAATGTCGGTTCTTGGGGTACTTGTTGGCGGCTTAATGATTGCGATGTATTTGCCAATCTTTATGCTCGGCTCTGCAATGTAAAACAAGCCATCCGCAGATCACACATTAAAATTTTGGCTATCAATTAGGCCTCCCATGTCTGAGTGTTTTTATGACGTTGTTTGACACCCTTGCAAGCATCCCTTCGCTTGTCATCGGCTTAACAGGCATTTTGGGTTTGCTTATTGGCAGCTTTTTCAATGTCGTTATATATCGACTTCCCAAAATGATGGAAGCCAGCTGGCGGCAAGAATGTGAGTACTTACTAAGCGACGACATCTCAGCAGATCCGCACGATTCAGAGTCCACGGGCTTCAACCTAGCGATACCCAACTCCCACTGCCCGTCTTGCCAAGCACCGATAAAGGTATGGCAAAATATTCCCGTTATTAGCTACCTGCTATTACGTGGGCGCTGTGCCAGCTGTAACATCAAGATCAGCCCACGCTACCCCTTAATAGAAGTCATTACCGCACTGATAAGTATTTTTCCATTATTGGTATTTGGGGTTACGCCCTATGCTTTCGCGATTGTCTTATTTAGCTGGATGCTATTTATTCTGACCGTTATTGATATCGACCATCAATTGCTGCCGGACCAAATTACCCTGCCATTACTCTGGCTAGGCCTTCTTTATCACAGTATTTTTGACCATATTCCGATCACCGACGCCCTGTGGGGAGCGATGGCGGGCTATATGGTTTTATGGAGTGTATTCTGGCTATTTAAGATTGTCACCGGCAAAGAAGGCATGGGCTACGGCGACTTTAAATTATTAGCGGCCCTTGGCGCATGGCTAGGATGGCAGTATGTGCCACTGATTATTTTACTGTCCTCACTGGTGGGCGCCATCTGTGGTGGACTTATTTTAGCCGCAAGGCGGAACTCCACATCAACCCCAATGCCGTTTGGTCCCTACCTAGCGGGTGCAGGCTGGATTGCTGTATTCTGGGGGGATACTATTATTGACACCTATCTTGGCTTCGCAGGCTTTCACTAGCCATTGCCAACCTGAAACACAAAGATGATTGAAGCGACAAATGAGTAGTTTTATTGTGGGCTTAACGGGCGGCATTGGCAGTGGCAAAACCGCTGCCTCTAACCGCTTCGCGAAATTAGGTATTGGCATTGTTGATGCTGATGTTATTTCAAGAGAAGTTGTAGAACCTGGCACTGAGGCGCTGGCAAGTATTGCCGCGCATTTTGGCAAGAGCTTAATTCAAGCCGATGGCCAACTCGACCGCGCCGCACTGCGGCAAACTATTTTTGCCGACCCCAACGCTAAGACTTGGCTAGAATCCCTGCTTCATCCGCTTATTGCAAAGCATACAATCGAACAGCTGGACGAGATACAAAGCACGTACGCACTTTATGTTTCACCGCTGTTGGTAGAAGTCAAGCAACAAACATTTTGCCAACGCTTAGTGGTTGTCGATGTGCCGGAGTCATTACAATTAGCGCGCACCATTGAGCGAGACAACAATGAACAGGCCCAGGTTGAGCGTATTATGGCAAGCCAAGCAAGCCGTGAGACTAGGTTGGCCGCCGCTACTGATGTTATCGACAATACCACTGGCTTTGTCGACCTCGACCTGCAGGTAAGCCGACTACACCAGCAATTTTTAGCATTAGCAGGAACATACAAATGAGTAATATCGTCAAAAAGCCACCCGTCGTCGCCTGCCCTAACTGCGGAACAGAACTTATCTGGGACAGCCGAAATACCTTTCGACCCTTTTGCTCCGCGCGGTGCAAGAACAATGATTTAGTAGCATGGGCAAACGAAGACCACGCCATTCCCGGACAACCCTTGGAGGACGTGTTTAGCGCAGACTTAGATGGGAATTATTAAGCGGTCTTTGAGCGTTTAGCAGAACAAATGTTAAAGGTATTACGATTAAGGCCCTGTTCGCACCTAGCGTCGATACTCCCAGCATAGTCTCCAAGCGTAACTCGCGGAAAGATCTTAATGTGACGAGAATGAGGAATCTCTCGGTTTTAAGATTGCATCAATAATTGCGGTATTTGCAGCTGGAAAAGCGTATTTAGTAAGCGTTTTTGGCTTAATCCAACGTAGCGGCTGACCTTCCTTACCACGGGCCTCACCATCAAATTCCAGAACTTTCCATACATCGAGTAACACCACTTTATCAGTGTAGTCATGACGTATTTCAAGCAATTGAGTGCAGCTAGATGTGTGGACCACAATGCCGAGCTCTTCGTGCAGCTCGCGGGCCAAAGCGTTGCAAACGGTCTCACCAGATTCGACCTTGCCACCGGGGAACTCCCATAAGCCACCTTGATGCGCGTCGTCGTGGCGACGGGCAATCAGTATCTGGCCGTGGGGATTATAGATAACGCCAACCGCCACATGGACTCGTTTACTAGCTACGGTATTCGGCATTAATTTTAACGTAGTCGTAGGAAAAATCTGTCGTCCACACCGTTTCGCTGTGCTTCCCACGATTGAGATTGATAGCAATAGTTATTTCTGACTGCTTCATTACCGCAGCTCCTGCCGCTTCGGTATATGAAGCAGCGCGACCACCACTTTCAGTAATCAGCACATCACCGAGGTGGACGGTTAACGCAGATACGTCTAAAGAATCAACACCGGCGCGACCAATGGCAGCCAAAATACGCCCCCAGTTTGGGTCACTGGCAAACAGCGCGGTTTTCACCAAGGGTGACTCAGCAACCGCATAGGCAACTTTAAGCGCTTCGGAAACGTCATTAGCACCCGCTACTTCAACAGCAACAAACTTGGTGGCGCCCTCGCCGTCTCGAACAATAGCATGAGCCAGCTCTAGAAAGACCTCATTAAAGACGGTTTGCAAAGCTTCAAAAATCAGCCCTTCTGACACGGACAACACCGCCCCGCCAGCGCGCCCTGTAGCAACTAAAATACAGGAATCATTGGTAGAGGTATCGCCATCGATAGTAATGCGGTTAAACGACGCGTCGGCAGCAATATCTAACATACCCTGCAGTACTTCTGGTGCAATCGCAGCATCAGTAGCGACATAGCCCAACATGGTGGCCATATTGGGCTTGATCATGCCCGCGCCTTTAGAAATCCCAGTAACCGTGATGGTGCGACCCTCAATTTGAATCTGTCTTGAGGTCGCTTTCGGGCGAGTGTCGGTAGTCATAATACCGTTCGCTGCACGCTCCCAGCCATCGGCTGACAGCGCCTTTATCGAAGCGGGTAGTGCAGCTATTAATTTGTCGACCGGCAATTTCTCACCAATAACGCCCGTGGAGAACGGGAGCACTTGTTCAGGTGTGACACTTACTTCAGCAGCAAATGCTACACATGAAGCCACGGCATCTGCCATGCCAATAGCACCAGTACCCGCATTGGCATTACCGGTATTAATGAGTAAATAGCGCGGTGACGCTGCGGCGAGGTGTTTTTTAGAGAGCGTAACCGGGGCAGCGCAAAAAGCGTTGAGAGTAAATACGCCTGCAACAGCGCTGCCTTCTGCTAGCTCGAACACCACGGTATCAATACGTCCAGGCTTTTTAATACCAGCACTAGCTGTGCCAATCCGCACACCGTCAACAATATGGAGCGTGCCTAAATCACCCGAACCTACCGCCATGCTTGTATCTTCCTTAGTCTAACTTACCATGACATTGCTTGTATTTTTTACCTGAACCACAAGGGCAAGCTTCGTTACGCCCCACTTTAGGCGTATCGCGGACAAAGGTTTCAGGCTGGGCGGTGACCGGCGCTCGTTGTTTTTCTGCATCTTCGTCATCAAAACTTAAGCCGCTGGATTCTGCGTGTTGAAACTCCATTGCCCGCTTGGCTTGTTCTTCACGACGTTGCTGTTCTAAGGCCTCAGCGCTTTCATCTTGCTGCAAACGCAAATGCGCTAAGAATCGAACTACATCATGCTTGAGCGATACCAGCATCTCTTGGAATAACTGGAAGGCTTCACGCTTGTATTCTTGCTTGGGATTCTTCTGCGCAAAAGCGCGCAAATGAATACCGTGGCGCAGGTGATCCATGGTTGCCAAATGCTCTTTCCAAAGCGTATCCAATACCTGCAAGAATATATGCCGCTCTATTTTGCGCATATCGGCGCCGACCAAAGCACACTTGGCCTCATAAGCTTCATCAACGGCGGTATAAACGCGCTCGTGAATAACTGACTCATTCACAGAGCGGTCTTCATCCAACCACTGCTGAACAGGTAATACGACTTCAAACTCAGTCTCAAGACGACGTACAAGACCGCCCACATCCCACTGCTCTTCTAAGGTTTGTGGTGGTATGTATTCGTTAACGACATCGCCAACCACATCCGCTCGGATCGCTTTGAGCATATCGCTAATGTCGTCGACTTCTAATAGCTCGTTGCGCTGCTGATAGATAATCTGACGCTGATCATTGGCGACATCATCGTATTCGAGCAACTGCTTACGCATATCAAAGTTACGACCTTCAACTTTGCGCTGCGCTTTTTCAATAGCGTTCGATACCATGCGGTGCTCGATGGCCTCGCCCTTTTCTAAACCCAGCGCCTGCATGATGCCACGCACGCGATCTGAGGCAAATATACGCATCAAGCTGTCTTCAAGAGACAGATAAAAACGTGAAGCACCGGGATCACCTTGACGACCAGCTCGGCCACGCAACTGATTATCGATGCGACGTGACTCATGGCGCTCAGTACCGATTATCAATAGCCCACCAGACTGCATCACTTTTTCGTGGCGGATTTTCCAAGCTTCGCGAAGCTCATTAATCATCGCGTCGGAAGGATTTTCAAGCTTAGCAATCTCAACATCGACGTTACCACCGAGTACGATATCCGTACCTCGACCCGCCATATTAGTCGCAATAGTCACAACGCCCGGACTACCCGCTTGGGCGATAATTTCCGCTTCTTGCTCATGGTATTTCGCGTTGAGAACCTTGTGCTGAATACCTGCAGCTTTAAAGCGCTGCGACATTTCTTCAGAGGTTTCGATTGAGGCGGTACCGACCAAAATCGGCGCACCGGTTTCAACGACACCTTTCACATCTTCAACAATCGCGTCGTATTTCTCTTCTTTGGTCAAATAAACCAAGTCATTTGAGTCTCTGCGTGCACTTGGTTTATTGGTGGGGATGACCACCACGTCCAAGCCATAAATCTGGCGAAATTCGAATGCTTCAGTATCGGCGGTACCGGTCATACCGGCTAGTTTTTCGAACTGACGAAAATAATTCTGGAACGTCGTTGATGCCAGTGTTTGGCTCTCGGCCTGAACCGTTACACCTTCTTTGGCTTCAATCGCCTGGTGCAAACCTTCTGACAAACGACGACCGGCCATGGTCCGACCAGTATGCTCATCAATTAGCACAACTTGATCATTCTGAACAATGTATTCCACGTTGTTGTGGAATAAAATATGAGCGCGCAAGGCCGAATTGACGTGATGTAGTAAATTCAGATTACCTGCAGAGTAAAGGCTATCGCCTTCATCCAATAATTTCGCCTGGGTAAGCATATCTTCAGCTAGCTGATGACCGTGCTCTGTCAACTCAACTTGACGCATTTTTTCGTCAATAGTGTAGTGGCCTTCGTCTGTAGGCTTACCGGCCTCATCCACTTCAGCTAATTTTAAGGAGGGAATAAATAGATTGATTTGCTTGTAAAGCTTAGAGCTATCTTCCGCGGGACCGGAAATAATCAGTGGCGTCCGCGCCTCATCGATCAGGATAGAATCGACTTCATCGATAATGGCAAAATTCAGGCTGCGCTGAAAGCGGTCATTGATTGCAAACGCCATATTATCGCGCAGATAATCGAAACCAAATTCGTTATTGGTACCATAGGTAATATCAGACTCATAGGCGGCGCGCTTTTGATCCGACTCCTGACCAGAGCGAATAACGCCGACCGCCAGCCCTAGAAATTCATAGAGTGGTCGCATCCAATTAGCATCGCGCTGCGCAAGGTAGTCATTAACCGTGACCACAAACACGCCATTGCCGTCTAAAGCGTTAAGATAAACCGCAAGCGTCGCCACCAGCGTTTTACCTTCACCCGTGCGCATTTCCGCAATGGTGCCTTCATGCAAGCTGATGCCGCCGATAAGCTGCACATCAAAGTGGCGCATACCCATCACTCTGCGGCTGGCCTCCCGGCACACCGCAAACGCTTCACTCAGTATCTGATCGAGGGTTTCACCGCCGTTTATGCGCTCCCTAAACTCACCGGTCTTGGCCGCCAGCGCCGTGTCGTCTAGCGCACTCAAGCCCTCTTCAAGGGCGTTGACCTTGGCCACCATTTTACGCATCCGCTTGAGTTCGCGGTCGTTTTTGCTACCAAAAAACTTTCTTACTACTGCTGTTATCATGATGAATTCGTTACTATTCCCGGGATCGTGTCCCTATCATTGATGGCTTTGGCAAATTGCAAAAGTTCTAATCTGGCTCTGCCCGAACATGATACTGAGTTCCAAGCCATGAATCGAATTTATAGAGCGTACGAAAACCGCGCCAAGTTACATTATCCGAATTAAAATATGACGACCGCTCCACCGTAATATTCATTTGAATTTACGCCAAAGTTCGCACTGATTACCCGCAGGTAGGAAATAAACTATACCCTTACACCGCGGCGCAATATCGCATAGATGAGAGAATATTACCATGCTTAGGCTGACGCCAGATCAAGCATGGCAGGGATATACACTAAGCTACAGCGGCTGGCGCCATGTAACTAATCGGTGCGTCAGCAGGGTCTTCAAACGTTACCCACTCCCAAGCATCCGTATCCTTAATAAGAGCGCGAAGGGACGCATTATTAAGGCCATGACCTGACTTGTAGGCCCTAAACTCACCGATCAAACTGGTACCCAATAAGTACAGATCGCCAATCGCATCCAACACTTTATGCTTAACAAACTCATCTTCATAACGAAGCCCTTCTTCGTTTAGAATACGGTATTCATCAACCACGATGGCGTTATCAACACTGCCGCCCTGCGCCAAGCCTTTGGAGCGCAAATATTCAATTTCGTGCATAAATCCAAAGGTTCGCGCGCGGCTGACTTCTTTAACAAACGATGTACTTGAAAAATCTAGCTCTGCATGACCAGTCCGGTCTTTAAAAACCGGGTGATCGAAGTCAATGGTAAAAGAGACTTTAAAACCGTCAAAAGGGAGGAAACTCGCGACTTTATCACCATCTTTTACCGTCACCGGACGCTTTATACGGATAAATTTCTTAGGCGCATTTTGCTCCTCAATCCCGGCAGATTGGATGAGGAACACAAATGGCCCAGCGCTGCCATCCATAATAGGCACTTCCGAGGAGCTGACTTCGACATAGGCATTATCAATACCCAGACCCGCCATTGCCGACAGCAAATGTTCAACCGTAGATACTCGCACGTCGCCGTTCATCAACGTGGTCGACAGCGTGGTATCACCCACATTTTCAGCACGAGCGTGGATTTCAACAACTGGATTTAAGTCGGTACGACGAAAGATAACACCGGAATCAACCGGTGCCGGCTTCAATGTCAGGTAGACCTTTTCACCTGTATGCAAGCCTATTCCAGTGGCACGGATAGTATTACGTAAGGTACGTTGTTTAATCATGTATCACACTCACTCTGTAAACCGGACGACTACATATACAGGGACGACCTCGTCATGTGCTAGCGAAAAATCGCTAACACCCCGCCCTGCTGCACCGGCTTCTGCTAGTTAATCGGCTTGACGCCGCAGAAACGCAGGAATATCTAAGTATTCCATGTCTTTATCTGCCATTGGCGCCGGAGCCACATCTCGCGCAACCGCCGCTTGTTGGTTGTTGCGCATTACTGTTGGTCGATCAAGCCTACGATAGTCGGTTGAGCGCGCCTCTACAGGTCTAGACTCAACTACTTTTAGTGGCGTTTCTTGTCCAAGTCCGTCAAGACCGGTTGCGACCACGGTCACACGCAATTCATCAACCATATCGGGATCAATTACCGTTCCGACAACAACTGTTGCGTTCTCGGACGCGAACTCCTCGATAGTATCCCCGACATCGTTAAACTCGCCTAGGGATAGATCTAGACCTGCGGTAATATTAACCAAAATGCCGCGAGCCCCTTGCAAATTAACATCTTCGAGCAAAGGACTACGAATCGCAGCTTCAGCAGCCTCACGAGCACGATTTTCGCCAGTGGCGGTACCGCTACCCATCATCGCCATACCCATCTCAGACATCACAGTGCGCACATCGGCAAAATCGACGTTGATCATGCCTGGGCGAATGATAAGGTCTGCAATGCCTTGAACAGCACCCAACAATACATCGTTTGCGGCTTTAAAGGCATCCAGCAAACTGGTGTTTTTACCCAAAACTGGCAGCAACTTTTCGTTCGGAATGGTAATCAACGAATCCACGTGTTGACGCAGTTCCTTCATGCCTTCCAACGCGACGGCCATCCGTTTCTTGCCTTCAAAAGGAAATGGCTTAGTAACAACCGCTACGGTCAAGATTCCCAGCTCTTTTGCCACCTGCGCAACAACTGGCGCTGCGCCAGTACCTGTGCCGCCACCCATCCCCGCGGTGATGAACACCATGTCAGCACCTTGCAGCGCTTCGGCAATACGGTCGCGATCTTCCATCGCCGACTGACGGCCGATTTCAGGGTTTGCACCCGCACCTAAGCCCTTAGTGATGGTCGTGCCCAACTGCAACACGGTTTTAGACGACACATTCGTCAAAGCCTGCGCATCGGTATTGGCGCAGATAAAATCTACCCCCTCTACGTTTGATGCAATCATGTGCTTAACAGCGTTACCGCCGCCGCCACCAACACCCACTACTTTAATTACTGCGTTTTGAGGAACGTTATCTACTAATTCAAACATGGTTTTCTCCCTTTTACATATTCAATCGCGCTGCCAACGCGACCGCCTGTCACTTCGTTAAAAATTATTTTGAATCCACTGTTTCAGATTCGCCAAGAAACCACCGCTGCGGATGCGACCGCGACCGCGGCCGCCGCGCTCCGCCTGATGTTTAATACCGTAATGCAGCAAACCCACCCCGGTAGCGTAAATGGGGTTGCGAACAATATCGGTTAATCCACGTGCATCCTGCGGAACACCGATACGAACTGGCATATGGAAGATCTCCTCAGCCAATTCAACAACCCCTTCCATTTTTGACGTACCACCGGTTAGAACAATACCGGCGGCACATAAGTCTTCGTAGCCGCTACGACGGAGCTCTGCCTGTATTAAGGTAAACAACTCGTCATAGCGCGGTTCAACCACTTCTGCCAAAGCTTGCCTAGAAAGCTCGCGCGGCGCGCGATCGCCCACGCTGGGCACTTTAATCATCTCGCCCTCGCCGGCTAACTGAGTCAGCGCACAAGCGTATTTAATCTTTATTTCTTCCGCGTATTGGGTTGGCGTCCGCAAAGCCATGGCAATGTCATTAGTGACCTGGTCACCGGCAATAGGAATAACACCGGTATGGCGAATCGCCCCATCGGTAAAGATAGCGATATCGGTGGTGCCACCACCGATATCCACCAAACACACGCCAAGCTCTTTTTCGTCTTCGGTCAACACCGCATAGCTTGATGCCAATTGCTCCAGAATCACGTCTTCAACTTCCAAGCCGCAGCGACGAATACACTTTTCGATGTTCTGGACTGCGTTTACTGCGCAGGTAACCAAATGCACCTTGGCTTCAAGCCGCACACCGGACATGCCAAGGGGTTCCTTAATGCCCTCTTGCTCGTCGATGACAAATTCTTGGGGCAAAATATGCAGCACTTTTTGATCAGCGGGAATCGCAACGGCCTGCGCAGCATCGATCACTCGATCAAGATCCAGCTGGAACACCTCGCGATCGCGAATCGCGACGATACCGTGGGAATTCAAACTGCGAATATGGTTGCCGGCAATACCCACGTAAACGCTATGGATCTCGCATCCCGCCATCAGCTCCGCTTCTTCGATCGCGCGTTGAATGGAATGCACAGTGGATTCAATATTAACCACCACTCCCTTCTTCAAACCCCGCGACGGATGCGAACCAATGCCGACAATTTCCAGCTTGCCGTCTTCGTTCATCGATCCAACGATAGCCACCACTTTCGAGGTGCCAATATCCAGACCGACGATCATCCGGCTTGCATGTGAACTAGCCATTGCTTTGCTTCTCCCTATTTAGCGATCCGTTCCGCACCGGTAACGCACTTACTTTAGCCATTGTCTTTATCTACCTTCCAACTGATGCCATGACACTGCCAAACCATTTATATAGCGTGTGTCTACCCGCCTTACCTGCTCAAAGTCTGCCGCCAATTGCTGCTTGTAAACCCACATAAAGCGACGCAACTTCTCCAGCGGCTCCTGCCGTCCAAGTACCAGCACCGCGCCGCCATTTAAGGTAGCGATCCATCCACCCCGGTCATTCATTTGCAAGCGCTGCAAAACCAAGTTCTCATCACCCAGTAGCTGACTCATCAAACGATACTGGCGCATAATTTCAATGGCACCACCGTCTGGGCCCGTCAGCAAGGGTAAGCTTGCGTCGCTACGTAATTCCTTAGCTGGCAAAAAAATCTTGCCGCGATGATTAAGTAAACCGCCGTTACCCCATGCCGCTATTGGCGTTTCCTCAACAATCGTAATTTTTAACTCTCTAGGCCAAACCCGCTCCACAATGGCGCGATATACCCAAGGTTCCTGCTCCAATTCGCTCTGGATACTCTCCAGATCTAAACTGATATAACCCACTGCCAAATGGCTAGTAACCCTATCAACCAGAATCTCACGGCTGACGTGGCGAAAATCTCCAGCAAACACCACCCTATCAACGGGAATAGATTCCAACTGGCTACCCAGCCGCTCCACTCCATATACAAAGCCCATCACCGCCGCCACCAATAGAAGACGATTAAAAATACGCCCCCATTCCCGCGATACCGGCTGGCGCTCACTGCGCTCCGGTTTACTACGCTTAAAGCGATTATGCTTGGCGCTTACCCGCTTCATTAGCCGGCTGTACCTTCACCGATACTGCCCGCCAATATTGCCAGCACTAGCTGCTCAAAATTTAAGCCTGCTTGCTTGGCCGCCATCGGCACTAAGCTGTGATCCGTCATACCCGGCACGGTATTCACTTCCAGCAGATAAAAGCGGCCGTCGATGTCGCGCATCACATCGACACGCCCCCAGCCCTCGCAACCCAAGCTGTTAAACGCTGCCAATGCCAGCTCGCTCAGTTCCAACTCTTCCTGTGTACTTAAACCGCAGGGACACAGGTAGCGAGTCTCGTCCGATACATACTTGGCATTAAAATCATAAAATGCGGCGTCAGTTTCGAGCTTGATCGCCGGCAGCGCCACCCCATTTAAGATCGCGACAGTATATTCACTGCCTACCACCCACTGCTCAGCAAATACTCGGCCGTAGGCTTGCGCGTCTTGCCATGCACCGCGCAACTCTTCTGCAGTCGCTGCCCGCGACATACCAATGCTAGAACCTTCACAGGCCGGCTTAACAATAACCGCACCGAGGTCTGTAATAATCGCCGCCCAGTCGCTGGCCGCCGTCAATTCAATAAATTTCGGGGTAGACAACCCCATCCCCAACCACAACAATTTGCAGCGGAACTTATCCATCGCCAAGGCGGAAGCCATCACGCCACTGCCGGTATATTTCACGCCTAAACAATCAAGCGCACCCTGCACTGTGCCGTCTTCTCCACCGGGGCCGTGCAAGGCGATAAACACATTGCTGAACTCCGCCTGTAAGTACTGCATCCAGCCATCATCGGCGACATCAATAGTTTCAACAGCAACGCCTTGGCTGGCAAACGCAGCCGCCACCGCCGCACCGCTTTTCAATGAAACCTCACGTTCGGCAGAGCGGCCGCCAAACAATACGGCCAACTTGCCGCCAATGGCCTGATTAATACTTGCTACCGTCACATCGCTCATTAGTAGTGCCTACACCCAATCCTGAACTGACAATTGCTGCGCCAGGGCGCCTATATTTCCTGCGCCCTGGGTAAGTAATACATCACCAGGACGAAGTCGTGCTTTTAGGATCTCGAAGGCTGCGTCTGTACTCTCTACGAAAACCGGCTCAAACGTGCCTTGCAAACGAATACTGCGACACAAACTACGACTGTCAGCACCCGCAATTGGCGCTTCGCCAGCCGGATAGACGTCGAGCAACAGCAAGCTATCTACGGTCGATAACACCCGCACAAAATCCTCGTACAAATCTTTAGTTCTACTATAGCGATGCGGCTGATACAGCATTACTAGGCGGCGGTCTGGCCACGCCTGACGCGCCGCCGAAATCGTTGCTGCCACCTCAGTGGGGTGATGTCCATAATCATCCACCAACATGAATTCGCCGCCGGCCACCGCAAGCTCGCCATAACGCTGGAAACGACGACCCACGCCTTGGAAGTTAGCAATACCGGCGCAAATAGCGCTATCCGACAAGCCTTCATCGGTGGCTACCGCAACCGCTGCCGTCGCGTTTAACACGTTGTGAACACCGGGTTGATGAATACACAGAGCCAACTCGCTGCCATCGCGACGACTAACAGAAAAACGACTTTGCATACCCAGCTTCTCTAATGAATGAATACGGAAATCGGCGTCGTCGCTAAAACCGTAGGTCAAGGTGGGCCGACCAATATCAGGCATTAACTCGCGCACCACGTCATCATCAATACAAACCACCGCAATACCGTAAAACGGCAGATTGTGGAGAAACTCGATAAACGTCCGTTTCAATTTGTTAAAGTCGCCGTCATACGTAGCCATATGATCAGCTTCGATATTCGTCACCACCGATACCATCGGCTGTAAATGTAAAAATGAGGCATCACTTTCATCAGCCTCAGCAACCAAGTAGCGACTTTCTCCCAGCGCGGCGTTGGTGCCGGCACTGTTTACCAATCCGCCAATAACAAAAGTGGGATCTAAACCAGCCTCGGCAAAAATCGAGGTAATCAAACTCGTGGTGGTGGTTTTGCCATGGGTACCAGCAACCGCGATCCCATGACGATAACGCATTAACTCCGCCAGCATTTCGGCCCGACGCACTATCGGTACGCGACCTTGTCTGGCGGCAATAATTTCAGGATTGGCGTCGTTAATGGCACTAGACACAACCACTACATCGGAATCACCAATATTTTCACCGCGATGACCAAACGCAACTCGGGCGCCCAACTGTTGCAGCCGCGCGGTACTTGTCGATGCCTTTAAATCTGAGCCGGAAATAACATAGCCAAGATTTAATAGCACTTCGGCAATACCACACATACCTGCACCACCAATACCCACAAAATGAATGCGTTTTACACGACGCATTTCGGGCACGACAAAGGGATGCTTAGGACTCATGGGCAAACTCCATGCAGTAATCTGCGGCCACATCGGCAGCATCTATTTTTGCGAGCCGTCTCGCGGCTTGCGCATAACTCAATAATGTCTCCCGCTGCGCCCTTGGGCTTTGCAGCCACGCAACTAAGGCTGGCGCTGTAAATTCTTTTTGATCAATAATTTCGCCCGCACCACCGTCAACAAACCACTTAGCATTCGCGCGCTGATGATCATCAATCGCATGTGGCAGCGGTATTAATATTGCTGGCACACCCGCTGCAGCCAACTCAGCTACTGTTAGCGCGCCGGCGCGACATATGACAATATCCGCCCAGCTATATGCTGCCGCCATATCGTCTATAAAGGCTTCTGCCAATACATTTACACCTGCTTCTGAGTATGCTGCTTGCACCGAAGATTCATGGTCGCGTCCAGTTTGATGCCACAACAAAGGCCTATCGATTACCGGGAACTGCTGCCACGCCGCGATTACCACATCATTGATTGGTTTGGCGCCGAGACTGCCGCCCAGTACCAATACTCGCAACTCACCACAGCGCTCAGCCCAGCGCGCAGCAGGGGGGTCGAGTGCAGAAATTTCACGCCGTACTGGGTTGCCGATATAGCGATTTTTATCACCACCTAGGGCAATGGGATAGCCGGTAAGACACAGCCTTGCCACTTTTGACAACAGACGATTGGTGGTTCCCGCCACCGCATTTTGTTCTTGGATCACCACTGGCACACCCAGCAATTTAGCCGCCAAACCACCGGGGCCAGACGCATAACCGCCCATACCCACGACGCAGAAGGGTTTTAATTTAATAATGAGGCGCATGCTATGAAGCACGGCTAATCCAGCTTTGAAAATTGCCAACACCCGAAAAACCGGATTTTTACCGCGCACCCCTGACATATCCAAACAATGTAGCGGTAAGCCCGCAGCAGGCACTAATCGGGCCTCGATACCCGCAGCCGTACCTAGCCAATGAACAGCTACACCGCGCTCTGCCAGCGCATTAGCCACCGCCAGCGCCGGAAAAACGTGCCCGCCAGTACCGCCTGCCATCATCAATACCGTTCGTTCAGCGGCCATCTTGCCTCCGACATTCCAGTTCGATTCTTGCCACCAATGCGACCATGGCCATACATACAATTAAACTGCTGCCACCGTAACTCATAAACGGCAAGGTCAAACCCTTGGTTGGCAATAGGCCGGTATTTACACCCATATTGATAAAAGCCTGACCACTGATCATGACCGCAATACCATATGCGACGTAAGCATGAAACTGCTTGCCCATAAATTCTGCATAACGGCCAATAAATAATATCCGCCCAATCAACGCGACGAACAGGCCGAGTATTAGCATGCTGCCCAGAAATCCAAATTCCTCAGCAAAGATCGCAAAGACAAAGTCGGTATGGGCTTCGGGTAAATAAAACAATTTCTGTACACTGTTACCCAAGCCGACGCCGCTAACCTGACCACGCCCAAAGGCGATCAGGGACTGAGTTAACTGGTAACCCGTATTGAACTGGTCGGCCCAAGGATCGGTGAACGCTGTTAAGCGCTTCATTCGATAGGGTTCAAAAACAACCATGGCGACCGCGCCGGCAACACAGCTTAGAATCACCAATAAAAACTGACCAAGCTTAACGCCGCCAAGGAATATCATCACAAAGGCAGTACCCGCAGTCACTACGGTTGCGCCAAAATCCGGCTCGAGCATGAGCAACAATGTCACCGCAAATAGCAGAGCCATTGGTTTGACAAACCCCGACCAACTTTGACGAACCTCATCATTGCGACGCACCAAGTAACCCGCTAGGTAGAAAATGACGCACAGCTTTACAAACTCAGAAGCTTGCAGCGTCAATGGACCGAGTGCGATCCATCGCCGACTTCCATTCACTTCACGACCAACACCCGGAATGAGCACCAAGGTAAGCACTACAAAGCCCAGTAACAGCAACAACCAACCACTGCGTTCCCACACATCAATCGGGGTGAGGTACATCACAATGCTAGCTACCGAAGCCAAACTAAAATGAAATAAATAGCGCTTGGCAAAATAAAACGCATCGTCGTAGCGACTCGCCGCATGCTCGACCGAGGCCGAGGTCATGGCTACAAACCCGACTACTAATAATGCGGCTAAAATCAGCTGCAAATGCCGATCGAATTTTTGTATCTCAGCAAATCTATCTCGCAGGTAGGTCATGCTAAAGGACCTCCCGCTAGAGACATTACGGCATCGCTAAACTGACGACCGCGATGCTCATAATCGCTAAACATATCAAAGCTCGCGCAGGCCGGAGATAGCAATACAATATCCCCCGGCAGTGCATACGCAGATGCCGCTTTTACTGCAGAGGACATACTGTCACTGGTCATTGCTGGAATTCGCTCACCCAGCATTTCAGTGAGCGTCGGCGCCATCTCGCCAATAAACACCGCGGCGCGCGCCGACGCTACAAGAGCGTTTATTAATGGTGCGAAATCTGCACCTTTGCCCACGCCACCGGCAATGAGTACCACTTTACCGGCGCTCGCCAAACCTCGCAGTGCAGATACCGCTGCACCCACATTGGTACCCTTAGAATCGTTGTAATATCGAACATTTTGGTACTCAGCAACAAATTCACAGCGGTGCGCTAAGCCTTTAAAATCGCACAAAGCCGTTAACATTGCCGGCATCGCTAAACCAACGGCACTACCCAGCGCCAGGGCGGCTAGGGCATTACTAATATTATGTGAACCGGCAATTTTCATCGCCGCCACTGGCAGTAAAGCCTCGCGTGCCAAGGCCAAATACTGTTCGCCATCCTGTTCAATAATGCCGAAAGCACGAAAATCAGAACGACCAAGACCGAAACTCCACCGCACCACACCATCAGGTACCAGTGGTGTACTCAAGGCATCGTCGCGATTGATTACGACTTGTCGACACTCTTTGAAGATCTGATGTTTGGCCTGGTGGTACTTAAGAAAGCTGCCATGGCGGTCTAGATGATCTTCACTCATATTCAATACGGTGGCGACTTCAGCGCCCACTGAGTCACAGCGTTCTAACTGAAACGACGATAACTCAACCACGTATAGGTCAATATCGTCGCTTAACAAATCTAAGGCCGGAGTACCTAAATTACCGCCCACCGCGACCCGGTGCCCTTGGTAAGCCGCCATCTCACCCACTAAAGTGGTTACGGTACTTTTGCCATTAGAGCCAGTAATAGCGACTATCGGGGCATTAGCCTCTCGACAGAACCATTCAATATCACCCGATATAACAACGCCCTGCGCTTTAGCTGCCGCAATGGCCGGATCCGCCAGAGAAATACCTGGGCTAACCACTAACTCGGTGGCAGACAAAAACTGCTGAGCATTAAAAGCGCCCAAGCTGAGTTCAATATGCGGAAACTCGCGGCGAAACTGCTCTAAACCAGGGGGGATTTCGCGACTATCTGCAACCGCAAACGACATGCCTTGGTTAGAGAAATAGCGGGCGACAGAAAGCCCGGTTTTCCCCAAACCGATAACAACTCGTCCATTGTCGGATGCAATCAAACTCATGTCCGCATCAACCCCGTAATAAGTTCATCGTAGTTTTAAAGTCGCCAAACCAAATAACACCAGCATGACAGTGATAATCCAGAACCGCACAATCACGCGGGGCTCTGGCCAGCCTTTTAATTCAAAATGATGGTGGATGGGCGCCATTCTAAAAATACGCCGACCGGTCAACTTGAAAGAAGCGACTTGTAAAATGACCGACACCGTCTCCAGTACAAAAATGCCACCCATAATAAAAAACACAATCTCGTGCCGTGTTATTACTGCGACCGTCCCTAGCGTTGCGCCTAGTGCGAGGGCACCCACATCGCCCATGAATACTTGAGCGGGGTAGGTGTTAAACCATAGGAATCCCAAACCTGCGCCGGCTAGTGCGCCGCAAACAACAATAAGTTCACCCGCCCCCGCTACATAGGGAATATTCAGATATTCTGCAAATTGCACGTTGCCCGTTAAGTAGGCAATGATACCCAGCGCGGCACCAACCATTACCGTAGGCAATATCGCGAGGCCATCTAAACCATCGGTTAAGTTAACGGCATTACTCGACCCAACAATGACGAAATACGTCAGCACAATAAAAAATGCGCCCATCTGCCAGCTAAAGTTTTTAAAGAAGGGAAAAAACAATTGAGTATCAACGGGGCTATCCGCCGTAATATAAAGAAATATAGCTGCACCCAAGCCCGCGACACTTTGCCAAAAGAATTTCCAGCGCGCCGGAAGTCCGCGAGGATTGCGCTCGATCACCTTGCGGTAGTCGTCTACCCAACCCACGGCGCCAAATACTGCAGTGACCGCAAGCACCGTCCACACAAAAGGATTTCGTAAGTCTGACCACAATAGAGTGCTGGTAAAAATCGCTACTAAAATAAGGGCGCCACCCATTGTTGGCGTACCTGACTTAATTAAATGCGATTTCGGACCGTCGTCGCGAACCGCTTGACCAATTTGATAATAATTTAACTTGCGAATCATCACTGGACCGACAAGCAGCGAAATGGCCAATGCTGTCAACACACCTAATATGCCGCGAAAAGTCAGGTACTGGAATACCGCAAAACCGCTGACATACTGACTGAGATATTCAGAAAGAAATAGCAGCATCAGCTGTTACTCCCCGTCAGTTTTGCAGAAAGTTCGTCTACCACTTGCTCCATCGCGGCGCTGCGCGAACCCTTAACCAATACGGTATCCCCTACTTCAACAAAATCATTTAATATCGAAATTAAGTCAGCTTTACTTGAAAAGGCAAAGCTATATTGTCCAAATTCACTGGCCATTAGAGGCGCAAACTCGCCCACAAAAAACACAGCATTAATTCTATTTTCGCGGGCATAAGCGGCGATCTCGCGGTGCCGCAGATATGACTCTGGTCCGAGCTCACCCATATGCCCCATAACAAATACTTTTCTACCTACGCCACTCGCCAACACATCAATAGCTGCGCGCACTGATCCAGGATTAGCGTTATAACTGTCATCAATGACGGCAACGCCGCCAATATCTCGTCTTAGCAAACGCCCGCTGACGCTGCGCATCGATTCAAGTCCAGCAACCACGTCATCCAAACTCACGCCGGAAGACAATGACGCTGCCGCAGCAGCAAGCGCGTTAGCAACCATATGCTTACCCGACAGGGGCATACACACCTTTGCGCTGCCATTAAAACTCACCAATTCAAATTGAACTTTACCAGGCACACTCAAATCAATATTACGAGCAAACACATCAACATCCTCACGCACAAGGCTGAATAAGCGCTGCGTTACAGCTTTGGCACTCTCGCGCCAAAACTCGCAATACGCATCATCAGCATTTATGACGGCAAGGCCATGTTTGGGCAAACTACGGAATATTTCGCCTTTGGTCTTAGCCACAACTTCCAGTGATCCAAACCCCGCAATATGCGCTTGCTGCGCATTTGTTAATATCGCAATATCTGGCTCAGCAAATTCACATAAGTAATTAATATCACCCTGTTTCGCCGCGCCCATTTCAATCACTGCAAAACGATGCTTTTCTTCGATGGCGAGCAAACTCAATGGCACACCAACTTCATTATTTAAATTTCCCTGCGTTGCGAACACTTCGCCGCACCTGGCGAAGATATTCGCCAACATTTCCTTAGTGCTGGTCTTACCGCTGCTTCCTGTAACCGCAACTAGTGAGCCGGCGAACTGCCGACGATTTTCTCTCGCTAGCAATCCCAGCGCACGACGACTATCTGCAACCAAAACATTGGGAAGAATATCGCTAGATTCAGTCACTAGCGCGGCAATGGCACCATTTTGTTTGGCCATCTCGACAAACCGATTACCATTAAAATTTTCACCGGAAAGCGCAATAAATAAATCGCCGTCTTTAACACTTCGCGTATCTGTAGAGACACCAAAGAGTGAGACGTTCTCGCCATGCAGTACTCCCGAGGTAATATCGGCAATTTTCTGCAATGTCATTGCCGCAATCACAACGTCACCCTCGCAGCCAAAGCAAGGCGAGCGCACTGCACATCACTGAAGGGCAGCCTGCGACCGCCAACTTCCTGATAGTCCTCGTGCCCTTTGCCCGCAACCAACACAACATCACCGGGATTTGCAGATTGAATTGCGCTATTGATCGCGACATCACGCTCTAGCTCTATCGAGGGCTCATTACTCATTCCCGAGCAGATATCTGAAATGATTTGCGCAGCTTGTTCTGATCTTGGATTATCGCTGGTCACCCAAACTTGATCGGAGAATTTTTCTGCAATCGCTCCCATTAGCGGCCGCTTAGATTTATCTCGGTCGCCGCCACAGCCCATTACACAAATAACTTTACCGCTAATGGCAGCCCGCAAGGTTTCTAATACTTTCTGCAAGGCATCAGGGGTATGCGCGTAATCAATTACCGCAATGACGTCGTCTTTTGCACGCAGGCATTCCATACGACCAGGTACAGGTTGCAGTGACGGCAAGGCGGCTTCTATTTTTTCCGCCGGCACACCTAAACCAAGTAATACTGCGCTTGCAGCTAGTAAATTGGACAAATTAAAGCCGCCTAATAACGAGGAGCTAATCGTCAGATCTCCCCACACGCTTCGCAGCCTCGCGCTAATACCATTGATATCGCAGCTCACGTCTTCGGCATAAACCTTTGCCCGGCTATCGAAAACACTGAAGTCAATTACCTGCTTAGCGCTTGATCTTGCTAGCAGTTGACGACCAAATTCATCATCGCGATTTATTACCGCCAGCTGCAGATCAGTCCAGTTGAGCAAACGGGCTTTTTCTTCGCCATAGGCTTCCATAGAGCCATGGTAGTCGAGGTGGTCTTGGCTAAGATTGGTAAACACGGCCGCAGTAAACTGCAATGCAGCTGGGCGATGTTGGGCCAAGCCATGTGATGACACCTCCATGGCAGCCCAACTTGCACCACCATCTCGCCAGTCGGCTAAAAGTGCCTGTACAGAAATTGCATCAGGTGTGGTGTTATTGCCACTATTTAAGCGGCCAAATCGGCCACTGCCCAATGTGCCAATCAATCCGCAGGGCTCACCAATCGCCTCTAATAATTGTGCAATCATCCACGCGCAACTGGTTTTACCATTGGTTCCGGTAATACCAATTAGCTTAAGTTGCGATGATGGATGACCGTAAAAACGTCCAGCAATATCACTCAAGTTTGTAGTTAAATTATCAACAACAATAACCGGCAGTGACCACTGCGCGGCGTCGAATGGTGCGTCAGCAATCACCGCCACGGCACCGGCCTGAATAGCAGAATTAATATAATCTCGACCATCGACAAGGTGGCCCTTAACAGCAAGGAATACATCACCTGCCTTTACTTCGCGACTATTTAAGGCCAAACCTGTCACGGGCACCGCGGCAACTTCGGGCGCCAAGTCATCTAGTAGATCGCCGAGTAATCTCGGTACTGTATAGTCCTGTTGCTCTGCCATCACGCTGCCGCATCTCCCTTAACTTTAGGTTTAGGGGAAGCCGGTTCGAGATTATCCGGCGCTATATTTAATAACCGCAAGGCGTCTGAAACGACCTTTGAAAATACCGGTGCAGCAACCAGGCCACCAAAGTAATCACCGTGTGGCTCATCGATAGTGACCACAGCCACAATGCGCGGATTACTTGCAGGCGCAACGCCGGCAAACACCGCAAAATATCGATCTTCTGAGTAGCCACCAGCTTCGGCTTTATGGGACGTGCCCGTTTTACCCGCAATACGGTAGGCGTCCACTTGAGCGCGGGTAGCCGTGCCACCCAAGGACGTCACCTCTTCCAGCATATCCACGATCTGACGCGCAATCTTGGCGGAAATCACTTGCTGCATAACCGGTTTATCGCTGCGCTTTAATAAGGACGCTTGCTGAAACTTCCCGCGATTTGCAAACACCGTGTAAGCTTGTGCAAGCTGTAGATTAGTGACCGTTAAGCCATAGCCAAACGCAAATGTTGCGCGCTCTATTGGTCGCCAATTAGGTCTATTGGGCAACATACCGTTACTTTCACCCGGGAAGCCTGAGCCCGTTGAACGGCCAAGACCGAAGCGATTAAAAACACCCCATACATCATGCTCATCCAAGGATAACGCAATCTTTGTAGTACCCACCTGGCTAGATTTTTTTAATACTTCAGCGACGGTAATCGCACCGTAATTACGGTGGTCTTCAAGTAATTTTCGACCAACCTTTATATAACCTGGGTTGGTATTTATAACCGTGTCAGACTGATATTTACCGCTCTCTAAAGCGGCAACAATCGTCAAGGGTTTGACCGTTGAACCGGGCTCAAACATATCGATAACAGCGCGATTACGCATAGAATCGGGAATTAGCTGGCGTCGATTATTAGGGTTAAACGAAGGCTGATTCACCATCGCCAATACTTCGCCGTTTTCACTATCGATAATAACGACCGAACCGGCCTTAGCGCCAGTTTTGGTGATGGCTTCTTTGAGCTCTCGATAGGCGAGATACTGCAAGCGCAAATCTATACTGAGCTGGACATCCTTGCCCGGGCTAGCCGCCTCGCCGGCGTCTATCTCCCTAATAATATTGCCATATAAGTCTTTCAGAACTTGTTTGCGGCCGGGCGTGCCATTGAGCCATTCATCATACGCAAGCTCTAAGCCCTCCTGACCGCGATCATCAATATCGGTAAAACCAAGGATATGCGACGTCACTTCACCGGCGGGATAAAAACGGCGGTACTCACGCTGCAAATAAACACCGGGCACTTTCATTTGAATAATTTGTTTAGCTGCGGCAGGCGACATATGACGACGCAAGTACATAAACTGACTACCGCTATACCTTTCCATGCGCCGTGACAAATCTGCGGCTTTCATATCTAGACTTGCGGCGAGGCGCGACCACTCGCCCTTGGCATTTTTTAATTCTTGCGGATTCGCCCAAATAGAAGCGACAGGTGTACTGACCGCAAGTGGCTCACCATTGCGGTCAGAAATCATGCCTCGGTGCGCGGGTATAACTTCGGTGCGATTGGTGCGAGCATTACCTTGGCCCTGTAAAAACTGATAGCCACGATCAACATCTAATACTTGCAATGTCAGTGTCCGCCACACCAAAAGCAATGCGAGCACAAATAGCGCTCCCACTACTATGCGGAAACGCCAAGGTGAAATAGGTGCTTTAACCCGATTTCCCATAACCCCCAACCATTTTTACTTCCCGCGCTTTAGGCGCTTGCATTTTTAACTTCCGCACAGCCATATCTTGAACACGATCCGGCGAAGCCCAAGTGCTTTGTTCAAGCAACAACCGACCCCAGTCCTCTTCAAACAGCATTGCCTCACGCCGCAGATCCTGCAGCTGACCAAATAATTTTCGACTTTTATGCGAACTCTGGACCACAGCCACACAGGAGATCAGCACCAACAAAATAAGCAAAGGCACAGCTACGCCGCCAAGAGGAGCCTGCCTCTCTTCTTCAATTTGGTAGGTCTTTTTATTAGTGCTGCGCTGCTTTTTGCCCAGCATATATCACCCCTATGCACATTTTTCGTATGCCAACTTCTCTGCCACTCGCATTACCGCACTGCGAGAACGCAGGTTCGACTCGACTTCTTGCTCCGATGCTTTGATCGCTTTGCCGATAATTTTTAAACGGCGGTTACGCTGACTTTCGGTTACGGGTATATAAGCGGGTACGTCGTCGCCCTCTGACTGCCGCCGAATAAAACGCTTCACCATTCGGTCCTCCAAGGAGTGAAAACTAATCACCACCAAGCGGCCACCTACCTCTAACTGGTCTACCACATTACCAAGTAGGCGCTCGAGATCGGTTAGCTCATTATTTATAAAAATTCTTATTGCCTGAAAACTTCGGGTAGCTGGATGCTTATGCTTTTCCCAGGCCGGATTTGCCTCGGTAACAATTTTGGCCAACTGCAACGTGCGAGTGATCGGCGTCTCTTCCCGCGCGGCAATAATGGCTCTCACAATACGCTTGGCAAAGCGCTCTTCACCGTAGTCCCGCAGGACCTTGATCATTTCATCCTCGCCCGCGGTTGCAATCCACTCAGCTGCACTCATGCCGCTACCAGTATCCATGCGCATATCAAGATCACCATCACGCATAAAACTGAAGCCGCGCTCGGCCTGATCTAGCTGCGGGGAGGACACGCCCAAATCCAGCAGGACGCCGGAAAATGGCCCAGCAACATCTGCTTGCTGCGCTAAACTGGAAATATCTGCAAAGGAGCCCCGCGCAATTCGAAACCGTGAATCACTAGCCGCAAGCTCTTTACCCTCGGCAATTGCTTGAGCATCTTTATCTACTCCCAACAAGCTGCCATCTGACGCCAAACGCGACAAGATCAAGCGGCTATGACCGCCGCGCCCAAACGTGCCATCAACATAGCGGCCGCTAGTATCTGTCACTAGCGCGCTGACGGCCTCATTGAGCAATACTGTTAAATGTTGTTCCACTTGACTCACTCTCACTAAAGAGAAAGGGATAACATTTCTGCTGGCATATCACCCTCTCCCGCGGCGCCCAGCCATTCAAACCAGCCAGACTCGCTCCACAATTCTAGTTTCTTACCTTGACCAACGAGCAATAGCTTCTTATCTAGGTCGGCGTAGTCCCGCAGTGGCTGGGATAGCAGCACACGGCCGTTGCCATCCATTTCCAGCGGTGTTGCATAACCGAGCAATAAGCGCTGTGCGAGCCGCGCTTTGCGATGAATATTCGGGAGTGCTTCAATTTTAGGCAGTAAATCTAGCCACTGAGGCTCTGGGTATACCAGCAAGCAGCGCTCTTCGGTATGCGCAGTAATCACTAAGCGACCGTCACAAGCAGACATCAAGGCGTCGCGAATCTTGGCTGGTATCGCCAAACGCCCCTTGCTATCCATTGTAATTGTGTGACTGCCAAGGAACATAATCCCCACCAAGCTCCGCTATTTATCCGCAAAAAACCACTAAAAACCACTTTTACCCACTGGAGCACACTATAGGAACTTGAAAGCACAGGTGTCAAGCTGTAGTCGTAGAAAATAGCAGGGAATTTTCGTAAAGGTGTCAGTAACTTACGTGTAAATTCGGAGAAAACGAGCAGAAGATTTAGAGCTAATTTCGACAAAACAATTAGATGGGGGCCCAACTTAACGTAGAACATTAAGTATGAGTATATTTTAGCGAAGAGTGGAATGAAATTGAGTCGGCCGATAAGCCGGGTTCTGTCTTGGACGACCATTCATCTGGGACCTGCGTCACCGCAAGCCTCTAGCAGCCTACCCGAATCCACTGTGGGCCACAGCAAAGGATTCCTATTTGGCCTTGCTCCAGGCGGGGTTTACCATGCCACGAACTGTTGCCAGTCGCGCGGTGCGCTCTTACCGCACCATTTCAACCTTACCGGCAGCTTGCGCTACGTAGGCGGTTTATTTTCTGTTGCACTTTCCGTAGGCTCGCACCTCCCAGGAGTTACCTGGCGCCTTGCCCTGCGGAGCCCGGACTTTCCTCCCAACAGTAAACTGAAGAGCGATCGTCTGGCCGACTCAACTGTAAGAATAACCAGTAGTCTGGTGTTTAGCAAGCGCTAATTAAGGCTAATCCGCCAAGGGGAAGTCTAAGCCATATTGATAGAGCTGGTTCTTTTTCAGGCCGCTGATTTTTGCGCAAAGTGCCGCAGCCTGCTTCAGCGGTAAATCTGCGCGCAGAATATTAAGCACCTCAATAGCCCCGGTCGGAATACCCTCGTCCCCCTTAAAACCGTCTATCAGCAACACACACTCACCACGCTGCTGATTCCTGTCTGCGCTCACCCATTCAAGCAACTCTGATGCCGGCAAACGCTTTACGGTTTCAAATAGCTTGGTGATTTCACGCGCCAAAACCACTACCCGCTCTGCACCCATTGCCGCGCTTATGTCAGCTATGCTGTCGCGCACACGGTGCGGAGCCTCGTAAAAAATCATTGTTCTGCGCTCGCGCTGCAAAGCCGTTAACACCCCTAAGCGGGCGTGCTGCTTAGCTGGCAAAAAACCCTCGAACATAAAGCGATCAGATGGCAGCCCAGCAACGCTAAGCGCGGCAATGACTGCACAGGCACCCGGTATCGGCACCACTTTAATCCCCTCCCTCAAGGCTAAATCAACCAGGCGATAGCCCGGATCTGACACCAAAGGGGTGCCAGCATCCGATATCAACGCTAAACTCTTGCCTTCGCGCAAATGCGCCAATAGGCGCTCAAGCTCTGAGCTATTACTATGATCGTGATATGCGCAAAGTGGCGTCCGTATATCAAAATGAGTCAATAAAGTTCGACTATGACGGGTATCTTCTGCCGCGATGAGCGCTACTGTTTGTAGGACCTCTATGGCTCGGGGTACCATATCCGATAAATTACCTATCGGCGTGGCAACAACGTAGAGGGTCGGGGTATTATCCACAGGCTAATCTCACTCAAATTTCCATGACCGCGCAGACTAACAACGGCGAATCAATGAAGACAAGCACTTTTATACTTATACTCGTCGCCATCTTACTGGCGAGCTGTAGTTCCGCACCCGTAACGTCATCAAAATCCACCGGAAGTAGCGATGATAGCTTTACCGTTAAAGCTCGCCCCGCCGCGCCAAGTCGCGATTTCAATCCCGCAACAGTTTCCGCGGCGATCGTGGAACGATGGCTTATTGACGCGAAAACAATGGAGGGCGAAGAATCTGCTGAGCTGCTATTACGGGCCGCCGAGGTCTTACTGCGAGAAAGTGAGCTGGCCCGCGCTGACGACGTGGTCGGTGAGCTGATCGCACCAGAGCTCAGCGCGGACCAAGCTCTTCGTTTGGCAATTATCCGCGCGCGGGTTGCTCGTGGTCACGCTGAGTTTGGCCAGGCACTTGTGGAACTATCTGACCCACTGATAGAAAACGCGGTAATAGAGAGCCCCGTATACAGGCAGATACAGTACAGCCAGCTCAGGGCGTCGCTCTATGAGATCGAGGGTGACCATCTATCCGCCGCCCGCGAACGTATCTTTATTGATCCATTACTCAACCCCGGCCAGCATAGTGTGAATAGGGAATCCATCTGGACATCTCTGATGCAAATTCAAACCGGCCTACTTGTCGACAATATTAATAGCGCTAGCAATAAAGACTATATCGGCTGGCTTGAACTCGCCTCTATAGCCAAAGACAATCAAAACAATATCGACGCGCAAGTGCGCCAACGAGACGCCTGGCTGCGCAACTGGCCCAAGCACCCTGCTCGCAATGCACTTCCCGGCGGACTCGACAGACTCAATGATTTAATCGTCGAGCGCCCCGATCAGGTCGCCCTCATTCTTCCCGTGACAGGTCGCCTCGCCGCTTATGGTAAGGCCATCCGCGACGGCTTTTTCGCCGCATACTATGAGACCCTTAATCAGGGTGGTAGCGTCCCCAGAATCAATCAGTACGACAGCAACGCCGTCGACATCAACACTTTGTATCGAGAAGTATTAGATGGCGGTAACAAGCTGGTTATCGGACCCCTCAGAAAGGAAAACCTGAGTGCACTAGTCGCAAGCCACCCTATTTCAATGAACGTACCGACGCTTGCGCTAAACCGAATTGATGGTGATCGCTTCCCCAGTGGTCTATACCAATTTGGACTCAACCCGGAAGACGAGGCAGAACAAATAGCCAACATTGCTATGAGCAAAGGCTATAAGCGTGCACTTATTCTTACCCCGGAAGGCTCTTGGGGTCAAAAGGTCGCCGTCGCATTTTCACAGCGCTGGCAAGATTTAAACGGCAAAATTGTCGCGACCCAGACCTTTGATGCCACCAAGAATAATTATTCTCAACAGATCAAAAACACCTTACAAATAGACAAAAGCCAACGCCGCTTGCAGCGCTTACAGCAAATTATCGGCATAAGACCCGACTACGAACCTTATCGGCGCACGGATATTGATTTTATTTTCCTGCTTGCGCGACCAAATGAAGGTCGAGCGATAAAACCGCTACTTGCTTACCACTACGCGGGCGATATCCCTGTTTACGCAACATCACATATCTACCCAGGCGGCAACTCACCCAAGAAAGATCAGGATATTAACGGCGTCCGCTTTATAGATATACCCTGGATCTTTGACGACAAATCTGCAATCCGCAAAGATATCAGGGACGGTATACCATCAAGCCCAGCCTACCAGCGAATGTACGCGCTGGGCGTAGACAGCTTCAGACTTCACTTGCGTCTAAAGCAGCTAAGAAGTGGCGCGAGCGGACAAGTCTTCGGTGAAACCGGAACACTCACTCTCAATGAACTCGGTCAAATTGAGCGCGAGCTCGCCTTGGCAGAAATTCAGGACGGGGTCGCCGTAGTCAACCCAATGCGGGCAGCGAGTCAAGACACGGAAAATGATTTTTAAACGACGGCAAAGTGCGCAGGCCGGCGCTCAGGCTGAGCGCGGTGCGCGCGGTCTGCTAAAAGATAATAATCTAAAAATTCTTCATCAAAATTACCGAAGTCGCTTTGGTGAAATTGATATTATTGCACTGTCGGATAGCCACTTAATCTTTGTAGAAGTGCGCTATCGACAAAGCACCGCATTCGGTAGCCCGGCGGAAACCGTGAACAACAAAAAACAACAGCGCATAATCCGCACTGCGAAACATTTCCTTAGCCGAGGTGAATACGCTGAACTACCCTGTCGCTTTGATGTCATTGAAGTGGGTAAGGACGAAAGCGGTAAGTTTCGCTTTAATTGGCTAACAGACGCTTTTCAGGAGTGAAAAAAAATTACCGTGGACTATTCCGAGCAAGTTGTAGATCTATTTCACCGTCACATAGAGAGCTGCATGTACACCATGGAGGCCCTCGGCGAAGGCATTGCCCAAGCGAGTGAGTGCCTAGTGGCTAGCATGCTGCAAGAGCATAAAATTATTTGCTGCGGCGAAGGCAATAGCGGGCTTATTGCCCACCATTTGGCGACCAATTTACTCAACAGTTTTCAACACGAAAGGCCCGCCCTACCGGCAATGGTACTTAGCTCAGACGCTGCCACCGCCATCGCCGCAGATTCAAGCTACAACGACATTTATGCCAATCAAATACGTGCTTTAGGCCAAGCCGGAGACTGCTTGGTGCTTTGCTACAATGGCGGCGGCGCAGCTGCCACTCTTAGGGCCATACAAGCGGCACATGAGCGTAATATGCGCGTTATATCACTAAGTAATATGAAAGGCGGTGATGCCAGCGCATTGTTGTTGCCCGACGACATAGAGCTTACCTTTCCAGTGGATGACCGCGCCCGCGCCATTGAAATGCAGCTCGTTGCAGTACATAGCATTTGCGAATTAATAGATACTCAACTATTTGGAACACCTCACGTATGAACATCGTTATACGACTCGGCCTCACTGCAGCGCTTACCATCGCGGTAAGCGCTTGCACTCAAATTATCACTGCAACCACCGATGAGCCTATCGCTAACGACCCAGGAAGCCGAAGCCTAGGCAGTTATGTTGATGACGAAATTATTGAAACCAAGGTTCTCGTTAACATCAATCAAACCGACCCAGCGCTCAAATCATCACGTATCAGCGCAACCAGCCACAATGGCATCGTCCTGCTCACCGGCAGCACGCCCAACGATCGTTTACGACAGCTTGCAGGTGAGGTCGCGACAGACGTCAAGAAGGTTCGCAAAGTCCATAACGAATTGGTAACAGGCGCGGATGTCAGCATGCTAGCCCGCAGCAACGACGCCTGGATAAGCACGAAAGTAAAAAGTCGTCTCTCCCTTAACGAGCAGCTGGATGCCTCGAGAATCAAAGTGGTTACTGAAAACGGGATCGTGTATTTGATGGGTTTGGTATCTAAGGCAGAATCTGACACCGCCGCCACAATAGTCAGTAAAACCAGCGGTGTACAAAAGGTTGTGCGGGTATTTGAATACTACTAGGGCTTAGTAAAACTGCCGCAAGTTCAGCTGGCAAACCTCAAAGTAATCTACTTAACTACTTTGAGGCTGGGCTTAGGCTTGGACGGTAACTTACTCAATGTAGCCGAGGGCCGGGGATCTGACGGTGGCAGAGTGGGCTCTTCGGCATCAAACAACATGCCTTGGCCATTCTCTTTTGCGTAAACACCCAACACTGCACCAATTGGCGCACTGACCTCTTGAGAAATCCCACCAAAGCGGCCATTAAAACTCACAATGTCATTGCCAACATTTAGTCCCATTACCGCAGATGGAGCTATATTCAAAACAATCTGACCATCTTGTACATACTGCTGAGGTACAAAAACACCTTCACGCATAGCATCCACCAAAATGTAGGGTGTGCAGTTATTCTCCACCACCCACTCGTAGATTGCCCTGATCATATAGGGACGACTAGAAGTCATTGCCATACAGTTCTCAACCAGCGGCTTAAGCTACTGACGCCTCACTACGTTGTTCACGCTCTTTTTCTGTCAAACTTTCCTGAAACGATGGACGCTCAAATAAACGATCCATATAGTCAAACAAAGGCTTTGACTGACGAGTTTGAGGAATAACCACACCCAATTCCGGTAAACGCCACAAGATAGGCGCTAAACAGCAATCGACTAAGGTAAACTCTTCACTCATGAAATATGGCTTTTCAGAAAAAATCGGTGCTACAGTCAACAGACTATCACGCAACTCTTTCCGCGCTTTATCAGCATTTTTCTGATTCGTTCCTGCAAGCAACTCATCAACTAAGCGACACCAGTCGCGCTCAATCCGGTAGATATATTGACGACTCTCACCGCGAGCAACCGGATAAACCGGCAGCAACGGTGGGTGCGGAAACCGCTCATCAAGATACTCCATCATCACCTTGGATTCATACAAGGCCAAGTCGCGATCCACCAGAGTCGGCAAGGAGTTATAGGGATTTAATTCGGCGACCTCTTCCGGCAGGTTATCCGGCTTCACATCGACGATATCAACAGTCACGCCTTTTTCGGCCAATACAATTCTCACCCGATGGCAGTAATGACTAGCTGCATCAGAAAAGAACGTCATGGTAGAACGCTTGGCTACAACGCCCATTGATCTCACCTCAAATTAATAAACTAAAACAACAAACGGGCAACTTTCAACAGCAACCGCCCGCCAACTTTTACAGGCTTTTACTTATTTATAAAAGCAGGTAGAAAAATTTTAGTGCACATCCTTCCAATATTCACGATTCAACAGATACGTGAAGATAAAGAACAGGGCAATAAACAGCAATACAAATCCGCCTATACGTTTACTTTTCAGCTGCGCAGGCTCACCGACGTAATCTAGAAAATTAACCAAATCATAGATTACTTTATCATATTCAGCGGGACTCAAGGTCCCAGCGGTCAAATAGGTAAAAGAACCACATGGGTTCAAGGCTTTACCGTCTTCGCCGAACAAGACATCCTCACCCGTTAATGGATCGCGCAATATGCCACCATTGTCCGCGCGAACGGAGCCCGGCGCGCATTCAGGCAAACCCTGCAACTCTGCCAAAACATGAGGCATACCTACATCTTTATAGACTTTATTATTCACGCCCCAGGGGCGTGAAGGATCTGAATGAAATGTACGAAGGTAGGTATAAAGCCAATCGGTGCCGCGCACACGTGCAACTAAAGTCAAATCAGGCGGTGCAGCACCAAACCACTTTTTTGCATCGTCAGCCGCAATAGAATTAGTCATCAGTGATCCAATTTTAGCATCAACATCAAACTTTAAATTTGATTCAAACAATGCTAACGGAATACCGAGATCCTCTGCTGTGCGCTGATAACGACCATACTCAAGTGAGTGGCAACCCATACAGTAATTCATATAGGTCGCAACACCCCTTTGCAACGACGGCTGATCACTAACATCAGTATCAATATGATCACATTCCATCGTGCCGCAGTTGAAGGCTGATTCAGCCCCAGCCGCCTTTAATGGTAATATAGTCAGTGCCAGCACTGTCAACAAGACCAGCATACTCTTCCAGAAGCCCATACCATTATCAGTGGTGCGGGTTGGCTCCGGCTTAGTCGCCTCCCATTTAGTCCAAAATGGCATCAAGATGAAGAAGGCGAAATAAATGACTGAGCAAATACGAGCCAACAAGGTCCGCGCCTCGGTGGGTGCTTTTACTCCTAGCACACCCAAAATCAAGAACGAGGCGACAAAAATTAAGATAGCGACTTTGCTCGCAGTTCCCTTATAGCGAATCGACCTAACTGGACTGCGATCTAACCAAGGTAGCAAGAAGAGAATCGCAACTGAAGAACCGAAGGCGATAAAACCGAGCAATTTATCAGGCACCGCGCGCAACACCGAATAAAACGGCGTGAAATACCATACCGGCGCGATATGCGCGGGTGTCTTCAAACCATCGGCAATTTCAAAGTTAGCATGCTCAATGAAATAACCACCCATCTCTGGCCCAAAGAAAAGTATGGCGCAGAATACAAACAAAAACACTGCGATCGCCGTTAAATCATGAACGGTGTAGTAAGGGTGGAAGGCAACGCCATCCAAAGGAATACCGTTGGCATCCTTGTGCTTCTTAATATCAACACCGTCAGGATTATTAGAGCCCACTTCGTGCAAGGCAAGCAGATGCAATACCACCAAAGCAATTAACACAATCGGCAGCGCTACAACGTGCAGTGCGAAGAATCGGTTCAGGGTAACACCAGAAATCAGAAAGTCACCGCGAATCCACTGCACGATATCTTCGCCCACAACCGGAATAGCGCCAAACAACGAAATAATAACCTGCGCGCCCCAGTACGACATTTGACCCCACGGAAGCACATAACCTACAAAGGCTTCAGCCATCAGCACCAGGAAAATGAACATTCCAAAAACCCAAATCAATTCACGGGGCTTTTTGTAGGAGCCGTATAGCAATCCACGAAACATATGCAAGTACACAACAACAAAGAACGCTGAAGCGCCGGTGGAGTGCATATAACGAATAATCCAGCCGTATTCAACATCACGCATGATGTATTCAACAGAACGGAAAGCTTCTTCAGAGCTAGGGGTAAAGCTCATGGTCAACCAGACACCGGTTAACAACTGGTTCACCAGTACAACCAGCGCCAGCACACCAAAGAAATACCAGAAATTGAAGTTTTTAGGCGCATAGTATTTACCCATATGGGTATCCCACGCACGCATAATAGGCAGGCGGGCATCAACCCAGTCACGCAAACCCACTAACATTTTGACCATTACGCAGCCCCCTGATCAATACCGATAACAAGCACACTGTTACCCTCATAAGAATACGGAGGAACAATAAGGTTTGTAGACGCTGGCGAACCCTGATAAACGCGTCCCGCCAAATCAAAACGTGAACCGTGACAAGGACAGAAGAAACCACCAAGCCACGCTTTACCACCTAAATCGGGAACACCGACCTCCGGGATATGCTTAGGAGCACAACCTAGATGCGTACACAGGCCAACCAACACCAGATATTCTGGACGAATAGCGCGACTTGCGGTATCGACATACGCTGGTTGATCAGATCCAGTAGAATCGGGATCTTTAAGATACTGGTCGAGCTGGGCTAAACCAGCGAGCTGCTCTTCAGTGCGACGCACCACATAAACTGGCTTACCGCGCCACTCAACAACGACCATCTGACCAGACTCTAATTTGCCGATATCAGCTTTTACTGGCGCGCCTGCGGCCTTGGCTTTAGCGCTGGGATTCCAAGAACCCACAAACGGTGTCGCTATACCGACCGCGCCCGCCGCGCCCACAACTGATGTTGCAGCCGTCAGAAAACGTCGACGCCCTGTATTTATGCCGTCATTACTCATGACGATTCCCCCATAATATACGAACACTTGAACCGGCCCCGCACACACAGTAGCAAGCCCAAAATTACAAATGGGCCAAATAGTAATAAACCTGACCCTAACTGACAACACTAACGCACTTCAAGGCCCATATACGGCCTTTACTCAAGCAAAAAAAAACGCCCACATAATAGCTCGTGAGCGTTTTCCGAGTGCCGTAACGACAATCTCCACAGGCCAAAGGGCCGTCGCGGTTAACGCTTGGAGAATTGCGGCTTCTTACGAGCTTTACGTAGACCGACTTTCTTACGTTCAACTTCGCGAGCATCGCGAGTAACGTAGCCAGCTTTACGCAAACTACTGCGCAAGCCTTCGTCGTATTCCATTAAAGCGCGAGTAATACCGTGACGAATCGCGCCAGCTTGGCCAAAACTACCACCGCCGCTCACCGTTACAGTCACATCAAACTTTTCAGCCATTTCGACCAGCTCAAGCGGCTGACGAACGATCATGCGTGCAACTTCGCGACCAAAATACTGATCGAGAGTACGAGCATTAACTGAAATAGCACCTGTGCCTGATTTAAGGAACACACGAGCTGAGGAGGTTTTACGGCGACCTGTGCCGTAATACTGGCTGGCTGACATATTGCGCTTCCGTTAGATATTCAGTTCAACTGGTTGCTGAGCGGTATGGGGATGCTCAGTACCAGCGTAGACTTTCAATTTTTTAAACATTGCGCGACCCAGCGGATTTTTGGGCAACATACCCTTTACCGCACCTTGGATCACACGCTCAGGGGCTTTCTCAATCAATTTTTCGAAGCTAATAGACTTCAATCCACCTGGGTAACCAGTGTGGTGATGATAGATCTTGCCAGTTGCTTTGTTGCCAGTAACACGGATTTTCTCCGCATTAACAACAACGATATAGTCGCCAGTGTCAACATGAGGCGTATATTCAGCTTTATGCTTACCGCGCAATCTATGCGCAATTTCACTGGCTAAACGACCCAATGTTTTGTCGGCGGCGTCTACCACATACCAGTCATGTATTACGTCACTGGGTTTTGCACTTAAGGTTTTCATGTTTCTCGCCTATAGGGCCCGTACCGAACAAAGAGCGCGAATACTACATAAGCGCCGAAGGTTTTTCAAGTGGAATCTTGCTTTTATAAGTCATAATTACCAACGACCTAAGGCCGATGCTCGCAGGCGAGATAATCTTGGGATTGCATTTCAAGCAAGCGGCTCTGGGTACGCTGAAATTCAAATTCTAAACGCCCCCCCGTATACAGGTTCTCTAGGGGCACAGAAGCTGATAATACCAGTTTCACGTTGCGATCGTAAAACTCATCTATCAAATTAATAAAGCGCCGCGCCTGATCTTCGAGACCCGCACCCATCTGCGGAACGTTACTAATGAGGACCGCATGGAATACCCTCGCCAGCTCAATGTAGTCATATTGACTCCGCGGCCCGTCGCACAGCTCGGCAAAATCAAACCAAGCCACATCATCTGCGACAAACAGTGCCTGAATCTGGCGACCCTCAATATCAAGTAGCTGGTCGGCAGACGCGGCCTCAGGAGCCAAACGCTTAAAGCTAAGCGCTAAGCTCTGATCTGCAGATTCGCCCAGCGGATGATAATAAAGCTCAGCCTGCTCAAGCGCGCGCAATCGGTAGTCAACACCGCCATCGACATTAACCACGTCCACGCGCTTCTTAATCAAGGCTATCGCAGGCAAAAACCGAGCGCGCTGTAGGCCGTCTTTATACAAGCCATCGGGGACAATGTTAGATGTTGCCACCAATACAACTCCCCGAGCAAATAGCCTGTCGAACAAACCTGCCAAAATCATCGCATCGGTAATATCCGACACAAAGAATTCATCAAAGCAAATAACTCTAGCCTCGTCAGCAATGCGATCGGCAACGATAACCAAAGGGTTTTTTTCACCTGAAAGCGACTTTAACTCGCGATGCACACGCTGCATAAACCTATGAAAATGCGCGCGCATTTTATTCTCAAAAGGCAAGGTGTCGAAAAATGTATCCATGAGATAGGTCTTACCCCGCCCCACGCCACCCCAAAAGTACAAGCCGCGAATGGCTGGCGCAACCTGGTTACGACCTGCAAGCCTTAAACCCACTCGCGCGAAAAAGCCACTACTAGCCTGCGAGGGCTGAGCAAGTAAATCGTCGTATAAACGCTGCAAACACTGAACAGCATATTCCTGAGCCGGATCATAAGAAAAGTCGGCCTGCGTAAGATCGTGTTGATAGCGCTGTATCGGTGTAGACATTCCTTCTAGCCTCGTTCAAGACGGGCGCAACTGTAGCGACCCACAGCCAAATTGGCAATTTTTTATCCGGGAATACTGAACACCAGCCTGCTTGCGGTTATAATGAAGTGAACGAGTGGCAACCACGTCAACTCATCGGAGGAACCTCTGTGCAAGATATTAATACACTGATCGCCGTCGCTATTATCTGCCTTCTTACCGGCGCCGCAATAGGCTATTTTATGCTTGGCCGAATGAAACCAGAGCAGCAAAGCCGCGTCGCGCTAGAAAAACAGTTCAATGACATGCAGCGCCAGCAACAAGATTACCAGCAGCAGGTCAGCAGTCACTTTGACCGTACCGGCGAACTACTCAATGAGCTGGCAGAAAGCTATCGCAGCGTTCACAACCACATCGTTGATGGCGCTCAGACTCTGCACAGCACAGGTATTAGTCCGCTACAAGCCATTCCAGAAGGTCGACCCGTGCTGGACAATAAGCCGAGCAAGCTAGCGCCGGCAGCACCGCCACTGGATTACGCCCCGCGTCAACCCGGTAAAAAAGGCGCGCTTCATGAAGAGTTTGGTATGGACGCAGAAAAGAAACGCCAAGATGACATTGAATCCCCGGCTTCTCCCCACGTCTAAGCCTTCACTACGCGACATGCAAGGATATAAGGCGGGCAAGATCCTCAGGCCGGATTATCAATATCTATAAAGCGATGGTAGAGGCCAAATTTCTCAGCCAGTGTTTCCGCCAAAGCCTGCACGCCATAGCGCTCAGTGGCGTGATGGCCAGCAGCAATGTAGTGTATACCCAATTCACGTGCAGCTAATATCGTCGGCTCCGAAACCTCACCGCTCAAATAGGCGTCCACACCCGCCGCTACAGCCTTATCTATATAAGATTGCGCGCCACCAGTGCACCATGCGATCCGCTTGATGGGGCGTTTGTGACCAAGCTCCAATAGTGGCGCTCGCCCCAACACCGCTTCGACATGCCCTGCAAACTCTGTGGCAGTCATTGCCTGAGCCAAGCTACCTACATTACCCACTGAGCGCGGATTATTGGGATCTAGTCCGCCATCCACCGCAATACCTAGACGCTTTGCCAATTGCGCGTTATTACCCAGCACAGGGTGCGCGTCCAGAGGCAGATGGTAGGCAATCAGACTGATATTATTCGCCAGCAATAAAGCCAACCTATTTCGCTTCATACCGACAATACAGGGGTCCTCACCACGCCAAAAATAACCGTGATGAACAATAATAGCGTCGGCTTTTTCGGCAATCGCAGCTTCAATTAATGCCTGAGATGCCGTCACCCCAGACACGATGCGCGCAACATTTACATTACCAGCGACCTGCAGGCCATTCGGACAATAATCGCTAAAATAAGATGGCTCTAATATGTCATCTGCGGCGGCGACCAAAGCCTGAAGAGAAACCGTCATAAACCCTCACAATAATTCTGAAAAATTACTTTTCGTGCTAGGCTAGTAAGCCACTAAAGCTAGAAACCAGCGCGCCCCAAAACCATATCCAACGAGGACCGGCACTTGACACGGAATAGCCTGAAAGCCCTAATCTGGCCCACCGTATGCGGTATTTTGCTAGGACTCTGCATCTTGGCCTATCTGCCAGGGCAGCGCGATAATGACTATGTCTACGCCGTTGAACACGCCGCCCCCGCCGTCGCCAACATCTACACTACCAAAGTTGTCGAGCAGCGCCACCCCCTGGCAGACGACCCTCTTTTTAAACATTTTTTTAGCCGCAATGGCCGCGTAAAACAACAACTTGAGCGCAGCTTAGGGTCAGGTGTTATTGTCAGCGATGCCGGCTACTTACTCACCAATTACCACGTTATCAAAGGCGCCGATGAAATACTTGTATTATTGCATGACGGCCGGCAAGCCTTAGCCAGCGTGATTGGTAGTGATGCCGATACCGACCTTGCGGTATTAAAAATAGATCTCGATAACCTAACCAGTATTACCATCGGTGACCCAGGAAAAGTTCGCGTCGGCAATATTGTCCTTGCCATCGGCAATCCCTACGGTTTTGGTCAAACAGTCACCCAGGGTATTGTTAGCGCCACCGGCCGCTATGGCCTCGGCTTAAGCCAGTTTGAAAACTTTATTCAAACCGATGCAGCCATCAATCCCGGTAACTCAGGCGGCGCATTGATCGACACCAAAGGCCGCCTGCTTGGCATCAATACCGCTATTTACACTCAGAGTGGCGGCTCCACAGGCATTGGTCTGGCCATACCGACCGATCTTGCTCTGCGCACCATGAGCGACCTAATCAGTTATGGACGCCCACTGCGCGGCTGGCTGGGAATAGAAGTACAACCCGTTGGCGTTGGCACAAATGGCGTCATCATCACCGCCCTAGCCTCCAGCGGCCCAGCGGAAAAAGCCGGTTTAAAAATCGGTGACATTCTAATCAATATCAATGGTGAGCAAGTCGGTGATGGTCACGCTGGGATGAAGCTTATTACCTACACGCGCCCCGGCGAAAGGGTCAAGATTAACCTGCTGCGCGGCGAAGAACCCATGATCATAGAAACCGAAGTAGCAATGCGGCCCAATAGCTAGACCACCCTCTAAGTTGCGGCGAGAATCCGCTGCAAAGAGGCAAATAAAACTTCACTATCTTCAGGTCTACCAACGGTAATACGTAAATATTGATCTATTCTAGACATACTAAAATATCGCACTATTATACCGTCCTCACGCAAACTCGCCGCTAATTCCGATGCATCGCGATTGCGATGCCGACAAAACACAAAGTTCGCCGCCGACGGCAACACTTGAAAATCTAGCGCTGCTAGCCGAGTCATCAACGTATTGCGCTCAGCAATCACCGCATTACAAGTCTGTTCAAAATAGTCCTGATCGGCAAATGATGCCGCAGCACCTAACTGAGCCAGACGATCTAGCGGGTATGAATTAAAGCTATTTTTAATTCTAACCAAGGCCTCGATCAACTCCGGATGGCCAACAGCAAACCCCACCCGCAAACCCGCCAAAGATCGCGACTTAGAGAGTGTCTGAGTCACAAGTAAATTCGGATAGCGATCAACCAGCGAAATCGCAGACTCGCCACCAAAATCAACATAAGCCTCGTCAATCACGACCACGGTCTCATTATTTACCGTCAACAGTCGTTCAATTTCGGACAGTGCCAAGAAACACCCTGTCGGCGCATTGGGGTTGGGGAAAATAATGCCGCCGTTGATGCCGCGATACTCTTCAATCCGTATCTGAAAGGACTCGTCTAAAGGGATAGTCTCAAAGGGAATCTGATACAGACCGCAATAAACCGGGTAAAAACTATAGCTAATATCAGGAAACAGCAGCGGCTTATTGTGTTGAAACAGGCCGTGAAAGATATGCGCAAGAACCTCATCAGAACCATTGCCAACAAAGACCTGCTCTATAGAGACCTCATGATAATCGGCAATCGCATGTCTCAGCACATCGCTATTAGGGTCTGGATAAAGACGCAAGGCATCAGTCGCCTCCGCCTTGATAACCTCTAAAACTTTGGGCGACGGCCCATAGGGGTTTTCGTTGGTATTCAGCTTGGTTAATTCACTTAGCTTAGGTTGCTCACCCGGCACGTAAGGCACTAAATCTTTAACAAAAGGACTCCAGTATCTACTCATCATCACCACCCAATAAGCGATATTCGGCACTGCGAGCGTGTGCGGTTAAGGACTCGCCCCGCGCTAGTACCGACGCTACTTTAGCGAGTTCGGAGGCACCGGCGGCTGAGCACTCTATCAAGGAAGAGCGCTTTTGAAAATCATAGACACCTAAGGGCGATGAAAACCGCGCAGTACCGGAAGTAGGTAACACGTGATTGGGCCCAGCGCAGTAATCTCCAAGAGCCTCGGGCGTATAACGACCCATAAAGATGGCGCCAGCGTGACGTATTTTAGGCAGCAACTGCTCTGCGTTATCAACTGACAATTCCAGATGCTCTGGCGCAATCCGATTGCTTAGCGCAAGCGCTTCGTCGATATCTTTGACCAACACCAGCGCACCGCGCCCGCTCAAAGACCGGCGGATAATGTCCACGCGCTCAAGGTCGGGTAGCAAGCGCACAATGCTCGCCTCTACCCGATCTAAAAACGCCGCGTCAGGACTTAATAAAATCGACTGCGCGTCTTCGTCATGCTCTGCCTGTGAAAACAGATCCATGGCGATCCAATCAGGATCCGTTTTGCCATCACAGATTACTAGGATCTCAGAGGGCCCCGCAATCATGTCCAAACCCACGCTACCAAAAACTTGGCGCTTGGCAGTAGCTACAAAAATATTGCCGGGGCCAACTATTTTATCAACCTTAGGAATGGACTCTGTACCATGCGCCAGCGCGGCGATCGCCTGCGCACCGCCAATAGTAAAAATACGATCAACACCCGCTATCGCGGCTGCAGCCAGCACCATTTCATTCACAAAACCCTTGGGCGTTGGCGACACCATAATCAACTCATCGACACCAGCCACTTTGGCTGGAATAGCATTCATCAGCACTGACGACGGGTAGGTTGCTTTACCACCCGGCACATACAAACCGACGCGCTCCAAGGCTGTTATTTGCTGGCCTAATAGCGTGCCATCCGCTTCGCGATAGGACCACGACTCTTGACGCTGATGCAGGTGATAGGCGCGTATCCGCTCGGCTGCAGTTTCCAGCGCCACACGCACGTCGGCATCAATGTTATCGAGGGCAGCCTGAATGCGACTACTTGGGATTTCCAGTGCGGCCGCGCTCTCCGGCTGCCATGCATCAAATCGCTGCGTAAATTCGAGTACCGCTGCGTCGCCTTCGGCGCGCACTTTAGCGAGCACGCCAGCCACAACTTGCCCAACCGTGGGGTTCGACGCAGATTCCCAATCCAGCAGCTTCGTCAATGCCACATCAAAGTCGACATCGGCGGTGCTCATCCTTTTTATCAGAACATCAGTCATTGCTGACCACCTCCTCCGCGCGCTGACGCGCCTCAACAGCTGCAGTTAACTTCGCAATAATATCTTGAATGCTCCGGTGTTTGCGCTTCATGGCAGCCTTATTGACCACCAATCGCGAACTGACATCGGCAATCATATCCCGTGGTTCCATACCGTTGGCGCGCAGAGTGTTTCCGGTATCGACGATATCGACGATCAAATCTGCCAAGTTCATCAGCGGTGCCAACTCCATCGCGCCATAGAGCTTAATCAGCTCTACTTGGATACCACGCTCGGCAAAATGGCGGCGGGCAACATTGACAAACTTAGTGGCAACCCGAACACGACCGTGGGGCAAATCTTCACCAACCCGACCAGCCGTCATTAACCTACAACGCGCTATATTAAGGTCGAGCGGCTCATACATATCGGCCGCCCCCACCTCTAACAACATGTCTTTGCCAGCCACCCCTATATCGGCAGACCCCAGCTTCACATAAGTAGGTACGTCAGTACCGCGAATCACGATCAAGCGAATATGCGAATGATTGGTCTCAAAAATAAGCTTACGACTGCTACTTATATCTTCAGCCGGCACAATGCCCGCCTCAGCCAACAAAGGCAGCGTTTCCTTTAAGATACGCCCCTTAGTGAGCGCAATAGTAACCGGCTGATCCACGTGTAAACTCCAGGTACTGAACTAATAATATCTAATTGGCGACGCGGCGAATGGTTGCGCCGAGTGCGTGAAATTTCTCTTCGATACACTCATAACCGCGATCAATGTGATAAATGCGGTCAACTAGGGTGTCGCCATCCGCCACCAGACCTGCAATAACAAGACTGGCTGAGGCCCGCAAATCACTGGCCATTACCGGTGCAGCCTTCAAACGCTCCGTGCCGGTAATCATTGCGGTATTGCCCTCAACGCTTATTTTGGCGCCCATGCGATTCATTTCATGAGTTTGAATTAAACGATTTTCAAATATGGTTTCGGTAACATGCGAAACCCCACTGGCAACTGCGTTCATCGCGGTAAACTGCGCCTGCATGTCGGTGGGAAAACCAGGGTAAGGCATCGTCTTAATGTTAACCGCCTTAGGGCGACGGCCTTCCATGTCGAGGGTAATCCAATTGTCACCTGACTCTATTTTAGCGCCCGCTTCCTCGAGCTTAACTAAGACCGCCTCAAGCGTTTCCGGACCAATATCGCGCAGACGAATAGAGCCACGAGTCGCGGCAGCCGCAACCAAATAGGTTCCCGCCTCGATACGATCCGCCATCACAGAGTAGGTGCAACCGTTTAAGCGCTCAACACCATCAATCGTAATTGTGGCGCTACCGTGGCCGCTAATCTTGGCACCCATAGCAATAAGACAATTGGCTAAATCTACTATTTCTGGCTCTCTTGCCGCGTTTTCGAGTACGGTCCGCCCTTTCGCCAACGTCGCCGCCATGAGTACGTTTTCAGTACCGCCAACGGTAACCATGTCAAATAATACATGCGCACCGCGCAAACCACCCTCTGGCGCCTGCGCCGTAATATAGCCGGCATCAACATCAATAATGGCGCCCATGGCTTCGAAACCGCGCAAATGCTGATCAACGGGACGACTACCTATGGCGCAACCACCGGGAAAAGACACCCGTGCATGACCAAAATGTGCCAATAGAGGCCCTAACACCAAAATCGACGCCCGCATCGTTCTAACAAGCTCATAGGGCGCGGTGGTTTTGGTGGTGGTTGAACCGTTAATTTCGACGCCGAGATTTTCATCGACAATCAGCTCTGTGCCCATGCTGCGTAATAGCGCAATCATGGTGGTGATATCGTGTAAATGCGGCAGGTTGCGAACCATCACCGGTTCACTAGACAGCAGTGTCGCAGCCAAAATTGGCAGCGCCGCGTTTTTTGAACCGGAAACACGAATTTCGCCGGCCAAGGGGCCGCCGCCAGATATAAGCAACTTATCCATGAAATCTCCTGGAAAATCCGGTGAGCCTTAAGATTGGGCTTCGTCGGGGGTCAAGGCTTTAATATTAATGGCGTGTAAAGAGCCATCCCGAATCCAATCATTAACAGCTGCGTAGACCAGTTGCTGGCGTTTTACAGGGCGCAAGCCAGAAAAAATCTCGCTGACAACACGCACATCAAAATGGCTGCCGTCGCCATTCACGGCTAATTCACTATTGGGAAAATGTTCCGAAAGACGCTGTTCAATATGTTCTACTTGCATGCCCATCCCGCTGTTACCTGCTACCGCATTACTCAAGCGCAGAATTGTACGCAATTGCGAACACTATGGCGAGGCGAAACCCTGACAGGCCTCAACCTCGCAAACAGCTAAACCATTACTCAGCGGCCTTTTCCATTACTTCTTGGGGGGCGACCGTCCAGTTATTAATCACTTGATCGATATCACCGTTGTACTGCTGCACCGCAGCATTAAATTGATTTTGATATATACGACCCAAATTCAAGCCTTCAATAATCACATTACGCAATTTCCAGTCGCCACCAGACCCTTGACGCAAGGTATAGATAACTTGGTAAGGCTTGGCGCGGTCACCATATATATCTTGACGCACACCGACGCTACCGGACAAGTCAACATCGCTTGCCAGCGGCAGTACTTCAATCCTATTGCCGTTAAAGCCCAGCAAGCCTTTTGAGTAGGTGTTAATCAACCCATCTTTAAAACTACTGGTAAAGCGAATAACACGCTCGCGAAATTGTGCACGCTCCGCTTCTGTTTTTAGGCTCTCATAGTATCCACGACTACCGTATTTACCCATAATGCCACGGGCAAAACTCTGAAAATCGACCACGTCGTCCATAATACGGCGAACTTCGTCATTAAAGCGCTGCGGATCCTTGTCGATATAGCTACGCGCGTCCTCAATCACTTTCACCAATTCTTTAGTGGTGTTGGCCACCACTTCATGGGGACCTTTATCAGCAGCAAAACTCTGCGAAAACAGGCCAAATACCATGAATAATGTGATTGCTATTTTTTTGAACATACCTTCCCCTTAATTTTTATCTGTCCATCATTACCGATAAAACAACGGCCGCATAGAACTTGGACTACATTTTACGCTAATGAATCCCAATTCGGACGCAAGCTAAACCTGTTAATTTGTCACATTGGAAATTATCATACACAACCTTAGCCTCAGCTTAACGGCCGGCACAAATAATCAGGGTACTCTGAGTGACCAACAATCCAGATTTTATCAGTTCAGCGCGACGTGTTATCACCATGGAGCGCGACGCGGTAAGTGTCTTAGCTGATCGCATAGACGAAAGCTTTGAGCGCGCCTGCAATATTTTATTGTCATGCAAGGGGCGCGTGGTCGTGACTGGCATGGGCAAGTCCGGCCACATCGGTAATAAAATTGCGGCCACCCTCGCCAGCACGGGCACCCCGGCATTTTTTGTTCACCCCGGCGAAGCCAGTCATGGTGACTTGGGCATGATTACCGCAGGCGACGTTGTGATCGCCTTATCAAATTCAGGTAATACCGCTGAACTTATTACTATTCTACCCTTGCTGAAACTTCTCGCTGTGCCCGTTATCGCCCTAACGGGTAACCCGACTTCAGAACTTGCGACCACTGCCGACGTGCATTTAAACGTCGGCGTTAAAGAAGAAGCATGCCCGCTAAACCTTGCTCCTACGTCAAGCACCACCGTCACTTTGGTAATGGGTGATGCACTGGCTATCGCTCTACTAGAAGCTCGCGGGTTTACTGCCAACGACTTCGCAATGTCTCACCCCGGCGGCGCGCTAGGCCGACGCCTACTGCTAAAAATAGACACCATTATGCATACCGGCGAGGCGATACCCTCGGTTCAATTAGGCTGCGCCTTAAGCAGAGCACTGCTAGAAATGAGCAGCAAAGGTCTGGGTATGACGGCGGTGGTAGATGCTAAGGGAGCACTCATTGGCATTTTCACTGATGGCGACTTGCGCCGCGCCATTGATCGCGGCATAGATATACATAGCAGTCCAATTGATGACATTATGACTCGTAATTGCCGTACTATTCGCCCGGGAACCATGGCAGCAGAAGCGCTGCGTATTATGCAAGATAATAAAATTACTGTTTTGGTAGCAGTCGACACTGACCACAAACCCGTTGGCGTCATCCATACTCACGACCTGTTCAAGGCAGGTGTTGCTTAGAGAATACAGAACTGATGCAAAGTGTTATCGAGAAAGCAAAATCCATCAAACTATTGGTTATGGACGTCGACGGCGTACTCACTGATGGCAGTCTTTATTTTGGAAATAGCGGCGAAGAAATCAAAGGCTTTAGTATTCTTGACGGTTTGGGCATAAAGTTATTGCGCGACGCCGGCATCAAACCCGCCATTATTACCGGCCGCAGTTCCGAGCTGCTTAAACGACGCGCAGCTGAGCTAAAAATTGATTTGATCTATCAGGGCCGCGAAGACAAACTTGTCGCTCTTGAAGAGCTCCGCAAGGATCTCGGACTCAGTTTTGACGAAATAGCCTATGTTGGCGACGATCTCCCAGATCTATCCGCCATCCGCCAGGCAGGCTTAGGTATCACCGTAGCCAATGGTCACTACTACGTCGCACGGTATGCAGACTGGCAAACCAAAGCGGCAGGTGGCAGCGGCGCAGTCAGAGAAATATGCGAACTGATCTTAAAAGCGCAAGGCAAATTAAATGACGCCTTAGAGCAATATCTTTAAATATGAAAAGCTTTAACGTCTTCACGCTACTTTCGCTGCTCTCCGCTTTTACCGCATTCGCTGGGACTGTGATCTATCTGACACAATATAGCGAAAGCGGCAAGCTAAGTATTAGCGGTGAATTTAAAGCCGTTGCCGATGCCGACTCGCACCTCAGTAACGTAAACGGAATAAAGTACAGCGCCAATGGCGATATTGCCTACCAATGGCGTGCCAGCAGTGCAGAGCGTTTAATTTCCGATGGTTCGGTTACCCTAAAAGAACCCTTCTACATTGGTAACATCGCCGAACAGCGGCCATGGACTGCGAGCGCTCTATCCGGGCAGCTTTCGCAAGATGGCGACAAACTCATCCTCACCGATACCGTGGTGGTGAAAGACCTCATCCGCCAAGCAGAAATAAGCACCGAAGCGCTGAATATAAATCTCGAAAATAGTGAGGTAAGTACGCCGCTAGCACTTACTCTCAAATTACGTAATGGCAAAACACACTCAATTGGCATGCAAGCAAGCCTGAAGGATGAGCGCGTTGAACTGCTAAATCAGGTAAAAGGTCGCTATGAACCCTACTAAAGCCGCACTCGGTGCCGCGCTTTTGCTCAGTGTAAGTCAATATTCACTCAGCCTTCCCGATGACCGTAAACAGGCGATCAACCTAAGCTCAGACCGCGCGATATACGAGAAAAATCAGGGTATTTACATCGGCAACGTCAATATGAGCCAAGGCTCATTAAAGATTCGCGCCGATAAACTCACCATCGTTGAATCTGACCGCAAGGTCGAAAAAGTCATCGCCGAGGGCACACCCGCCTATTTTGAACAGCAACCCCGCGCTGACGAAGGTGTCGTTATTGCCACCGCCCAGCGCATCGAATATAGCCTGCAAGATGAGGAAATATTGCTTCAAAGAAATGCTTCCATCACCCATCAGGGTTCGAAAATCTCGGGGGATAGAGTGGTATATAGCGGCCGCAAACAAATGGTTGTCGCCGATGGCGGCAGTAATGACAAAGAAAATCGAGTCAAAATGACATTGCAACCTCAGGCGGTGACTGACGACGCCCAAGCCGCGCAAAAAGACATCAGCCCAGCGGCCATTGTGCAAGCGCCAGAAAATGCCAATGCAACCGTTACCCCAGAGGACGCTAACTAGCTATGCCTGTTTTACAAGCTAAGAATCTGGCCAAAGCCTATAAAGGCCGCGAAATCATTAAAGACGTATCCCTCACTATTCGCAGCGGTGAAATTGTCGGCTTACTGGGACCAAATGGGGCGGGTAAAACCACCTGCTTCTACATGATCGTTGGCATTGTGAACGCTGACCGCGGCACGATTCAACTCGATGATAGTGACCTCACCAAACTCTCTATTCAGGGGCGCGCCAAACACGGGGTGGGGTATTTACCCCAGGAAGCCTCGATCTTTCGCAAACTTAATGTTGCTGACAACATTATGGCCATTCTTGAAACCCGCCGAGATCTCAATCGCAGCCAGCGCAAAGACAAGCTTGAAGCGCTACTACAAGAGTTTCACATCACCCACATTCGTAAGTCTCAAGGTATGGCGTTGTCTGGCGGTGAGCGCAGGCGGGTAGAGATTGCCCGCGCACTGGCGACCGAACCCAGCTTTATACTGCTCGACGAACCCTTTGCAGGGGTAGACCCGATCTCGGTAAACGACATTCAAAATATCATTCGCCACCTGCAGGCTCGGGGTATTGGGGTATTAATCACCGACCATAATGTCCGCGAAACACTGGATATTTGTGACAAGGCGTATATTGTCGGCGAGGGGCGTATTGTGGCCGAAGGCAACGCCGAGGCTGTGCTTAATAGCCAGATCGTTCGTGACATTTACCTCGGCGACAAATTTACGCTGTAAGTACTGTTCCGTATAAATGAGTCGGCACAGGTATTGCAGGGAAACCGTGTCGCGACTACACTGACATAGAGGCATATCACGTGCCGGTAGAACGAAATTTCGTTCGCATTGCCCCTAATTCACGCTGTAGAAGTCACCGCCTATGAAACAATCGCTACAGCTAAGAGTCGGCCAAAGCCTGACAATGACCCCCCAGCTGCAGCAGGCAATTCGTCTATTACAACTGTCCACTTTAGACCTTCAGCAAGAAATTCAATCAGCGCTAGATTCTAACCCACTACTTGAAATCAGCGATGACGACGGCGACATTGAAGTCAACATCGAACCGACTTCCGCCGAACCAAAAAAGCCTGAAAAAACCAGTGACAACGAAATAGAAGCGACTCTGCCTGAAGCAGATACTGAATGGGCAGAACGCAGCGACATTCCCGAAGACCTGCCGGTCGACAGCCAATGGGATGACGTATTCCAAACCAGCGGCAGTGGCAGCAGCTCGGGCAGCGGTGCCTCGGGCGAAGACAACGATTACAACAACGATTATCGAAATTCCAGCTCAGATTCACTGCAAGACCACCTGCGCTGGCAGCTCAATCTGAGCCGTTTATCTGATATCGATCAAATGATCGCAGCCGCGATTATCGATGCCATCGATGAAAAAGGCCGGCTGACAGTAAGCCCAGAGGAACTGGTAGAAGGTTTTAATAGCGATGCGATAGAAATTGAAGAGGTGAACGCCGTTTTACACCTCATTCAACAATTTGATCCGCCTGGCGTTGGCGGCAGAGACCTGCAGGAATGCCTTTTAATCCAGCTCAAACAGTTGCCCCAGAATACGCCCTACGCTGAAGAAGCCTGCCTAGTAGTTAGCCAGTATATGGCACAACTGGGCAACCGCGATTACAACCAAATTATGCGCCGCTGTCGTCTCAAAGAAGAGCAGCTGCGCGATATTTTAAAACTTATCCAATCGCTAGACCCCACTCCTGGTAATGCGATTGGCAGCGACGACACCGAATACGTCATTCCAGATGTTTTTGTCAGCAAAAAAGAAGGTCGCTGGCTAGTGGAGCTGAATCCAGATATTGCACCAAAAATTCAAATAAATGCCCAATACGCGTCAATGGCTCGCAAAAGCAGTAATAGCAGTGATAATGACTATATTCGCGACAATCTCCAAGAAGCACGCTGGTTTATTAAAAGCCTAATTAGTCGCAATGAAACCCTCATGAAAGTAGCGACCAAGATAGTCGAATACCAACGCGGCTTTCTTGAATATGGCGAAGAGGCAATGAAGCCACTCGTGTTGCACGACATTGCCGAAGCCGTCGGTATGCATGAATCCACCATCTCGCGGGTTACCACTCAAAAATATATGCACACGCCACGCGGTATTTTTGAGCTAAAATTCTTTTTCTCAAGCCATGTATCTACAGATACTGGCGGCGAGTGCTCAAGTACGGCAATACGCGCATTAATTAAAAAACTGGTGGCCACAGAAAATCCTCGCAAACCCCTAAGCGACAGTAAAATAACAGACTTACTTGGCGAACAGGGTATTCAAGTTGCGCGGCGCACCATTGCGAAATACAGAGAATCACTGGTTATTCCGCCCTCAAATGAGCGGAAGCGACTAGTATAATGTAGTGATCTAAAGATCACTGCTAGCAGCGACTCGCCGCGAGGCGCCAGCATTTTTTAGCGATGAAGGAGCAAAATATGCAGATTACTGTAAGTGGTCATCACGTAGACGTTACCCCCGCCCTCCGCGATTATGTAAACAATAAGCTGACAAAACTCCAGCGACACTTTGATAATATCACCAATACTGACGTCACTCTGACGGTAGAAAAACTCGTGCAAAAGGCTGAGGCGACGGTGCATGTTGCCGGCGCAGATTTATTTGCAACCTGTGAATCAGAGGACATGTACGCGGCAATTGACAGTCTAACCGACAAGCTTGATCGTCAATTAATTAAACACAAAGAGAAATCGCTGGGCCGCTAAGGCCTTCGATTCCAAACGCAGTTAAACAAGTAACTATCATGACACTTGAATCAATACTCACTACCGGACGCACTGAATACAGTGCGTCCGTCACCAGTAAGAAACGCTTACTAGAATATATTGCCGCTGGCATTGCCGCCGACAATCCCGAATTTAACGCGGACGAGTTATTCAATGAATTACTCGCACGCGAACGTTTAGGCAGCACTGGAATTGGCCATGGCGTGGCCATTCCGCACTGCCGCAGCAGTCGCTGTACCAGCATCACAGGTATGCTGCTCAAGCTAGAACAGCCTATTGATTTTGAAGCTGTGGACGACGCGCCCGTTGATCTCATATTTGCGCTTATCGTCCCTGCGGAAGCCCACGACGAGCACTTAAAGGTTCTTGGCGCACTGGCCACGGCGTTTAATGACCCCGATTACCGCAATAGCTTACGCAGCTCAGAAGACAGCGCTACCCTTTTCAAACGCGCGATAGCAAGCTGATATGGAACTCGTCATTCTCAGTGGACGTTCGGGATCGGGAAAAAGTACGGCCCTTCACCAATTAGAGGATGAGGGCTTCTACGCCATCGACAACTTACCGGTATCACTATTGCCAGAGCTGGTTAGAGAGCTGTCGCAAAGCCCCCTAAAAGTTCATCAGCAGGTTGCGGTTTGCATTGACGCCCGCAACTCCCCAGGCGAACTCGCACGCTTTAAATCGCTCTGCGACGAGGTTAAAAAACATGCCCGCCTGCGCATCGTATTTTTAGACGCCGGCGACGACGAACTGATTAAACGTTTCAGCGAAACACGGCGGCGGCACCCGCTAACCACAGACTCCTTACCGCTGTCGGACGCGATCAAGCTCGAAACCGCGCTGCTTGAACCCATCGTAGTCGAAGCATCACTGGCTATCGACAGCAGCGACATGACCGTCCATGAGCTGCGGGCAGCTATCCGTGATCGCATCTTGGGCGCAGATGCCAGCAAACTGGCGATACAACTGAAGTCCTTCGGGTTTAAACGCGGCCTACCGATTGATGCCGACCTTGTTTATGACCTCCGCATGCTCCCGAATCCCCACTGGCGACAGGAGTTGCGCGCCTTTACTGGGCAAGATGCCGAAGTCCAAAATTATCTTAGCAGTCAAGAAGATGTGCGTCTGATGCACGACCACATCCTCGAATATTTACAGCACTGGCTGCCGAAGATTGAGGCCAGTAACCGCAGCTACTTCACCATTGCCATTGGCTGTACGGGCGGTCAACACCGCTCAGTATATATGGTTGAAACCCTTGCCAACGCTCTACGCACAGCCTATCCAGACCTACAAGTTCGCCATCGCGAACTTTAGTAATCAGAGTAACCACGATGGTCGAATCTAATATAATAATCATCAACAAACTCGGCCTGCACGCCCGTGCAGCTGCAAAATTAGTAGCCACTGCTGGCGCTTTTGGCTCCAGCATTAAAATCGGTGTCAGAGACAAGTCTGTCGACGGCAAGAGCATTATGGCCGTCATGATGTTGGCCGCAAACAAGGGTACCGAGATTACCGTGAGCTGTGATGGCGAGGATGAACAGGCAGCTCTATCTGCGGTACTCGATATTATTTTTCAACGTTTCGGCGAGGCAGAATAATACGTGTTATATGACTTATTTGTGCTGCTAGCTGGGTGCTGCCGATTGTTGCAGGCATCACTTTAAAGGATAATCTCTCCAGACTTTCTTCCACTTAACGGCTCAGGCTAGGGATAGGTATGGCCCAGACTGCTGACAAGCTTCAAACCGAGAGCCAGCTAAAAACCCTGAATGACGCCTTGGGGTCTGGCGGCTTCCTGCAAATTCGCCGGATGTTAAACGGTTTACCCTCCGCCGATGCAGCCCATTTAATAGAATCAACACCACACAAAATTCGTAGTGTGTTGTGGCAGCTCATCGATATTGAGAATGAAGGGGACATTCTCCAGCATCTTAACGATGAAGTTCAGAGCCAGTTCCTGCGCCAAATGGACGCGGAAGAAGTCGCGACCATTACCGAGGGGCTTGAAGCGGATGATATCGCCGATATCCTCCAGCAATTACCCGACCGGGTAATTCGCGAAGTCCTCGACTCCATGGATCACCAAGATCGGATTCGAGTCGAGCATGTGATGTCCTACGACGAGGACACTGCCGGTGGTTTGATGAACACCGACACTATAACCGTTCGGCCAAATATCACCCTTGATGTTGCGCTCCGCTATCTGCGCCGCCACGAACAGCTACCAGAAATGACAGACAGTCTACTTGTCGTTAACCGCAACGACCAGTACATCGGGGTATTGTCGCTGCGTAAGCTTTTGGTATCTGACCCCAGTGTCACCGTTCGCGAAATCATGGATACCGAGGTAGAACCCATTTCAGCAAGGATGTCATCGCGCGAAGTTGCCACACTATTCGCCAGACACGACTGGGTATCCGCACCCGTGGTCGATGAAAATAGCTTATTACTAGGGCGTATCACCATCGATGACGTGGTCGATGTTATCCGAGAAGAGTCTGATCACTCATTAATGAGCATGGCCGGTTTGGACGAGGACGAAGACACGTTCGCCGCTGTTCTAACTACTGCACCGCGACGCGCTGTATGGCTTGGTATTAATTTAATGACTGCGTTTATCGCCTCGGCGGTGATTAATTTATTTGAAGGCACCATCGAAAAAGTCGTTGCCCTCGCCGTATTGATGCCGATAGTGGCTAGTATGGGTGGGGTCGCTGGAACCCAGACCCTAACCGTAGTTATTCGCGGTATGGCTCTAGGTCATATTAGCCCAGACAACCGCCGCTGGTTAATAAATCGGGAGATGGCGGTCGGCGCTATTAACGGCGTGGTTTGGGCTATTGTTGTTGCTGCGGCCACTACCTTGTGGTTTGACGACCCCCTGATGGGCGGCATTATCGGTGCGGCAATCGTTATCAATTTAATTACCGCCGCACTGGCTGGCGCAGTATTACCACTGGCCATGAAATCACTGAATATTGACCCCGCCTTGGCGGGCGGCGTGGTGCTAACCACCATCACGGATGTGATTGGCTTCTTATCATTTCTAGGTCTTGCCAGTTATTTTTATGGCTAAGTCGAAAAACACTATTGAATAACTAAACGGATCGCAATGTGACCGAATCAGAATTAGAACGACCAAGTAAAACCGCCATTAAAAAGGAAATGCAGGCACTGCAAAACCTTGGCGAACAGCTGGTAAAACTCAGTAACAATGAGCTGGCAAAAATTACAGTGCACGACGAACACCTCTCCGACGCGATCGCCACCGCGAGACGTCTAACAAGTCGTGAAGGGCTTCGCCGGCAATTACAATACATTGGCAAGCTAATGCGCGGCATTGATCTGACAGAGATTGAGGCTGGGCTAGCTAGGCGTGACGAAGGCCAGCGCGAGCTCGCCAGAGCGTTTCACAATCTTGAGACCTTACGGGATGAGATTGCAGACGGCGGCTTGCCGGCAATTGATGCGGTAGTTGAACAGTTTCCCGACGCCGATCGTCAACGTCTAAGAACACTGGTCTTACAAATTGCCAAAGACGCGAAAGCTAACAAGCCTCCCGCTGCTAAACGTAAACTCTTTCAATATTTAAAAGAGCTACAGGATCACCAAGCCAAAGATTGACACTGGCATTTATACCCGGCGGTGCTGAGAAACTGGCATCCGTCGCCGCAGCGCATTTTGCTCTGCCTGATCGTAGCTTGCAATGATACAGGCCTCACCCAGCCCGGCTTCTGCTAATACTCGACCCCAGCTGTCGACAATAACTGAGCCGCCCGATGTTTGGCGCGTACTATCATGGATTCCCCCTTGGTTTGCCGCTACCACCAGACATTGATTTTCTATAGCCCGCGCACGCAACAATGGTAGCCAATGGGCCCAGCCGGTATTGCGCGTAAATGCCGAGGGTAAAACAATAATATCCATCTGCAAATCGAGCATGCCGCGAAACATTTCAGGAAAGCGCAAATCATAACAAACGGCAAGGCCAATACGTCCCAGCGCAGATTCCACGACCACCAGCTGATCGCCAGGCGCATAGCTATCGGATTCCCGATAACTACCCTGAGCATCGCCCACATCGGCATCAAACAAATGAATTTTTCGGTACCGCCCAAGGCACGCGCCATCTGCGCCGTAAATAAATGACGTCGCATACACGCGCCCATCTTCTGCAGGAAGCGGAATAGTACCCCCCACCAAGATGATGCTATATCGCACCGACAAGCCGGCAAGAAAGTGTTGCAAAGCGCCTGTTTTCGCCTCCTCAGCCGCCAATTGGAAAATCGTCTTACTACCAAATAGGGCAAAATTTTCCGGCAGCACCGCCAGTGTTGCTCCGCTGGCAGCGGCCTCTGCGACAAGCGCTTCAGCTCGCAACAAATTCTCACTCAATTGGATTGTTGACACCATTTGCAAAGCCGCAACTTTGCTTGTGGACCGCGAATCAGACATAGTCGTCTCCAGTGCTCACAGCGGTAATCGGCAGTGAATACACCTTCACTCAAGCGACTCGCTGATAAGGTCTTCGGCCTGCTGAACACCGCCATTGTCGACATCAAAGATATTTTTAAACGTCAATTCAGGCTGCTGAATAGTCCCCGAAATATCATAAACTGCACTTGAAAAGCTATCGACCTGCTCCTCAAAAACCTTGGTCACCACATAAGCACCCGCCGCTGCGGGCAAGCCACCCACCAGTGCAACGACCCACGGTAGATTACTTCCTACTGGCAGTGTTGCCACCAACCGGAGCGCCGGCACATCGGTATTCAAATCAATAATGCCCGTCATCTGAAACCGGCTAGACGGCCCTTTTATGTCTAAGGGCTGCTGCAGACGTACAATGCCATCGTAAAGATTTAAATCGCCACGCATCGAATCAAAGTAAATACCTTTGCGAAATACATCGCGAAAATCAAACTTCAGGCGCCGTACGACGTTAGCCATATTAAAAATACTGAACAACCGCAATGCGCCACTGGCAGCATCAGAGGTCTTTAAAAAGCGGCCGTCTTCAAAGCTAAAACTAAAACTCCCATCGCTACGCAGAATATCCCACTGCGCAGGAGAACCCGGCCAAAGCATATCTACATCAAAATCACCGCGCTTTGTTTCCATCACCTTAGAATAGCCGAAGTCCGTCAAAACCGCCCCTAGGTCTTGCACGCCAAACTTACCACGTAGCTGCGATGAATGAGTGCCCTCCGCATCTTGCAACCAGTGCAAACTGCTAGTATCGGCCTCGCGCGCCAGCGAAATACCGCGAAGCTGCCCGCGCAGATCAATAAAATGCGCACCGTATTCATCGGTGCGCAAATCAAAGCCAACACTGCCCCACGCCTCACCCCCGACCGAAAGATCGGCGATATCAACGTCGACATCCATTAAACTCCGGGGGTCCAAATCAGTCACCGCCGCTGCCGGACTGTCGTCAAAGGCTGGCAGCGCCAATTTATCTAGGACCACCGACGCAAGGATTGATGAGTTATTCTGCGGAAAAATAAATTCACCGACAAGCTCCTGACTGTCTACCCGCAACTGCCAACGTTCAACATTTTCGGTGAGAGTCAGCCAAACATCTTTTAATAGATAATCAAAAATATCGACATCATCAATATGGAGGTCGTTAACTGCTAAGACCATTCCGGCGCTGTCGCTAGCCGGCACCGTGGCCATATATTGATTGGCAATCCGCTGCCACTGCTCAAAGGTGGCAAAACCCACGCGACCGTTAACATTGAATTGCCCCAGTGACGGACGCGACACCGGCGTATCGACATCACCACTACCCAGTGTCAAATTAATACCGAATACAGTGCCCTCGCTCAAGCCTAAATTCATATTAAACTGATCTTGCAGCGCCAAACTCAGGATACTTTCATCATTGAAGGGCAGAGCAATATGAAGTTGTTGCTTTGACTCTGCGGACTTATAGAAAGGTTGCGGCAGGGATATTTCTACCCCTTGCAGATCAGAGGTCACCGTCAGGCCCGGCGTTTCACCCCCCGCTTGAATGTGTATGCCGATATCACTGCTACCCCTAAAAAACTGCAGTGCTGGCACGCCCAACCAGTGCTCAATATTCCTTGTCGCTACGCTAGTGTCGATATCAACGTCGACTTGGCCACCACTCTGACTAATAGATGCCGTCAAAGGCCGATAAAAAACCATCGCTCGCAAATTATCACTGCTTAAGCCACTGTCGGACTCATAGCTCAAATGTCCCTTAGCGTCACTCAAGCTTAAGCGATAATCAGGCAAACCCAGCATACTAAAGTCGATATCGGTTTCGACACGAATCTTGGGAATAAGCTCATCAACAAAGGGCATATGCAGTCCAAAATCGACGCGCGCATCCCCCTCCCCAGTCCATGAGTCAAAGATGTTTCCAATATAAGAATGTATGGGCGTATCAATCAATAACCGCTTTATTTGCGTGAAATTAGGGTTCGCAGAAGTCGCAACATCCAGCACCGCGTAACCACTGGGCGATGGCTGAATGCTAACATCCAGGGGGCCCAGCGCCAGCCCATCTATCATTGCTGAATCCGATATAGCGATGACATCCCCATTATCAATAAGCACCGATGCTTGCAGTGCTTCGACCGAGGGCCAATCATTTTGAAACCGGAGTTCAATGTCAGCAAGATCAAGGTCTAACTGGACCGAAGGACGCTGCTCCGCACCTGCCAGCAGCGAACCATGATAGATAAACCCTGCGCTATTAATGTAGCCCCCACGAATACTGTCTGCCAACCAGGCATGAAGGCCATCACTGAATACATTAGGCGTATAAACCCCGTGCCGAGTCGCGTCGACACCCCGCGCGCCAATCATTAAGGTCATCATCGGATCTTGCTTAGCATCCTTATGCAAAGGCAAATCCAAACGCAGCATTGCCGACATCGGCTTACCGTTAGTTTCGGCGCTGATTAAACCACTGTGCAGACCTAAGCGCTGATCGTCATAAACCCATCGCAATTCGGCCTTCACATCGTTCAATTGGAAGGCTTCGTCATACAAATTAGGAAAGGCCAACGACAGCGCTTCAGCATCGACTATCAATAAACCGTGTCCAGGCCTGACCTCAAGATATCCGGTCAATCCGTCTGCGCCCGGCGCTCCCTGCCAAGGCGCCACACTTAACTCAGAGGCCTCGGCCCTGAGCACAAAACTATCAATACCCGAGTCCGCAGTGTGGAGGTCAAACTGAATATGATTTAGCTGTCCCTCCGGCGCCAAATCCAACAGCACATTTTGTAAGTACTCAGGCAATATATCGCTCTGTGTAAGCAGTGCTTTGGTCGCTCCAATCTCAAGCTGAGGCAGAGTAAAACGCCACAGTGTATTCTCTGGATGGCGCACGGATATGCCGGCCAAATTTAGGTAATGATCCCGCCACCGGGCGTCGAACTCACTAAAACTGATGCGCCAGAAGCCATCGCGATGGCTGCCAGCAAAACGCATATTAACGTCTTCAAGCAAGGCGTCCTCGACACCCCACAATACGCCAACTGCCAGCTCCGGCGCATTGAGCACACCACTTACAGTAATGCGCTGCCCACGTCGCCAGCTCATCCACAGCTCGCCACTCACTTCGCTATCAAGCAAGGGCGCATTCTGTTGGAAGAGGGGTGCTATTGCCGACAAGCGACTGCCGTCAATGACCATATAGGCGCTGGCACTAAACTTCTGAATATTGCGGGGATCGCCATAAGCTTCCAGCAACAGCTGAATATCGCCGTCGCTGTCAGTGTTGAGCTGCGCATAGATACGTCGAAATTTATCGTCGCTACGCAGCGAAAAATCGCGGCTACTGATGTGCGTCACTTCGCCATTTTGGTAGCGCAGCTTCACCGTGAACAAACCGAGGCCCGCACTTCGGACGCCCAGAACAGAATCAATTAGCATCTCGGGGTTGCCACTGGCACCCTCGTCGCTCACCAATCCTGGAATTTGCCAGCGGCCCTCGCTGTTTTCCTCAAGCTCCACGCTCAGCGTGCCGGCCTGAATTTGACGGATCTTGGGTGTGCCGGTCAGCAATGAAGACAACACATCTATTTCTATACGGGCATGATCAAGGTGAACCGCGCTATCACGGCCAAGGCTAAAATCACTGACATCAATAATCGGAGACAGTCCCGCCCAGCTGCCCTGCATACGGGCCGCCTGCATACTGATACCAGTGAAGACTTCAATACGTTGAAAAATATCTTCCTGATAGCGGTCGATCAAGCCAATATACTGGCGGCCGAGACTTGCATACAAGGCCAAGACGACGAGTAGCACCAAGGCGGCGCCCCAGGTGAATGCGTAGAGCTGGCGGATTGCTCGCATGAGCATCAGTCAACACCCACGATTACCAGCTACCGAGATTAGAGCAAGACGACATCATATTGCTCCTGTGTGTAAACGGCCTCCACCTGAAACCGAATACTCGCGCCAATAAACTCTTCTAAATCTGCCACGTTAGCCGATTCCTCATCAATCAGGCGGTCGACAACTTCCTGGGATGCGAGCACCAGTAAACGCTTACTTTCGTATGCTCGGGATTCACGTAAAATCTCCCTGAACACTTCATAACAGACCGTTTCAGGGGATTTTAAGGAGCCCCTACCGTGGCAGTAGTGGCAGGTTTCACAGAGGATATGCTCTAGGCTTTCGCGGGTACGTTTGCGTGTCATTTCGACCAAGCCCAGCTCAGACACACCTGTAATTGTGGTCTTTGCGTAATCTTTTTCCATTGCTCGCTCCAGCGCACGCAGCACTTGGCGGCGATGCTCTGGATCTTTCATATCAATGAAATCGATAATAATAATACCGCCAAGATTTCGCAGCCGCAGCTGACGAGCCAGCGCAGAGGTGGCCTCAAGATTGGTTTTAAATATAGTTTCTTCTAAGTTGCGATGACCGACAAAAGCACCCGTATTAATATCGATGGTACTCATTGCCTCGGTTTGATCAACAATAAGATAGCCGCCGGACTTAAGCTCTACCTTCCGCCCCAACGCTTTCTGAATTTCATCTTCCACACCATAGAGATCAAATATCGGCCGCTCACCAGGATAGTATTCAAGCTGCGAACTTATCTCAGGCAAATAGTCCTCAGCGAACTGCGCCACGCGCTGAAAACTTTCGCGAGAGTCGATACGAATTTTCTCTAGACCCGGCCGCACCAAGTCGCGCATTGTGCGCATAAACAGCGGCAAATCTTCGTATATTACGCTCGGCGCCACGTCGCGTTTCATCCGGCGCTCCACCGCCGCCCACAAGCGTTTTAAAAATTGGACATCGGCGCACAACTCATCCTCGCCAGCGCCCTCGGCCGCTGTGCGCAAGATATAACCGTCGCGCAAATCTTCGTCGTCGACACGCGCTGCCGCCTCCAGCACCTCACGCAAGCGCTGCCGCTCCTCTTCATCGTCAATCCGATGAGAAACGCCAATATGCGCCGCTCCTGGCATATAGACCAAATACCGCGACGACACCGACAAGCGAGTCGTTAATCGCGCGCCTTTGGTGCCCATAGGATCTTTGCTAGCTTGAACAGTGAGCAACTGACCTTCGCGAATTTTAGTGCGTATATCGGCATGCTCGCCGGTATCGGTATCTAAACAGGCGATATCTGAAGCGTGAATAAAACTGGTGCGTTCTAAGCCAATATCAACAAAGGCGGCCTGCATGCCAGGCAAAACCCGCACTACCTTACCCTGATAGATATTTCCCACAATGCCACGTGAACGACTGCGCTCAATATAAACTTCTTGGAGCACGCCGTTTTCGACCACCGCAACACGGGTTTCTACCGGCGTAACATTGATTAGTATCTCTTCACTCATTCCCTGGCTCTAAAGTCATTCCGGTTTTTCTCAGCAAAACCGCGGTTTCATATAAAGGCAAACCCATCACACCAGAATAGCTACCACTCAAGTGCTTCACAAAGCACCCCGCCGCACCTTGAATGCCATAGGCGCCAGCCTTATCGTCGGCATCACCACTGTCAACGTAAGTGCCTATCTCTGCGGTCGTCAGCGCCGCAAACGCCACATCAGTGACACTCAATTGGAATTCTAGGCAGCCGCCGCGATGCACAGCAACTGCGGTCATAACTTGATGGTTGCGATCACTAAGCCCCGCTAGCATCACCTTAGCATGTTGACGACTTAAGGGCTTTCCCCAAATTTCGCCGTCAACAATAACCGAGGTGTCTGCAGCCAGCACAATGCGATCGGAAAATAGCGCGGCTACCGCCGTCACTTTTTCTTCAGCCATGCGCTGAACGTAATCAATCGCGGCTTCGCCCTCTCGCGGAGTTTCATCGATATCAGCAGCTACTACCTGAAAAGAGACACCAATTTGAGCAAGTAATTCAGCACGCCGCGGCGACGACGAAGCAAGAATAATTGGAGGGCTAAAGTCCATCGCTAAAAAACCGTGAAAGCGCGCTGAAACCACGCTACTAGCGGTCGCACAAAGATCCACAATAGACCGGTAGTTAAAGTCGGAAGGAATATCAGCCAATGGGTGTGCGCGACACCGTTAATATTCTCGGCCCACTGATTAACTAAAATATGGAAGAGTTCGAGTAACAAGACAAAGGCCGCTTGCTTACGTAGACTAAACATCCGTAAACGTTGATAAGACACTTGAATAATGTAGGCGATAACCGCGAAGGCAAAGGCATTTTGGCCAAGCACCGCTCCCTGTAAAATATCGAGCAAAATGCCACACAGCCAGCACACTATCACACCAACCCGCTCCGGCAGCGCCAGCAGCCAGTAGACTAAAATAAGTAGTAGCCAATCCGGCCTAGCCCAGGCGAGACTTGGGCCAAGGGGGAAAATACTGAGCAATAATGCAATAAGTATGGTGACAACAACAAACCACAGGCCATGCGCATGCGAGTCCATGCGCTACTCCTCTATCTTCTGCTCACTGAAAACCAGTAAGACGTTGCGACTGCGATCTAGCTTAGCCATGGGGCGGGCACGCACTTCAGCAAAGGGTTTGCCGGGATCAATAGACACTTCAATCACTTCGCCAACAGGATAACCGCTGGGGAATCTGCCACCTAGGCCAGAACTTACCAACAGGTCGCCAACTTGAATATCTGTGGTAGCTGCCACGTGGGTCAATGCCAATTCATCAATAAGCCCGGTACCTTCAGCAATCGCCCGCAAGCCATTGCGACTTACCCGGACCGGCAGAGCATGAGCACTATCGGTAACGAGTAATACCCGACTCTGCAATAAGCCCACCTCCGTAATTTGTCCTAGCAGTCCATTAGAATCAATTACCGGCTGCCCGACAAAAGCCCCGTCACGACTGCCCTTATCGACCAAGAGTTGATGACGATTGGGATCCGACGCCACGGCGACAACCTCAGCCACAACCACAGTGTCATTGACTAGTTCAGCAGAATTCATCAACTCACGAAGGCGGACATTCTCGGCACGCAATTCGATATATTTTTGGAGTTTGGCGTTCAGAATAAGAGATTCAGATTGCAGGCGTTCATTGTCTGCTACTAATTCGCTGCGGCTACTCCAAGAATCACTAAATTGGTTCACCATGCGAGTCGGAATATCGACTACCCAATAAAACGGCGCCGCAACAAGTGACAGCTGAGTTCGCAAGGGCACCATAAAATCGAAGCGCTGCCCGATCAAAATCAACACTAGAGCAACACCACCGAAAAACAGCAGTCGACCGCCTACAGACGACTCATTGGAAAATACCGGTTTAATTGCTGCTTCCTCGCTCTGTGGGGCGAATCACTATTACTCAGCAGACAATATATCAAGACGATGGCGATCCATCATCTCTAGGGCTTTACCACCGCCACGCGCAACACAGGTTAAAGGGTCTTCAGCAATAATTACTGGCAGCGCACTCTCGTCAGCAATTAACTGATCAATACCGCGCAAAAGGGCGCCACCGCCGGTCAACACAATACCGGTTTCAGCAATATCTGCCGCCAATTCTGGGGGCGACTGTTCTAATGCGCGCTTGACGCCCTGAATAATAACTTGCAGCGGTTCTTGCAGCGCTTCTAAAATTTCATCACTGTTTAAAGTAAAGCGGCGCGGAATACCTTCGGCCAAATTACGGCCACGCACATCGATTTCACGGAGCTCACTGCCTGGATAGGCACAGCCAATTTCCTTCTTAATACGCTCGGCAGTCGCATCACCAATCAAGCTGCCGTAGGTACGGCGCACATGAGTAACAATAGCTTCATCAAAACGGTCGCCGCCCACTCGCACAGAATCTGAATACACTACGCCATTCAAGGAAATAATAGCGATTTCAGTAGTACCACCACCAATATCCACTACCATCGAGCCCGACGCTTCATCAACGCGCAAACCCGCGCCAATTGCCGCAGCCATTGGCTCTTCAATTAAACGTACTTCCCGCGCACCCGCGCTAAGAACAGACTCACGAATAGCTCTGCGCTCTACCTGCGTGCTTTTGCAGGGCACACTGACTAGCACACGCGGACTTGGACGAATAAAACTGTTCTGATGCACCAATTTGATAAAATGCTGAAGCATTTTTTCAGTTACTTGAAAATCAGCAATCACGCCGTCTTTCAGGGGACGAATGGCCGTGATATTACCGGGCGTGCGCCCAAGCATACGTTTGGCTTCCATACCCACGGCTTCAATTGTTTTTTGACCATTATGTACACGAATAGCCACTACCGAGGGTTCATCTAGAACAATCCCCTGACCACGCACGTAAATAAGGGTATTTGCTGTTCCCAGATCAATAGAGAGATCATTGGAAAACAAGCCGCGAATTCGTTTAAACATGATTCATTGTCACCTTATACAGCCCCGTTTTTGGGCGGCGGCCAGGCTAATCGGACCGGGAGCGATTGCCACCCGGCAACATCACGAGGCGCTAATTTAAAAACTTTGCCACTCTATCAACGGCAGGGATTTAGGGCAAGGCGCAAATATGATAACTTTAACGGTTTACTGGCAACTATATAGAAATTCCAGCGCAGACGTCATTTTTGCCTAGCGGAAAACTGCCGGTGTTGTCACAAAATTAGCTTCAAAAAAGGTAGAGCATGAGCTTAGACAAGAACGACATTACAAAGTTAGCACGACTGGCGAGAATCAATATCGCCGAAACAGAAACTGCCGAACTCAGCCAACGCATTGGCGATATTCTTAATATGGTCGACGCCATGCAAGCCGTAGACACTGCCCACGTAGTGCCAATGGCAAATCCGCATGATGCCGTTCAACGTCTGCGTGCCGACGAGATCAGCGAAACCGATCAGCGCGAGCATTTTCAAAAGATCGCACCGCAAACCGCCGACGGTTTGTATTTAGTACCTCAAGTCATTGAATAAAGCGCTGCTGTTTATTGCAACAACACACCACCTTTACCGCCGCACCCTAATTCGACAGACATAACGAGTAATCCCAACTATGCCCAACCATACGATTGCCGATATTCTTCGCGGGCTGGAAGCAAAAACATTTTCCAGCGAAGAAATTACCCAGCAATATCTCGACACCATTGCCAAACACGACAGCAAGTACAACAGTTTTATCTCCGTGACCGCCGAGCAAGCCCTTGTGCAGGCTCGCGCAGCTGATACCGCAAGACAAAACGGCAACGCTGGCCCCCTCTGTGGCGTGCCCATTGCACATAAAGATATTTTTTGTACCGAGGGCGTACGCACTAGCTGCGCATCAAAAATGCTGGATAATTTTATTGCCCCCTACAACGCTACCGTTGTTGAGCGGCTCGCCCACGCCGGGGTGGTAACGC
>NZ_JBLIKC010000007.1:0-168393 GCF_047636175.1 Zhongshania sp. | reverse complement strand
AACCGCGACCTTTAAAGACGGCATTGAAAAGATGTCAGATCTCGAAGCCGACATGATCTTGGAGGGCGTGGTTACCAACGTCACCAACTTTGGTGCGTTTGTAGATATTGGCGTACATCAAGACGGCCTGGTGCACATCTCTGCGCTGGCAAATCAATTTGTTAAAGATCCGCACAGCGTTGTTAAAGCCGGCGACATTGTCAAAGTGAAGGTGATGGAGGTGGATGCCCAGCGCAAGCGCATTGCGCTATCTATGCGCCTTGATGACAAAGCCAGCGATCAAGAGGCTAGCAACAACAGTGGTGATCGCCGGGGAAGCCGAAGAGCGCCAGCTGCGCCCAAGCAAGCGCCACCGAAAAAAGACGCCAACTCAACCATGGCAGGCCTGTTTGCTCAAGCTAAGCAAAACAAGAACGGCCGGCTGTAAAATCAAAAAAGGGGCGGTATTACCACCCCTTTTCACTCCATACACCACTCAAGTAGTCACTATTGGGCATCACCAAACCCCTACACTGTTGCTTTGGGGTTGCGGTCACCGCGAGAATTCCTGCGTATTCGCGAGTATTACCGTGAGCACGGACGATTTTGTTTAAGGTGTTTTCTGGATCTATAGGGCATCCAGTGAGAATCTCGAATTTACCCCGTGCAATTGTGACAGCAATGCCCATTACGACGGAAAGTAACCCAAGAAAAGTAATGGAACTTAACGGAATAGATACAAACTCTCCTTTTCTTATTTACGTATAACACTTTGCTAATGGGCAAAATCCTGTTTGCTAAAATTAGCGAGGTACGAGCCGAGCACCCTGTATTTTGTCCTGGCGAGCACTTTTTAGGCTTGCAGAATTCATATACTAAGTTTGATAATAATTAACGCACCATCTTCTTAAAACTTTCTAAAAGAATATACGCCATATTCGAATTTGAAACGTACTTAGGATCATTCTAGGGATGATCTAGATAATCACTCCACCCAGATTTTTCTCTTCGGTAAGCTTTCCAATATCTTTAAAGCCCATTTTCCAATCACTGAAATTTGTAGACTCGATCGGCTGCCTCAGTAAAGTAATTATTCCAGCGTGCCTTAGATCGTCAATTATTTTTAGATGTAAATCATCAACTAGCTAGAAACCACCTTCAATAATTTGCATGGAATTTCCACCTTTAAATAGCAGCAGTCCTGTAATACCTTTCCCTCCAATGGATTCACGACTATATCTTAAGATGTCTTGTAGATATGAATCTTTAAATGATCTAGCTACAGAGCTCACTTATACTACTGTTATACGTTCCATAATTTGGCTTCAGCTAGCGGGGTGCATAACAACTTCATAACTCACCGCTGTGAATTAGCTGTTTTTTACTCCGTAACAAAGCCGACAGTTTACCGAGGCTGGCGTTGATTTGATTGTTATGACCCAATGCTCGATAAAACTCTATTGATGGCTTCGAAGTTTACAATATTTGATTCACGTGTCGGTTTGTTGCCAATTGATACAAGATTAAACCCCAGTTCTGGCATGCTGGCTTATCACAGCTGCCATCGCCCAAATATGTTCATGCCCGGGGTTAACGCGCTGTAGCCTTTGACAGTACAATTTTCACTGTTTCAGTGCTCAAAAATAATCGCTTGATTGTGCTATTGGGTTATGATGCTTTGTAGCCTGCAACATGTGTTCGCACCTTATAGGTTTTACAGTAAACAGTTAAAGCCAACATTGGTTCGATCTACGGGTTGTGTGCGCAACATCGATAGCGCCTCGCGAGCATACTATTAATCGATTCCGACACCGTATTATTCACTGAGAAACTGAGGGAAACAAATGAAGCCATATCAAGCAACTATTCTTAACGCCGCCGTTTTGGTGGTATTCGGCCTTTGGGCATATCTGAATGTGGCCGCAGAGTCACGGTCTATGACGATATTGATACCGGTGTTTTTTGGTGTTGTTCTCGCCTTGTTGGTTCTACCTCTTAAAAAGGAAAATAAGGTTGTTGCTCACGCTGTTGCAGGGGTCACAATTCTGATTTCGATAGCGCTGATCATGCCGCTGATAGGCTCCATCGGCCGCGACGATATGGATGCCGTGTTTCGAGTGGGAGTTATGATGGCCGCCAGTCTGTTCGCCCTAGTTGTGTATATTAAAAGCTTTATTACAGCGCGGCGCGCGCGGCAGAGTGCGACATAGCCAAGTCGCGCCACCGGCCACATTTTTATGCTGGATTGCCACCAAGTAGGACAACGAATCTACACTATCAAAAAAACCTATAGCGCCTTATAACGCCGAGTATAATGGCGCAGAATAGTTGGCTAAAATTGCGAGGAATAAAACGCAGCTAACTATTCTGAGTTCCGCTTTAAATCCTTTTTACGTCTACTTAACGCGAAACCTGATAATTTTTTAGTGATGGTGATTCACAGTCAATTGTTTTTATATAAATATTGCGTTCGGCCCACAATATTTCTAGGTCGTATAAGCAAAATGAATATTTGTTAGGGTCTTCTACCCATTTCCATCCGGTTTTAACTGAGACTGATGTGAATAGTTCATTGTCATTTGCCCACCAAACTAAAACTAGATAGTCGCAACCAACACCATCATGAAAAATGACGAAAGCTGGAGTATTAATCCAATCAATATTACGTGATGCTTTCATTTTTTTAAGTCGAATTAAATATTTAGATTGGTCAACGACGTTATTGCTGGCAGAAATAGTATAAATTTTAATACCTGTTTCATCTAACCAATAAATTTGACCTTCTATATTTCGAGGCTTAAACATAACGATCCTTGTACACATAACGCTTTGCGCAGGGGCGGACTACGTAGTAGTTCGCCCCACACACTAAGCGTGCTTTCTACCGCTTCTTGTTATGTGTGGTTACGAAGCTCATTCTGTTACTTTGATCCCGTTCCAAAATGCCAACATGTTTGCGATTTCCTTTGCCGCTTCCTTTGGCTCCAGATATGACCATGCGCCATTCTGGTTGGAAGAGCCATCTACCTCTATATTGAAATAACTCGCGTCACCCTTCCAGGGACAATGCGTTGTTTTGTTACTTTGCGAATAGAATGCTTTGACTATCGATTCCCTGGGGAAGTAATGATTCGACTCTACGATGATGGTTTCATCGCTTTCGGCTATTACCTGACCATTCCAAATTGCTTTCATAGTTACTCCTGAATTGACACATAACGCCTAAATAACAGGCTAAAAATAGTGGGCTAAAATGGAGCGAAGCGAACAGCCCACTGTTTTTAGTCCTTGTTGATTTTCTTGTTAGGCAGTTTTTCGCACTCTGCCAGTAATTTGTCTGTAAACCCTCTCATAGCGGTAACAAGGTTGAACACATACTCACTGTCGATATTTAAATGTGTGCGGGCATAATATGCTGCCTCTAAATTATCATTACAATCAATTATTTTTAATTGTTTAGCGTGAGCCTTCTTATCGATATGGCCGGCAGCATGAGCAATAACATTACGGATGGCTTGAGCACCCTTAATCTGTTTCCATTTTTTTTCCACTCACGGGAAGAGAAAGCGAACTTAATTTTGATAAGTATTGCTTTGCTCTTTCAATACCTGAACCAGTAAAATCTGTAAAAGAAGCCTTAATATCTAAATCTGCTTCGACACTTCGACATAATTGATTCATAAAATCCTCAAATATCGACACCAACATAATTAAATATGACTTTCGTTGATACTGTGGAAATTCATCATTTAACTTTGAAGCTAAATCATTACGATAATTAAATCTATAAAGTGTTGGTTCGTCATCTTCAAGTATTGAAGATGTATACCGTTCTGATTCTTCAATCCAATTGCGTTCTGACATTTCTATAAATAACTTGTATGAATCAAGTTCAACTGAAAAATATGCTACGACTTGATACGGGACTTGCATGACTCTCCTGAACTGCCTAACAGTTTATGATAACGACTCAGGCCGTGTATCACTTTGGCCCCCTTATCAAGGAACGGGCTTCAGTATTGATTAGAAATTTACGAGAATTCAATGAGATGGCAGCTCCGCTATTAGCGAGCAACGGCCAAACGAAGACTCATTCCCTTTATTTCTGTCAAACATTCCCTTCCCTTGATCATATCGCCTATTTTATAAATTTCAATAAGTGAAGTGCTTCACCAATATGTTAATGGGACGTACTCTCTTGTTCACATGCCTTTGCGACGTGGAAACAGCGACTAACCGCTTATGTGACTTTCCGGCCGTCGAATGGGTAAGCAGCTGGCCAAGTTATGTGTAAAATAATCGCCGGAAATGTAAGCTCATGGCGTATATTAACCATTTTTTTGCCAATATAAGATTCAAATGCTTGGCTAGTTTATGGGTGAACCAATATCGACAGCACGTCTTCTGCGTTCCAGCCACCGCCTAAACTGACGCAACTGTCAGAAAGCCATCTTCCTGACACGCACCAGTCAGCAGCATGGCGGCTACCATAGCGAGTGGCACCGCAGTAGGTTGCTTGCCAACCAAGGCCGCAGCGGCGACAAATACTAGCGCCGAGCCCGCTGCCAGCAATAAGCCCACCAAGGGGAAATAGCGCTGCGCGCAGTTGAACTTATATTCACTAAAATCTGCATCTGTGGAATCCGTTACTCGGGTTAAGAGCCCCACCGCAAGCAAATACGTGCCATTCATACCGTCTTATTTCGACTGATTAATCATAAGATCCTTTCATATCAGAAACTTTAGCCGCGTTTATCGAACCATTGTATGCGAAGGCGTCTAACACTCAGCGGGTGTAAACAATACGATGTTTTTACCGTGTTACCAGAACAGTGCGGCTCTGGTAGACTACATCGTGCTCGCGCTAATGTGATTATTATTACTAATCAGCGCTTTTTACCTCAATAACGTCCATCTACATTAACTATTAAAGGGTTCCATTATGAGTATTCAGACCGGCGACAAAATTCCCGCAGTTACACTCAAGGTTATGGGTGAAAAAGGCCCACAAGACATTAGCAGCGAAGAGATTTTTTCTGGCAAGAAAGTGGTGCTCTTTGCCGTACCTGGCGCTTTCACTCCGGGTTGCACCCTAACTCACCTACCCGGCTATGTGGTTAATGCCGACAAAATGAAAGCTAAAGGTGTGGATACGATTGCCTGCCTTTCCGTCAACGACGCCTTTGTCATGGACGCCTGGGGCAAAAGTCAAAATGCTGACGAATTAATGATGTTGGCCGATGGCAACTGCGAACTGACCGAAGCACTAGGCTTAGTATTAGACGGCTCAGGCTTTGGTCTTGGCAAGCGATCACAGCGCTACGCCATGGTTGTCGACAACGGCACCATCAGCCACCTAGCAGTTGAACCCGCTGGTGCAGTTGATGTTAGCGCGGCAGATAAAATTCTCGCTCTGCTGTGAACCCCAAAGTGCACGCGCCACGCGTGCTCATTTTTGACTCCGGCGTTGGCTCCTTGAGCATCGGCGCCGCGATTCATGAATTTATTCCCCAAGCAAATCTGCTGTACGCCATGGATCACGGCAGATTTCCCTATGGCGAATGGCAGGAAGACGCGCTGGTAACGCATATTGGCCAAACGGTTACCGCCCTGCTGCAAAGGCACCCCGCCGACATTGTTGTGATGGCATGTAACTCTGCCAGCACCGCCGTGCTACCGGCGCTTCGTAGTGTGCTAAATATCCCTGTCGTCGGCGTAGTGCCCGCCATAAAGCCAGCGGCATTACACAGCCGCAGCGGCGTCATTGGCCTACTCGCTACTCCTGGCACTGTCGGTCGCGCCTATACCGCGCAGCTGATAGAAGATTTTGCTTCACAGTGCTGCGTCGTTTCTGTGGGCAGTCGTATTCTGGCACCGGCGATTGAATCGCTATTCTGGAATAACACCGCCATCGACGAAGTTTTATTAGAAATCAAAGCCGCGCTCTACGCACACCCGCGCTCGGCAGAAATGGACACCGTGGTATTAGCCTGCACCCATTTCCCTTTAATACAGAAACCACTGGCCGAGCTGATGCCAGCGATAAGCTGGATAGACTCGGGAGAAGCCATCGCTCGTCGCGTGATGCACATTATCAAAGAGTTTAATTTGCCGCTGAACAGCGACAGTGAAGAAGGCAATCAAGAGGTGCTTATTCTTGGCGAAGCGCGGGCGACGCCAATGTTGAAAGAACGGCTTGAGGCTTCAAGCCTTCGTCTTATCGATTATTAAACTGCTCAACGCTCTCTTCATAGCCACGCACTACCTTGGCAATATTTTCCATGCCCACGTTATAACTATTAATACGACGACGGCGGCGCTCCTCATTATCGCGACCAGTGCCGATGGCCGTTTTATCCATAGTATCTAAGCACTTTATAAACCGCGCACTATTATCGAGATAACGCTCAACTCTGCGCTTACTAAATTCCATTGCCTCACTATCTGCCGTCGCACCATCGGGGAAGTTGAGCGGTGGCAGAGGCAGCACGCAGCTAGCATGAGCGAGTGGCATACACAGGATGAAAACAAGAACACTAGGAAGAACAAAGCGCATGACACTTTCCGGCAGTCTTAAGAATAGCCAAAGTATACAGAAAATCCGGCAAGGCACAGCCTAACCGGATCACAACGCCAAAAAGAACGGAATATAAAGCCTATTGCTGGGGCTTACATGGCCCGCGAATCAAAATTTTCCGCGTAAAATCTGCTATACCATTTGCGGAATTTAGCAATCGGGCCGTCGCCATCGCAAAGAATAGGTAGCGGACGATAGATTTTATGCTCCCAGATTTGCTTATCTTCTGCCAGCTGACCAACAATATTGGCGATAATGGCGGCGTTAACACCGCCTTTCTTCACTTCGCCATTTATCTTAGGTTGGATAAACGCGAATCGCACCTGTACTTTATGCTCATCAATCGGCGTGGTCAGCCCCAGTAAAAACGTGTCGGCAATACCTTCAAACTTGGTATAGCCTTGGCCTGGACCAGCACTACCAGTGCGAATAGAGCCTTTCACTTCGCCGCGAGGGGTAGGCATATTCGCCACCTGCAAGCCGCGCACAAAATAGCCGTCGTAGGTTGTTTCCCATTCGGGGAAAGAAGCCGTGCCGTGCACATATTTAAAATGTGCGGGATCAGCTGCGTTCTCTGCCATCTCTTGGGGATGGGTATGAATAATCCACTCGTAACGATCCTGTGGCGACCAATCGTCACTATTGGCCTCGTCATGACTAATCACTTCCCACAACGGCGCAACACCATCTGGGTGATACCAAGCCCAAATAACCTGATTGGTTTCGCGGATAGGGAAAGTCTTAAGGCATTTTTGACCCACTACTTTTGGCGGCATATTTTTCGCGTAGGGCACTTCAACACATTCACCCTCGGGGCTAAATTTCCAAGAGTGGAAAGGGCAAACAATATTATTACCTTCAATACGGCCGCCACCGGTGCCAGAGCGCTCATGAATACCATGGCCCAAATGCGCGCCCAAGTGGGGGCAATAGGCTTCCATTAATACGGCTTTTCCAGCCTCGGTACGGAACAACACCAGCTCTTGACTAAAATAGTGCACTGCGCGTGATTCGCTGGCCCCTAATTCGTCAGAATAAGACACCGCAAACCAGCCAAAGGGCATTGGCATGGGGTAGCGTTTTATCGTATTGGTCTCGGTAATCATATTCTTATCCTCGGCTGAACTGGCCCGACGCGACAACAGCGCAATCAAGCCTCAGTAGGGTGCTAAGCAAGCGCCACTATCGACGCCCCACAATTGCCTCACACTTTACTCTTCGAAGCCGGAGAGACAATGACAAAATGAGACATGAAGATGGCAAAAAACGCCAATTGCAGCGCAGGGTGAGGTTTTATTATATTGAGCGGCGATCATTGGGATCGTCGCTCAGAAGCGCATTACTTCCAGTTTTTGTAGCGCTCCATTATGACATCGGCGCCCATACGAATCAGCGACTCGTTTGCCGAGCCGGGCTCTATACCGGTGCGCAAAATAGCTTGCTGCACAGCGACTTCCTTAGCGACCTCTTCCATTGTGGGGCCATCAACTTCATCACCCTCGGCGGTTTCGACTTCGCCGGCTGCGGCAGCGCGAATAATGGCTTCGCGCTCAGAGCCCGGCTCGGCACCGCTGCGACGGACCACCTCTTCTACTGCCAAGTCTTCCGCCGCCTGGCGACTACTGATGCGATTACCTTGGGCATCGTAAATACCGTTGTATGGTTGATAGGCCGTTTCCGGTGACTGCCCCATGCTGATACGGATCATGGCCGCTTCAGTCGAGTCTGGTGCCACCCCCGCTTTTTTCACTGCGGCTTCTGCTGCGCGGGCCTTGCCGATCTGTATCGCCGTTACCGGCTGGCCATGGCGGTCATAAATCGCACCAGACTGGGTGGTGGTGTTATTACTTGTCGCAACGTGGCTGGAACTAGCAGGATTAGCCGCATTGTCTGCAGCATATACAGGCAATGCCGCGCAGACTGAAATTAAAGCCACGGTCGTAAAAAACTTCATATATCGCCCTATTTATCATTCAAAATTAATTATCCTGATATTGGCCAGATAGCGCTAATACCCTGAAATACCATAATAAAACACAGCACTGCCAGCATTCAATACATGTGCTAATATCGACACCATGATTAACACTGATGCCCCACTACAAGATCGCTTTGGCCGCGGAGTTGAATACCTTCGCCTATCGGTCACTGATCGCTGCGATTTCCGCTGTGTTTATTGCATGGCAGAAGACATGACTTTTTTGCCACGCAATCAAATTCTTAGTTTGGAACAGTTGTACGACATTGCGAGCAGTTTTGTGCAGCTGGGCGTTAAAAAAATTCGCCTGACCGGTGGCGAGCCCATGGTACGCAATAATGTGATGTCGCTCATCGAGCGCCTGGGGAAAATTGAACAGCTAGAACAACTGCACCTCACTACCAATGGCGCCCAGCTCGATAAATTCGCCGCGCCGCTAAAAGCCGCTGGGCTGACGGGTATGAACATCAGCCTAGACAGCCTGCAGCCCGCTCGCTTTAAAGAATTAACTCGCTTTGGTGACCTAAAGAAAGTATTGACCGGAATTGACGCCGCCCGCGATGCCGGTTTTGACCGCCTAAAATTAAATGCGGTGATTCTCAAAGGACGTAACGACGACGAAATTTTAGATCTTATCGACTTCATTCGCGACAAACACATCGATATTAGCTTTATAGAAGAAATGCCACTGGGCAATATTAGCGAGCACGACCGCGCCCTGAGCTTTATTAGCAGCGAGCAAATTCGCACACAAATAGAAGCGCGCTACGCGCTCACCCCTACCACCGAGAACACCGGTGGGCCGTCGCGATACTATCGTATGACCGACAGCACGTCACGGATCGGCTTTATATCGCCACACAGCAATAACTTCTGCCATTTATGTAACCGTGTGCGGCTAACCGTAGAGGGTCGCCTGTTACTCTGCCTTGGCAATGAACATTCAGTGAGCCTCAAAGAACTTGTCGACAGCTATCCCGGCGATGAGGAAAAATTGCAGCAGGCCATCATCCAAGCAATGGATCTCAAGCCCGAAAGCCACCATTTCTCCTTAGACGACGAGCCCCAAATTGTTCGATTTATGAACACCACAGGCGGCTAACGCAGCACTCTATGGTTTCCAACGATACCAACAGCGATGATCTTATTGAGCTGCTCAGTTTAGAGCCTCACCCTGAAGGTGGCTATTTTTGTAGAACCTTTACCTCCGGCCACTTGAGCGGCGACCGCGCTGCCATGTCGGCTATATATTACCTGCTCACTAAAGCCAGCCCAGTCGGCCATTTACATAGTAACCGCTCAGATATACTCCACTTTTGGCAGCACGGCAGCCCTCTTTACTACACCTTAGTAGCGCCAGACGGCAGTATAGTAAATGTAGTTATGGGGCCAGATGTGACCGCCGGCCAACAGCTGCAAATGCTGGTGCCCGGCGGATACTGGAAAGCATCCGAACTGCGAGACGGTGAGTACGGCCTAATCTCTGAGGCGGTGTGCCCCGGTTTTGATTTTGATGATCACCAATTTGCCAGTGCCCAAGACATACAAAAGAACTACCCACAACATTGGACGGCATTAAGGCCGCTGATTTCTGGCTAACTTATACAATATACCGGAACACCTTATGACAGACGCCCGCAAGGACATAGACCAGCTCATTGCCAAGCTCGCCGAGCAGGGCTATATCGCCAGCTCCGCCATTGCCACCACGCTCTATATTGCGCAGCAGCTGGAACGCCCCATCCTGATTGAAGGGCCGCCGGGTGTAGGTAAAACTGAGCTCGCCAATGCCACCGCTGCCATGCTCGACAAGCCGATGTTTCGCTTGCAGTGCTACGAGGGCTTAGATGAAAGCAAAGCGCTCTACGATTGGAAATACAGCAAGCAACTGCTGTACGTGCAGGTACTGAAAGAACAACTCAACGAGATTCTCGACGGCGCCGATGGTTTATCGAATGCGGTAGAGCGCCTACATAATTTCGATGACATTTTCTATTCTGAGCGGTTTTTAGAACCAAGACCTTTGCTCAAAGCGCTGCAAAGCGACAATGGCGCCGTCTTGCTGATAGACGAAATTGACAAGGCCGACTATGAATTTGAATCACTGCTCTTAGAAATTCTCGCCGACTTTAAAGTCACCCTGCCAGAAATTGGCACCCTAGCAGCCGTTCACAAACCCTTGGTCATTCTAACCAGCAACAACACCCGCGACCTCAGTGACGCGCTTAAACGGCGCTGCCTGCACTTATATATTCCCTTTCCAGAGGCAAAACTGGAAAGCCGGATTGTGCAAAGCAGAGTGCCAGAAGTCCCCGACGAACTGCGACGCCAATTGGTCAACTTTGTACACGACGTCCGCAAACTCGATTTAAAGAAGCAACCCGCCATCAGCGAAACCATAGACTGGGCGCGCAGCTTATTGCTACTGCATTGCGATAGCCTGTCGCGGCAGCTAGTCGATGACACACTTAACGTACTGCTCAAATACGAAGAAGATATCAATATGCTTGAGCCAGAATTACACAGCCTAATTAAACGCGCGAATAGGCACCTGTAAACCCCGTGGACGAAACTCTACTGCAATTTATTCGCCACCTGAGAAATCACGGTTTGGCAATATCTACCGCCGAGACGCTAGACGCAATGCGTGTAGTGGCCACCTTGGGCTACAGCGATCCCACGCTATTACGGGACGGCCTCGCGAGCAGCCTTGCTAAAACGGTGGATGACTACAATAGCTTTGGCGAATGTTTTGAGCGCTTCTTTCAACTTGAAGCGGGTGAAAATGCCCCTGACCTTAACGATCAACAGCGCGCTGAAAATAGCGATACACCTGAGGCGCAGGGCAGCCAAAACGAAGACCAAACAGCGCGTGGCGACAACGGTGCGAGCGAAGGCCAAGGAGGCGAAGATGACGGACAAGGCGCCGGTGATGGCCAGAGCGAAGGTGAGAGTAAGGGCGAAGGTAAGGGCGGGGGCGGAAGCAGCGGCCAGCGCGACAGCACGCTAAAAGATGTTATACGCGCCGCCGCAGAAATAAACCTCGAAAAGATCCAATATCGCACTCAGCGCGGGGTCTACCGGCGCAAGATTTTAACGGCCCTAAATGACGAGCAAACACTAGAGGACATTAAAAAACTTTACGACGCCGGCGACGACGAAAAAGCCCATGTGTTGGAGCAATTGCGCGAAGGCCAAATTGCCGCCGTAAAATACCTTATCGACCGTCAGCTGCTATTAAATAACGATAACGCTAGCAAGCAACTTCGCGACGCCAGCTTGCAAGACACCTCGCTGTCAGCAATGGAGCATTACCACCGCGAGCGCCTGCCGCCCATCATTCGTAAACTGGCTAAAAAACTCGCCTCTCGTCATCGTCAGCGGCACAAGAGTGCTAGGCGCGGCAAACTCGATTTGGGTAAAACCCTGCGCCGGAACATCGCCTATGGCGGCGTTCCCTTCCACCGTTTTTGGAAGACCACCCGCAAAGATAAAAGCGATATTTTTGTACTGTGCGATATCAGTGGTTCTGTCAGCGCGTGGTCGCGGGTACTACTCCTTTTTGTACAGGCCTTGAGCGATGTTCTACCCAATACCCGCAGCTTTGTTTTCTGTGGCCAAAGTATTGAAGTCAGCGACTTGTTTAAGCAATACCCGGTGGACGAAGCCTTGGCCATTATTCACCAGCGGCACGGTCTGGGGGGCAGCGATTACGGCTTGGCGCTAAATAGCTTTTGGACCCAAATAGAAGACAAGCTCAATCGCCGCAGCTGCGTTATCATTCTTGGCGACGGCCGAGGCAACGGCGGAGACACCGGGATCGATGCACTGCGCAGTATTTATCATCGCGCCAGACTGGTCCTTTGGTTTAATCCAGAATCCCATCACAGCTGGAATACCGGTGACTCAGAAATACGTCGCTATCAGAGCGCCAGTCACTTCGTCGCTGAGTGCGGATCACTGCGCAAACTAGAGCGCCTGCTAGACCAATTACTAAGCCTACTGCGCTAATAAACATTAGCACTTCGGTTATCGCAAATGCGGTATCATTATCCAGTAATTCATCATACAAAGACGTCACACAATACTGCTTATTATTGCGGCACGTCATCATCAGCGCGGGCCATCATGAATAGATTCAAACATTTTATTAATCAGTCATTTATCGGTGGTGTATTAGTTATCGCCCCGATCATCATTTTGTTGCTGGGCCTGCGTTGGGCGGTCAATAGTGTGCAGTCCTTGATTGCCCCCATGACCAGCCCCCTAGTCAGGATAAGCGGTGCGCCGCCACTTCTAGTCGACCTAATAGTTATCGCGCTTATTTTCTTTAGCTGCTTTATTGTCGGTACCGTTGTGGCCACTAGCGCTGGGCGCTGGGCGCAAAATTTCGTCGACGCACATTTAGCGCGTTTCGCGCCTGGCTACCGCTTAATTCGCGACATCATTCAACAAATGTTCGGTACCAATAGCAACTCTCCGTTTACCAAAGGTGAGGTCGCTGTGGTGCAACTTTATGGCACCCAAAATCCGGTCCGCGCCACCGCCATAATCACTAGCCGCCATAGCAATGGCTGGTTCACAGTATTTGTGCCCACCGGCCCCAATCCAACGTCTGGATTTGTCTACCATCTGCCACCCGAGTGCGTGGAAACGCGGCCCGATATAAAGCTCGACACAGCGTTTAAATCTATTATTTCCTGTGGTGCAGGTTCTTCTGAACTGGGTCTCATCCGGTCTCAGGAAAACTGATTTCTACCAACGCGACCAGATGTAATAAACAGTGACAGTGACCAAATAATGACTCAGTCGACACTTATTAAGCCGGTGCTAAAAGTCTGCAGCTTAATATTGCTGGTCTTTGGCCTGTTGATGACCGTGCCACTGCTAATGGCAATTATTTACCACACTGGGAACACTGCGGCTTTTAGTAACTCCATCGCTCTCACCGTCGGCCTTGCCGCCGGCGGGTGGCTGTTGTCGCGATCACACCGCATCAATATGCTCAACCCACGGCAGATGTTTTTAATTACTACTAGCTCATGGCTTCTCATTTCATTAACCGGAGCCCTGCCTTTTTTATTGATTCCCGGTTTTTCCAGCATCACCGACGCGGTGTTTGAGTCGGTGTCTGGCCTCACCACAACAGGCTCCACCGTACTCACCGGCCTAGACACCATGCCCCACGATATTTTGGTGTGGCGTTCAATGCTGCAGTGGGTTGGCGGTCTAGGCGTTATCGGCATGGCGGTAGCAATTCTGCCCTTTCTCAAAGTCGGTGGTATGCGTTTATTCCAAACCGAATCCTCTGACTGGTCGGACAAAGCCATACCGCGTTCGCGCACCATGGTTACCATGATTATTTACGTCTATATCATTCTGACCTTTCTCTGCACCCTCGCCTTTATGTTTACCGGTATGGACAGTTTCCATGCGGTTAACCATGCCATGACAACAATCTCCACTGGCGGCTACTCAACCTCAGATAGCTCCTTCGCACAGTTCGCAGACCTCGGCAGCCACTGGGTGGCGATTGCATTCATGATCCTTGGCGCCCTGCCCTTCGCCATCTACGTGCACTTTTTAATGAAGCGCAATTGGCGGGTATTTAACGATCAACAAATTCGCGGTTTTTTACTCACCATTATCATCATCAGCGTCATTATGACATTGTATCTTATGTCGGAGACAGGCCTTGACCTGCTGCACGCCTTTACCTACGCCACGTTTAATTTGGTGTCTGTTATCACCACCACGGGCTTCGCCAGCGGCGACTACTCACAATGGGGAGAACTTGCCGTCGCTGCATTTTTCTTCGCCATGTTCATCGGTGGGTGTTCTGGTTCTACCAGCGGTGGGATCAAGATTTTTCGCTTCCAATTATTATTTATGATGATGCAAGAAAGCATAGTACGCGCCGTTCACCCCCGCGCCATGATCCGGCGCTACTATAACGGCCGTGCAGTAGACGACAGTATCGTTATTTCGGCCGTCACTTTTGTATTCATTATGTTGGTATCCCTAGTCATCATTACCCTGCTTCTCGCCTTTAGTGGCCTCGACCTTGTCACCAGTCTCACCGGCGCCTCCACCGCACTCATGAACGTCGGTCCAGGCCTTGGCAACATCATCGGACCCGCCGGCAACTTTTCGAGCTTGCCAGACAGCAGTAAATGGATTCTCAGTGTCGGAATGTTGTTGGGTAGACTAGAGTTTATGACGATTATTTTAGTGCTAACGCCAACGTACTGGAAAAGCTAACATCGCGGCACAAAACGCCTGTGAGGCTATTCACTTTATATCGACACACTGCTATAAAAATATCACTGAAGCCCCGACCCTAGGAATCTAGACAAACGACTTTAAATTTAAGCTTTTAATAGCCACGGGGGCGGCTGATGGATTCCGGTATCTTACCGGTCTCAAAATAAGTCATTAAATTACGCGCTACAATTTCGGAAGCAGTGCGAGTATTTGTGGGCGCCGATATATGCGGTAATACTGTTATCTTTGGAGAATCCCATAAGGCGCTAGTCATGGGTAGCGGTTCCGTTTCAAAAACATCTAGCACAGCATGGTCTAAATGGGCATTTTCCAAGTGTCGTAATAAAGCGTCTTGATCTATTATTTGGCCACGAGAAAAATTAATAATTGACGCCCCCGTAGGCAAAAGTCTCAGTCTTTTATCATTTAATAAGCCATGGGTTTCGGCCGTTAACGGCAGTAAGCAAATAAGTATGTCAGATTTCGCCAATATGTCAGCAAGCTGGTCCATGCCCGCAAAGCATTTAACGCCCTCCATATTACTTAAGCGTCTACTCCAGCCGCTGACATTAAAACCATTTAGTAATAGCTTTTCTACTGCTGCCCTACCTAGTTGCCCTAAGCCTAGAATACCAATATTACGATCTTTAAGTTCTCGCAAATCGCCTTGCTGCCATATTTTATGTTTCTGCTGAAACAGGTACTTAGGCATATCGCGGTGCAGATAATATGTCCAGGCAAGCACAGCCTCTGCCATTGTCGACGCTAAATTGGGATCAATCATTCTAACAATATCAAAATTTACCTTAGGCAATTCAACAACAAGTCTCTCTACGCCAGCCCATAAACTTTGCACCCACCGCAGCGCCGGAAGCGTTGCCAAGTCCTTTGGGTCTGGATTAGCGACAATGGCTACTTCAATATTCATTCTCTGCTCAGGGCTTATTTCCTCATACGGGATGATCGCCGCATCCACTAGAAGTGGCCGTATCGCAGCCAACCAAGCATCTTGGTCTTTACTCGCCATCTTGCCTATAAATGCGATTTGTCTATTCATAATTTCATGCTGCGCTGATTAAGTAAGATCTTGCTCATATAACTATTATTACTGGCTAAATTAAAAACGTCGAATAGCTTTTATCCGCAGCTAGAATGACATGATCTTCTACACCGCTTTCTCTGTCCTTGTTAATAACTTGGTAGTCTTCAGATCTCATCATCTCTAAAATTTTGCCTTAGACGGATAATGTACTAGAACCAGAAAGTCCCAGCGGCCGTCGCCCAAATCTCCTAAAGCCACACCCTCAACATGGCCCGCCCACAAAGTAACACCGCCAACATTTTTGAGGAGTAGCCTATCCGTCTTACCGTTACGTGAGTAAGCGTCTCAGCCAGAGGCGTTAGCGTCTCTAGCGTTTTTCGAAAGCGAAGTAAAATCACCATAACCACAGCGCTGGTATCTGGCAGCAATTCGCCCAGCAGACAGTTTGTACTAAGATTATTATATAGACGTCGTGATATCTAAGAACTGCATAAAAGTCAGAATGTCAGCGACATAGCGCAGGTCTTGAATCTCCTTATTGTTATGCCACTGTCAGTCCCAATAGATCACCAAGGGGTTTTATATAGTTTGCCATATCGCAAGTAGACCCAGCTTATGGAATGACGCAACGACTAAAAAAATTGCTGAACTCAATAGCCAAAACGCTAGGCTGTTCTGTTTGACCTGATGATGATCGCTCACAAATGGCGCAACTAAACCGCCTAGGCCGCGAATTAAATAGATAGCCGTAATCGCGGATAGAGCCGCTATGGTGAAAGGCATACTTGGCAAAAGACCGGCGCTAAGCAGTGGCAACAGACTTAAGCACTTATATAGGGGTCTGCCCTAGGGATGCCAGCTCAAAACCTGCAAGCAGGGTCATAAGTAGCAAAACCAAAGTACCGAATAAGAAGATCCGCATTCTGGTCGGCACGTAATTCGAGCTGGTGTGTACAAAGGCATGAGCATAGCGACTTAAGGAATATGCCCATGCTAAGACGAGCGCCGCCACACCGACACCACCGCTGACATAGAGCACAATACAGAGTACATAAAACAATATTGGAGTTTCAAATTGGTTGGCAATATTATTGGATACTTGCACAACATCAGCGGGCCAAACTCTATTATCTAAAGCGGCCGCTTTACGATTGACCGTGCCCGCTTTTACCGATTTAGCTTTTCTAACTCCCATCAAAATAAATACCAAAATGGTCAAAACCACTTGAGCCAAAACTGGCCAAAAAATCAGCGTTGAGTTCATTTTCTACTCCTAATTGGCTTGCGCATCGGGCCGCAATGAGCGGCTGATAATAGTTGGCTAAAATAGTAAGACCCCAGCGCCGGCCAACTTTTAGCGTTTCGATTAAAAGACATGATAATCCAACGGGCTTGGCCAGTCTTACATTTTCACAATACCTCGCGTCACATTAATTCCGCCAACAAGACTCGAACCTCCTAATTCCCTGACAAGAGGCCGCAATGTGGTATGGAAACCAAAATTAAGAAATGCTGATTCAACTTACGGTTTCGGCGCAAGGTGTATAATTTTTTTACTCTGTGCGCTGGCGGCAGGTTTGCCAAATTTACGCAGAGCCTTATAGTAGGCGAAAGCGCAGAAATTGAATACGCCATCTTCCTTGCATATATCCTTAAACAATTGCTCTGCGGCTTTTCTTTGACTTCTGGTACTCAGCTCCTCCATTCTCATTAGCTGATAGAGAGCGTCATGCACCAGCGAGGCTCGCATATTTCCCTCGGTATCTTTTATCGGCTCCGACGGTCTGTCTCAGGCATAGCCCTTCTTGACCAACAGAGTCCCACCAGCCTTTAAGGCAATGAAATCAACGTCAATGTCATCTTTTGGGGTAATTAGAATTTCAATTTCATAAGTATCTGCGAGCTAATATTTATAATCACTGCCATACCGAATGAATTCCGTCGTAGCCAAACATAATGCTCCCATAGTTTTTTTATATATCCTTTGTAAATTAGTCCCTTCTCAGCCGCGCCGTCTATTGGCTAATAACTTTAATTTCAATCAATGTCGGTTTGCTAGCCGCTCGCAACAATACCACCATGAGACTAAAGATCTGCATATCGCGCATTATCACTAAGCCTGTGCTGGCACTGGCATAAGTTGTTTTTTAAATAGCGTCAATACCTTTTGAAACGCTTGGTAAGTGGGATGATTTTCATCGTCGACATAGTCGCGAGTTAAAACAGAATGTGCCGCCGCCTTAATACCGTTTGAATTGCCAGGTGAAGAGTCAATACTAATGCCGACAAACTTGTCACCGAGCAACGCTGTTAAATATTTAAAGCGGTCACCAGGCACCATTTTATCGCCGCTAAATCTCAGGCCAATAAGACATATATCGTCGCGCTCCATTCTAGCTTTTATTTTAGGAATATCCTTGGGATTTACATCTATGTCATGGCGAAGCTTTTTAGTGAGCATAAATGGCATGGAGGGCTGCGACAATACCGGAGCAATCACCGATTCATCGGCCATCATCGCCAAGGCAAAACCGCCGCTAAAGCACATCCCTATAGCGCCAACGCCAGGCCCGCCGCAAGCGCGGTGAGCATCGCGGGCCAATGCTCTTAACCAATCGGCAATTGGCGCCTCCTCGCGAAACGCGAAGCGATTAAATTCCTTAGAGACGCAAAGCTTAGACATGGACTTAATAAGATTTGGTGTGGAGTAGCTCATCCCGGGCGTGCCCAGTAGAGAGGGTAAATAAGTTGTGAAGCCTTCCTTATTTAAGCGCTGAGCAAAATCACACACGTCATCATAGATCCCCGGCACTTCATGAATCACGATAATGGCTGGGCCTTTTCCGGATTTATAGACCGGACGAGTCACACCCTTGAATGTGTAGCTGCCGGGTTCAAACTCTGGATAGGCATCGATGACTGGAGCCTGCTGGGTTTTACCCGCCTGCCATTCAGGTGTGGCAACATCGCTATGAGACATTATCTTTCCCTTATATAATGAGCACTCTTTGATTTTCAATACTAGCATTGACGCATGGATTGGGCTGCCAGAGTAAGCCGCCCGTTGGCGGCTTACTCATTCCTAGACTAACCTTGATGAGTTTGAAGCGCACTCGAGGACGTCACCGTATTTTTAATAAAGAAAGGCCATACGGCACCCAAAAAGCGCAAGTCAGAGCTATAAGGAGGCACATATGCTTGCCATTCTCGGCAATGCCAAAGTAAACTGACTGAAATCTTGAATTTACCTATGAATATAATGAAAACAACATTTCATACGTCTCGATTTATTGCCGCCTTCTTAGCTTTGACTTTTTGTGGTGCAGCGTATGGCTTACAGCCCATGAGCGCTGAACACTTGAGTGGTAGTTGTGGAGCATCACTAAATACCGACAGCGGTGTGGCAAATTCTGCCTGCGCGGCGTTTGTAAGAGGGTATGTAGAAGCCAATTCACACGTTCGAATTGGAGAAATGGGTGATCTAAGTTTTTCACAACGCGCCTTGCTCTCCCGCGCTCCTAGCGGTTCGACAAGTATCAATACTTTAAAAACAGTTAAATACGGCCTTTCTGAATCCACGACCATCAGAGAGCTTGCGATACTGGTTGTTGATGAGTCTAGTCCGACTTACACCGGCACCGCAGCATCATTGCTGGAGCAGATATTTAAGGCTCATTACCTCTGCTGATGACCATAATTGGTTTTTGATTTGGAATTAACGAGAGGAAAGTCGACTCGGCTTAAGGATAATTTAATGCGTCATACCATCAGTATTTCTGCGCTTCTATCAGGAATATGGCTCGCGAACTCCGGGCATTATAATTTTCTTATGATCTGCTTTGGCATTGGCTCTGTCGCCTTTGTAGTGTGGATATGTCATCGCATGGACGTGATCGATCACGAATCCCAACCGATTCATCTTACCTTAGCACTACCGAACTATTATGTTTGGCTGGCGTGGAAAATTGTCCTCAGTAATTGGGATGTGATTAAGCGCGTATGGCTCGGCAACGGGTCTATTCAACCTATGGTTAAAACCTTAAATCTTCCTCAGAAGACCGATATGGGCCGGGTTATCTACGCCAACTCCATCAACCTAACGCCCGGTACGGTGTCCTTAGAGGTCAATGAAACCACCATTGTGGTACACGCTTTGGTGCCAGAAAATATCGCAGAATTGGAAGACGGTGAGATGAGTGATCGTGTCAGCAGGTTAGAACAATGATTCTATCTATTACCGCTATTACCTTGCTTATTGTGATGGCCATGGCGATCTTTCGGGCCATCGCCGGCCCCAGTGTGTTTGACCGTGTTCTGGCAGTGAATCTGTTTGGTACCAAGACGGTACTGTTTATTGCGGTACTGGGCTTCTTGTCTGGGCGGCCAGAGTTTTTGGATATTGCGCTGGTCTATGCCCTGATGAACTTTATTAGTGTTATCGCCTTGCTGCGTTACTTTGAGTACACCGACAGATTGCAGCAGCAGGGGGAATCGGAATGACTACGTTTGTCGACGTTTTGAGCGGGCTGATGCTGCTCAGCGGTTGTTTTCTAATTTTTACCGGCGCGCTCGGTGTGCTGCGTTTTCCAGACACACTTAGCCGAATGCACGCTGCCGGTGTATCCGAGACCATGGCGACCGTGCTGATACTAGGCGGCTTAATGCTGCTGGCCGGTTGGAGTTTAGTGCTTCTTAAATTGGTGATGGTATTACTATTCCTTTTATTCACCAGCCCAGCTGCCAGCCATGCTTTGGCCAAGGCAATTTGGACTCGGCAACAACGAGGTGATGGGCAATGAGTGTCTATGATTGGTTTGGGAGGGTGCTGTCATAGAACTCTTACTTGATATTAGCCTACTCAGCATGCTGGTAGTGACGGCGTTGGCAATTGCGTATAGTCGCGATTTAGTCGCGGTTGTGATGTTAACGGGTGTTTACGGATTTTTGTCAGCAAGCTTTTTTGTCTTGATGGACGCGGTAGATGTCGCATTTACCGAAGCGGCCGTCGGTTCTGGTATTTCCCCCCTATTGATGCTGCTAACCCTAGCGCTAGTAGGACGACATGAAGCCTGCGCTAGATCGAGGAGCTTACCGGCGCTGATTCTGGTGGGCATCACTGGCGCCTTGTTAATCTATGGCACGCTGGACCTGCCATCATTTGGCGACGCAAATTCTCCCGCACAGCTGCACGTTGCGTCGCGCTATATTTCCGATTCTGCCGCCGAAATTGGCATTCCCAATGTAGTCACCTCAGTGCTGGCGAGCTATCGCGGCTTTGATACCTTCGGTGAAGTGGTGGTTGTCTTTACTGCGGCTATCGGTGTGATGTCATTACTAAGCACCGGCGCCCTACCCATACTTCCCAAGGCTGAGGGCGCCCACGGCCATAAAGTCCTTAGGATAGTCAGTAAGATTTTGATTCCGCCTATTATGATTTTTGGCCTCTACGTGCAGTTTCACGGTGATTATGGCCCCGGCGGGGGATTTCAGGCTGGCGTTATTTTCGCTGCCGCCATTATTCTTTACACGATGTTCTTCGGTGTGGATTTTGCGCGCCGAGTTGTCGATGTCCCCGCGCTTCGTTTTCTAGCCGCCTTTGGTGCCCTGCTTTACGGCTCGGTTGGCATTTCGTCCATGCTTTTGGGCGGCAACTTTCTGGATTACTCAGTACTGGCCGGCAACCCAATTACCGGACAGCACATTGGCATTATTGTGATTGAGCTGGGTGTGGGTATTACGGTCGCGGCAGTGATGGTGTTGATCTTCTACAGTTTTGTAAGCCAACTCGACAAACAAGGACGTGAAGACGGATGAGTATTATTTTTTCTCATTACAATGACTGGATCGTCGTTGCGCTAATGATGATTGGTTTTTATATCGTTATTGCTCAGGGCAATCTAGTGAAGAAACTGGTTGGTTTGAATATCTTCCAGACCTCGGTATTTATCCTGTATATCAGCGCCGGCAAGGTCACAAGTGGAACCGCGCCAATATTGAATGACTCCGGCAATGTTTACTCCAATCCCCTGCCTCATGTATTAATTCTCACCGCGATCGTGGTTGGCATTGCCACCACGGCGCTGGGCTTGGCGTTGACGATCCGAATCAAAAGAGCTTACGGCAGTATCGAAGAAGCCGACATTCAGAAAAGAGACCTTTCGTGCTAAACCATCTAATTATTCTTCAGGTTATTGTACCGCTGCTTGGCGCGCCCTGCTGCCTTATCGTTGGTCGCAACCGGGCAGCCTGGCTGTTCGCGCTGCTGGTCAGTGCGGTATCGTTCTTAATCGCTTGTCTACTTTTGGCTCAGGTCTATGATGTTGGTAGTCTGACCTACGAGCTGGGTGGCTGGGCTCCGCCCTGGGGCATTGAGTATCGCCTAGATTTACTGAGCGCGTGGTTGCTAGTGATTATTACACTAAGCAGCACAGTCAGTTTATTTGCCGCTCAAACCAGTATCCAAAAAGAAATTGAGCCTGATAAACAGCTATTTTTCTATGTTGCGTGGCTGCTATGTTTGGCTGGTTTACTGGGAATACTGTCAACGGGTGATGCTTTTAACGTCTTTGTGTTTCTTGAGGTTTCGTCTCTCTCCACCTACACCCTGATTGCCTTAGGCAAGCGTCGACAGGCCTTATGGGCTGCTTTCCGTTACCTCATTATGGGCACCATCGGCGCCACCTTTATTCTTATCGGTATCGGCTTCATGTATATGATGACCGGCACCTTGAATATGGCAGATTTAGCACTGCGATTGCCGAAGGTAGAAGACTCCCAAGCTGTCTTTGTTGCCTATACCTTTATTGTGGTGGGTATAGGTCTGAAAATGGCCATGTTCCCCTTGCACTTCTGGCTTCCCAAGGCGTATGCCGAGGCGCCATCTATTGCCACCGCATTTCTTGCCGCCAGCTCAACTAAGGTAGCGGTATATCTGCTGATTCGATTCACCTACACGGTGTTTGATGGTCAGCTAGAAACCGCCGCGCTGCCGCTCACAGACGTTCTTGTTGCCCTGGGTGTGCTGGCAGTATTCAGCGCCTCAACTACCGCCATCTTCCAATTAGATATTAAGAAGGCGATTGCCTATTCGAGTGTGGCGCAAATTGGCTACATGCTCATTGGTATCGGCTTGGGAAGCGTACTGGGTATGCAGGCGACATTACTGCATCTGTTTAATCACGCATTAATGAAGGGCGGTCTATTCCTGTCAATCGCCGCCATCGTGTATCGCCTCGGCAGCAGTCAACTTGACGCCCTCAATGGCTTGGGCAAGCGCATGCCGATCACGTCGCTGAGTTTTACGATCGGCGGCTTGAGCCTAATAGGTGTGCCGCTCACGGTGGGCTTTATCAGCAAGTGGTATCTGGTGAGTGCAGCTATTGAATCTGGTCGCTGGCCGCTAGCCATGCTGATTGTAATGGGCTCGCTGTTAGCACTGGCCTATATCTGGCGCGTTGTCGAAAGGCTGTATTTCAAAGAGTCTGAGGCCGGTGCGCCCACAGGAGAAGCACCGCTAATGATGCTGATTCCGCTGTGGTTGTTGATTTCCGCTAATGTGTATTTTGGTATTGATACCCGACTCCCCATTGAAATTACGGCTGAGGCTGCCCGCAGCCTGCTAGAGGGTGCTCGGTGATGAGTAGCGAATCTATGTTAATAAATTTCGCCATCGCGCTGCCTTTATTGGCAGCATTGCTAATTAGTGTGACCGGACGCTTCCCCAATCTTCGGGAAGCCGTCTCCATCGTTATTGGCTTGGTATTACTGGCGACCAATATTGCAATCTATAAGCAGTGGCAGGGAGACGTAGCCTTACATAGTCACTGGCTAGATATTCTGCCCGGTCTTAGCTTAAGTTTCAGGGTTGAAGCCTTGGGTTTGTTATTCGCCTTGGTGGCTAGCTCACTTTGGCCGGTGACCGTGCTGTATGCCATAGGCTATATGCGCGGACACGATGAGAAGAATCAAACTCGCTTTTACGCCTGTTTTGCCATAGCAATCTCAGCGGTTATGGCGATCGCTTACGCCGACAACCTTTTTGCCCTGTTTGTTTTCTATGAAGTGCTCTCGCTGTGTACCTACCCACTGGTAACTCATGCGGGAACCGAAAAAGCCAAGCAAGGTGGCCGAGTCTACTTGTCGATTCTAATGGGCACGTCCATCGCCTTCTTCTTACCGGCAATGATATTTACCTGGGTTATCAGCGGTACTCTAGAATTTCGTTTAGGCGGCATTCTGCCTGAAGAATTCTCCGGCCCTCTACTCTCGATACTCCTGGCCTTTTTCGTATTCGGTGTGGCGAAAGCAGCCATGATGCCGTTTCACCGCTGGCTTCCAGCGGCGATGGTAGCACCCACTCCGGTTAGCGCGCTCCTACACGCCGTTGCGGTGGTGAAAGCGGGCGTATTTAGCCTGTTAAAGATCCTAGTCTTTGTTATTGGTCTCGATCGCCTACAGGAAATTCCGCTTACTGATTATCTGCTCTACTTGGCTGGCGCAGGGGTGTTGCTGGCATCACTCGTCGCCATGCGCCAAGACAATCTCAAAGCGAGACTGGCCTACTCAACCGTGAGTCAGCTTGGCTATATTAGTATGGGTGCGTTTTTAGCCACCCAGAGCGGCGTGATAGGCAGCGCCACCCATATTGCCATGCACGCGGTGGGAAAAATAACTTTGTTCTTTTGCGCTGGGGCCATTCTTGTTGCCAGCCATAAAAGTGATATCAGTCAAATGCGTGGTTTGGGACGCCAAATGCCCATCACCATGGTGGCTTTCTTTATCGGTGCACTAAGCATTATTGGCTTACCACCCACAGGCGGCACCTGGAGTAAGTGGTTACTACTAAGCGCCACCATGGATGCCGGACAGTGGGCAATGATGGTGATCTTATTAGTCAGCTCACTGCTTAATATTGCCTACTTGCTACCCATTCCAATGCGAGCATTTTTCCCAGGGGAAAAATTCTTAACAGAACAATCCAAATCTGGCACCGCCGCAGTTGCGATAAAGGAAGCGCCTTTACCGGCCTTGCTGGCCATCATAATTACCAGTCTCGCCTGCATAGCATTATTTTTCTGGCCGGACATTCCCTACGAACTGGCGACGGGGATTTTTAATGAGGTGCCCATGCCATGAGTGAATATCAGGATTTCTTCGACAAACCTAAAAATGTGAAACACATCCTCACTGGCCTGTATGTCATTTGTGGTCTGCTGGTGGCGCTGGATCTAGTGGTTCATCGTCATACGGAACACCCCTGGGAGGGGCTTTTTAGTTTTTATCCCCTATACGGTTTTGTGGGATGTGTGGTGTTGGTATTGGTGGCAACACTGATGCGCAAAGTGGTGATGCGTGATGAAAACTATTATCAGCAAGACGAACCAAAGGTAGAGGAGTCCAGCCGTGTTGAGCATTGAACTACCTCCTTTCCTGCTGTTTTACGTGGGCGCCATTCTGGCTGGTCTATGCCAGGGACGAGTGCGCGCGGCGGCCTTACTGGGCACCATTGCCCTTAGCGCCGTAAATTTATGGCAGCTGCCTGAAAATTACACCGTGCTAGCTTCCTTCATGGGCCTGGAGCTAACTCCGGTCAAACTGGATAACCTCAACCTGTTGTTTGGTTATCTCTTCCACATTGCCGCCCTGATTGGGGTTATTTACTCCCTGCATGTGCAAGATCGCGTTCAGCAATCGGCAGCCATGCTTTACGCCGGCAGCGCCCTAGGTGCGGTATTTGCTGGCGACCTGCTGACTCTATTTTTGTTTTGGGAAATGCTCGCTTTAAGCTCGGTGTTCCTAGTATGGGCGCGGGGCACTGACAGAGCCTATAGCGCGGGCATGCGCTATCTGATTCTACAGGTTGTGTCGGGCTTGCTACTGCTAGCCGGGATTATCATTCACTATCAAAATACCGGCAGTCTTGAATTCACTTATATTGGTCTAGAGGGCCTAGCCGCTTGGCTGATATTCATTGCCTTCGGCATCAAGTGTGCATTTCCGGGATTCCATACCTGGCTCACCGACGCCTATCCAGAGGCGACGCCCACAGGCACAGTATTCCTGAGCGCCTTCACCACCAAAGTGGCGATCTATGCCATGGCCCGCGCCTTTCCCGGCACCGAGTTACTGGTGACAATTGGTGCGGTAATGGCCTGCTTCCCGATCTTTTTCGCGGTAATAGAAAACGACCTTCGGCGCGTACTGGCCTACAGTTTAATTAACCAGTTAGGCTTTATGATTATTGGTATCGGCATTGGTACCGAGCTGGCCATTAACGGCGCTGTCGCTCACGCCTTTAACGACGTTATCTTTAAGGGCCTGCTGTTTATGTCTATGGGGGCAGTGCTATACCGAACCGGCCGTATCAATGGCTCGGAGCTTGGAGGACTTTACAAGTCTATGCCGAAAACCGCGATCCTGTGTATTGTCGGTGCGGCATCTATTTCTGCCTTCCCGCTGTTCAGTGGCTTTGTTAGTAAATCGATGATTATGTCGGCAGCCTTGAAAGAGGACTACGACATTATCTGGTTACTGCTGCTGTTTGCCTCAGCGGGTGTGTTCCATCACGCCGGTATCAAAATCCCCTACTTTGCGTTTTTTGCCCACGACTCTGGTATTCGCTGCAAAGAGGCGCCGCGCAATATGTTGCTGGCAATGTCTATTGCGGCAGCCCTGTGTATCGGTATCGGCAGTTTCCCAAATTTGCTCTATCAACACTTACCCTATTCAACCAACTACAGCGCGTATGACCTAACTCATATATTGACGCAAACCCAGTTGTTGTTCTTCTCAGCTTTGGCATTTGTTTGGTTGAATCTAAAAGGAATGTATCCGCCCGAGCTGCCGTCCACCAATCTGGATAGCGATTGGTTTTATCGGCGACCGCTGGCGCGTCTGGTTAAGGGCTCACTATCACTGATGTGGGCTTTAGATCAGCAGGTCCGTGGGCAAGCCATGATAGGTATAAAAGCTTTTGGCAAACGCGTAGCCAGCCTATACCGGCCTAATGAGGGATTACTCGCCAGAGAAATCTCCATTAGCAGTATGGTTGCGTGGATGTGCGGCTTACTGGCAGTGATATTGTTGATGAGTTTCGTTTAATGGCATCTCGCCAAAGCGACAGCGCGTTCCAAGGCAAAGGCGGTACATATCGCTTGGTCTTGTTACGCACAGGCTTGTAAATATAATAGTTAGATAGTTTGAGTCCTTACCTTTATCTGTACTGATTTTTCGACGTGAATAACATCGACGGTAGCATCGTTTATTACTTTGTAAAGATGCTAAGCATGGTGAGTGCATCTTTCTCGACGCAGCTGTGTCAGTCCGTGCATATTGTTAACAAGCTCATCATGCCTATATTTTACTTCGCGACGGCAAAATAATTAGTCGATTTTTATTAAACGATAAATTGCTGTGTTCGCTATAATCTCCCAACTCTAAAAATTACATATAACTGTTTAGTAATTTGGCACTTTCAACGTGGTCTAATTCAACTTTTTTACTCATATCTTCCATCAATATCTTTTCAAGCTTGCCACCAATCAACGGTACCTTAACGTTAATATTCCAGCCCATTAACAAAGCCGAGCCATCACCCTCATCCACCAGCTTCATATCGCAGCTGGCATCGATGGGCAAACCCTTAAACTCAATGTCTAGGCGGCCGGTTTTAATAGACGCATCCCAAGTATCGCGCTGAATAATTGTCATAGTGTCACTAAAGAACTTGCTGGCAAAGCTTGGCACGGGCACGTCGGCGGGCAGACAGCGTTTGATATTGATGGAAAATTTACTTCCTTCAAAAGACTCGTCGAGAAGTACAATATTATGCGCGCCCAGATTTTTATACTTATTCAAAAAGTAATCTTTATCGGTGTACATCGTAATTACCGTATCTGTCGTCGCTGGAAACATTATTTTTATATTTTTTTTCATAATCCAACCTATGCATTAACAAATATATGGCTCGTTTAAATTAAAACTCACCGGCAAAGCGCATTATCAATTCTATGCAAGCCCAAGAGCGGCTTCAAGTTCGGATAATGCTTGTTCGGTAAAATCTAGCAAGCGCTGCATATTCGGTACTGACCGACGGCAGGCGGTATAGCCAAAAGCCAGAGAATCACAATAACTGGTCAAGGTGATATTTAAAGCCTGACCATCAATTGGAATCGAAATCGGATACGTTTCTTCGAGCCTCGCGCCATTAAGATACAGGGGGTTTTTCGAGCCTGGCACATTGGAAATGACCACGTTAAACGCTGGACGAATACGGTCTAGGCCGAGTATTGACGTAAACGCCATTGGACTTAGTCCGGTGGCTGCATAGGCAAGCTGCTCTACCCGGTTCATCTTGGCCATGCGATCCTTGGCCCTCCGCGTCGACGCCGTAACGGCTTGTAAGCGCTCAGCCGGGTCGACGATATGAGTCGCCAGATTAGCCAAAATCACGGAAACCTGATTACCACCTTCCGGACTGTCTGCCGCTCTAACAGATACCGGCACCATGCTAATGAGTGGCGCTTTAGGCAGGGCGTCTTTTGATTCTAGATATGAACGTATGGCGCCTGAACACATCGCTAAAGCCACATCGTTAATGGTACCGCCGGCTGCCTTAGCGACCGCTTTAATACGCGCTAATGGATATGACTGCGCCGCAAAGCGCCGCGAACTGCTGATGTGTACGTTTAGCATGGTAGGCGGTGCTTGGTAGGGCGTCGCGTCAGCCGGCTTGCCGCGGCTCCTGCGCAACAGATCCAATACCCCGCGCACTGCACCGGGGACAATACGAAAATTAGTCCCTATTGCATGTATAAGGCCATTTACCGGACTAACGGAAGGAGCCAAGGCCACCGATCTCTTGCGACGACTAGGTATACGCGCCCAAACTGGTGGCATTGCTCGCTGAGTGGGGTCTTCGCTGAGAGATCGAATCACCTCTAAGGTCGCCGAAACGCCGTCGAATACGGAGTGATGCACTTTTGTATAAATAGCAAAACGGCCGTCCGCCAAGCCTTCGATCACACTCACTTCCCACAAGGGCCGACTGCGGTCAATGAGTCCGCTGTGCAGCCGCGAAACCATTTCAAGTAATTCACGAATTCGGCCGGGCGCCGGCAAGGATAAATGGCGCAGATGATGGTCGATTTCAAAATATTCGTCTTCTCGCCAGAACCATGTGCCTCGAAATACTGGGCGCTGATTATATGGCGCACTCGGCTCCGAATGACGTCGCATATCCTGCACCAAGTCGCGAATAAACGTCTTGGGGGCTCCATCTGGCAGTGCGAATATCTGTAAGCCAGCGATATGCATTGGTTGGCGACGATGCTCAGCCATCAAAAACAAGGCATCCGTTGGAGAGAGGATTTTCATATTGCGAACCTCAAGATAGTAAGTCAGCTCTAACCCAAGCTCACTGACATATACATAAAATTATGGTTTATGATCGAGTACACGGGCATACGCGCTCTTCATCCCATACAGCGTATAAGAAATATTTTCAGCCCGCAACGAAGTACAATAAGATAACAGGCCGACAGTTAAAGTCATCAACGGGCCGCTTTATTAGCGGTTTACTGAATTGGTGTCGCTGTCCGATGTGGGCCAATAGCCATCCCTAATTCTAATAAATTTGTCAGGAGCACCCAATAGTGAAAGCTGCCACCACCATAGGTTTTGGACCTAGAGCAAGGTTGATTATCAAAGACGTCAAAAAGCCCAAGATCGGCGTTAATGATGTGTTGGTTAAAGTGCATGCATCGTCGGTTAATCCCAAAGACTGGAAGCTTAATTACAATATTTCCAGCTTGGTCCCTAAAGTCGGCAGCTTATCTAGTTTCCATATTATTGGTGATGACTTAGCTGGCGTCATCGTTGAGCGGGGCAGTAATGTCAGCAACTTTAAGGTCAGCGACAAAGTATATGGTATGGATATGCGCTTGCGCACAGCAGCTTGCGGTGAATACGCCTGCATTGCCACTAAGCGGATTGCGCTTATGCCCAATAATATATCCTTTAACGAGGCGGCAGCCGTTCCGCTTGCCGCGCTAACAGCTTTGCAGGCTTTTCGTATGGGCAGCGTTAGTGATGGCAGTAAAGTCCTCGTAATCGGCGCGTCAGGGGGCGTCGGCACATTCGCAATACAAATCGCTAAAGCGATGGGGGCCGAGGTGACTGGAGTGTGTAGCGGAAAAAATATCGATCTGGTGACAAGCCTTGGTGCCGATAAGGTCATTGACTATACACAGGGAGACTTTAAATCAGAGGACAATAATTTTGATTTAGTATTCGATGCAACCGCCTACGAAAGCCTGACAACATGCGCATCATTAATGGCAGAAGATGGCCTCTTTGTGTCTACCGCAGGCCACGGAAAAGCGCTTTTTAATGCCTACCGCCCACATTTCTTTATGGGCAATAAATCGGCTAAGCCCGTATGGGTTGAGTCTTATACTAGCGACTTAGAGGTATTGAAAGACTTTATTGAAAGCGGTGCCGTTACCCCGGTCATCGATAGCGTTCATCAAATAGCTAATATTGAAGATGCTTATACTAGAAATAAAACGGGTAGAAGCCGAGGTAAAGTCATCATACAAGTGGTATGAGGGATACATACTTAGCTCGCCGGATATTGAAGGGGCCGCGTTAGCGGCGGCCCATTTTAATCGCACTCTGATTACCCGAAATGGACTTTGAATCAGCGGCTGTAGCGCAACTTCCAGCCCTTATCTGCTCCCCTGCATTACGCCGCTTTCACACAAACATACACCGAGTTAGTCGATTCACCATCTTGAAAAGGATTATAAAAAGACACCACGTGAGAATCGACTTTCTCAAACACGGTTTTCAGCAAATCCTCAAAACGTTGCTCCGGCAGATTTTGCGACCACATCGCAAACACACCCGTAGGCTTAAGTTGTTCTGCCATAAGCGCTAGATTTTCAGTCGTATAAAAACCGGCGTTAGCGGCGTTCAGGAATTCGGTGGGTGAATGGTCGATATCTAATAATATGGCATCAAACTTTTTACCGTTGCTGTCTGGTGCAAAGCCCGTACTCGGGGATGTACCAAGATCGAAAAAACTGCCTAGTACATAGTGATTTCTGCTATCCGCATTAAGTATTTTACCTAGCGGCACCAGCTCATCTTTATGCCAGCCAATGACAGTATCCAAGGCTTCTACCACAAATAAGTCTGCAATTCGCTGGTCTTTTAATGCCGCCACGGCGGTGTAGCCTAAGCCCAAGCCACCGACAACAACAGAGAGTTTGTCACCCTTTACCGCTGCTAAACCAAGGGTGGATAAAGCCTCTTCAGCCTCGACAAACATGCTCGACATTAAATATTCATCGCCCAACTTAACTTCATATATGTCTCTATCACCAAACGCGGGGATGCGTCGTCTGCGCAGAGAGATTTCACCTAAAGCGGACGCTCGGCTATCAATTTCTTCAAATAATGCGGCCATTGTTAAAAGGTCCTAAAGCTTATATGGGTGGTCATCATACTTACTCCGTAGCGGAAAAGCACAAGTCAACGATCAAGTGCTGATTTTAAGTAGCGCAGCAGACAGGGCTTAAAAGTATCACCTTAGCTAAATACTTTAGAGCTGTGCAGATAAATAGTGGGAATGCTTAGACCACGTATTCAGAACTTATTTTGTCGGCGGACAAAAGCCAAGAAAGTCTGGGCTTTCACAGAGATTTTCTTATCCCTGCCATTTCTTACAATGCCCAAATATGTCTGCTCGCTCGCAATCTAGATGGCTGGCAAAGGCACTCAAGGTAACCAGAAGATACAGAGAAAATAACAACTTGAGCATATATACGAGCTACCCGAGTAAGATGTTTAATTTTCTAGCGCGTGAGAATTACACTTTACTGACTAGTCGTGTTTGGCACACTTATAGCAGCTATTTTATCCGCAGAAAAAAGGCAGTCGCAACAAAGTCGTTCGACTAACGTCCTTGAGTTATTATTTGCCCATTTTTTATTAAGATTTTCGTCATCAGCTAGGCGCACTTCTGAAGCATGCGCCAGCTGAGAATATTTTCAATTACGTATTTTTAGCGCGACATTATTAGCTGTGCGGCCCATTGCTACCGGCACTGGCTTGAAGACCGGTGTCGGGAATCCTATCGAGCCCCCAGCTTAATTCAATAAGCGATCTTACATTATGGAAGGATTCCTCAGGCACCTTGTCAGGTTCGCCATAGTCTAGGGTATCGTAGTGAAAAATATATAAGCGCGAGGCAAACTGTTCGAACGGCAATGAGGCCTCACCAAAACGTTCGCCATGATCAGCGGTACTAACAATGACATCGTTACCCCAATTTTGACCGCTGTCGTTATTGGGATTAAAGAAATAAACCCGCATCTCTGAGTTTTGATCTAAAGCCACTCGCATGATGGCGATAGCATGCCATCCGACAAATCGGCCTGCGCTATCGGTAATCGCTATTCCCGCCGGTTGCGGATGAATTAGCGGTTGGTTGCCGTTGTAAAACGGATGGTAATGCGCGTGAAAATTACGAATGAATGCTTCTAGGTCAATCAGTTGGCCGCTGGCCACGTCGACATTAATACAGAAGCCGCGCCCAACCCACCAGCCGTGAAACTCGGGATTAATCCAGCAGTGGGGGTCACCTTCGCGGCCTATACATAAACGGCCCATTTCCAAATAGGTCGCGTCTAAATGCGGAACCAGCAGCATCGATACCGGATCGAGATCAAAGGGCAAAAGCGAAAGAGAAGCGTCAAGACATTGCTTGGACGAAATGGCCTGGCCTTCAAAGTGCATAGTCAAATCATTGTCGCGAGCAATGGCGGTGATCATTTGCAACAAATAAGTAGGGTCACTTGTGGCCCAGATAGAAAGTGCCCGCGCCGATTGGCAAGTGGGGTTATTTCCTTGACCAATCCCCAATGGGGAACCCAACATACATACCACGCCCTCCATAAGACGAGTGCGAGGGGTTGTGGTGGCATCACACATAAACTGTAAACGGCTCTTAGCCCAATCAGTCAGAGTTAAATTAATCTGCCGCCAGAGTGACTGGGCCACGCCCTGTTGATACAAAATACCGCGCTCCAGCAACATCGCAATACCGTAGACGGCTTGGGCGGTGGACGGCGATACACACTCGGTAATCAGGGCCTTGATCAAATCTCCGTAGCAAAGAAGACCGTCGCGACCGGTTCCTGACAGTCCAAGCGCATCAATGAGCAAATTCTCGTAGTCATCTAATATAAAGCGCAGAAAGCTAGCATGGTAAGGCGACACCAAACCGGTGTCATACATTGCCCTAGAAAAGCCCAAGGCTTCGGCCTGCAGGGCCTGGCCGTCCAAGCTTGCTAAGCGCTGCTCGTAATAAGGAATACCAGGATCGCCAGTGCTAGCCTGAGTCGGTCCGTAGAGGCTGCTTACCAGCCTTGCCGCACCAAGGCCACTGGTACCAAAATCCATACCTTCGCTGGTCTGACATATGGCAATTTGGGTGATCATACTCTTCACCGGATTCACTTGAATCGGACGTTGTCGGAGTAAGCGCCAGATTTCCTCTATTAGCTGGTCAATAATATGTTCAAAGCCAATCCGCTGAGCAAGGTGCTGCATAAGCGCTCGGGGTACCATTGCAAGTGAGCCCTGCTTTACCCGTTCGGCCTCTGACCCCGCTGAGAACAGTAAGTCAAGATTCAGTGCAATAGACTGTGTTAAGAAGTGATGAGCCTGCTCAGCAGAAATGGCTGAGTGCTCATATTCCCCAAGCGCGACGGCAAGCAAGCGCAACTCACTTAAGCCCTCGATGGTGACCGTAGCGGCCTCTGCGCTGGCTAAAGAATAAGGGGTTAGCGTTGGCAGCAGCAGCTGGGGCTCAGCCCAGTCGGTGCCCAGGTAAATCCCGGCTTCTTCCAATACCTGAGAGCGACTCTCAAGTGCGGCCGGACCACCATCTTCAAGCATAATAAGCCGCGCGGTATCTAGAACCCGCCCGATTTCTGCATGTTTGGCGATTGCTTCTGCTGCGGCCAATACTCGACTTGCATCATCAAAGTCGCCGAGTAGCTCGACCAACTTTTGGTTTTCTATAGTCATAAATAGCTGATTTCATATAATCGTGACCCCATACTACTACGACTTCACACGTAAAATGCAGCTAGGCTCGTCTTTAAGCCTCTTATACATTTGATTTGGACTGGCAACAACAAAGTGTATAGAACTCTAGGTGCTAAACGGTGGGCGCTTAGTGCCGGCCTACTCCAACGATGCGCTTGCTTGCTAGCACGCTAAGTCTGCGCTCAGCTGTCTCTACTAGAATTTTTATACTCTTTTTAAGCAGTCAATATCGGAGTCGGCGGTATGCGATCCATTTTAGCTTTGAGGATCGAGCCGCTAATACTAATTAAAACTCTGTAGCAATGTACCTAGTTCAGTTTTAGTTTGGGCCTTCTGTCTTATGAGCTTTTTTAGCCAATCTTCAAGCAAGTCCACATTGCGGATATTTTTTCGAAACGCCACATCCGCGATATCGCCGATAATCGGCACGCTTCCCAGCACAAAATCCACGCCGATATTAGCAAACATTTTAAATTTTAATGAGGAGAGCGCAGCAAGCTTATGCGCCTGCCAAACAATACCTAAGCCAAGTATGGCGCTTACTAAATCACCCGCGACCGGCAGCAAACCAAGTAGGGCATCGACACCAAATTTTACTAGAGTAAAAGGAATACTCTAGGCGCCGTCTAATAAAATTGCGAATTGGCGACTGCGTTGTAGTCGCTGTTCTAAGGTAGGATTTATCATTTTTTAGCAATAATATAAACAGCATGAATAATTCTCGGCAAATAACCGCAGAGCGTCAGAATAATATTCAGCCAAAGGTGCCTACCTAAACTCACTTGTAAAAACACCCCAAGTGGCGGCAGTAATATCGCAAAAATAATACGAATGATGTCCACGTTTTTAATCTCTTTTACTATTGAATAGTCTTATACCGCCTGCTTACTGATACATAATAACAGCGCTCAATTTTAAGTCGAGCGCGCTTTAATCAAGCGCCCCGGTTGAAGTGATCGCTGTTGTTCCATATGCTCTAGGCCCCTCACGCATTGCAGCGAGTAAAATCTCAGTGAACATCTCTCCAAATACCCGATATATTCCAACTGCCAGTGAAATGCTGCACTTAGACGAGATTGGTAAAGATCGCTTTCGCGCTCGCCACAACCTCGACAATATGGCCGGCGTAACCTTTGGTGGCCAAGCCCTTGGTCAATCGCTAGCCGCCGCAACTCGCACGGTAAGCAATTGGCAGTGCCACAGCCTAAACGGCTTTTTTATGCGTGGCGGGATGATCGACGACACCATTGATTATGTGGTGGAGCGCCTCAGTGATAGCCGCAACTTTGCGACTCGCCGCGTGACGGCAGAGCAAGGTGGACGGGTGATATTCGAGCTACTGTGCTCTTTCCACGCAGGCGAGCAGGGTCTGAGCCATCAATTTACTGACCTCGGCAATCCGCCCGATCCTGAATCATTACTCAGTCTAGAAATGTTTGCCCAGCAAAATAGTCATCGCCTACCAGAGCAGATCATTGCGGTGCTTTCCAAGCCCTATATTTTTGAGCTGCGGATGCTACATCCTGAACACTATTTTGAAAGTCCCGATACCGCCTTTCGCGATTTTTGGATTCGCACCCCCTCGGCCGCTGAGCTTGGCGATGAACGCGACCACCACTCGCTCCTAGCGCTGATGTCAGACTATTGGCTGCCGGGCACAATAGCCGTGCCACACGGCAGCGAAGCAGGGATAAAATTTCTGGCATCTTTGAATCACTCACTGTGGATACACGCAGCGGTCAAAGTAGATCAGTGGTTGCTATGCCGCACCGAGAGTCACTGGGCAGGGAATGGTCGGGGACTTGTTACTGGCAAGATTTTTTCTCAATCGGGCGAACTAATTGCGTCAGTAGCGCAGGAAGCCGTATTGCGTTAAGACAGGCGGACTCTATAATTCGCTGTAAAAGCAGAGGTGTGCGTCTTAGCTAGGCGCGTACTTTTTCAACTGCGAGCGCAAATGGTTAAAACGATAGCCACCTATTAAAAGCACTGGTAATCCGCCAAATCCCAACACGCATGCAACTGAGGTGTAGGCATGCAGAGATGAGAAAAATTGAAACAGCACCGCTGCACCTGCAAGTAGCGCCAAGCTAGTACGAATATATGCCCCCTATGTATTCTATCGCATAGCTCAAATCTTTATCATCTGGGATGACGAAGTAGGCGCTTATCAGGAGTGCTTGAACGATCTCAATTGGTTTTTCAGTTACTGTTTAGACCTTGTTCTGCGGAAAATTTACTCCCAGCAACAGCAGCCGGTTACTACGAACTACTTTTTAGCACCGTCTTTTCCTGTATCTACGCAGACGGAGATGGGGTCTTCGTTACTATTATTTTTAAAAGAAAAAGAACCATCATTAGACGACGATAAAACTCTATTGCATCGCCAATTTTATTAAAAACTGTTTTAGCACGTATCGTATTAATACCTTCTTACAACCTTAACACCCAAAATATTTTTGATGTCATATATTTAAAAATTAAAAAGAAATGCTGTCGAAAATTAAAAGTGGTGGGAAACGAGGTGTCGAGTTAAACATGGCAGCCATTGCCATCTTTATAATTTTAGGCACGCTCGGCAATGATGACGTACTTGTTAGGAGCGCCAGAAAATCTGTCGCTCCTAATTTTTTATTTACCTATTCCCAGCTTTTCTTCCAAGCCTTCATTGGCCGCAGAAATAATATAGGCCCGCAATATTCTTGACTCACTTTCACTAATTATACCCTTGAATGCGGGCATGCCACGCGACGTTAAACCACCGTCAATCACCACTGCCTTCAACGCCTCATCGCTATGCAATAGCGGCGACCAGCGCAGGTCAGCAATCAAACCGCTAGAAACAACGTGATCACCATGACAAACAACACAGTTGTTATCGTAAAGTTGCTTACCTTCAGCGATCGTCGCCGCGTCGGCAGTGGATGCCGGCGGTGTCGGTTTTGCCATAGTAGAGGCTGCCAAGGCCGGCAACTTGGCGGTGGCGCCTAGCTTAAATACCATTAAACGGCCGACACCGGCATCGCTTCCTGCGGGGAACAGACCGCCATAAACGAGAGTAAAGGTTCCGCCCCAACCTGAGGCCACCGCAAGGTATTGCTCACCATCTAACTGATAGCTAATCGGTGGCGCCACAATCCCGGTCTGGGCAAAGAAGTCCCACAGACGCTCGCCAGTGTCGGCCCGATAGGCAACCAGCTTGGCATCGGCATTACCCTGAAATACCAAGCCGCCTGCGGTCGACAAGACCCCACCATTCCAAGGGCTGCCATGCTCTACCTGCCAGGCCGGACGCTGCTTAACCGGATCCCAGGCCAACAGGCGACCTTTCAGCGCCGCCTTCATGGCTTTAAATTGCGCCATGTCCGTGGGCAGCGAACCCATCGCGCTGTCAGCTCCGGTATTCCAATGACCTTTTTTATAACTAAAGTTTTTATCATCTGAATATATATAGGGGGCTTCGATAGCCGGAATATAAACAAGTCCGGTATCGGGGCTAAACGACATAGGGTGCCAGTTATGACCACCAAACGGCCCCGGCAACTGTAAGTGTGGCGCCCGTCCACCCCAACGTGCCTCAGGTACTTCTACCGGCCGACCAGTTTTCTTATCAATATGCGTTGCCCAGTTAACGGGAACGTAGTTCTCTGCCGACAGAAGTTCACCCGTGGCGCGATCAATCACATAGAAAAAACCATTTTTGGGCGCCTGCATAATAACTTTGCGCGGCTTACCATCAATATCTAGCTCCGCCAGAATCATATGCTGGGTGGCGGTGTAATCCCAAGTTTCTCCCGGGGTTGTTTGGTAATGCCAAACGTACTCGCCGGTGTCCGGCCGCAGCGCGACTATCGACGAGAGATAGAGATTGTCGCCACCACCGGGGCTGCGAATATTTTGATTCCAAGGTGAGCCATTACCAACCCCAACATAGAGTAAATCCAGCTCTGGGTCGTAGGCCATAGAGTCCCATACCGTGCCGCCACCGCCATATTTCCACCACTCACCTTTCCAAGTTTCTGCGGCCTTGGCCATTGCTGGGTTTTCAAAGCCATCGGCAGGATTGCCAGGAACGGTATAAAATCGCCAAACCATGTCGCCATTGTTAACGTCGTAAGCTGACACATAGCCACGGACACCGTATTCCGCGCCGCCGTTACCAATAATGGCCTTGCCATTAACAATCCGCGGCGCACCGGTAATGGTGTACGGCTGACTTTGATCTACGGTGACAACGTCCCATAATTTTTTGCCGGTTTTGGCATCTAATGCGATTAAGCGACCATCAATAGTGCCCGTGATGATTTTGCCGTCGGAATAGGCGACCCCGCGATTCACCGCATCACAGCACAAATCGGCCGCCTTGCTGCGATCAATCTGGGGGTCAAATTGCCAGCGCAGCTCACCCGTTCTCGCGTCTAGCGCAGACACTTTATTCCAGGTAGCAGTCACATAAATGACACCATCAACCACTAGCGGTGTCACCTCAATACCACGACTAACCCCCAAATCAAATGCCCACGCCAAGCCTAATTGCTCAACATTGGCAGGGACAATCTGCTCAAGCGGCGAGAACCGCTGCTCAGCGTCAGTTCCACCGTGCTTACTCCATTCTTGAACGGTCACTGGCTCAACAGCCGACGCCATATCTGCCGGCATAGGCGCTTTACTGCACGCCAATAGAAATAGCGGAGCACAAACCAAACTGACCCACCGCAAGGCGGGGAGACCGATGTTATTCATTATTATCTCCAAATATTAGACAATCACTTAGCTATGGATGAACAATGCCAAGCAAACTCACAGGAGTAAAGTGATTCATAATTCGGCGTGCGTGTTGCCAGTCAGGTTCAGTACGAAGAGAGACAACAAAATTCAGGCAAAAAAAGAGCGCTCATATGAGCGCTCAAAATATACCTTAAGTAGGAGACTTCAACTTATTAGAGGGAGCCTATTGCAAAAAGTTCAGTGGCTGATGTCGCAAACCAATAACTTCCGCTCACTGGCGTGGAAAATTCTGTTAAATGGTCGTGAACACCATCGCTGCTGACGCCAAATATGCTCTGCAAAATATGGTCGAATCGGCGAAGATCGCCGCTAAATGCCAGAAAATACGCGCCATGTTCCAAGACACCACCAAAGGGCACACTACGCCGGTATAATTTTTGGGTAACGCCATTTATTTTTACATCACTGCGGCTAACATGGGAATTGTCCGGCATTGTCTCGTCGTCCAGTTCAATACTGTCGGGCTTGGTACAAAACCAATGACCGCCTCTTGCTCAGACTGATTCAGGGCGCTAAACGACCTTAAATTATGCACCCACTGCTGACTCATCACATAGCTACCACCGGCGCCGGGCTCACCCTCTGGAATTAAGGCGACCGTCTTCTGCCCTCGCCAATTGCCGACAATGGTTTTAAATCGGTGGGGCGGGCCGCCGGTGCAATACTGCGCCAGCAATCTGCACCAAAAATGCCCATACCCGATTTACACCGGCGTCGCTCAAAGCCAATGCCTTCGACACCGCATCGCTTAGCTGTGCCGGGCTAAGGCCGTCAACAAGTTTGTATTCCAGAAAAAATGCGCGCTGCTACCCTCAACAAAGATACAGGCCTGTGGTTCAGGCATGATCGTTCTCCTCAATTCGGGGGATTCTTTTATCAGGACTTAATGAACATGACAATCACGTCACTTTCAACGCTTGTTCACAACCCAGCACGGATTTACACTTAGCGGCCTTTTCAAGCTCCGCTGAGGAAGCCATTTTGGCCACATCGCTAGAACAAAGACTGGCATTTTTTGCAGCAGCGCCACGACAACATCTCTTGCGAGAGATCCAGCGCGGCGTCGAGAAAGAAAGCCTCAGAGCCGACCCCGAGGCAATACTGGCCCAAACCGATCACCCCGCGGCGTTTGGCTCGGCCATGACCCACCCCTCAATCACCACTGATTTCTCAGAAGCCTTACTGGAGTTCATTACCCCGGTCAGCAACTCGATTGACGACACCTTAAATGAGTTAGACGCCATACATCGGTTTGCAGTGAGTGAAATGGGCGATGAGACCATTTGGAATGCGAGCATGCCCTGTCGCTTGGGCAAAAACGACAGCGACATTCCCGTCGCCCGCTTCGGCAGCAGCAATACCGCCACAATGAAAACCCGCTATCGCCTGGGTTTAGGGCATCGCTATGGTCGCAAGATGCAAACCATTGCCGGTATTCACTACAATTTCTCGCTACCAAAATCGGTGTTGGCAGAATTACACGCCGCCGAAAATAGCGATCTGCCACTCAAGACCTACATCACCAATAACTACTTTGGCCTAATTCGTAATTTCCGCCGCTATGCTTGGCTGCTCATCTATTTATTTGGCGCTGCACCGGCAGTATCGCGTTGCTTTTTAAACGGCAAACCACATCAGCTGCAGCCATTGGGCGAGCATACCCTTTACGGCCCGCACGCGACCTCGCTGCGCATGGGCGACTTGGGCTATCAAAGCAGCGCCCAGAAAAATCTCCACATTTGCTACAACCACTTAGATTTCTATGTGGAGACATTAAAAGGTGCCATCACCACTTCGCATAGCGACTACGAGGGTATTGCCAAGGGCGAGCAACTATCATCCGGCCTGCTCCAAATTGAAAACGAATTTTATAGCCCCATTCGCCCTAAGCGTGTCACCGAAAGCGGCGAAATTCCGCTGGGCGCCCTCTGCCGTGGTGGCGTGGAATATATAGAAGTGCGCTGTATTGATGTAAACCCCATGTTGCCGGTGGGTATTAACGCAGAGCAAATCCGCTTTATTGATGCCTTTTTGCTCTACTGTCTTTATCAAGATAGCCCGCCCTGTAATGACGACCACAACGCTGAGATCAGTCGCAATTTATTGACGGTGGTGAACCGCGGTCGTGAACCGGGTCTAGAGCTAGAACAAATCGGCAGTCTAAGGCCGCTGGCAGAATGGGCGGAAGAATTAATAGGCGAGATCGGTCGGGTTGCCGCCCAGCTAGATTCTGCCCACAGCAGCGATGCCTATAGCCAAAGCTGCGAAGCCCAACTCGCCAAGGTTCACGACGTCAGCCTTACCCCGTCGGCACAGATTTTGGCGGCGCTAGAGAAACGCAACGACAGCTACTATCACTACGCCATGGAAGAGTCGCTGCAACACGCCAAGGTATTTCGCGAGCGCGGCCTAAGCGCAGAAGAGAGCGAACGCTTTGCAAGCATGCGCGAAACCTCGATTGCTGCCCAAGCTGAGGTTGAAGCAGAGCAAAGCGAAAGCTTCGACGAATATCTCAGTCGCTTCTACGAGCAGTATCAGAATCTGTGAATTATCTCGCCCACTTTCATTTGGCCCACCAGCTGGCAAGTCGCACTGGCTTAGATCAACAGGGCCTACTGATTGGTGGGCTGCTAGGCGACTTTGTTAAAGGCCCATTGCAGGGCAATTACCCCGCAGCATGGGAAATCGGCATTCGCCTTCACCGCCGCATAGACGCACTCACCGACAGTCATGCACTGGTTAGCAATTGCCTCGCTATATTGCCAACGGACTATCGTCGCTACGGTGGCATTATGTTGGATGTCTGCTTTGATCACTGCCTGAGCCTGCGCTGGAATGAGCTGCATGCAAGTCCGATTAAGAGCTTTACTCAGGATTGCTATCAGCACGTACTCCTGAACAAGGGAGACTACCCGCGCGCAGCCGCAAGGCAAATTCATTTTTTGGCGGAATACGATGTACTCAGTAAAATGGACAGCTGGGATAATATTGAGGCCATGCTGGCGCGCATCGCAAAGCGAATACCTAGAGAAAACCCCTTGAGTTACTGCGGTGCTGAACTCGCGCTTCGCCTACCTTTTATTGAGCAGCAGTTCCTTAGCCTATACCCAGCGCTGCAGGAACAGTTGTTTGAGGAATTTAGCAGCGTATCTACACCCTAAAAATTGATTAAAACTGGCACCAACTGCCACGACCAAGGTCGTACTTGTCAGTATTTACGCAATCCCCTAATGTATGGCGCTTACGGAGAGAGAAAATCCTATGTCACTGACGCCCCGATGGATATACGCTTTTATTGTTGTCTGCTGCAGCGCGCTGCTAGCGTATGCACTTTACACCCAGTTTTTTGACGGTCTACACCCCTGCCCGCTATGTATAACCCAGCGCGCCTTTTTTGTTCTGACCGCCCTCGTCGCCTTAATCGCCTTAATCACTAATCCCCACCAAAACGGCCGCTATGTCAGCACCGGACTAATGCTGGCAACCACCATTGCCGGCGGCTCAGTGGCCTATCGCCAAGTGTGGCTGCAAAGTCTGCCACCAGATCAGGTGCCTGCTTGCGGCCCCAGCCTAGAATATATGTTTAGCAATCTACCCTTTGGTGAAGCCTTTCGCACCCTGATGTTGGGCGATGGTAACTGCGCAGAAATCGTCTGGACACTGTTTGGTTTCAGTATGCCCAACTGGTCGCTATTCGCCTTTATCGGCTTAGGTGCTGCTGCCATCGTCAGCGCACTGCCGATGTTAAAACGCTAATGCTAGCTGGCTTTCTAACTCTGCTTGGCTGCCAACTACTGGGCGAATTTATACAGCGCGCCTTGGACCTGCCCCTGCCCGGTCCTGTTATAGGTATGTTGCTGCTATTTATTGGCCTGTGCATTCACGGCAATGTGCCAAAAGATTTAGAAACTGGCAGTCAGCGCTTAATAGAATTACTGCCTATGCTGCTGATGGCACCGGCCGCTGGGGTGTTTTTTCTGGGGGCGGGCTTTGCCGATCAGTGGCCGGCGTTTATTGCCGCCGTCACCCTTGGCACCGTGAGTACTATCGTGTTTTGCGGCTTATTAATCCGTTTTTTACACAGCCGGAATAAGGCCTCATGAGCGCCATAATTTACGGCCCCCTATTCGCCATCACCCTCACCTTATTGGCTTACCAAGGGGCGATGTTCCTGTACACCAAAAGTGGTCGCGCCGCCGTTTTGCACCCCACCATTAGCGGAGCCACCTTAATTGCGCTGGCATTGGTGCTGATGCAGCAGAATTATCACGCCTATTATAAAGATGTGAATTGGCTGACCTTTTTATTAGGCCCTGCCACCGTCGCCCTCGCTGTACCGCTTTACCGGCAGCTGCATTTACTGCGCAATATGGCCAGCACCTTACTTATTACCGTCGCCACCGGCGCTATTTTCGCGTCAACATCGGCGCTGATCATCGCCTGGTTTTTTGGCGCGAATCGAGACACCCTGTTATCACTCACCACTAAATCGATTACCACGCCCATCGCCATCACCGTGACCGAAGATCTCGGCGGTATAACCACCATTGCCGTGGCATCGGTGATTCTCACGGGCGTGGTGGGCATCACCACCATTACCTGGCTATTTAATAAGTTAGATATTCAAGACGACCGTTTGTGGGGTTTTTGTCTCGGTCTTTCTGCCCATGCCATCGGCACCTCACGGGCCTTTGAACGCAGCCCCGTGGCGGGTGCATTCTCAAGCTTGGCCCTGTGCCTAACCGGCACCTTTACCGCCGTGTTCGTGCCTTTCGCGGCAGGCTGGTTTTTATAAACCAGCCCGTATTAGCTTTGGCGTCAGCGTCTATTCAAGACCACCCATGCACATGTATTTCACAATTTGATATTCATCAATACCGTAATGCGAACCTTCACGACCAAAACCAGATTGTTTTACCCCACCGAAGGGCGCAACTTCATTTGAAATTAATCCGGTGTTAATTCCCACCATGCCGTACTCAAGCGCCTCTGCCACCTTCCACACCCGAGCAATATCGCGGCTGTAAAAGTAACTCGCCAAACCAAACTCAGTATCATTGGCGAGTCGAATAACCTCATCATCACTGTGAAAACGCAGTATCGGCGCAACCGGCCCAAAGGTTTCCTCTTGAACAATAAGCATCTCTTGGCTTACTTCAGTAAGCACGGTTGGCTCAAAAAAACTGCCCCCAAGAGCATGGCGCTTACCGCCACTTAAAATCTTGGCACCCAAACTTAGGGCGTTTTCAATATGCTGCTCAACCTTTAACACCGCACCCTCGTCAATCAACGGCCCCTGCGACACACCCTCGTCAACGCCATTACCTACTTTTAGCGCAGCCACGGCCTTAGCCAGCTTTTCAGTAAAACTGGCATAGACTTTGTCGTGAACATAAAAGCGATTGGTACACACACAAGTCTGCCCGGTATTACGGAATTTAGAGGCCATTGCCCCCTCAACCGCCGCATCTAGGTCAGCATCCTCAAACACAATAAAAGGTGCATTGCCGCCCAGCTCTAAAGACAATTTCTTTAAGGTAGGCGCACACTGCGCCATTAATTTTCGGCCCACTTCAGTAGATCCGGTGAAGGACAACTTGCGCACTTTAGGGCTGGATGTGAATTCCGCACCAATGACCCGCGACTTGCCAGTGAGAACATTAAAAACTCCAGCGGGTATGCCCGCCTCTTCAGCCAAGGCCGCCAATGCCAATGCCGTAAACGGAGTGGAATCAGCGGGCTTAACCAACATCGTACAACCCGCCGCTAAGGCCGGCGCCGCTTTTCTGGTAATCATGGCGGCGGGGAAATTCCAAGGTGTAATGGCGGTACACACACCCACCGGCTCCTTGACCACTATCAGTCGTTTATCACTGGACGGGCTGGGAATAACATCGCCGTAGGTCCGCTTGGCTTCTTCAGAAAACCACTCAATAAAGGACGCCGCGTACTGAACTTCGCCCCGCGCCTCGGCCAGCGGCTTGCCCTGCTCCGCGGTCATAATCTGGGCGATGTCTTCGGCGTTGGCTTGAATCAAATTAAACCACCGCCGTAAATAAGCGCTGCGCTCTTTGGCTGTCAGCTTGCGCCACGAGCCCCAAGCCAATTCGGCAGAGTCAATTGCAGCGCGAGTTTCAAGGTCGCTGAGACGGGGAATTGTGCCCAGCAACTCGCCATTCGCAGGGTTATACACCGAGGTGGTTTCGCCAGAGGCTGCGTTGCGCCACTGGCCATTGATATAGGCTAGCTGGCGAAATAATTCCGGTCTGTTGAGCGTTAACATAATTTGAACCCGAGTAGAAAAAGCTAGTGGCCTAAAACGCGTCATCCCACAATATTAGGGCATGACCTTGAATATAGCGGATGCATGGCTTTCTGGATCTTAGCGATGCAGCGCGAGCCGACAAAATATCAAACTAAATTATTATTTCCAAAACCTAGCTAAAATCACACCTTAGCAAGGCCTAGAGCAACTAATCTTCTATACCGACAATAGCACAGCTAAGGTCTTCTAAAACGGCCAAAATACCTTTGGTATACGGCCCTGCTGAAATAATGACGCCACATCCATTCCCACCGCAACACCGGCGTGAACAAAAAATCCGCCCCATATTGATCTAGAGCGCAGAGCTAAAATCCCCAAAAACAAGCCAAAGGAAATCGCACCAAAAGCCTCTGGCCACAGCTTAGGAAAATGAATCATCAAATACGGCACACACATTATCCACACTGCATTTGCACCCACAGCAGGGCGCAATGCCTGTAAGAAAAAGCCGCGAAAGAAAAACTCCAAACAAATAAACTGCGTTAAATACAGTATCTCCCAGGCAATAAAATCGAACCAGCTGCGTCCAGCCTGTTTATAAAAAGGGTAGTGGGCCAAGAATTCGCGATTAAACGACGCGATCACAATAAATACCAAGATCGGTGACAGCAGCAATGCATAGGCTCGCCAGTGCCGTGAGGTCTCGTTCCAACGCCAGCCGAAATTTACGAGGCGGTCGCGAAATAGGTATTTAATCATCAAGGCGGGAATAAGCACATAACCAACAATATGCCACGACGTCCACCAAGCGTAGGTCGCCAACTCAAGAAAGCCGGTTTGACGGATTTTCAAATACCAATAGTTGGGCGAGTTTTCGGTCGCCTCACTGAAAAGCCGCAACAGGTCTAAAAATACACTGGAATACTTTAGGTAGTGAATGAGCAACAAACATAATGATACGCACGCAAGCACCGCAAACACCCTTCTCAGGGCCTGCGGCCTATTCAATGTATAACTTGGCGCCGACGCATCAATGTCATCTAAAACCTGCAGAATGCGTCGGGGATGCAATGTCTGGGGGAATGTAGCTGGGGCAGCAGGTGTCATTCGTTACTCTAGGTAGATTTGTCTGAACGGTTACTAGAAATTCTATCTGCATTGTATGACAAATAGCGACGCACATTCTGAAGCCGGTTAAGGCCGTGGTGACCCAGCTATTGCTATGATGCTCAAGATATTTCTATGATGCTATAGTTACCGCCGACATTATATAGATAGCTACGAAGGCACCCACACAAGCTATGTTTCATGTTTAAGAAATCTGTATTGCCTCTAAAAAACCTTGTATACAGCACATTGAGCCTCATTCTGTGTCTGTACCTGAGCTGGCATGTCTTATTCAGTGCCGATTTTTTGTATGGTTTTTGGCATGACAATATTGGTATTGCTGAAACCATCGCTGAAACCGGCCCGCAAAACCGCTATCGCAGCGGCTTTGAAAATACTGACCGCGCGCAGCGAATTGCGATATTCCAGCAAATTTGCCAAGCCGTCACCCAGCAGGGCCACGGCTTACAAGACATTTACTATTCGCCTAAAGCCAATGTCAAAATACCGCTGCTACATCATGCCGAGATAGTGCATCTGCAAGACGTATCAAACCTAATCACCCTCACCCAAAAATTAGAGCCCTATATGCTGGCGCTGTGGCTTGGTCTGGTGGCGCTATTCATATTCCGCTCATGGCCGCTGCCCAACTATAAGCAATTACTCGCCGTGAATTCAGTGCTGCTGGTGGGTGTCGCTATCGCCATCATATCAGTGGGATGGGTAGAGGTTTTTTACGCGGCGCACCGCTGGATATTTCCCGATGATCATCAGTGGTTCTTTTTCTATCAAGAATCGCTAATGTCGATGATGATGAAGGCGCCGGATCTATTTTTGTACATTGGAATTAGCATGGGCCTATTGGCCGCTGCTTTTTTTGGGCTGATACATGCTGGCCTACACTTCATCCAAAAGAAGATGGCCGCCACATAAAGACCCAAGCGGCGCAGCGTTGCCTTCAAGAATACCGCTTAAGCTATATTCCGCGATCAGCGAACACCACAGCGTGTCCGAAATTCTACAGTGAATGTCCGCTTCCCACCTATAAATTAGTGGATCTCACTATATGATTACACGCTGTATTTTCCGCGCTCATGACAATAATAGGAACATTTTATGGCTAATTTAGATTTTGGCGACAGCGCAAACTATACCGAGACAAAAATACTGATCGTGGGCACGGGCTTCGCCGGTCTAGGAATGGCTATCCGCTTAAAAGAAATGGGTATCAATGACTTCACCATCATAGAGCGCGCCAAAGATGTCGGCGGCACCTGGCGTGATAATCACTACCCCGGAGCGGCTTGCGATGTGCCATCCCATCTGTATTCCTTTTCCTTTGAACCGAACGCCGAATGGTCACGGGTCTATCCCAGCCAGCCCGAGCTAGAAACCTATTTGCAAAAAGTCACCGACAAATACCAGCTGCGCTCACATATCTGCTTTGATCACACCCTCAGCAAAGCCGCCTATGACGAAAGCAGCGGTCAGTGGTTGGTCAATACCAGCGGTGGCAATTTTAAAGCGCGCTTTGTTATCAGCGGCAACGGCGGTTTGGCTGAGCCAAAGCTCCCAGACATTCCGGGCGTAGAGACCTTTGCCGGTCATCACTTTCACTCGGCAAGCTGGGATCACGACTACCCATTGCCGGGCAAACGGGTCGCGGTTATCGGCACCGGCGCATCAGCTATTCAGTTTGTGCCAGAGATCGCCGGTGTACCTAAGCAACTATCGGTTTTTCAGCGCACACCCAACTGGATAATACCCCGTGGCGACCGACCCTATAGCCGGTTTGAAAAGTGGATTTTTAAGCATATTCCCTTCGTTCAAAAAATCGTTCGCGCCAAGATTTATTGCCAAAACGAAACTCGTGTACTAGGTATGGTGCTTCATCCCGCACTGATGAAATTATTTCGGCGCGCAGCAACAAACCACATGCAGCGTCAGGTAACAGACCCGTTGATGTGGCCAAAACTCACGCCCAGTTTCCCGGTGGGTTGCAAACGTATTCTCATTTCCAATGGCTGGTATCCGGCCCTCCAAAAACCCAATGTAGATCTTGTTACCGAGGGAATAAGGGAAATTCGAGAACACAGCATTGTCACCAACGACGATGTCGAGCGGGAGGTTGACTGTATTATTTTCGGCACCGGCTTTTACGCCACTGACAACCCCATCGCCGGAAAAATTTACGGCCGCAATGGCCGACAATTAGCAGAGGTATGGAAAGACGGCGAGGAGGCCTTTTTAGGTGCTAGCGTTCACGGCTTCCCGAATTTCTTTTTTATTGTTGGCCCCAATGTCACCCTCGGTCACAGCTCCATGGTATATATGATCGAAACCCAAGTGAATGCGATTAGCGGCGTGCTCAAGACCATGGAGGAAAATAGCTCAGCAACTGTCGAAGTGAAACTAGCCGTGCAGCAAGAGTATAATGAAGGCCTGCAAAAACTTTTAGGCGGCTCGATATGGGCGACTGGCTGCGACAGTTGGTATAAGCATCGCACCGGTAAGATAACCCAATTATGGCCCGGCTTTACCTTTACATTCCGGCGCCGGAACCAGGATTTTAAGCTATCAGACTATCATTTTGATTCGCTAACTAATAACAGTTAGGCCAGATTTCATGACAGCAAAATACGATTTCGACGTAATCATTATTGGCTCAGGGTTTGGCGACAGCATCATTATTTCATGGCGCTGCAACATTCTCAGGAGGGCTTTGGTAGTGGCTCGCTAACGACACAAAGTCGCGTAAGTACTCCGTATTGGCATCTGATTGGCGAGCGCCTAAATAGATCTGTTTGGCGATGCCCTCCTCCCCTAGCCGAACAGCAACTAAATTGAGTTTCTCCGCATATTCTGCTACTAACCAGCGCGGCAGCGCGGCGACTCCACGGCCACTGGCCACCATCTGCAGCATAATATCTGTGGTCTCAATGGACTTATGTTTCCTTGGGCTGATACCGGCTGGCGTTAGAAATTGCTTATAAATATCGAGCCTGTCTATTTTAACTGGGTAGGTAATAAGCACTTCGTTTTGCAGATCTGACGGTTTAATGAATCCTGCCTTGGCTAGCGGGTGACTGCGATGCAGGACGAGGACTTGCTCGTAGTCGAATACGGGTTCGAACGCCAGTCCTGTCCTGAATAAGGGATCAGGTGTGACAAGCAAATCGATCTCGTGCCCAAACAGTGCGCCTATGCCGCCAAACTGAAATTTCTGCTTCACATCGACATCGACGTCGGGCCATTTCTCCAAGAAGGGTGAGACTACTTTCAGCAGCCATTGGTAGCAGGGGTGACACTCCATGCCGATTCGTAGTATCCCGCGTTCGCCTTTTGCCATCTGATACAGCCGTTCTTCCGCGTGCTCTAACTGAGGCAGCAAGCGATTGGCCTCGACCAAGAGGAATTCCCCTGCCTGAGTTAAACGTAATTTACGTCCTTCGCGCAGCCATATAGGCGTGCCTATATTTTGCTCTAGCTTGCGTATCGTATGACTTAGCGCCGACTGAGTGAGACATAGTTTTTTTGCCGCGGCAGTTAGCGACCCAAGTGTCTCCGTCTCTTTAATAATGGTTAGGTGGATTCGTTCTAGCATGTGCATCCATGAATTTAAATAATTGATAGGTGAAAACATACCATTATTTTTCATGGACCTGTAGCTCTAAAATCGTCGCACTTTAGTTAGTCGACACAAACAGGTAGCACCATGGCATTAATACACAATCTTGGATTTCCCCGCATTGGGGCAAAACGCGAACTCAAGTTTGCACTCGAGTCTTACTGGCGCGGCCAGAGTGCTCAAGCCGAGCTCATTACGCTGGCAGCCGAGTTAAGGCAACAGCATTGGCAGCATCAAAACTTCTTGGACTTGGTTCCTGTAGGCGATTTCTCGCTATACGATCAGGTACTTGATATGAGTTTTACCTTAGGGAACCTGCCCGAGCGCGTGCAGGGCTTTGCGGGTGATACGCTGGATAATTACTTCCGCCTGGCCAGAGGGCGCTCTGTGGAAGCAACGCAAGAGACAGCTTGTTGCTGCGGAGTCGCTGCTGGCGAGATGACTAAATGGTTCGATACGAACTATCACTATATTGTCCCTGAGTTCAGTGCCAACACAGCATTCGAGCTCGACGCATCAAACCTGCTAAATCAAATACAAGAGGCGAAGACTCAAGGTTTGAACGTAAAGCCTGTCATCATTGGCCCGGTTACTTATCTATGGCTTGGCAAGACTAAGGATGACTCATACAAACTGGCGCTACTTGATCGGCTCTTACCTGCCTACACTCAGTTGCTTACAGCATTAGCCGAGAAGGGCGTCGAATGGGTGCAAGTTGATGAGCCAATATTAGTGACTCAACTGTCTGAGGACTGGCATCAGGCCCTCGAAAAGTCTTATGAGCACTTGAGATCTGCGCCCATTAAAATTCTGCTTGCGAGCTATTTTGGCACCCTGCAAGACAATCTACAGACGCTCTGTTGCCTGCCGGTAGCCGGCGTGCACATTGACGCGGTGAATGCCCAGCATGAAGTGGAGCAAGTAGTAGACTCCCTAGGCAGTGATCAAGTGCTGTCTTTGGGCATTATCAATGGCCGCAATATCTGGAAGACAGACCTTAACGCAACGTTGGATTGGCTTGAGCCCATTGCTAAACAACTTCAAGAGCGGCTATGGCTATCACCATCCTGTTCTCTATTGCATGTGCCGGTAGATCTAAACAGTGAAATGGGTATGGATGGAGAAATTAAAAATTGGTTGGCATTCGCGGTTCAGAAACTCGAGGAGCTGCAAACGCTAAAGTCCGCTATCAACTGCGGTCGCGCGAGTGTGCACGACGCCTTGGAATGCAACCGCGCGGCCCTTGAAAGCCGCAAACAATCCGAACGAGTTCATAAGCCCGAGGTGAAGTTGGCAGAGAAGCGCATCACGGCCCAGCTTGGCAATCGAAAAAGCGCCTATCCACTGCGTGAGTCACTGCAGCGCAGCAAACTGAATTTACCTGCATTTCCCACGACAACTATTGGCTCATTTCCTCAGACCCAAGAGATTAGAACCGCGCGCTTGCAGTTTAAAAACGGCGATATGAACCAAGGGCAGTACACCGCCAGAATGAAGGAAGAAATTTTCCGCAGCGTTCGCGAGCAAGAAGCCCTAGGGCTCGATGTATTCGTGCACGGTGAGGCCGAACGTAATGACATGGTGGAATACTTTGGCGAACAGTTAGAGGGTTATATTTTCAGCAAATTTGGCTGGGTACAATCCTATGGTTCACGCTGTGTGAAGCCACCAATTCTGTTCGGCGATATCAGTCGCCCGAAGGCGATGACTGTGGAGTGGACGCGCTATGCTCAGTCACTGACAGACAAGCCCATGAAGGGAATGCTAACAGGTCCCGTCACAATTCTTAACTGGTCCTTCGTGCGCGACGATCAACCGCGCTCGGTTTCTTGTTATCAATTGGCTTTGGCCATTCGAGAAGAAGTTCTGGATCTTGAAGAATCAGGCGTGTCGATAATTCAGATTGATGAGGCGGCACTGCGCGAAGGTCTGCCGCTGCGCCAATCACAGTGGCAGGAATATTTGAGCTGGGCGATTGACGCGTTTCGCATCAGTGCTAATGGCGTGGCAGATGCTACACAGATTCACACCCATATGTGTTACTCGGAGTTCAATGACATCATAGCGGCCATTGCAGAAATGGATGCGGATGTGATCACCATCGAGACTTCACGCTCAGATATGGAATTACTGGATGTGTTTGACGATTTCAATTACCCCAATCAGATCGGCCCAGGAGTGTACGATATTCATTCGCCGAATATTCCTAGCGTCGCACAGATTGTAGGGTTGATGGAAAAAGCTGCCGAACGAATTCCGATAGAGCGTCTTTGGGTCAATCCAGACTGCGGTCTGAAAACACGTCACTGGGATGAAGTGCTTCCCGCCTTAAAAAATATGGTGGCAGCGGCAAGGACGCTGCGCGCTACGATTAAGTAACATTTATTATATTCCGCAAACATTCAACGTTGGCGGAAAGTTGAAGCAGTAGGACATTGTGCTTAGGTCACTTCTTACGAGCAAGTATTCGTGCTTGCTTTTAGGATGCGGCCTAACTCTTATTCTAAATAGATTTAAACGAACGTCCTGTTTAGCCACAGAGATCCGATTACGGCGATGGATAACCAAATGAGGATAATAATCACTTATCCCAGCGGCCAATAAATTTGTCGCCGACAGCGCGAATAAAATGAACAGTATGGGTGCCAGTATGGTGTCAGAATTATTTTTTAACGTGCCCACCACGGCGCACTGCATGGGTGGCTGCGGTATGGGAGAGTCTACAAATGACGGGGTAATCGACAGCCAGAATCGTTTGTTTGGCTATTAGAATGCCTATGTGTGCGACGGCTCTATGCTCGGCGTAATCTTGGCGTTAATCCCAGCCTGACCATCACCGCCCTAACTGAGCGCGCCATGAGCTTTATCCCACCCAAGGATACGATAGCTAGCGCCTAGTGATATTCTCGAGGTCTAAACCCTGCGGTCCTGCTTGCGTAATACCCCCGGGGTTTGACCACTCATACGTTTAAAGGCTTGTGAGAAGCTTGAGGCGTCTGCATAGCAAAGTCGCTCGGCAATTTGTTCTACGCTAAGCCGGGTTCCGGTCAGCATTTCTTCGGCCAGCGTCATGCGTATCTCATCCACTAGTTGGCGGAAGGAGGTACTCTCGACGGCAAGCTTTCTGCGCAGGGTTCGCGACGTCATACAAAGTGATTCCGCCACTAACTCCATATCCATGCTCATAGGTCGCTGTCGCAATAAGATATCGCGCACCCTTCCTGACACCCCCTGCCTTGCCATGCGCTTGGCAACTAACTCCGAGCATTGCTTATCTAATAAGCTGGCTGTTGCGTTGTTACCAACCACACGGGGCTCATCTAACAAGGTACGGGGAAATATCAATTCATTACGCGGCGCCGAAAAGTCCACGCGGCCATCGAACAAGGCTTCGTAAAGCTCTGCATGTAAAGGCCGGGCATGCTGAAACCGCACCCACTCTGGCCCTAATTTTGGTCCACCGATCTCGCGCATAATAATCATTGCGGCATGAATTTCTCGCTCTATCGAGAACAAGGCAATATCTCCAGGGACATCAGAACTATCAAAAACCAAGCTCGCGTGCTCGTCCTCCTCCTTTACAGTAAAACCCGAAAAGACAAAGGTAAGTTCCTGGTAGTTTTGTGACAACTCCATCGCCTTGCGGGTGGTTGGGCTGCTGGCCAGCGCAAAGCCCCAAATACCATAGGCAGAAAGGTGGTAGCGAGCACCAGCCAATAGACCTAAACCCGCTACGTTCGGCAATTCAGCAAGTAAATTACGGACAACCGCCATTTCACTGCTGGCCTCAACCACCGTTTCTGGGTTATCGATGCTCGCCCGGTCAAGTCCGGTATCGCGGAGTAAAGCCGACAAACTTGCGCCATATTCCAAGCCCAGCGCCACCAAGATTTGGACGCTGGTAACACTTCGGCAAAAATCCCAACTTTTCATTCTTGTCCCCGCTAGTTTGCAGGTGAGTGGCGTCAAAGAAACTGGCGGCTAGCGTACTCGCCCGCCGCCAGCAATATCCGAAATTCAACATACCTTAGCAATTACCCAGTGGCTCGTATAATATTTTTCGCATCCGAACTCCCGCCAACCTGGGCTGAGCAAGTACTTAATAACAAGAAAATCGACCTGGGTATCTCACTGATAAAAAGCCGGCAAGCGAAAGACGCCCAACTTACTTCACAAAAACCTTCAAAATCAACCTAGTGATTTTCTACGTAAACCCGCTAACCAACTTTGATTGATTCCTATTACGAGGTACTACGTGCTGATTAAACTAGCCCAATTCGGCTTGCCGATTTGGTTTATTACCAGCTTTTCTCTGTGGATCTGGCTGCCAACGCCAGTGCTCCTGGCGATCACACCCTATGTTAGCGCGGCCCTATTGGCGGCTATTGGCGGCATACTCGGCCTCGTCCTCTACCAACTCCACAGTGGCAAGCATCATCGCCCCAATAGCTTTTATGGCGTATTAAGCGCGGCGCTACTATCGCCGCCAGTCGCCTTTATCTTCGCCTATAAGCTAGTGGTATTACTCAGCCTATACCCACTTCGCGAACTTGCCGCACTCGCCTGGTTTTTAAGCTCGATGGGAGCCGTACTCACTGTTATCGTCGGGCGATTAATGAGCGACATTGTCTCGGCGCAACCCAACTATATCTATCAAGACCACCTAAACACCCAGTCTAAACCCCGTCAGAATCTTAGCCCGCTGCAAGCGACGCCAAAGTGAGAATATGAGAGTTAAACCCTAGGTCTAAGACCCGGGTGGCTTAGTATCCTGGCAACCGTTACTCGCCGGCCTGATCACCCTACTTGTCGGTAAAACGCCAGATCGGCGCACCCGCCAAGCCCATGATCAAGAGCCCGCGGCCATTTAATTCGTCAATTGTCTTTCTAATATATTGATGTAAGTATATGGTCAATACGAATGAATGTTAGCCAAAAACAAAAAGAATTAGTCTTCATTTTTTGTAGCTTGCCTATGCGACTATCGTTTTTAATTTCTTAATTATATTTAACTTCTGTTTAACCATTCCCTTTTATCAGGGGCCAAAAGCGACGATAAAACCAGATAAAATAAGAATCTATTAATTAGCATTTTTATAGGTTTTTTACTTTTCCAGATTTTTATTTTTATCTCAAAAATAGCAAATATTAAAAGACTGATGACAAAGTGTGTAGTGGCATAGTGAATTTAACTACCTGATTAGAGGTGATATGATCGCCTATATAACGATACAGGAGATCAATGAGCAATCGTACAAGACCGACTTTTAGCCCAGAATTTTGATTGGAAGCAGCCCAGCTGGTTGTTAATCAGCGGCGCTCTATTCGAGATGCTGCAGAAGCGATGGGCGTGGGTAAATCCACCATAGATAAATGAGTTCGTCAGCTTCGAGCCGAGCGCAGCGATATTTCACTGCAAGCCACGCCGATGACGCCTGATCAGCTAAGAATCCGTGAACTTGAGAAACGACTCCGGTGAGTTGAGGAAGAAAAAGAAATTCTAAGAAAGGCAAAGGTGCTCTCTTGATGTCAGACTCCCTGAACAATTCTCGTTAATCGAAAAACTCAATGAGAGCCTCGGTGACATTGATTTGCGATGTGCTTGGGGTTAATCGCAGCAGTTACAAATACTGGGTTAAGCGCCCCAATATTCCGAGCTTAAAGCGAATTAAACTGCCCAGCGAGGTTCGTTCTGCTCATGAGGACAGCAATGGCTCGGCCGGTCCGAGACCGATTGCAACCATCGATACCGACCGAGGTATTCAGTTCAGTCGGTATTGCGCGACGCGATTAATGAAAGAGCTGGAGCTAGTCGGCTGTCAATTACCTAGTCATCGTTACAGAAAGGCTAATCAGGAGCATATTGCCGTACCCAACAAGCTCGATCGAGCGCTTGCAGCTAGTTATCCGAATCAGGTTTGGTGCGGCGAAGTAACGTGTATTTGGTCGGGACGGCGCTGGGCTTATCTGGCTGTGGTGATCGATTTATATGGACGCAAGCCAATAGGCTGGGCGATGTCGTTATCACCCGATAGCGTACTTACCGGCCAGACGTTGAGCATTGCTTATGAAGTAAAAGGAAGACCCAAAGGAGTTATGTTTCACTCGGATCAAGGTGGCCACTATTCCAGCCGGAAATTCCGGCAACATTTGTGGCGCTATTAAATTGGGCAAAGTATGAGTCGTCGGGATGACTGCTGGAATAATGCGCCGTGGAACAACTCTTTAGGAGTTTAAAACCAGAGTGGGTTTCAACATTGGGCTATCGCCATTTAACCGATGACCAGGGATCAATTACGGAATACCTTGTTGGTTATTACGGCCAAGCAAATCCATATCAACATAACCGTGGTTTAAGTCCAAATGCAGCCTAGAAACAGTATTGTATTAGCCACTAAACCGTGGCGAGTTTTGCTTGACCACCAGAAGTTTCTTTTTTTTGAGCTAGCGTCTAATTTATATAACTAGGAGACATTAGAACGCCCACTCGACATCGCAAATTTTATGCTTTGCGAAGTAGAGTCGGGATATCCGTCAATACTCTGGGGCTTGCTCTTCTAACGTTGCTGGCGTCGCAGCTTCAGCAACCAAGAACTTTTGTTCTTTTCTGCGTCATAAAAGACAGCGATAGTAAAGAAAAACATAAGCAACAACCCAATGTGAGCGGCTAAACTTATTCCAAAGTAATAAATACTACCCAGATAAAATGCAAACGCTCCGCTCCACATCATTGACAGTATGATCATAATATACAACCTAGAGGTTGGATCAGGAATGTGCCTTAGAGGGTTTTTGCTGGAGTCAAAAAAATACTTATACGAGTCATACATCCATAGTCCAAAATTTTTCATCACTACCACCATTGCTCTTATTAATTAACGAACTAGTTCTTTGTACGCCCGGCTTTTGTCTTCGGATTTATATGGCGTAGCTTCTGTGTCACTATTTATTGCTGCCACGCCTTAAATGAACCACAGCCAATAGCTTAAAATAACCCTGTAACAAACCAAATAAGCTAAAAAATCGACCTTTATTCAATCAGTTGCCATGCTGAACTGCAGGGATTCTAATCCGAGCTGTCGATCCAGATCTTACACAAGCTGATGCAAGGATAAAAGCTGGGCGGATAAATTGTGAATTATCGTCACCATGACGAGATACCCCTCACCTTCTTATAGACCAAATTTCTCATACTGTCGTCAGATCAATAGGCACCTGCGCCATAAACCAGCTCGTAGCTATGACTGTATATCTCAACAATATTGCCAAATGGGTCTTCCATATAGATCATGCGATAGGGTTTTTCACCTGGGTAGTAGTAGCGAGGTTTTGCCATTCTTTGTTTACCACCCGCGGCCACTATGCGTTCAGCCAGCTCTTCTACGTTTGGGTCCTGCACACAGAAGTGGAATACGCCGGTTTTCCAATACTCAAAGTTATCTTTGGGATTGCTCTGATTTTTGAATTGAAACAACTCGACGCCAATACGGTCGCCCGTGGATAAGTGGGCTATACGAAAGCTACCCCAGCCAGCCCCGAACACATCGCTGCACATTTCACCAATGGCGCTATCGTCCTCTACAATTTCAGTGGGTTTCATAATCAGATACCAACCCATGACTTGGGTATAGAATTCGACGGCTTTTTCCAAGTCGGGTACTGAAATACCAATGTGGGAAAAATTTCTAGGGTATACATTGCTCATTTGCGATCCTCCTCCGTTGACGTTGGATTAGCATACAAAGGCTTATTGATTACGTATAATTATCATTTATCATGTTTAGGATTACATATTGTAATGATAAACGTCATTTGGCTGCGGAGCTTTTGCCAGCTCGTTGAGATCGGGCATTTCACCCGCACCGCAAAACGCCTGCACATGACTCAGTCCGGCGTGAGCCAGCACATCAGTAAACTTGAGGAGCAGCTGGGCTTGGCTTTGCTCGACCGTCAAGGCAGGCAATTCTCACTGACGGATGCAGGTGAGCGTCTCTACGCTGAGGCGCGGGTGATTATTGAATCTTTATCAAATTTAGAGCAGCGCGTCGGTGAAGACCCCGCCTATGAAGGCGAGGTAAGGGTGATGTCTCCAGGGAGCGTGGGCCTTAAGCTTTATGGCCACCTGCTGGACTTACAAGAACGTAGCAAGCTTGTTATTGATTACCGATTTGCGCCAAATGCGGATGTCGAAGACGCCATTGCGAATCGTGATATTGATATTGGCCTAATGACGCAATCCTCAATGCTGGCGGAGCTGGACTGCCAGGCTATTGCCGAAGAAGCTCTGCTGTTGCTTACCCCTGCTACATTTTCTGAGCCAAGCTGGAATGATTTAATTACGCTCGGATTTATAGATCATCCAGACGGCGCCTATCACGCCGCGTCGCTACTCGCCGTCAATTATTCTGAATTTCAGCACAGTAATTTGTTTACTAAAAAAGGCTTCTCAAATCAGATCAGCCTGATTCTCGAGCCCGTCTGTCGAGGCCTGGGATTTACGGTTTTGCCGGCCCATGCGGTAGCGGCCTTTCCAAGACCGGAACTTATTAAAACCCATCGACTTTCCCACCCTGTGAGCGAGACTATTTACCTTGGCGTTCGACGTGACAAACCCATAGCCAAGCGGGTGACCACGGTAATCAATGAAATAAAGAAATGGCTTTAAACTACACTCATTGCATTCGACTTAGTTCAACTGGGGCGCGGTCCGGTGTTACTTGGTGCCGGCCAAGAAAAGCTATCGTTTACGTAGCCAGTTGATGCAGAATCTCTACATATAATCTTTGAGCATAGTTAATAAATATGCTTTCCTATTTTTTCTAAAATAACATTTGTACAAATGCCGGTGGTACTTTGAACTAGAGCAAGCTGCTTTTAAGTTGATGATTGGTAGTCGCCTCCCATAGCTTTTGACGACCTGTATTTTTGTAAATCTACTTTCGCCAAGTCGCGGCTCCAGCAAGAGGCGAAAACCTCCTCATAACGTTCTGATAAAGTATCCCTGCCCTTGCCCGCGACTTATGAGGCAAGGACACATCATAGTGGAATATGTCATGGCCGGAAAAACAAGAATAGCGCGGCTACTTTGGCGCATGCTACTGCTCCTGCTGGTATTCAGCTTCGCGCTGGTGTTGCCATTTCGCTGGATTAATCCGCCCATCAGTATGGTGATGATCGACCGCAGCTGGCAGCAAGATGGCGCTGATTTTAAGATAAAGAAACAGTGGCTTAGCTGGAATGAAATTCCGAGCTATGCTGCATTGGCAGCGGTAGTGTCTGAGGATCAGAATTTTCCTAATCACTATGGTTTTGATATTGAGGCTATTCAAAAGGCTTTTGCCGAACGCGAACGCCGGGGAAGCTTACGCGGCGCCAGTACCATTAGCCAACAAGTTGCTCGCAATATGTATTTGTGGACAGGTCGCAGCTGGCTGCGCAAGGGCTTGGAAGTTTGGTTCACTGCTTTGGTGGAGTTGTGCTGGCCAAAGCAACGAATTTTAGAAGTCTATCTGAATATCGCCGAATGGGGTGACGGCGTATTTGGTTTAGAGGCCGCCAGTCGCTATCACTTTGGCTTTCCCGCCGCGCAGTTATCTCGCTGGCAGTCAGCACTGCTGGCCTCTAGCTTGCCCAACCCTATCAATTACAATCCTGCCTCGCCGGGACCGCATTTGATCAAGCGCGCCAATTGGAACCTGAAGCAGCAGCGTATGTTGGGTGGCCAAGCTTGGTTAGCTGCATTGGAATGACAACCGGCCACCGTGTCAGCTTCCTGCCGGTATCAAATACCCGCTTGGGCAAACACTTCTAAAAAGGTTTCTGGCTCCGGTCTTATGCGATAATTATCGGTGAGGTCGGCAAATATTATCTTGCCGCTAGCATTCGTCATAATGACGGTGAGCAAGACGGTGTCGCTTTCATAACCCAAGAGCTCCAAGCCCGCCGGTAAACCCTTGAGAGCGACGATACCCAAGCGTTTAGCTATGGCAATGTCTTTATCTACTAAGAAAGACATTGGCGCATCAAAGCGCTGTGCAAGCGACGCGGTATGGCTTTGCGGCTGCGGACTGATAAGCATTATTTCCACACCTTTTGCAGCCAGCTCCCGATACTGCCCCGCGATCTCTTTAATTTGAGCCATGCACAGCGGACACCAGTTGCCGCGATAGAAAATCATCAGCATCGGCTTATTAAGTTCTTGGGTTTTAATGGCGCTGCCATCGGCGGCAATAAATTCTAAGGCCGGTAATGTTTGCCCAACGCTGAGTATTTCGTTGCTGCGGTCCCCAAAACTGGAATACCACCATTCATACATGCCGCTTCCTATCACCCCAATGCTTAAAATCCAGACTAGGGGTTCTAGTGCAGGGCTGGGAGATAGCGCAGCCCCAAACAAAGCAAGCACTGTGACCCCAAAAATCACTTTAACGGCCGTTTGGGTGCGGGCCACATTGCCGGTAAAAACCCAGCCAAAAAATACTAGCGGTGTGACCATACTGAGCAATACCCAGTACCAAGTAATACTGCTGGGGTGGTTGTACAATTCCCATCCGCTGCGCACCGCTCCTGCAATAAGTAGGGTCATCCATGCGGATATAAATAGTGACTTTAAACGCTTCATAGCTTGTTCCTGTGTTTAATATTCAGCTGTTGCGTTGGGCGGGCATCAACAAATTAAGTAGCGGAGTAATACTCTGACACAAATGCAATTCTGCTATACCTCCGCGGCTTTGCACACGCAGACCAATCATGCAGGTCATTATCATTTTTCCGGCCTCGTCTGCGCTTATCGTCGTGTTCATTTGCCTCTGCGCCTGGGCGCGCTCGCAGGCCTCGACAAAGGCCCCCTCGACTAGGCTTAGTTTTTCTGACGCGTAATCCCTTAAGCCGGCATCAATAGGCGAAAGTTCATTAACGGTATTAACCAGTAAATAGTCCATTGCCATCTTTTCTTGATTTAGCATAAATAGCGTTATTTCAAATACGTCACGAATGCCTTGCGCCGGATTGCCTCTATTGGCCAAAAGTTCAAACACGATGTCCTAAATATCACCCTGATAGTGATCGATCACTTCTTTAAATAGCTCGGCTTTATCACGCAAGGGTGCCGCAATTTATGTGCATCCCGTCGAGCAACAGCTGCAGCGAGCTTGCGGAAAAACTCTATGGCGGCATTCAGTGCCGGTTTACGGTCAAACTGCAGCGGTCTGGCCATCGTTTACTCCTAATTAGTTCGCTACCGTAGCCGTTTTAGAATGATCGGTTACTCAGTAAAGATCACCCCATGGCCTAAGACACTGCCTTTAGGCATTTGCGGCGCCACGCCATGCAAGCTACCATTAAGATCGAAACCAATAATGACCTAGGACACCCGATGCGCTTTTTGATGCTGCTTGTTGCCATAACAGCCACGATTTCAATAAGCGGCTGTGAATCCACTTATTACAACGCCATGGAGAAAGTGGGCGTGCATAAGCGGGATATATTGGTGGACAGGGTTGGTGAGGCCAAGGGGTCCCAACAAGATGCTCAGAAACAATTTAAGGATGCGCTAAGCGAGTTCCGGTCGGTGGTGAGTTTTGACGGCGGCGATTTAGAGAGTCATTACAATCGATTGAATAGTGAATTTGAAGACAGCGAAGCCGCTGCTAAGGATCTCACTAGCCGTATTGATAAGGTAGAGTCAGTGGCCGAGGCCTTGTTCGATGAGTGGCAAGACGAGCTCAAGCTTTACAGCAATGACCGCCTGCGCAGCGACAGTGCCAATAAGCTGCAAGCCACCAAGCGCCAGTACAGCAGTTTAATTAAGTCTATGCGCCGCGCCGAGAAGAGTATTGACCCGGTATTGAACGCCTTGCGCGATAATGTCTTGTATCTCAAGCATAATCTCAACGCCTCGGCGATTGGCGCACTGAAGGGCGAGTTGGCCGTTATAGACCGCAATGTGCAGCAATTGCTCAGCGCGATGGAGACTGCCATCAATGAATCTGACGCCTTTATTAAGCAGCTGAAATAGCGTCGGGGTTTCAAGTAAAATCCATAGCCAATAAATGCCAGTCACACACTATTGACCGCAGGTCCTTTAAGGCTTAAAAAGGACCCCTTCAATTTGGTGTAAGCAATTATGGCGTGGATATCTTTCGACATCTTTCGCACCTTGGGTTTTAGCGATACCTTGCAGCTAAAGCCCGAACAAATTTTTAATCATAAAGATGATATCAGCCGCGCTGACTGGGTTTTATTTCCGCAGTACTGGCAACTCAACGCCTTAATTTACGGGCTGAAAGCAAAGGTGTTTCCCAGCCAAGCCAGCTACCTATTGGGCCACAATAAAATTGAAATGACCCGCGCCTTTGAAATAGTGGCACCGACCAATATTCCCCACACTGAAATTCGCGCCAACACCCCCAGTAATGCCGACGAGTTATGGGAGCTAATGCTTCACCCCTTTGTTGCCAAACTCCCCAAGGCCACACAGGGCAGCGGTGTGTGGTTAATTCAAACTCGCAGCGATTGGAAAGCCTATTTGCAACGCAGCGATATTTTGTATGTGCAGGAATACCTACCCATTAATCGTGATATCCGCGTTGAGATTATTGGCGACCAAGTTATTTCTGCCTACTGGCGCTTACAATCTGATCAGGGTTTTTATAATAACGTCGCCAAGGGCGGCGTGATTGATCATAGCCCTATACCAGCCCAAGCCATTAATTTAGCACTGCATTTGGCCACCAGCCTGGACATAAATCACGCTGGCTTTGATATTGCCATGGTGGGTGATCATCCCTATGTGTTTGAATTTAATCGCCTGTTCGGCAATCAAGGTCTTGAAGGCGGTGACAAGAAAATTCGTGACGCGATTATTGATTACCTAAATCGCCAACAACAACCAACCCGCCCGAACTTCCCCAAAGCCCCAGTCAACAAAGACAAGCCCCTGCCTAGGGTCGCGTAAGCCGCCGCTCACACAAGTAAAGCACCTTCGCTCTCTACAGGCCGATGCCTAAGGTGTACCATAATGGCCAGATTGATTATTGAGGCCATCACTTTATGCACGCTGCAACGTCCTTTGCTCGCCGCAACTACACCCTATTAATTTTGCTATTCGCCACCTTGCTGCTGTCAGGCTGTGGTATTAACAATATTCCGCGTATGGATGAAGAGGCTAAAGCTGCTTGGGCTCAAGTGGAAAACCAATACCAGCGCCGCGCTGACCTTATCCCCAACTTAGTGGCCACCGTGAAGGGTTTTGCCGCTCAGGAGCAGGAAACCCTGACGGCGGTAATTGAAGCGCGCTCCAAGGCGACGTCAATCCAGATAGATGCCAACACCCTCGACAACCCTGAACAATTAAAGAAATTTGAAGCGGCACAGTCCCAGCTTAGCGGCGCACTCAGCCGTTTGATGGTGGTGTCTGAGCGCTACCCAGACTTAAAGTCCAATCAAAACTTCTTGGCCTTGCAGTCGCAATTGGAGGGCACTGAAAATCGAATCAGCGTAGCTCGCCGTGATTTCATCCTCGCCGTTAGTCGCTATAACACTGAGATTCGTACCTTTCCCGGCAAGATTTGGCACAGCGTAATGTATAGCGACCTGAAACAACGGGAGCCCTTTGCGGCAACCACACCGGATGCTGAACAAGCACCACAGGTTACGTTTTAATGAGATATTTCCTATTACTCTGCAGTCTTATGTTCGGTCTATCAGCTCTTGCCGCCGAACCGGAATTTCCCAAACTTAGCGGCCGAGTGGTGGATAATGCCCAGCTGCTATCTGCCGCGACGACTCAAAATCTCAATAAGCAGCTTGCAGCCCAGGAGCAACGCACCGGCAACCAGCTTGTCGTCGTCACGCTCAACGATCTGCAAGGCTACGATATTGCTGACTTTGGCTTTCAGTTGGGTCGGCATTGGGGTATTGGCCAAAAGGACACCAATAACGGCGCGCTACTGATCATTGCCAAACAAGAACGTAAAATGCGTATTGAAGTTGGCTACGGTTTAGAAGGTAAGCTGACCGACGCCCGCAGCGCGCAAATCATTCAACAAATTCTGACCCCTGCATTTAAAACCGGTGACTTTAATGGCGGCGTTACTCGATCGGTTGAAGCAATGATTTCGGTTATAGACGGCAAGGCAGTGGCCGTAACCAAGAAACAGGGCTCAAGCAAGGAATCTCCACCTGCGCTGGGTTTCCTAATGTTAATCGCCATTATATTTATGATGATGGGTGGCGGCGGCCGTGGTCGCGGCCGAAGCGGCCTACTAGGTGGTTTACTGCTGGGTTCAGCCTTAGGTCGCGGTGGTAGTGGCGGCTTCGGCGGTGGCGGTTTTGGAGGCGGTGGCTTCGGCGGCGGTGGCGGCGGTTTTGGCGGTGGAGGTGCCTCCGGCGGCTGGTAAAGCTTCGCGTCTTCTACTATTTCCTCCCTCCACTATCCAACATACAGAGTGATTTATGGCTTTATTAAACCAACAGGAACAGGCGCAGGTCACGGAGGCCATCGCCAATGTTGAACGTATAACCGACGCTGAGCTAGTGACGGTGCTAGCGCCTCAGGCAGACGATTACACCTACATTCCCTTGCTATGGGCGAGTGTCTTGGCGCTACTACTGCCGGGCGCAGTAAATTACTTTGGCCAATGGGCTGATATCCATCAGCTTATTTTAAGTCAGTGGGGTGGCTTTATTGCGCTGGCGATACTTTTCCGAATACCGCAAATTCAGACCCGGCTGATTCCTCGCGCGGTGCGTCACTGGCGGGCAAGTAATTTGGCAAGACGACAGTTTTTGGAACAAAACCTGCATCACACCAAGGGCGAAACCGGGATGCTAATTTTTGTCTCGGAAGCCGAGCGCTACGTTGAAATTTTGGTTGATCGTGGGATATCGGCTAAAATTCCTGATGTTTTTTGGGAGACCATTGTGAATCGATTTACCGCAAGAGTTGCTAAAAATGAAACCGCACAAGGCTTTATAGAATGTATAGCGTCCTGCGGGGAAGAATTACAGCGGCAAATACCTGCCAGTGGAGAGAAAAATGAGTTGCCGAATCATCTCATTATTTTAGATTAACGCGGCTCGTGCTCTTCTAAACACTCATAGGAACCGGCGGCAAAATCACCGCAGATAAACGGTCTATTTTCATAAATTGTACATAGCATGGTGTCGCGGTCTAGTGCCGCGCACCAGCCATCTTCCAGACGCGCCATCACCCCACCGCCCCACTCGTCACGCTGTATATATTTTTCGGGAACGCCAGTTTCGCTTATCAGCATCACTTCTAAACGACAGCACGACGCGCGACAACGGTCGCAGGTCACGCTGCTGTCTTCAATTATTGTGGCCGCAATCTTCATCTAAGTAACCGTCTATTAGCGCAGATGGCGCTGCGCACGGCCAGCAAAATACCACTGTCAACAAGACCTCGCGCAAAACCATGATAGCCGTGGAACACCCCACCCGTTATCAGGGCGGAGAGTATAGAAGCAAACACAATGTAAATCAGGAAATATCTACTTCCCAAATAATATTACTAGCATGCTAAAGGCAAAGACACATGGACTGTAAATTACAGTAAGCGACCAATATGATCTTGTGTAAATGGCTTAAGTTGATCTATCAAGCCGTCTCTTACCTTATTCACCCAGTCAGGATTAGAGAGCAAGGAACGTCCAATCGCAATTAAGTCGAATTCATGATTGTTCATTTTTTCAAGGAGGTTGTCGATATTGGCAACTTCCGCTCCCTCACCACGAAACGAGGTAAGAAACTCTTGATTCAGGCCAACACTACCAACGCTGATAGTCGGCTTGCCAGTAATCTTTTTGGTCCAGCCCGCTAAGTTCATATCAGAGCCTTCGAACTCAGACTCCCAGAACCGACGCTGGCTGCAGTGAAATATATCGACGCCGGCATCACTTAACGGTTTTAAAAATTCCGCTAGCTCTTCTGGTGTATTGGTTAGGCGCGCGTCGTAATCTTGTTGCTTCCATTGCGACCAACGAAACACGATAGGGAAATCGTCTCCACAGCGCTCGCGTACAGCCTTCACAATCTCGATGGCAAATTGGCTGCGCGCGACTAAGCTGCCGCCGTATCTATCAGTGCGCACATTGGTGTCCGCCCAGAAAAACTGATCTATTAGATAACCGTGAGCGCCGTGAATCTCAACACCATCAAAGCCGATTTTTTTTGCCTCGGAAGCGGCTTCGGCATAGTCGGCGACTAAACCTTCAACTTCTTCAATGCTCAGTGCCTCAAACACTTTCTTATCTTTTGACACTAGGCCAGACGGCGATGCCGACAGCGCCTCAGGAAAGGGGCCTGTACCAGGGCGGCGAACTGCACCCACGTGCCAGATTTGCGGCATGATTTTACCGCCGGCAGAATGCACCGCATCAACCACTTTTTTCCAGCCAGCCAAGGCCTCTTCACCAAAAAACGAAGGATAGCTCGTGTTGTCGGTCGCTGCCGGATGGTTAATAAGCGTGCCTTCGGTAATGATTAAACCAACTCCGCCTTCGGCACGCTTGCGGTAGTATTCAGCAACGTCATCAGTAGGAATACCGTTAGGTGAAAAGCCACGTGTCATTGGGGCCATTACAGTACGGTTAGCAAGCTTAAGTTTGCCTAGTTCGAAGGGCGTGAATAAAGCACTGGTGTTCATGTAACTACCTCAAGAGAAAACTAATAACGCGTTTTTTAATTAGCCCCTCAGTATACTTTTTTCAAAACAGAAGGCAATCAGCTAATATTACGAAATACTTTTGCCGGAATTGCAATAATGAATAAACTTAAAGCGATGTATCACCTTTGCTGTATCGCCGAGAGCGGGAATTTCAGTTCGGCTGCCAAGCTGGCGAACGCGCCGGTGTCAACCGACTCCCGCAGTATTCAAACGCTGGGAGTCCGAGCGCGGTGCCGAGCTATTACAGCCCAGCACTCGCCATTTGGCCCGGACTGAAATTGGCAAGATTTATCTCAATGAATTTAAAGACATACTGGTCGCTATCGATAGAGCCGAGAGTAGAGTAGGGAACTACCAAAATTCGCCATCTGAGGTGCTGCGTATCAGCGCCCTACCGTCCTATGCGGAATTCCGCCCGCTGCCACTCTTGGAAGAGTTTCAATCTCGTTACCCAAAAATAGTGATTGATCTCGAGCTTTCTAATCAAGCCACCGAGCTCCATCGCAATGGCGCCGACGTCGCGATATTACCCGACTATTTCTGCCTGCTGACAAACGTCACTGGTTTAATCTTTTTCGTTTCATAGGTGGTCTTTCTTTACTACTGTTAGTCGTGGCGCTGACGAGCAAGGGTCTGGATAGCGGAATGCCGGTCGTCACGTTGATCAGTGTTGTACTGCTTAGTCTGAGACTTTTGCACAGCGGCTTGCCGCTTAAAAGATATGCCCGCCGCAAAAGTCAGGCGCTTCGGCGTACTCTGAACCCCATCCATCAACCATTCAAGAGACTTTCGAGTTTTATCCGTAGCAACGATTAATCACATCTGAGATGCGAGGCAAGGAACTGCGCTCACTAAACACCCTCGGCTTATCCCCAAGGCAGAAACCCACTATATGCGTCCATTTTAGGGTTTGTGATAACTCGGTTTTTACGACTTATTCGAACCAATAATTCGAATATACCTTATTGTTTTCTGGTTCTAGAATAAGTCTTCAAACTCAAAATATTCTTACGAGGATACAGGAGAGCAAGATGAGAATTAATTTAAAGCTTCGCCATGTCTCTATCAATCAGGGACTGGAAGAGTATGTGCGGCGGCGGATGGATTTCGCTCTGGCGACTAGATACCCACAGACACATCAAATCGATGTCACCCTATCAGATATAAATGGCCCGCGAGGGGGTGAAGACAAACGTTGCCAGGTACGAATCATGATGGCAGGCCAGAGCGACATTGTCATAGATGATGTTCAAGACAATTGGCAAGTAGCTATCGATAAAGCAGCAAGTCGCGCCAACAGAACATTTACACGACGTCTGGCTAAATCACGTAGCAAAAATAATCGGCCCAGCGACCGATCCAATAATTGGCCGGATACATCAATTGAAGCTGAATCCGAAGATTATCTATATGAAGCAGGAGAACACTAATGGACAACAAAATGATTTATGAAGCGGCTAAGGCCGGTAATCCCAGCTCTACGTACGTTCAGACTACAGTGCTTAGAAACACCTATATATTGCTTTCGATGACCCTGTTATTCAGTGGCGCGGTAGCCGGTCTTTCTATGGCATTAAACCTACCACATCCCGGTTTAATTCTGACTCTGGTTGGGTACTTTGGTTTGTTGTACGCAACCTCAAAGTTCCGCAACAGCGGCTTGGGTATTGTCTGTGTATTCGCACTGACCGGCTTTATGGGTTTCACCCTCGGGCCGATGTTAAATGCCTTTATGAGTTTAGTAAACGGTGGTCAGATCATCATGAACGCAATGGGAGCAACCGGGTTTATCTTCCTTGGACTTTCTAGCTACGTTCTAACTACCAAGAAAGACTTCAGCTTTCTGGGCGGCTTTCTGGCTGTTGGAATTCTAGTGGGCTTCCTCGCGGCGATAGGCGCTTATTTCTTTGACTTAGCGGCATTATCTTTAGCGGTCTCAGCAATGTTTGTGCTGCTAATGTCTGGTCTCATTCTGTATGAAACTAGCAATATCATCAACGGCGGTGAAACCAATTACATCATGGCAACGACCACACTTTTCGTCGCGATATTTAATTTATTCACCAGCCTGCTTCACCTTATGGGTTTTATGAACGACGAATAGGGCTAGTTATAGCGAGGTAACAACTATGAATTTACAGACATTACTCAGTCAGTTTATGGGAGCCGGTCAAGAGCAAGAACAGGCCACTCTTGGCCAGGGCGGTCCGCTCGGTCACGCCAAAGGTGGCATCAGTCAGCTCGTCTCCGGTTTACCCGGAGGCCTCGCCGGCGGCGCTGCTGCAGGAGGCTTGGTCGCTCTTTTAGTCGGCAATAAAAAAGCCCGGAAATTTGCCGGCAAGGCCGCAACCGTGGGTGGTGCAGCCTTGCTAGGTGGTGTCGCTTACAGCGCTTTCAAGAACTGGAAGCAATCTTCAAATGAGCAACACAGCGGACCGCAAACACTGGTACCGGTTAGTAAAAGTAGCTTTGAAACTACCGCCACGCTCGATGACAAATTTCAGCTAACCTTAATAAAAGCAATGATAGCGGCGGCTAGGGCGGATTCAGAGATTGATTCGAAGGAACAAGACAAGATTTTTGATGCCGTCGATAAAATCCAGTTGGCACCAGAGATGAAAAACCAAGTATTCGATTTATTACGCAAGCCGCCCAGCATTGAGGAGCTCGTTCGAGAGACAAATACCCTTGAACAAAAAACAGAGGTTTACTTGATTTCTTGCTTCGCCATTGAGGTGGACCAACCAAGTGAACGGGAGTATTTAAATCAACTTGAACAAGCACTGAGACTACCAGCCGGCTTAGCGCAACATCTAGAGCAACAATCAGCTGTAAGTCTAGCCTAGCAGTACTTTCTTCAGCCCGCGCTTAAAGCGCGGATATTGAAACTGCAAAATAAGCAAAATAATACTGATTTAAAGGCCAACTGGATAAGCATAAAATACCAGATATTTTTTAATAATAGTCTGCTCGGGCTATCTACCTATAAATATTTTATTACTTTATTGTTGATCGCTTCCCGCTACTCCACAGTGACTGATTTAGCTAAATTTCTCGGCTGATCAACATCGGTTCCTTTAAGTATAGCAACGTGATACGACAGTAGCTGGAGTGGTACGGTGTATATAATCGGAGCGATAATATCACTGGAGTGCGGCAGTTCGATAATATTCATGCCCTTAGCCGCCTTAAATCCGGCAGCTTTGTCACTGAAGACAAATAGCTGCCCGCCACGCGCCTGCACTTCTTCAATATTTGATTTTAATTTCTCTAATAACAGGTTATTCGGCGCAACCGCAACAACGGGCATATCCGCATCTACCAGCGCTAAAGGGCCATGCTTAAGCTCGCCTGCTGGGTAACTCTCAGCATGAATATATGATATTTCTTTTAGCTTAAGGGCGCCCTCCATCGCAACTGGCCACTGGGCGCCACGGCCGAGAAATAATGCGTGATGTTTATCAGCAAAGGCGTTTGCCATTTCTTTTATATCTAAATTTAATGCCAAGGTTTCAGTCAATAAATCCGGAAGCGAATTTAAGGCGCTAACGATCTCTTCCTCTTGGGTTTCGGTAATATCGTGGTGTCGACCCAGTGCCACGGTTAAAAATAGTAGAGCAACTAACTGTGTGGTAAACGCCTTTGTCGATGCAACACCAATTTCCGGTCCCGCTTCCGTCATTAGATATAAGTCAGACTCTCTTACTAGTGAGCTTTGCGCCACATTACAAACCGCAAGTGATGCAGAATAACCCAGGTTTTTTGCCATTTTTAATGCGGCAAGGGTATCTGCTGTTTCACCAGACTGGGAGATAGTCACAAAGAGAGTATTGTCTTGAACTTTAAATTTCCTATAGCGGAATTCACTGGCAACTTCTACTCGGCAAGGAACACCTGCTAGGCCTTCTATCCAGTATTTTGCTACCATTCCCGCGTGATAGCTTGTGCCGCAGGCCACTATTTGGACAGACGAAATTTTTTCGAGAATCGGCGCAGCACGAGAACCCATTGCCTCAATAAGAATCTTTTTACTACCTAATCTTCCCGCTAAAGAGCGGCGGATTACCGCGGGCTGTTCGTAAATTTCTTTCAACATAAAATGCCGATAATTGCCTTTATCAGCTGAGTCGGCAGCGGTATCTATTTGAGTTATTTCTCGGGAGATCTGCACAAATTCCGAATTATAAATAGTATATTCATCGGGTGTAATTTCTGCGATATCACCTTCTTCCAAATATACAAAACGATCGGTGACTTGCCTTAGGGCCAATTGATCTGATGCGATAAAATTCTCGCCAATACCAATTCCAATTACTAAGGGGCTACCTTTGCGTGCGCACAATATTCTTTCTGGCTCCGCGGTATTAATAAGCGCCAATCCGTAGGCGCCATGTAAATCAACAATTGTTAGTTTAAGTGCGGCCATCAGATTTTGTTGATCTTTGTAATAATGATGGATTAGATGAACGATGGTTTCGGTGTCTGTTTGGGAAATAAACACGTAGCCTAACTTCTCTAAACGAAGGCGCAGGTCTGCGTGATTTTCTATAATACCGTTATGAACAAGGGCAATATCACCAGATAAATGGGGATGCGCATTTATCTCCGAGGGCTGGCCGTGGGTGGCCCACCGCGTATGGGCAATACCGACTCGTCCGTGTAATGGACTAGCCATGAGTTCCTCGGACAGCACTTGAACTTTACCGACCCGTTTGCGATTTTGTATGTCACCTGATGGATCGATAATAGCCATGCCGGCAGAATCGTAGCCACGATATTCTAGGCGGCGCAAACCTTCCAATAATATTCCGGAAACTTCGCGCTGTGCTACTGCACCCACAATGCCACACATAGTTACTATCCTTATAAAATTATGTTGTTACAGATTAATCCTGAGACTTTTTAACAGGACGCTTCCATGACCTAATATTTTTTTGTTTAGCGCGAGCAACGGCTAATTCGCCTTCAGCAATATTTCCGGTGATCGTTGAGCCAGCGCCAACCGTCGCTCCCTTGCCAACTGTTACAGGGGCTACTAGCGCGGTATTTGAGCCAATAAAAACGCTGTCCGCTATTTGAGTTTTAAATTTATTAACGCCATCATAGTTACACGTTATCGTACCAGCGCCAATATTTACATCACGTCCTATTTCGGCGTCGCCGATATAACTTAAATGGCTGACTTTACTATTTATCCCGATATTCGCTTTCTTGGTTTCCACAAAATTACCAATTTTTACGCCTCTGGCTAACACTGTGCCGGGGCGCAAACGAGCAAAGGGGCCAATAGTGCATGACTCCGCCAAGACAGCGCCTTCAATAACCGAATTAGATTTTACTTCGCAATGACGTGATACCTTGGAATTTATAATATGACAATTCGGGCCTATTCTTACGCCGTCGCCTAGGGAGACGTCGCCTTCAAATACGCAATTGACGTCTATATAAACGTCTTCTCCCGTTTGTAAGGTACCCCGAATGTCGATACGTGTAGCGTCAGCAAGTGTTGCGCCACCAGCCATCAGTGCATTAGCTGCTAGCTGTTGATAGAAGCGCTCTAACTGCTGTAATTGGAGTCTATTATTGGCGCCCTGAACTTCCATTGGGTGGCTAGCGTGACAAACAACGATGGGGATATTGTCCGCCACCGCCATGGCGACGATATCCGTTAGATAATATTCACCTTGGGCATTGTTTGATTTAAGTAGTGGCAGCCAACGCTTAAGATTGTGCGCTGATGTTGCCATAATTCCGGTGTTGACTTCGTTTATGGCTAACTGCTGAGCGCTGGCATCTTTCTGTTCAACAATGGCAACAACTTGGTCGTTGGCCTCGCGAATAATGCGCCCGTAACCGCTTGGGTCCGCCAGCTTTACCGTGAGTAGAGATAGAGCATTAGCGGCCTTATAGTCTAATAGAGCGCTTAGGGTTTCTGCCGATATTAATGGTACATCGCCGTAAAGAATAATAACTTGGGCGTCATCTTCGATGGCGGGGAGCGCTTGTGCAACGGCGTGACCGGTGCCTTTTTGTTCTGTCTGTAGCGACCACTTCACTGTGTGGTTGGGAATGCTCTTTTTAACGAGGTCTGCGCCATGGCCAATTACAATATGAGTATTATCAGCGCTGATCTTTGCTGCCACCTCAACCACGTGCATAAGCATACTTCGGCCAGCAATTTCATGCAGTACTTTCGGTAGCTTGGAGCGCATGCGGCTTCCCTGGCCGGCGGCCAGAATCACTACGTCTAATGTCATTATTAAACCCTTAGCGGTGATACGTATTTTAGTAATCGGGACACTGTAACGGGAGATAGTAACGGAAACAAAAAAGGGCGGCCAGAGCCGCCCTTTTCTTAATATGGAAAACCGTATTATTTACTCAGTGACTTACGAATTTGCTGTAAGGTCCGGAGCTGAGCCGATGCCGCTGCCAATTGAGCTGCAGCCCGTGAGTAGTCGATATCCCCACTCTGATCTAACATCGCCTGTTGAGCATGTTTCTGCGCTTCCATTGCTGATGCCTCGTCGAGGTCTCCAGCACGGATAGCAGTATCTGCAAGAATACTCACCACATTGGGCTGTACTTCCAGAAATCCGCCAGAGACGTAGAAAATAATCTCTTCGCCGTTATCTTGAACGATACGTATCGGACCGGGTTCCAAGGATGTTAGCAAGGGCGCGTGACCATAGGTCACACCCAGGTCACCCTGAGTACCGTTGGCAACAATCAGCTTGGCACGACCAGAGAACAACTCTGCTTCTGCACTCACGATGTCACAATGAATAGTCATAGCCATATTTATAGCCTCTTAGGCATAAAGCTCGCTTGCGCGAGCTTACAGTTTAGCCGCTTTCTCGATTGCTTCGTCGATAGTACCAACCATGTAGAAAGCCTGCTCTGGAAGATGATCGTAATCACCGCCGAGAATGCCTTTAAAACCAGCAATAGTATCTTTCAAAGATACATACTTACCTGGGCTGCCGGTGAATATTTCAGCAACATGGAAAGGCTGTGACAAGAAACGCTCAATTTTACGTGCGCGTTCAACTGTCTTTTTATCTTCCTCAGACAGCTCATCCATACCTAGGATGGCGATGATATCTTTCAGCTCTTTATAACGCTGTAATACCATCTGTACACCACGAGCGACTTCATAGTGCTCTACACCAATGATCAGTGGATCCAACTGACGTGAGGTGGAATCCAATGGATCTACTGCAGGGTAAATACCTTTAGACGCGATATCTCGGCTCAGTGTAACGGTTGAATCCAAGTGAGCGAACGTAGTTGCTGGCGCTGGGTCAGTCAAATCATCCGCAGGTACATATACAGCTTGAATCGACGTGATAGAACCGCTTTTGGTTGAGGTGATACGCTCCTGAAGAGCACCCATCTCTGACGCCAGTGTAGGCTGATAACCTACCGCTGATGGCATACGACCTAACAGTGCAGATACTTCTGTACCAGCCAGAGTATAGCGATAGATGTTATCAATAAATAATAGTACGTCACGGCCTTCGTCACGGAATTTTTCCGCCATGGTCAAACCTGTCAGAGCTACTCGTAACCGGTTACCCGGTGGCTCGTTCATCTGACCGTAAACCATTGCTACTTTAGATTTGCTGAATTCTTTAACGTTTACAACGCCAGCTTCCTGCATTTCGTGGTAGAAGTCATTACCTTCACGAGTACGCTCACCAACACCAGCAAATACCGACAAGCCGCTGTGCTCGGTTGCGATGTTGTTAATCAGCTCCATCATGTTTACGGTTTTACCAACACCCGCACCACCGAATAGACCAACTTTACCACCGCGGGCGAAAGGACAAACCAGGTCGATAACCTTAATACCCGTTTCTAGCAGCTCAGAAGACGCAGCTAATTCTTCGTAGGCAGGGGCGTCACGGTGAATTGGCATACGCTCTTTTTCACCAATAGGCCCACACTCATCAATAGGATTACCAAGTACATCCATGATACGGCCGAGGGTTTCAATGCCCACAGGTACCAGGATCTTGTCATTGGTATTGGTAACATCTAGACCACGACGCAATCCTTCAGAAGAACCGAGAGCGATAGTACGAACTACGCCGTCTCCTAATTGCTGCTGCACTTCCAGCGTCAAACCGCTGTCAGTAACCAACAGTGCATCATAAATCTGTGGTACCGCATCGCGTGGAAATTCCACGTCGATAACGGCGCCGATAACTTGTACGATACGTCCGCTACTCATGTCCGGTTCCTCTTCAAAACCTTAAATAATCAAATTCTGTTTCAGTGGTGAAAGCTATTTACGGCTAGACTGCTGCCGCACCACTCACTATTTCTGACAGTTCCTGGGTAATCGCTGCCTGACGCGCCTTGTTGTAAACCAGCTGCAGGCCGTCGATAATATCTCCAGCATTGTCGGTCGCGCCCTTCATTGCGATCATACGTGCAGCCTGTTCACAGGCACCGTTCTCAACCACTGTCTGGTAAACCTGCGATTCGACATAGCGAGTCAACAAGCCGTCCAATAATTCTTCAGGGTTGGGCTCGTAAAGATAATCCCAGTGATGCTTTAGGCTGTCATCTTGCTCTGCTTCCAGAGGCAATAACTGACTTACAAATGGGTTCTGAGTCATGGTATTAACAAACTCATTACCAACCAAATACAGACGGTCAATTTTGCCTTCGCCGTATGCATCAAGCATGATCTTAACGCTACCAATCAAGTCCGCAACACTGGGCGCTTCACCCATGTCTTTTCTCGCTGCTACCACATTACCGCCGTGGCTCTTGAAAAATGCGCCGGCCTTGCTGCCTAATAAGCACAAATCAATTTCTACGTTCTCTTCCGACCAAGCTTGCATAGCTTTTATGGCTTTTTTGAACACATTAGTATTCAAGCCACCACACAGTCCGCGGTCAGTAGAAACTATAATATAGCCGACACGCTTAACTTCCCGTTCAACCATATACTGATGACGGTACTCTGGATTAGCATTGGCGATATGGCCTACCACTGCGCGCATGCGCTGTGAATAGGGTTTACCCAATTCCATACGATCTTGAGCTCTACGCATTTTACTCGCCGCAACCATTTCCATGGCGCTAGTGATCTTTTGCGTGCTCTTGATGCTGGATATTTGGGTGCGTATCTCTTTTGCACCTGCCATGATTCAACAATCCTCAAGCAGAAAAGCTGCGCTTGCGCGCAGCTTAACGTCTTACCAAGTCTGAGTTGACTTGAACTTTTCAACGAGTTCTTTGAACTTGCCTTCCAGTTCCGCGTTCCAGCTACCGCTTTCGTTGATGTCTTTCATAACCGCAGCGTATTCGCTATTGGCGAAAGATAGAATTGCTGATTCAAAGTCTAGAACCTTAGCAACTTCAACGTTTTTCAAGTGGCCTTCGTTAGCGCAGTACAAAGACAGACCCATTTCAGCAATACTGAGGGGGCTATACTGTTTCTGCTTCATCAGCTCGGTAACGCGCTCACCATTTGAAAGCTGAGCTTTAGTCGCTTCATCAAGATCAGAGGCGAACTGCGAAAACGCAGCCAATTCACGGTACTGAGCCAATGCGGTACGAATACCACCAGATAATTTCTTAATAATCTTAGTCTGTGCCGCACCACCAACTCGCGATACTGATACACCCGCGTTCATTGCTGGGCGAATACCGGAGTTAAACATATCGGTTTCGACAAAGATCTGACCGTCGGTAATAGAGATAACGTTAGTCGGTACAAAAGCCGAAACGTCACCTGCTTGGGTCTCAATAATAGGCAGAGCCGTTAGTGATCCCGTTTTACCTTTCACTTCACCGTCGGTGTATTTCTCAACGTAAGCTTCTGAAACGCGGGCTGCGCGCTCTAGTAACCGTGAGTGGAGGTAAAATACATCGCCGGGGTAGGCTTCACGGCCTGGTGGGCGCCGTAACAACAGCGAAATTTGACGATAGGCGAAAGCCTGCTTGGTCAAATCATCATAGATGATGAGTGCATCTTCGCCGCGATCTCGGTAATACTCACCAATAGTACAGCCGGTGAACGGTGCGATAAACTGCATAGACGCTGGGTCAGACGCGGTAGCTGCAACCACAACTGTGTGATCCATAGCGCCGTGCTCTTCTAATTTCCGCACAACTGCAGCTATAGAAGATGCTTTCTGACCAATTGCAACGTACACACATTTAATACCAGAAGATTTCTGGTTAATGATGGCATCGATCGCAATTGCGGTTTTACCGATTTGGCGGTCACCAATGATAAGCTCGCGCTGGCCACGACCAATTGGCACCATCGCGTCAACGGCTTTCAAGCCGATCTGCACAGGCTGGTCTACCGATTTACGCCAAATTACGCCCGGAGCAACTTTTTCAACTGCGTCGGTTATTTTCGCGTTAATAGGACCTTTACCGTCGATAGGGTTACCCAGCGCGTCAACGACGCGACCAAGCAATTCCGGTCCAACGGGTACTTCTAAGATCCGGTTTGTACATTTACAGGTTTGACCTTCGGCTATTCCAAGGTAGTCGCCTAATACAACGGCACCTACAGAGTCGCGCTCAAGGTTAAGGGCCATACCAAAACGGCCACCTTCAAACTCTATCATTTCACCGTACATCACATCGGTTAAACCGTGGATACGTACGATACCGTCTGATACGGATACTACCGTGCCCTCATTCTGGGCCTGAGCAGACACATCTAAATTGTCGATGCGCTGTTTGATAATATCGCTAATCTCGGATGGATTCAGTTGCTGCATGCTCTGTTCCTCAATCCTATTCTCTTTACGCTCAAGAATTTAATGCTTCAGCGAGTTTCGCTAAGCGACCGCGCACCGAGCCATCTATTACCAAATCACCGGCTTTCACAACGACACCGCCCAATAATAAAGGATCGATGGTAGTGTGAACGTTGACTTCGCGTGCCAATTTTTTGCTTAAAACTTCAACAAGACGCTTCTCAGACTCTGAGTCCAGCGCGAACGCTGTAGTCAGTTCCACATCCACTATGCGTTCTTGGATGGACTTTTGCGCTTCAAACAATTCGCTAATAGTAGGAAGTAACTCTAAGCGCTTGTTTTCTGCCAGAATCTTGATGAAATTTTTGCCGCCAGCATTAAATGTATCAGCGCAGACATCGATAAACATCTGAGCTTGCTGTTCGGTTGTCATCGCCGGAGAGCTTAAAAACTTTTTCACTTCCGCATGTTGTGCGACGGCTGCTGCTGTTGCCAGCATGACAGACCATTCGCCTAACGACGATGCCGCTAAAGCGTACTCAAAAGCCGCTTTAGCATAAGGTCTAGCTGTTGTGCTTAATTCCGCCATGATCAACCTCGCTTAAAGGCTTGCGGCCAGCTTATCGACCATGTCTTTGTGGATAGACTCATCGATAGATGCTTCAAGCACTTTTTCAGCGCCAACCAGAGCCAGTTTTGAAACTTGTGAACGCAGCTGTTCTTTCGCGCGATTCACATCTTGTTCAATCTGTGCTTCAGCAGCCGCTTTCAGGCGTTCGCCCTCAGTTCGTGCTACGTCTTTTGCTTCTTCAACAATCTGGCTAGCGCGCTTGTTAGCTGCATCAATAATGCCTGATGCATCTACTTTCGCTTCGCGCAAATGCTTAGTCGCTTTCTCTTGAGCAAGCTCAAGATCACGACCGGCGCGATCTGCAGCGTCCAGACCATCAGCGATTTGCTTTTCACGCTCATCCATCGCCGTGCGAATAGCACCCCATACAAACTTGTAGGAGAACCACACAAAGAACAGAAAGCTGATCGATTGTCCAATCAGTGTGAGATTAATATTCACGCCGATACCTCTGCTGTATGAATTTGCTGTTGGTGTTTATTAGCTACAGGCAATTAAACTGGCAAACCTGGAACAACAACAAACAGAACGTACATTGCAATACCAACGCCAATCATTGGAACTGCATCAAGCAGACCAGCGATAAGGAACATTTTACCTTGCAACATTGGTGCTAATTCTGGCTGACGTGCTGAACCTTCCAGCAACTTACCGCCCAGGATTGCAAAACCAATTGCAGTTCCCAGTGCGCCAAAACCAATCATCAAAGCAACAGCGATCAGTGCTAAACCCATGGTAGTTCTCCTACTTTCAACTTTAAGTTAATAAAAATGTTAATCAGTGAAACTGGTCTTCTTCTTCAATTTGGTGCGCCGTTGCCATATATACAATGGTCAACACCATAAAGACGAAAGCTTGTAGTGTAATAACAAGAATGTGGAATACCGCCCACGCCCACTGCAACACACCAGCGAATATACCAAGTACCAAACCGGCACCAAACATCGTCGCAATCAAGATAAATATCATTTCACCGGCATACATATTGCCGAATAACCGCAAACCCAGAGAGATTGGTTTAGAAATCCAAGATATGGCTTCCAGTGCAAAGTTAATCGGCACTAGTAAAATATTGACGTACCATTTTGGGCTGTGAAACGGGTGCAGTGTTAACTCTTTAACAAAGCCCATAAAGCCTTTTTTGGCAATGGTGAAGTAGACCATCAATCCAAAGACAGTGAAACCCATGCCCAAGGTTACATTTGGATCAGTTGTCGGCACCACTTTAAAGAAGAAGTGCGGGTCACCTGTTACCCAAGCCATAAACATCGGTATCCAATCCACCGGCACCAAATCCATGGCATTCATCAGAATAATCCATATGAAGATGGTTAGTGCCATAGGCGCTATCATGGCATTTTTATGATGGAATCCATCTTTAACAGTCTGATCAATAAACCCAACTATCATTTCTAACAAATTTTGAGCCCCGCGAGGAACACCGCTGTGGGCGCGCTTGGCGATGCGAGCAAAAATTAATAGAAACAAGAAGCCAAGACCAATAGACCACAACATGGAATCGACATGAATAGCCATGAACCCCATATCTGACGCTTCCGCACCACTGTGGGCAATGGTCCATATATCTTGTGATAGCACTTCATGAACGTGACCTTCGTCGTCAAGGCGTTCATAGCCCGCTGGCAATTTGCCATAGGTCAGATTAGTAAGATGATGCTGGATATAACCAACGGTGGATTGCGATTCACCTGCCATGTGTCACTCTCGTAAATGTTAACGCGTTGACCAAAGTTTTAAATTCTGTTGCCCAATAAAGCATAGCGGGCAAGTATTACCGCATTCAGCAGCATAATGCTTAGGTATGTCATGAATAGGACAAATACCTGTAAGGGCTGAACCAGTGCAAACGTGGCAGCAAATAAAGCCAGTGTTAACACAAATTTTCCGGATTCACCTCGGTAAAATGACCGAGCGACTTCCCGAGCAAAAGCAGCACCAGCGTAGCGAAACACTTGGCGCGCGAAATACGCATTCGGCACAACGGAAATCATTCCCCCGATGACTGCGGAATAGGCCGTTACCTTATCCAGAGGAAACAGTATGGCACTGGCTAGTAGCACAAGCGCACATTGAAAACCGTATATTTTCAGTATCGGTGGTTTTAATATTTTACGAGCAGCCCGCGGATTTTCCCGCTCATTTCCTGCTGTCATAATGCCACCGCTGTTGCCAAATATGGCCGATTTTGTGCTCGTGCTTGTTATCCAAAAATCGGGGCAAATTATAGGGGCTATATGGTTAATGTTCAACCAATTTAAGCGCTTATGATATTAATATCATGTATTCACCAAATCTATTTAACCTATAGCAATCAATAATTTAACTGTATCTCGAGATAAGGAATTTCTTAAAAACACTACATCATGGTGAGAATAGTCACCTCGCACACAAAATAAGCTATTTTATATGATTAAGAATGCCATCGAGTTCATCGAGATTACTATATTTGATTGTTAGAGTGCCGCGCCCTTTCGCACTGTGTTGGATTGAGACTGGCGAACCCAAACGTTCAGACAATGTTTCCTGTAATTGTTTTACATCGGGATCAAGGGTGTTCGGCTTTTTCGGTTTATCGCTGATACTCTCTTCCGCTAGCCTTCTCACTAAGGCTTCAGTTTGTCGCACTGACAAGCCTTTGCTAACGACCATGGATGCCGCAGCAGATTGCTGTTCTTGGGCCACACCGAGCAGGGCGCGGGCGTGCCCCATTTCAATATCGCCATTTTCCAATAATTTTTGGACTTCTTCTCGAAGCCCAGTAAGACGCAATAAGTTGGTGATAGTGGTGCGGGATTTACCCACTAATTGAGCTATTTCAGCGTGAGTTAACTCAAATTCTTTTTGCAGACGCACCATGGCTAGTGCTTCTTCCATTGGGTTTAGGTCTTCACGCTGCAAATTTTCAATTAGCGCCATAGCTGCCGCAGCTTCATCTGCAACGTCGCGAATCAATGCCGGGACTGAGTCTAAGCCCGCCAACTGAGATGCGCGCCAGCGACGCTCGCCGGCAATAATTTCATAGCGACCACCCTCAATCGGGCGTACCACGATCGGCTGCATTATGCCCTGTGAGCGGATCGAGTTAGCGAGTTCTTCCAGCGCTTCTGGTTGCATATCGCGGCGCGGTTGATAGCGGCCACGCTGCATAAATTCTATTGGTAAATTACGCAGGGTGCCATCGATGGCTGGCGCTACCGAATCAGGCTGAGCATTATTTGCGCTATCAATTAGAGCAAAATCTACTTCCCGGTTTATCGTTACCGGTGTTGCTGAAGCCCCAAGCAGTGCGTCGAGGCCGCGCCCCAATCCTCTTTTTTTAACCATGAATATGTTCAGCCTGTGTATTGGCGCTAATGTCAGTAGCCGCCGATCGCCGTAATATCTCTCCGGCTAATGCTAAATAGGCCAAAGCGCCCTTAGATTGCTTATCATAAAATAAAATGGGCAGTCCGTGGCTGGGTGCTTCAGCCAGTCTCACGTTTCGCGGTATTACCGTGCTGTAAACCTTATCACCAAAATGGCGGCGTAATTCGTCGGTCACTTGGTTAGTTAAACTATTGCGGCCGTCGTACATTGTCCGCAATATGCCCATAATTTCTAAGGTTGGATTTATTAGCTGCTTGACGCGATTAATAGTATTTATTAAGGCGCTTAAGCCTTCCAGCGCATAATATTCACACTGCATTGGAATAACGACACCGGTTGACGCCGCCAGGGCGTTCACAGTCAGCATGTTCAGTGATGGCGGACAGTCGATCAAAATATAATCATATTGATCAGCAACCACGGCGAGCGCCTCTCGAAGACGAAATTCTCGACCGATTTCATTGATTAACTCTACCTCTGCGGCAGTGAGGTCTTGGTTTGAAGGGAGTATTGAAAAACCGAAGTCTGTAGCCTCTACAATGCACTCTGTGACCGGCTTACTAGCGACCAAGACATCGTAGACAGAATATTCAAGACTACTTTTGTCGATACCACATCCCATTGTGGCATTGCCCTGTGGATCGAGATCAACCAATAAAATACGGCGTTTAGTTGCTGCCAAGGAGGCGGCCAAATTTACGCTAGTCGTCGTTTTACCGACACCACCTTTCTGATTGGTAATTGCGTATACCTTGGCCACGGGGTTTCCTTTAATTTCTACTTTGAAGCCAAAGAATTAGCAACGGCCGAGCACCAACAAATGGCGATCTTCGTCTACATTTGGCACCGACAACGAGTATGAATGCTCGACGATAAAGTGTTTTGGAAGCTGACTCAACTCGGTATCAGGAAAAACTCCCTTCATGGCATATAAGCGGCCACCCGGAGCTAAGTGCTTTTCACAGCCGTTAACCATATCGAGCAAGGAGGCGAATGCTCGTGACAGAACACCATCATAGGGTTCTTCTGGCTGAAAAAGCTCTGCACGCTCAGAGTGAATACTAACATTGAGGAGCTTGAGTTGCTGGCGCGCCTCAATCAAAAACCGGGTTTTTTTGCCATTGCTGTCCAATAGCGAAAATTGTTTATCCGGATATAGAATCGCCAGTGGTATACCCGGTAAACCCGCGCCCGTGCCGACGTCTAAATAACGGTTGCCCTGCAAATAAGGCGCTATGCTTAAACTATCAAGAAGATGCTTGCTGACCATCGCATCTAAATCTCGAATGGCCGTGAGATTATAGGCCTTATTCCATTTCTGCAATAAAATCAGGTAGTTAATCAATAATTCAGACTGTTGATTACTAACAACCAGGCCTAGTTCTGCTATTCCTGTTAGCAGCCTTGTTTTAATTCCTTCCACTCAGGCTGATTTCCTATCTAACAATCCGCGTTTTTTTAAGTAAATCAATAGTAAGGATACTGCCGCCGGGGTAACACCAGCAATTCTAGATGCCTGCGCCAAAGTCATTGGACGGGTGTCACCTAGTTTTTGCTTAACTTCATTCGAGAGCCCTTCGATAACGGCATAATCGAAATCAAGCGGCAATCTGGTATTCTCGTAACGTCGCAAACGCTCTATCTCTTCTTTTTGCCTATCAATATACCCTGCGTATTTAACCCCTATTTCAATCTGCTCTGTTACCTGATCGCAAACGGGGGTTTCGGGGCTTGCCACTAATGCGGCTATATCGGCGTATTTTAATTCAGGCCGCTTTAAGAGGTCTAACAAATTGTATTCATGGCTCAGCGGTTTTTCTATTTTCGCGTCTAGTGCCCCTGCGGCTGCACTGCCCGGCTGCACCCAAAAAGATGCCAAGCGAGAGCGTTCACGCTCAATATTCTCGCGTTTTTCAGAAAATGCTGCCCAGCGGGTATCGTCTACTAGCCCGAGCTCTCGGCCTTTTTCAGTTAAGCGTAAATCAGCGTTGTCCTCGCGTAATAGCAAACGATATTCTGCTCGTGAGGTAAACATGCGATACGGTTCACGAGTACCCATGGTGATTAAATCGTCGACCAGTACCCCAATATAGGCTTCATCTCTGCGAGGACACCAGGCATCGCGTCCCTGAGCGAGTAGTGCCGCATTAGCCCCCGCCAACAAGCCTTGCGCGGCCGCCTCTTCATAACCGGTAGTGCCGTTAATCTGGCCAGCAAAAAATAGACCAGCAACAAATTTAGTTTCTAGTGAGTATTTTAAATCTCGTGGTTCAAAATAATCATATTCAATGGCATAGCCCGCTCGGGTCATATGAGCGTTTTCAAAGCCCTTTATTGATCTAACAAGATTGAGCTGAACATCAAAAGGTAAACTTGTTGATATGCCATTTGGATACAGTTCATGGGTATTTAAGCCTTCTGGCTCTATAAATATCTGATGAGAATTTTTATCGGCGAAACGATGAACCTTATCTTCTATAGACGGGCAATAACGTGGACCAATACCCTCGATAACGCCGGTATACATGGGAGAGCGATCTAAACCACCGCGAATAATAGCGTGGGTTTCCTCGTTGGTATGGGTAATCCAGCAACAAACTTGCTGTGGGTGTTGGCCTTTATTACCTAAATAAGACATTACGGGCCTGGGAGTATCTCCCCATTGTGCTTCTAGGCCGTCAAAATTAACCGTTTTAGCGTCAATTCTAGGTGGTGTACCTGTTTTTAGTCGGTCAACCCGAAACGGCAATTGCCGCAACCTTTGCGCCAAGGCTAGTGATGGTGGGTCTCCGGCTCTGCCACCGCTGTGATTGTCTAAGCCGATATGAATTTTGCCGCCAAGGAAGGTACCCGCGGTTAACACCACAGTTTTACTGTAAAACCGCAAACCTATATTCGTAACGACACCACGAACTTCATCATTCTCAACAATAAGGTCGTCTACAGCCTGCTGGAAAATAGCGAGATTTTCCTGGTTCTCTAGGAGAGTGCGTATAGCTGCCTTGTAAAGCACCCGATCTGCTTGGGCGCGCGTAGCTCTAACAGCTGGCCCTTTGCGAGCATTTAATATTCTAAATTGAATACCACCAAGGTCAGTTGCTTTTGCCATGGCGCCACCTAAAGCATCTATTTCTTTTACTAGATGACTCTTACCAATGCCCCCAATAGCTGGATTACAGGACATTTGCCCCAGAGTTTCAATATTGTGGGTAAGTAATAGCGTGGCACAACCCATGCGTGCAGCGGCAAGCGCAGCCTCCGTACCGGCATGGCCACCGCCGATAACAATAACATCGTAGCTTTGCGGATAATCCACGAAACACCTGAGAATGAGTTTGAATGAAGACGCGAAATTATACGTGGATCTATCAGACCTGCAATGAATTGGTGAATTTTTAATCAAGTATGTTTAATTTTATTGTATATATACATATATAGTCTTTATATCTTAGTTACTTATATTAAATATAGTTATTAAGAAACGGTATTTTGTTGATAACTTAGTTAACTGCATGATTAATATCATTTTATATTAATGATAAGTGGGTCTTTTATCCACATATAAGATGTCAAAATCATGGGTAGGGACGGTGGACGGAATGTGGATAACTTAGCGCTTTTATTCTGCCTGTGGGTAAGGGGCTATATTAAGAGTATTTATCCACAGCCTTAACTAACGTTTAACTACTCTACTTGGCTTAGCCAATAGCTGACTTTTTCCTTTAAAAGACTGAGTGATACAGGCTTTCTTAGAAAGTCATTCATTCCAATAGAGAAGCAGCGCTCTTTGTCTTCTTGGACGTTATTCGCGGTGAGCGCAATAATAGGCAGAGACTTGAAACCTGTTAGTAGACGTATTTGTCTGCTGGCCTCATAGCCGTCCATTACAGGCATCTGTAGGTCCATTAAGACGATATCGATGGGTTGGCGCTGTAATTCGATTAGGCACTCCTTGCCATTGTTTGCGGTGATTGCGGTCATATTCCAATGCTTTACGATGTTCGCTACTAGCATTTGGTTGACGGGGTTGTCTTCGACAATAAGAACACTTTTACCGAGAAGAATATTTTGAGGGGTGACGATAGGGTCTTCAATTCGTTGTGATTCGTACTGACATTTCAAATTGATAGTAAATTGTGTGCCCTCGCCAAGTTTACTATTCATCGTCAAATCTGCATCCATTAGTTCACATAGGCGCTTTACAATAGCGAGACCTAAACCGGAGCCACCGTAGCGCCGTTGATTTGATCCATCGGCTTGTCTGAAACTGTCGAAAATAATAGCTTGATCCGAAGCGGCAATACCGATGCCGGTGTCATTAACACAGAGTGTTAAGCATAAATGCTCTTGGTCACGTTTTTCGCTCGACAAGGTAATGGTGACCTTTCCACGGTGAGTGAATTTAACAGCGTTGGAAGCCAGGTTTAGGATGATTTGACGAACACGTACATCGTCTACGTAAACTTTTACTGATTTTAACTCAGGGGCAATACTGTAATTGAAGTCGATGCCGTTCTTATTGGCTTCATATTCAAGCGGCCTGAGTATTACATCAAACAATGCAGCTGGTGAACAAAGGCGCTTCTCCAGCTTAAGTTCTCCTTTTTCTATTTTGGAAAAATCAAGAATATCATTAACAATATTTAGAAGATGCTCACTTGAATTTATAGCAATGTCGATATAATTACTTTGTTCTGAGTTTACGTCTGTCGTTGATAACAGTTGCAGCATTCCCAGGGCGCCGTTCATTGGTGTCCTTAATTCATGTGTCATTGTTGCTAAAAATAAACTCTTTGCTTTATTAGCTTCATCTGCTTCTTTTTTTGCTGACTGCAGTTCTGCGAAGCGATGTTCGAGCTCTTTTTTCTGCGTATCTAAACTCTTGGCCATTTCATTTATATGATTTTGTAGCTCACCGAGCTCACCTTCACCTTCGACATCAAGACGAATTCCGAGATTTCCCGCCGCTATATTTTTTGTAAATATATTAATTTCAGCCAGCGGTTTTGATAATCGACGGCTTATAACCCAAGCTAGAACAATACAAAAGAAAAAGGACATAGCGGCTATTGAGCTAGATACTATTATGATTCTGCTTTGTAGTTTAGATAACTGTTCTTTAGATTTTTCAAGAGTAACGAGACCTATCTCTCTAATTGATTCTTTATTAATGCTCTCTTCGCCAGTAAAAGAGTCACTGATATTGATGCTACTTTGATATATGGGTACGGTTATTATTTCTACAGATTTGTATTTGGTATTATTGTTTTTTAGGTAGATGGTTTTTTTTGTTAGTGAGTTAACTACAGTTATAGCGATTACATCTTCTGTTAAAGCAGACCTGATAATGTATTTAAGTTCTTTTTCGTTGCCGCTTATAATGGCAAGTTCGCTAGAAGTAGCAATATTTTCTGCTACCTTGGTAGCAATTTCTTTTTGATTCAGAGCAGCATCGTTAAGGCGCGTAACAAGTGAATAAGTAAATAGAGAAAGAAAAACCAATAACGCGGGTGAAACTCCGGCTATAAGTATTTGTCGGAATAGAGTGTTTCTTCCTAATTTAATTAGCATAGTTATTCTAGTCTCCTATTGGGGATTAGAATTCTTAATTCCTCTTCTGTAGGAAGATTAAGGCCAAGAGATTCGGCAACGTTATAGTTTATTTTAACAGTGAAGTTGCTCGGATATTGTGAAGGAGGTAATGTTTTATTTTCTATATACTGATTTACCATTTCTATAATATCTAAGATATATTGATCAGGTGTAGACAATATTGTTCCCAGTGCCCCCGCATTGACAAATCCTTCAGTGGGTCCAATAACCAATGTTTGGTGTCGGTAACTACTAAGTAAAATAGGCCGTATAGTTTCAGAATTATATATATTTTTTTCAGCTGTACTTAGCAGTACATCATTTTTCTGGATGACTTTATTAATTGATCTAATAATATTGATATTATCAATTTTTTTAATATTTATTTTCATCGAAGGGAATGTGTTACTAAGTTCGTCTAATATTTTTTCGTAACTTATATTTTGGTAGGCTATACCAAGCTGTATTGGCTTGCCATTAAAAATAGCTTCTATTAGGGAAACTTGCCTAAATAAAGGTTGGTCTGAAAATAGTGCGGCTGTATGCTCAGGCTCTTTCTTGCGATATGTAAGAGAGTTTACATAAAGCGCGAATTTTGCCTTATAGCTATTATCTGATAATAACGAAAGCAATTTATCGGACACGATGATTAAGATATCACCTTTGGAATCATCTTCGGGCAGGGTATTTATATATGAGTGAACGGTAAAGTATGGATTGTCAGTAATTTTTTTTGATAACACATCTAATGTGTTATTTTTTACAGGCAGTATGAGATCGACGATAATTTTATCATCGCTATAGGCCAAGGTTGATATTAAAACCAACGTTGTTATTACTAGCCCGTAAAGTAGTTTTACCAAGAGGCTAATCCATGACTCGCGTAGATACTAGTACCGAAAATTTATTCCAATAAATTGACGAAGATCTTTTTTGTAGATATTACTACTGAGCAGCTCACTGTCGTCGTCGTGTCTATATTGGCCTGAGTATGATATTTCTATTTCGCTGTCTGAAGAGTTAATAATTTTAGATAATCGTATATCACTGCGAGAATATTTATTCTGAGAAGTACCTATTGATCGCGCATAGTATTGTGCGAATGAGACTTGAATATTGTCGTTCGTGCGATAGCTTATGAGTGCGCTACCCGAATTTTTAGGGGTAAAGCTAGTTTCAGTACTTGGTGTAAATGCCAGACCGCTATTGCTATGTGCCTTACTTTTTATGAAAGCATAACTAATGTGGACTAACCATTTTCTATTTGGTCTATAGTCAATTTCAGTTTCAATGCCTGATTGCATTAAGTTGCCGCCATTAACGGGGTTGAATCTTTCGAGGGCTATTGAATTTGATATTAGCTGATTCAACTTATCATAAAATATTTTTACATCCCATTGAAGATGGTATTTATTGAAATTTCCGTAGTAGCCTATTTCTTTAGATTCAATTTTTTCAGGTTTGACGTTGGGATTACCTTTTGCAGTTAACAGAAGTATACCTTCTGTTTTGCCGTTTGATGCGGGCGTTACATTGCGTGCGGTATATGTCCAGTTTGCGGATGTTTCCAATAAATCCGGGGTTCGTATTGCTTTTGAGTAAATAGCTCTAAAACTACTATTTTTATTTATATGATAGTGGGCGGCAATCCGAGGTGAAAAGTTCTTGCCGACGCTTTGCTCATATTCGTAAGACCCACCGGTATTGACTGTAAATTTATCCGTGATATTTTTTTCAATATTAAAAAATAACTGGTAGTTATTACTTGTGAGTGTCCTGCCATAGTATGTTTCTGACGATACCCGTGATCTTCTTAGGTGGACACCGGTAACTGTTTTTAGGCCGTCGCTCCAAATATAAGTATCTTGAAAATCGATGTCTTGTCTACCGCTGCGTAAATCTTCATTCGCGTCGCCGCGTACAAGTGGTGAGGGGTTATCGTCTAGTCCGATTAAGGAAGGTGGTAATTCGGCACTCCAGCGGCGTATTTGTTTCTGAGCTGAAAAATCATATTGTATGGCTAATTGGTGCACTTCAGAAAGTTCTTTTTCTATGGTAGCTGATAGATAGTAATCGTCGGTTTCTGCATATGGTTGTGTTACGTCTTCGTCTGCAAGGTCGTCTGTGATTTCACCGGACTTATAGCCAACACCTACGCTAATGGCGTAATTGTTAATAAGGGCTTCGTAGCGGGCATTGAAGAGCTGGTTCGATTTACTGTCTAAACGCTCGTTACCGTCTTTGTCTATATCGAAGCCGTCGTCGTGATTACTGGCCACAGTAAATCGGAGCGTGCCATTCAAAAATTCATTTGCGTGGCTTAGTCGGTAGTTTTCGGTACTTTCCGTTCCTCGGAGAACATTGAGTTCATATTCGTTTATATCGCTTGGATGGCGGGTAATAATATTAATGACACCGAGAAAGGCGTTGGCACCGTAACTTGCGCTGGAAGGCCCGCGCACTACTTCGATTCGCTCGATGTCTTGTATAGTGATGGGTATATCGTTCCAGTCAACGGTAGCTAATCCTGACTGATACACAGACCGACCGTCGATGAGGACTTGCATGCGACGAGAATCCCGGTAGTTCGTGCCGTGATAGCTCACTACATAATTCCACCCGTCTCTAGCACCTACAGAGGTTCCAGGTATCAGACGGAAAAGTTCTGGGATATCCCTTAGGCCAGAAGCCGTGATCATAACGCGGTCAATGACGCTCACACTGGCAGGAACTTCGCTGCGGTTCTGTTTAAGCCTAGCGGGGGTGAGTACGACGGGAAGTTCGTCTGGATTCCATAAGCTCGCGTTGACGGGGGGACAAAGCGAGAAGGCAACGGCGCAGAGAGTCAGGCTGCGTGTTAGGGTAAGTCGGTGCATCGGCAATCCTTTGGTACGCTGGAACGACTTTAAGTGTAGTCCTTATTGCGCATTATTCGCTATTGAAGATGTGCATCGTGGGGGCTTTATTTTCCGATGCAGAAACTGGAAAAAATACGTCCGAGAAGATCGTCTGAGCTAAATTCGCCGGTAATCTCAGCAAGAGAATTTTGTGCTAAGCGTAGTTCTTCTGCTAAAAGTTCTCCGGCGTTGTATGTAAGGAGCTGTTGCTCACCGCTTAAAATATGGCTGCGGCCTCGCTCTAAGGCATCTATGTGGCGGCGACGGGCAATAAAGGGGGTGTCACTACCTTCGTAGCCGACGCAAGATTTTAAATGCTCTCTAAGGGTATCGATGCCCTGGTTGTGCTTCGCTGAAAGGTAAATGCGGCTTATTGCATCGTCCTGTAATCGTGCTGTTTGACCCGTTAAATCGCATTTATTGTAGATCAGACTTATTTTCTTTTGTTTAACAAATACATTAAATTCGGGCGGAATAATTGCTTCGTCGCTCTCGATATTTTTGCTGTCGATGACAAGTAGTATACGATCAGCTTTGCTTATTTCTGCCCAGGCGCGTTTTATGCCTTCTAGTTCCACAGGATCTTCGCTATCGCGCAAGCCGGCGGTATCTATGATATGTAATGGCATACCGTCGATTAAAATATTTTCTCTTAGTACATCTCTGGTGGTACCCGCGATATCGGTGACAATGGCAGATTCTCTTCCAGCTAAGGCGTTCAGCAAGCTAGATTTCCCCGCATTGGGCTTTCCTGCGATAACGACTGTCATGCCCTCGCGCAGTATGCTGCCCTGCTTTGCTGAGTTAAAGACGGTTTCGAGGTGGTGCTTAATACTTTGGAGTTCGCTGGCGACCCTACCTTCGCTAATGAAATCGATTTCCTCTTCTGGGAAATCTATTGCGGCTTCGACGTAAATCCTCAGCATGGTAATAGCTTCTACTAGGGAATTTATTTCTTTACTGAATACCCCTTCTAACGAGCGTAAGGCTTGCCTTGCCGCTTGTTCAGACGCGCTGTCAATCAAGTCCGCTATGGCTTCTGCCTGGGCTAGATCTATTTTATTATTTAGAAATGCACGCTCTGAAAATTCTCCCGGCCTTGCCATTCTGGCGCCTTGGTTTATCACGGTGCGCAACAAGCAGTCGAGTATAACTGGGCCACCGTGACCTTGCAGTTCAAGGACATCTTCGCCTGTAAACGAGTGCGGTCCGGGGAAGAATAAAGCGATACCTTGATCTATGGTTGCGGTGCCGCTGGGGGTAGTTTCTAGAAAGTTACCGTAGTGGGCATAGCGGGGAGTTAATTTTTCTAAAGCGAGCATTACGCGGGCAATATCTTGACACTTGGGGCCAGAGATACGGACTATACCAACGCCACCTTTTCCGGGTGGCGTGGCGATAGCGGCAATCGTGTCAGTAGAGTAATCCACTTTGGCTTAGCGGGAGGGCAAGCCGCTTTTTTCAATACGCTTAGTAATAATGTATTGCTGAATGATAGATAAGGTGTTGTTTACGACCCAATACAATACTAAGCCCGCTGGGAAAAACAGGAAGAAAAAAGTAAACACGATTGGCATCCACTGCATTATTTTAGCTTGCATCGGGTCTGGTGGTGCTGGGTTTAGACGCTGCTGTATGAACATGGATAGGCCCATGATTAGTGGCAGCACAAAGTAAGGGTCCATCGCTGACAAATCATGTATCCATAGCATAAACGGTGCGTGACGCAACTCGATGCTTTCCATTAATACCCAGTAAAGAGCGATAAATACCGGCATCTGAACGACCATGGGTAGGCAGCCACCGAGGGGGTTAATTTTCTCTTTCTTATACAGTTCCATCATGGCTTGAGATTGTTTCTGACGATCATCAGTGTAGCGCTCTTTGATTTCAGCTAGTTTGGGCTGAAATTTGCGCATATTTGCCATAGAGGTGAAGGCTTTTTGATTCAACTGGAAAAATGCGGCCTTTACCAGAATAGTCACCGCGATGATTGAGAAACCCCAGTTACCTAGTACGGAATGTATTTTTGTCAGTAACCAAAATAGAGGTTGAGCGATCCACCACAGCCAGCCGTAATCGACGGTGAGTTCTAAGCCCGGTGATATTTCTTGTAGGCTGTACTGATCTTTGGGGCCGGTGTAGAAATCGGCGCTTATTTTACCTTGGCTGCGTGGTTCAATTGTTACGGCCGCGCTGGTAACACGCGCTATGTTCATACCCTGTTTGGTCACAATAGTACTTAGTTCATTTACGCTGTCTACTGGTGGTACCCAAGCGCTGACAAAATAATGCTGTATTATCCCAATCCAGCCGCCATTGACGCTGGCTTTTATAGGTTTGTCTTGCATCTTGCTGAAGGTAGTTTTGTTGTATAAGTCTTCATTGGTAGCATATGCCACACCAATGAAAGGCTTCATGGCAAACATACCGCCCTCATCATTCACGCTTGGATCAACGCTATCGCCGCGTTTTAGTTGGCCAAAAAAGCTTGCTTGGAATGGTGCATCGCTTTGATTGTCGACCAAGTATTCAACGCTAATGAGATATTCGCCGCGGCTTAAGCTAAAGCGTTTGATGATCGTGATGGCGTCGCTGTACTGATAACGTAGATCGACATTTAGGGTGTCAGATCCATCCTGCAGAACATAGTTAGCATTCGGTGCTGCAAACTGCGGCCTACCTTCTGAGGTGTCTGTGGCATTGCTGCCGATTAATCCGCTTTGAGCTATGTAGTTTCGGGTATCATTTTTTTCAAGAATAACAAAGGGATCATCAGATTCTAAACTCATGGTGTAGTCTGGTAGACCTGCGTAAACGATATCGCCGCCATGTAAGTCTATTTTCAAGTCCAATACATCGGTTTCAACAGTGATGTACTTAGTGCTGACACCGGCGTTTGCTTTGATAGTGGTAAACTCATCGCTGCCAATAATAGCGGGCAGATCACCGCTGTCATTACTAGTGGTGGGCGCTGCAGTTGTACTGTTGTTGTTGCTGCTACTAGTGCTAGTAATGACGGGAGTAGCGGGTTCGAATTTTTGCCATTCCACCAATAACATCAGTGATAGTGCAGCGATGGAGGCGATGAGAAGATAGCGCTGAAAATCAATCATTGCTTGAAGGCCTTGAAAGTGTGTTTTCTGTGGAAGGACAATGGCAAGGTGGTACAGGATCGTAACCGCCGTCGCTAAGGGGCTGACATCGGCAAATACGTTTTAGGCTAAGCCAGCTGCCGCGCACAGCACCATGTTGTTGTAGGGCTTCTACAGCGTAGCTTGAGCAACTGGGATAGAAACGGCAATGCGGAGCCATCAGCGGACTGATAAACAGGCGGTAAAAATGAATGCAGGCGATAAGCAAGCGCTGCATATTGACTAGCCCTCTTGCTGACGAAAGCGTTTTTCAGCTCGTTTTTCTAATTGGTACCAGAGCTGATTACAGGTTTCATGAAGCTGCTTGTTATCGATATCGCCCAGACCGCGCCTAGCTAACACAATGACATCAATACCTTTCAGCTTATGTTGATTTAGCCGGAACGTTTCTCTTACAACGCGCTTTACGCGATTGCGTTGAACAGAGAGCTTTACGTTTTTCTTCGCTATTACTAAACCCAGCCGACCACGATCGAGATTATTTTTGCGCGCCAGAAACAGGAGTTCAGCGGTTGAAACTTTCAGGCGTGACTCGTCGAATACCGCTTGGTACTCGCTGGCATTCAACAGGCGTAAACATTTCTCAAATTGAAAATCCACCGTTAAGCCAGCATACCTTATCGCTTAATTGTTATTAAGCAGATAGAACTGTACGACCTTTTGCGCGACGGCGATTAATTAAGGCGCGGCCGTTTTTAGTTGCCATGCGAGCACGGAAACCATGGTTGCGGGCTTTTTTAAGATTACTTGGTTGGAATGTTCTTTTACTCATGATTTCGTCCGTAACATAAATAAGCCAGTAGCTTGGCTACTGGTACTGCCCCAACTTTATTGCAGAGACAGTGAAAAATCGGATCGCGAATTTTAGTGGACATCAGGTCTAATAGCAATGACTTGTAGGCTTTAGTTGCATGTTTTCCTTTATATAGGTGATTCAATCGTAAGTTACAGTTTGCGCACAGCTTACCCACAGGTTTTTATTGTTGTTATCAACATGTGAGTGGTTTGCTGGAACTTTTTGTCAATGCCTGACATCGTGGTTTATCATATTGATAGTAAAGGGATTTTCGTTTTTTTTCAGCTTAGAAATGTTTTTGAATTTTGTGGATAACCGCATTGTTCGCGAGTAGAATAGCGAGCTAATTGGATTTAAAAATCACCTGGCCAATTTCTGTTTTCGGCAGGTGGTTTACGCTCAAATTTATAAAAAAGTGGAGAATTGTGTTGCCGGAAGTTACGTGGCAGAAATGTATTGCGCATTTGCAAGACGAGTTGCCCTCTCAGCAATTTAACACTTGGATCAGGCCACTGCGGGTTGAGCTTGCCGGGGACTTAATACGTTTGATTGCGCCGAATCGGTTTGTGCGTGACTGGGTGGGCGACCGGTTTTATTCACGTATTGTCGAGTTGGTATCGGAACTATCGCCGCCGGGTAAAATAGTACAAGTAGAGCTAGGTATTGCTGATCGCCTAGCGAATGGTCCTAGCGCCGCTGGTAAGGCGGCATCAGCGTCCAACGTGCGCTCTACCCAGCCGGTGTTAGCGTCGCCGTCAAATAATAATGCTTTTGCGCGCCCTCAATCCCGTCAGCCATCGTCTCAATCCTCGTCGGCGGCGTATTCTCCGCAAATTATTACAGGTCAGCGTCAAGTAGAGGTTGAGGGGGGTATACGGCATCAGAGTTCTTTAATGGAGTCGTATACTTTTGATACCTTTGTTGAAGGTAAATCTAATCAATTGGCACGCGCAGCGGCGCGTCAAGTAGCAAGCAATCCCGGGCGTGGCTATAACCCGCTTTTTCTTTATGGGGGCGTGGGGCTTGGCAAAACCCATTTAATGCATGCGGTAGGTAATGCTTTAATGCAGCAAAACCCAAATGCGAAGGTGGTTTATTTACATTCCGAGCGATTTGTTGCTGATATGGTAAAAGCACTTCAGCTAAATGCTATTAACGAATTCAAGCGCTATTATCGTTCTGTTGATGCGCTACTTATCGATGATATTCAATTTTTCTCTGGTAAAGATCGCTCCCAGGAAGAGTTCTTTCATACGTTTAATGCTCTCCTTGAAGGCGGGCAGCAAATGATTTTAACCTGCGATAGGTACCCCAAGGAAATCAAAGGCTTAGAAGAGCGTTTGAAGTCGCGGTTTGGTTGGGGTTTAACGGTTGCGGTAGAGCCGCCGGAATTGGAAACGCGGGTGGCTATTCTGTTAAAGAAGGCTGAGCAAGAAAAAGCTACCCTTCCCTCTGACGCCGCTTTTTTCATTGCGCAGCGTGTGCGGTCGAATGTGCGTGAATTAGAGGGTGTATTAAAGCGAGTAATAGCCAGTTCCCGATTTATGGCCAAGCCCATTGATATTCCGCTGATTAAAGAGTCGCTGAAGGACTTATTGGCACTGCAGGATAAGCAGGTGAGCTTGGATAATATTCAACGCACCGTGGCTGAATATTACAAAATAAAGATCGCCGACCTTATGTCAAAACGTCGTAGTCGGTCGGTGGCGCGTCCGCGTCAAGTTGCGATGGCCTTATCTAAGGAGCTAACCAATCATAGTTTGCCGGAGATCGGTGAAGGTTTTGGAGGTCGGGATCATACGACAGTGCTTCACGGCTGCAGGAAAATAAAAGAATTGCGCGAAAGTGATGGTGATATACGAGAAGATTACCAAAATTTGATCCGACTACTGACAAGCTGATGTTTTAGTTGGGCTTTATATACTAAAGTAGACTTATTAGTATTCCATAACCTTTGAACAGCTACTTAAAAGAACAGGAACCGAACGCATGAAATTTTCGATTTCGCGGGAAGCGTTGATTAAGCCCTTGAACCTTGTGGCGGGTGTAGTTGAGCGCCGACAGACCTTACCGATATTGGCTAATGTGCAGCTCGTACTAAACGGCCAAGAGTTGGCGCTGACCGGCACCGATTTGGAAGTCGAGCTGATTGGTCGAGTTCATCTTGATGATGAGGCTAGTGTGTCTGGTGAGATTACAGTGCCAGCGCGGAAGTTAGTTGATATCTGCAAGGCTCTACCCGATGGTTCTACTATTAGCTTTCAGTTGGATGAGCAAAAGCTAATCCTGAAGTCAGGGCGTAGCCGCTTTCAGCTTTCTACTTTAGCGGCGAATGATTTCCCCAGTGTTGAGCAGTCCAAGGGCGGGCAATCCTTCACTTTAAAACAAGGTGATTTAAAGCGTCTTATTGAACGAACTAGCTTTGCCATGGCGCAGCAAGACGTGCGTTATTACTTGAATGGTATGCTGTTTGAAGTGACTGAGGGCCAATTGCGCGTGGTAGCTACTGATGGCCACCGGTTGGCTATGGCGACCTTCGAAGGTGATATCCAAGTAGATCAGGTGGCGCACGTTATTGTTCCAAGAAAAGGCGTGGTCGAACTCGCCCGCTTATTAATGAACGAAGACCAGGACGCGGAAGTCATTGTTGGTGGCAATCATATACGGGTAGTCACCACTGAGTTTACCTTTACATCTAAGCTCATCGACGGCAAGTTCCCTGATTACGAGCGCGTCTTGCCTCGTAATAGTACTAAGGTGGTTTTGGGCTCAAGAGCTGATCTTAAGCAAGCTTTCGCTCGCACCTCGATTTTGTCGAATGAAAAATATCGCGGAATTCGGATGTTGTTAACCGGCGGTGAGCTTCGTATTGTTGCGAATAACCCTGAACAGGAAGAAGCAGAGGAGACAGTGGCTGTGGAGTATCAAGGAGAGAGCCTTGAGATTGGCTTTAACGTGAGCTATTTACTTGATGTTCTGTCGGCTATTAATGGTGAGTCTGCCAAGTTTTCGCTTTCTGATGCTAACAGTTCGGCTTTAATAGAAGAGGCGGATGGTAGTAATTGCCAGTATGTTGTAATGCCAATGCGTTTGTAATGTTGGTTTTTGTGGGCGCGCTCTATTTTTACGGTATGTTTTTCTGAAATACGAGCGTGTCATTCTCATGTGTTCTCCCCTCCCTCATACCTTGCTTGTTCTTAATCATAAGCTAATGCTGCGCGATAAATGGTGCGTGTTATGCGTTTAGAAAAGCTCAGTATCTTTAATTTCAGGAATTTACAATATGTGGATATGCAGTCGCTGTGCATGTTCAATTTTATTCATGGGATTAACGGCAGTGGTAAGACTAGTATCCTGGAAGCTATTCATACTTTGGCGCTTACTCGCTCGTTCCGTTCTCATAAAATGGAGTCTGTGATTTCATACGGCAAAGATGATTTGACCGTGCGTGGAGAGTTGCGACTTGGTGGCGGCTTGGAGACAGCGGTTATAGGTGTTAGGAGGCCAAGAAAAGGGCCGGTACTGGTAAAGCTGGATGGCGATAAGCTTTCTACAGCTGGGCAGTTGGCGGGTGTATTGCCTGTTCAGGTGATTAATCCAGCCAGCTTTGCTTTGTTGGAGGGTAGTCCTGGAGTAAGGCGGCAATATTTGGATTGGGGGGTGTTCCACGTGAAACATTCTCGGTTTTTCGAGTATTGGCCTCGCTACAGGAAAGCGCTTCAGCAGCGTAATTCCTTGCTTAGACGTGGTAATATAGACCCCGGGCTTATAGCGCCTTGGGATAGAGAGTTGGAGGCTATGGGGGTGCTAATACAGGATTCCCGCAGCTCTCACTTTGAGCTATTGGCTGCAGCGTTCGAGGAGATATATCAGCGTCTGCTCGCTTCTGTTGATGTTGATGTCGGTAACCTGGGCGTACCTTCTTTAAGTATGTCGATGACGTCAGGCTGGAAGGATAGTGAGTACAGTTTTGCCGAAAGTTTAAAACATAATTTAGCGGGTGATTTGCGGGCCGGGTTCACAAGAAACGGCCCTCACCGTGCAGACATAGACTTTCGTGTAGGCAGGCTTGATGCTGGTGATGTTCTCTCCCGGGGTCAGATAAAAACTTTAGTTTGCGCGCTGAAATTGGCGCAGTCGAAAGTACTGATTGATCAAGGTATTCCCACGGTGTTCTTGGTTGATGATTTGGCAGCAGAGTTAGATGAGCGCCGTTGCTGTGCGGTGTTTAAAGAATTGATCGAGTTAGATGTGCAGGTGTTTGCCAGTGCGGTTAGGCGGTCTGACCTCAATGATGATTGGTGTTTGAGTAAACCGTTAAAAAGGTTCCACGTGGAACACGGCGTGGTCTCAGAATGCTAAACGATGTCACTATATAGCTTGCTGGCGTGTTGTGGGTGTATGGCAGTATTTTGCTGCAAAACATAAAATAAGTTAGTTGTCCGTTATTCGGGTACAGAGGTTAGATAGAGATGACAGAAAATAGAGCTTACGATTCCTCTAGCATTAAAGTGCTGAAAGGGCTGGATGCGGTTCGAAAAAGACCAGGAATGTATATTGGGGATACAGACGATGGCTCTGGCCTGCATCATATGGTGTTTGAGGTCGTTGATAACTCTATAGATGAAGCCTTAGCTGGCCATTGCAGCAAGATTAAGGTTGTTATCCATGCTGACGAATCGGTATCTGTGTCGGATGATGGCCGAGGCATCCCAACAGAGATGCATGAAGAAGGTGTAACCGCCGCCGAAGTTATTATGACGGTTCTCCATGCCGGCGGTAAATTTGACGATAATACCTACAAAGTCTCTGGCGGCCTTCACGGTGTGGGTGTTTCTGTTGTAAATGCGCTGTCAGAAGAGTTGCGACTGACGATACGTCGCGGCGGCAATGTTCATGAGCAAATCTATAAGCACGGTGTTCCTCAAGCGCCACTGAAAATAATCGGTGATACTGAGCGCACGGGTACAGAAATACGTTTTAAGCCCTCGCCTCAAACGTTTAATAACATCGAATTTCACTTTGATTACTTGGCTAAACGTATTCGTGAATTAGCATTTTTGAACTCGGGTATTAATATTGAGTTGATTGATGAGCGCGATGGTAAAACAGAGAACTTCTGCTACGAGGGCGGATTGAGCGCTTTTGTTGAGTACTTGAACACCAATAAAACGCCCGTTAATAAGGTCTTTCATTTTACGACCGAGGGTGACGGTGTGGTGGTCGAGGTCGCTTTGCAATGGAATGATGGGTTTCAAGAGAACCTCTATTGCTATACCAATAACATTCCACAGCGAGACGGCGGCACCCATTTAGCGGGATTTCGGGCTGGATTAACACGGAATTTAAATAACTATATTGAGAAAGAAGGCTTGGCGAAAAAAGCCAAAATATCGACAACAGGTGATGATGCTCGTGAAGGTCTTACGGCAGTGGTTTCCGTTAAGGTTCCTGATCCTAAGTTCTCTTCGCAAACCAAAGACAAGTTGGTTTCAAGTGAAGTGAAAACTATTGTTGAGCAGGCAATGACAGCTAAATTTGGTGATTTCCTAATGGAAAGCCCCAATGAGGCGAAGCAAATTGTGCAAAAAATGCTTGATGCAGCGCGCGCCCGCGAAGCGGCTCGCAAAGCGCGGGACATGACACGTCGTAAAGGCGCTCTAGATATTGCTGGTTTGCCCGGTAAACTTGCGGATTGTCAGGAAAAAGATCCCGCTCTTTCCGAAATTTACTTGGTCGAAGGTGATTCGGCAGGTGGCTCTGCAAAGCAAGGTCGTGATCGTCGAACTCAAGCAATTTTACCGTTGAAAGGTAAAATACTTAACGTTGAAAAAGCGCGTTTTGACAAAATGATTTCGTCGGTTGAAGTTGGTACTATCGTAACCGCTCTGGGTTGCGGTATTGGTAAAGACGAGTTCAATGTTGAAAAGTTGCGCTACCATAGCATTATCATAATGACCGATGCGGATGTTGATGGTTCGCATATTCGCACATTGCTACTAACCTTTTTCTTTAGGCAAATGCCTGTGCTTATTGAGAATGGCCATATATTTATTGCCCAGCCTCCGCTCTATAAAATTGGCCGCGGCAAAAGCCATCAGTATTTGAAAGATGAACCGGCGCTAGCGAATTACCTGACCCAATCAGCGCTCGACGGCGCCGGTCTTTATGTAAATCCAGATGCCGCTCCAATTGGTGGCGCTGGCTTAGAAGAGTTAATTATTCAGTATCGCCGTGTTGAGAGTATTATTAATCGCCTTGCTCGTCTTTACCCGGCGGCGGTTTTGCGTGAATTAACCTATATGCCGGTGCTGAGTGCTGATGACTTAGGTGATAAAGCAGTTGTCGCTAAGTGGGCAGAACTGCTCGCTGAAGTAACGATTGAACTTGAGCTTCGCGACGCTCAGCATCGTTATGATGTGAGTATTATTGAAGATCCTGAGCTGCATATATTCTTACCTTCGATCGATATTATTTCCCATGGAGTGAGCGATCACTATCAGTTTGGGCGTGATTTCTTCAGGTCAGCAGACTATCAAGCGATTGTATCTCTAGGGCAAAGCCTACAAGGTTTACTGGAGGATGGTGCGTATATAAAGCGTGGTGAGCGAGTTCAAGAGGTTAGTGACTTCTCTGAGGTTATTACTTGGCTTATGCAGCAGGCGGAGCGCGGTTTTAATGTGCAGCGCTACAAAGGCCTGGGCGAAATGAACCCCGACCAGCTGTGGGAAACTACGATGGATCCCGAAGAGCGTCGGATGTTGAAGGTCACCATTGAAGATGCGGTGGCGGCGGATCAAATATTCACCACGTTAATGGGTGACCACGTTGAGCCGCGCCGAGAGTTTATTGAAACTAATGCTCTTAAGGTTGCCAATTTAGATATTTGATCTGAGCGTCGATGGACATAAAGCTTAAATGGATTTGACCTAATCGACCGTAATAGCCTCCTTACTATAAAGGCTATTACGGTTTAGATAGGATGTTCGATAGTATCGGCGGCTAAAATAATAAGACACTAATAGCTCGGGCTCATGAGCCAATATTAACTCCGACCGCAGAGAGGCGCGGTTAAATTCCTAACAATAAGTTGTGACTACAGGTAGAGCATTTTTATCTGCGGTAAGAGTGTGGTCCAACCCTCAGCCAACAGGCTTTAAATACCTAGATATCGGAAAGCCCACCTATTATTCCTGGCCATTTAACAATCCTTATAGCCATTATTAAATATTACGAGATAATTATTGTGACGCAGGAAGAACATTGATATTTCTTCGGTAACACTTCGGTTCGCTGTCAATTTTTATACTATTTCAATAAGTGAATATATTATTCAGAGTGCTATTCAACGATTGAAGGAAGGATAGAAATTTTATTACGTCCACACACAGCGACGACGTATCAGATTAGCAAATATGGGTGGATTGACACGTGAATAATGGCAGTTCAGCGCCATGGTGTTAGGGTCTTGGCACACTGAACTCTTGCTTCACTGTGCACTCTAGTGACCTTGCAAGTGCCTGCTGAGGTAAGTTGTCTAACCGTGCAGGGAAGTATCAAAGTAGTGGCAAATATCGCGCTGCTACTGGCCCACAGGCTGTACACGGCCGCTGCATTGGTCGACAAAAAAGGCTGAGTTTTGGACGCCCACCTACAATCATTGGTCTGATTGAATTTGGAAGACCCCTATGCGATTCACACAAAAAAGCGGTAAGTTAAATGACAAGTATTCCGGAGGGGAGCTATCTATGCATCTTGTTTTATACGCAGTGGCTATTTAGCTTTGCGTCGCGCATATTCCGTTGCAAGTCCCCATCCTAGTGCCTAACTATTAGCCAGATTATGTGGCCCATGAGAGTGCTGAAGTTGTCGTTATCCTTTCTATTGAATACGACTGCATTGGGCCTCTATCCAATCCTCAACTTCTAGGGTGAGCTCTCGACTTTCTCTCCCGTGAGTATCTATCGGCTCGCCGATAACGAGAATCACGGTACCGGGCAAGATTCGAAACTTCTTCGCCGGCCATAATTTGCCACCATTATGTGCGATGGCCACCACGGGGACATTCGCCTTAATCGCGATATTCGCACCACTGCGAGCGTATTTACCGCGGACGCCGACAGGCGTTCGAGTGCCTTCTGGGAATATCAGTACACTATAATTATTTTCCAGTCTAGATAGCCCTTGTTCCATAGTTTGGCGTATGGCGGCCCTGGGATTACTTCGATCAATACCAATAGCATTCAACATCATCAGTGCCCAACCAAAGAATGGCACTTTAAATAGCTCACGCTTTACTACTGTTGCCACCGGGAATAGGAACCACTGAAGATAAAATGTCTCCCATTGACTTTGGTGTTTTGCCATCGCCACATAGGGTGTGCTTTTTGGCAGTGATCCCCGAATTTCAGTTTTAACACCACAGCAAACACGGAGCCAAAAAATAATAGCGACATTGCCGAGAACAAAATACTTACCCCGGATATGAAATGGCAAAAACGAGGTAAATAGCAGGCCAGTAACACTAATAAAAATCGTAATTAAGGTATAGCCCGTGAAGAAAAGTCCTGAGCGGATTGTTAAAAAGATATTTTTTATAAATGCCATTCAATGATCTCTATTTATTCAGCGGAAAACGTCAGCGCCTACCGCAGATTGTCCGTGAGGTGCATCTTCGACTTAAATACGAACGGCATCTATTTACCTACAACTAGCAAAGAAATGTCGGCGACTTCTAAGAAAAGGCCCTGCAGTTCTTTTAGTAAAGACTGACGATTGCGGCGCAGTGCCTCGTCGTCAACATTAACCATGACATGCTCGAAGAAAGCGTCAACGGCTGGCTGCAATGCCGCCAAAGACTTTAAGCCACCTTCGTAATCAGCGATAGCAAATAAGGGCGTAACAGCCTTTCTTTGCAGAGCAAGTTGGTCTGCGAGCGCGGTTTCTGCAGGCTCTTGCAGCAGTTTGTCATTAACCGTATCTGCTATCTTGTCAGTAATCTTTGCGAGAATATTTGATACCCGTTTGTTAGACGCCGCTAGCGCCGCCGCTTCCGGCAGCTGATTAAAGGCTTGTACCGCTTTGATGCGATTATCAATATCTAGTGGCGCACTAAGCTGCTTGGCATTAACGGATAAGAATACCTCTGTGGAGATGCCTTGATCTTCGTAGCCCGCTCTTAAGCGATCTATAATATAGCTAAGGACGGTTCCCTTGAGCTTGGTGTCGTTGGCGAACTTATTGTGCTTTGCAATCGCTAGGTCCACCAAGGTACTGAGATCTAGTGTTAGTTTCTTCTCGACAATAATCCGCAATACACCAAGAGAGGCACGGCGTAAAGCAAAGGGATCTTTTGACCCTGTGGGTATTTGTCCAATGCCAAAAATACCGGTAATGGTGTCTAAGCGATCCGCTAAAGCAAGGATGATACCGGTGATGCTAGTGGGTAAACTGTCGCCAGCGAAGCGCGGCATATATTGCTCGTTCATGGCGAGCGCGACGTCATCGGCTTCACCATCATTTTTAGCGTAGTAATAGCCCGCAATACCTTGCATGTCATCAAACTCAAGTACCATATCGGTAACGAGGTCACTTTTAGACAGCGCTGCGGCGCGTTCGGCAGTGTCTGGGTTGGCGTCTAATAGCTTGGCGATATCGACACTAAGTTCAGCAACACGACATGTTTTATCATATATGCTGCCCAGCTTGTCTTGGAAAACAATGGCGCGCAACCGCTCCCTGCGATGCTCTAGGCTGGTCTTACAATCGGTTTCAAAGAAGAATGCAGCGTCGCTAAGTCTTGGCCGAATGACACGTTCATTACCAGCTATCACTTTTTGCGGGTCAAGGCTTTCAATATTAGAAACCGTAATAAAAAATGGCATAAGATTGCCATTAGAATTCACCACGTGAAAGTATTTCTGATGTTCCTTCATTGAAGAAATCAATGCTTCAGCCGGAACCTTTAAAAAGCGCTCCTCAAAGCTACCGGCAAGAGCGACCGGCCATTCGACCAGAGAGCTAACTTCATCTAATAAGTCATCGCCAATAACTGTTTGGCCACCTAGGGTTTCGCCAAGGGCTGTAATTTGTGCGCGAATACTGTCTTTACGCAATTGATAATCGGCAACCACTTTCCCCTGTTCTTTGAGAACAGATTCGTACTGATCTGGGGCTGTTATAGTTAATTCTTGATTGCAATGAGAGCGGTGGCCGCGAGTAATATTCGACGAAGTTATTTCAAAAATATTTTTTTGTATTGTTTCATCCCCAAACACAATCGCGATCCATTGTACGGGCCGAACGAACTCAGTACGGGATGAACCCCAACGCATTCTCTTTGCGATAGGCAGTGAAATTAATGCAGTATTAATAATATCGGCTATAAGATCCTTGGTCGCAGCGCCTTTGGCAATATGCCGATAGCATAGTTTATCTTGCTTGCCGTCATTGGCAATATATTGGTCTAAGCTATCAACACTGAGCTGGTTCTTTCTCGCGAACGCTAAGGCGGCGTTGCTTGCATTGCCTGCGTCATCAAAGGCCACCTTAACCGGTGGTCCCCAAATTTCGAGCTCTTTATCTGGTGAAGTTTCTGCAAGGTTAGATAGCAGCACCGCGAGACGCCGCGGTGTAGCAAAACTTTTTACAGCTGAGAAGTCTAAAGACTTAGCAGTAAGCTGCGATGTAATGCTTTTGGTAAATGCCGAAGATAAAGTTTTTAGGGCTTTGGGCGGCAACTCTTCTGTGCCTATTTCTATCAGTAAATCACGATTCGCAGTCATTATTTACTCTCCTTGGCGGCGGCAAACTCAGCGCGTAAATTTTCTGGTGCCAGTGGAAAACCCAAGGCTTCGCGAGCATCGAAATAGGCTTGGGCAACGGCGCGGGATAAACTTCTAACGCGTAAAATAAAGCGCTGCCTTTCGGTAACAGAAATTGCGTGGCGGGCGTCTAGTAAATTAAAGGCATGAGAGGCCTTCATTACCATTTCGTAGGCCGGCAGTGGTAGGCCCTTCTCCACTAGTCGCTTGCTTTCTTTTTCGTAGTGATCGAATTGGGAAAACAACTGGTCTACGTCAGCCTCCTCAAAATTGAAGTGCGACATTTCAACTTCATTTTGATGGAATACGTCACCGTAAGTGACATTGCCGGCGGGACCTTTCGTCCAGATCAAATCGTAAATACTGTCAACGCCTTGCAGATACATGGCGATGCGTTCTAAGCCATAGGTGATTTCGCCACTGACCGGGAAGCACTCTAGACCGCCGACTTGTTGGAAGTAAGTGAACTGAGTGACTTCCATACCGTTTAACCATACTTCCCAACCTAGGCCCCAGGCGCCTAATGTTGGGGATTCCCAGTTATCTTCAACGAAGCGGATGTCGTGTACCTCGGGGTCAATACCGAGCATTTTCAGTGAATCTAAATATAGATCCTGAATATTGCTGGGAGAGGGCTTCATGATGACCTGAAACTGATAGTAGTGCTGCAGACGATTTGGGTTGGTGCCATAGCGGCCATCGGTGGGTCTGCGACACGGTTGCACGTAAGCCGCATTCCAAGTCTCGGGACCGATAGCGCGTAAGAATGTGGCAGGATGGAAGGTGCCTGCACCAACCTCCATATCCAGCGGCTGCAATAGCACGCAGCCTTGCTCGGCCCAGTATTGTTGCAATGCCAAGATCAGCCCCTGAAAGGTGCTCACGTCTGCCTTACTCACGGCGTTCCCCACTAAATAAACAAAGAGGTGAATTATACAGATATGACAGCGAGTGCGGTAAGACTAAGCTTGTTTCTGGTCGTAGTAGTGGTGGACTTGTTACTATCTACGTCCAGATATTAAGGAGACAGAACAGAATGGCAAAATTTATTGGTGCGATATTGGGATTCTTAGTGGGTGGGCCACTATTAGCACTGCTTGGCTTTGCTGTAGGTACTTTCTTTGATCGTGGCCTTGGTCAGGCGATGCGCTTTAATTACGGCGCCGGACGCGAGCGTATTCAAGGCGTATTTTTTGATACCGTATTTCGTGTCATGGGGCATATTGCCAAGGCCGACGGGCGTGTCTGTGAGTCTGAGGTTGCGCAAACTGAGGCCATTATCAGCCAGCTGGGCTTGACTGGTTCACGCCGCCAAGATGCCATCGATCGATTTAAAGAAGGCAGCGAAAACAGTTTTGAGTTAGAGCCACAAATGGCTGATTTTATGGAAGTGGCGAAGAGCCAGCCTCTGCTTCGCCAAATGCTCCTCCAGGCGCTGCTAACGATGGCGCTCGCAGATGGTGAGATGGCGGCAGCGGAACGCGATATTGTCACGCGAGTAGCGGGCTATTTGGGAGTGTCTGCAAAGGACTTTCAGCGTTTACTAGACATGGTCATGGCTCAGCGTGGGTTTAACAGTAGCGGAGCCTATGGACAGGATGTTAGCGGTTCAGAGCTAAAGAGAGCCTACCAAGCAATAGGTGTTGAAGAGTCGGCTTCGGATGCAGAGTTAAAGAGAGCCTACCGTAAGCTGATGAGCCAGCATCATCCCGATAAGCTGATTGCCAAAGGAGTGCCAGAAGATATGATGAAAATAGCGACTGAGAAAGCACAAGAAATTCAAGCGGCCTACGATTTACTTAAGAAAAATCGCGCCGCCTGATCAATAATAATTTAGCACGATCTCAAACTAGAACTAGGTGGCTTGGGCCGATAAAGGGCGAACATTGTCCGCTGGCTGCGAGTCAATTTCGTCTAATGCCTCTACCCTGCCCTTGCAGGCCTGCATAACAGCATCTTTATTTTTGGCTAGGAAAATCCCGAATTCCTCGGCCTTGGATTCGTCGACATTGGGAATATGTTGTTGAAGCAAAGCACTAAAACCTTCCGCTAGCTCCAACATCTTGTCGTAGGCATCAGCGTCTTTTTTGTTATCGAACATACTATTGTCCCTGTCACACATCCACTTGGCTACTACCGCCATGTTTCACCTCGTCTGATTATTGAACGATCTTTAATTACGATTTAACTGTATATAAATACAGTTATTGATGCAAGCTCTTAATCTCTATATGTGTCGCCACCGTATCTGATAATATTTTTGTCATGTTCTTCCGATATCCTTAGCCCAAATATTTTAGGGGTTCAGCTGGCCATGTATAAGTCTTGCGTTCATTTAGTTTGGATATTTTTGTTAAGCACGCTGCTAAGTGCCTGTGGCGGCAGCAGCGTATCCATTACTAAATCCAGCAACGATAATTCGGCTGTCGTCTTTTATATCATAGGAGACACTGAGGTCGCCTCAAACACCATCAATACGCTGCGTGTAGTTCCTAGTATTAATGGTGACACGGGGCGCTGGGATTGGCAGTTTGATAATACCCAGCTCGATGAAGACGCGGTGTTAATAGGCCGAGATAGTATTAGTTACACTGCGCCTACCGTTAGCCAGGCAACAATACTGTCCTTTCGGGCAGAACGCAGTTTGCCGGGACAAGAGCTTCAAACGATTAATAAGTCGATAGGAGTTTATCCTGCCGACGACCAGAGCAGGCGTCCGCTTGTTAATGCCGGTAGTGATCTAAGTGCAGAAGAAGCCGCGACTATTGCTTTGCGAGTGATCACATCCGCTCAGGGTGGACGAAGCATTCGAGCTATTGAATGGCAGCAGCAGTCTGGCCCGACAGCAGAGATTGTTGGTGCTGCAGACCAAGATATTTTGACTATAAAGCTCCCTCAGGTTGATTCTTCTGTGCCACTCGTTTTCAGAGTTTTTGCGTACGATAGCGGTGGTTTTACCGGTTTCGACGATATCGAGGTGAGCGTGCTCGATACCTTTGTTAATGCTTTGCCGCTCGTTGATGCCGGTTTAGACAGAGAGGCGTATGCGAATACTGAAATCGAGTTCAATGGCAGCGCGAGTGATAGCGACGGCGAGCTTGTAAGTCTTTTGTGGGAGGCATTAGCACCTGACCAAGCGCTTAATATAAGAAATTCCGATACGCTGAAGCCGTCACTAATCACTCCAAACGTAAGCGTAGATAGAGTGATGGAAATTCGTCTTACAGCCACTGACGACAAAGGCGGTAGCACTAGCGATACAGTTTCTGTTCTTATTCTCGCGGCAGTGAATCAGCCGCCAGAGATACGGGATGCGTATATCGATCCCGGCGTTGCATACAGCGGCGAGACTGTTGCGCTGCTAGCTGAGGCTCAAGATGCAGATGGCAATATCTTATATTATAAATGGCGTCAGCTGGTTGAGGAGAACCAAGCAATTTTAACGATGACCGACGATGACAGAGCCACGGCTACCGCTACCCTACCGACCCTGACAAGCAACTATATTTTTAAATTAAAACTCGAGGTAAGTGATGGTCGTGATACCGTGACTCGTGATGTCAGCTTTCAGGGTATAGCAAATGTAGAGCCGCAGCCGAATTTGTTCAATTGCTTGTCCCAGCCCCTGCAACAAGGTTGTCCCCTTTGGCCTTTAGCGCCAGTTCTAAATCCAGATGATTTTACTGCTTGCGCTACTGACCCCGGTAGCAGTGAGTGTATCTTTACTAAGATTGCAGGCCCTGCAGTCTTGGCATGTTTGGATGCTCCGGGGCCACAAACCTGTGGAGTCGCTTTGGCTAATGTCGCTGACCCAAGTTATGTCTTAGAGCAGCTCGGCGAAGAGGATTCTGCTGGCAGGTGCAATCCCGCCTTTGATGAACGGAGTTTTGAACATTATATTGGCGCGCTTCATGAGCACACGGCGTATTCCGACGGCACCTATTTAAGTCGCCCCGCTGACGTTTTTGACAGTGTTAAGGCCGCCGGTTTGGATTTTGCGGGGAGCTCTGATCACTCTGATAATATGGCAATTCCGCTATCAGCAGGTCGAGGCGATTGCGCGCTCGAACAGACTTTAGATTGCTTAATCTTCGTTGATGAGAATAATCGCAGCGATGCATTCCGTGAATGGTTGGCGACACAAGAGCAAGCACTAGCCGCAAGTGATGAGGATTTTACAGCGTTCCGTGGGTTTGAGTGGACCTCCGACCGTTTTGGTCATGCCAATGTGTTTTTTTCAAGAAATATAATAAATGCCAAAACGGGGCCCGGTTACGCACTGACGATGGCAAGATTCTGGCAGTGGTTTAGCTATCCTGCAGAGTTTGGTGGTGGCTCAGACGGATTGCTTAGTTTTAATCATCCAGGGCGAGAAGATGCCATAGAAAGTGTTGCAGAAAACTTGGGTGGAGATCCTGGGTTTACCTTCAATGATTTCCGCTATGTTAAAGCAGCAGACTACCGCACGGTGGGTATTGAGGTATTTGGCAAAGGCAGTGAATATGATAGTGGTGGGCCCTTGGGTAGCTGGTTAAGTTATGCTTTGGACAAAGGTTGGTACTTAGGCCCGGTGGGCTCAGAGGATCATCATGATACACGCTGGGGTGATGCAGACCTGCCAAAAACTGTACTTGTCGCGCGGTCACGCAGTCGAGATGATTTGCGTGAGGCTATGCTGGCCCGTCGTTTTTATGCGGTGGCTCAAAATTATAATGATATTCGCATAGATTTCCGCATAGATGGGCAGGCGATGGGGTCTCGTCTGCGGCACGTTACGGGCAGTGACTTAAACCTTAAGCTCCGCTTGGAAAGCAATGCTGCCACCGTGAGTGCGCCGCGTTTCGAATTAGTTGGGCCGGGTAATTCTGTGATAGCAAAAAGTAGCGGCAGTTTTTGGGAAACTACTTTGGTGTCGAGCCCAGCGTTAAAGTATGTCTTTGTTCGGGTGTTTGATGGTGACCGTCCTATCGCGTTTTCAGCTCCGATCTGGCTGCAAGAAGGAGATCAGCCGCTAGCTAACTGTGCGGTTCCTCAAGTGTGGAAGGATGAGCCAGCACTGCTGCCGTCGATTTAATTATTAAACGTGTTGGCTAATTTGCATTTCCGCATAGCGTTTGGCCCACGCAATAAACTGATCTGCCGGTAAGGGCGGGGAGTAGAGGAAGCCCTGCACCATATCGCAGTGTCGCTCGCGTAAAATACGGCGCTGCTTTAGATTTTCTACGCCTTCTGCAATAACTGTCATATTGAAGCTGTGACCCATGGCGATAATCGCATTGGTGAGGGTTACGCTTTCTTCGCAACTATCAATATCGTGCACAAAACTGCGATCAATCTTTAAGGTATCGAAGGGGTAGCGTTTTAGATAACTGAGCGAAGCATAGCCAGTACCAAAGTCATCTAAGGATAAATTAACGCCTAGCTTCTTGAGCTGACTAAAGGTGTCCGGGATTTCCGGGGTATCGTTGATGAGCAAGCTCTCAGTAATTTCCAGCTCTAATTGTGAGGCAGCGAGTCCACTTTGTGATAAGGCGTAGCTGACGTTTTCAAGCAGGTCGCCACTAATGAATTGCTTGGCCGAAATATTGACCGCAAGGCTTAAAGGTTTTAAACCAGCCTTAGACCATGCCACTACTTGCTTGCATGCTTGCTCAAGCACCCATTTACCGATATCGACGATTAAACCACTGTTCTCGGCAACAGCGATAAACTGATCCGGGGCTGGATTATTTAGTTCTGCATTCTCCCAGCGAAGCAACACTTCCACGCCACGTAAGGTATTGCTTTCCAGGTGGATCACCGGTTGATAATGAAGCTTAAACTCATCGCGGGCAATCGCATGTCGCAGCTGGTTCTCCATCTCTAGGCGAAGTTCAGTTTTACTGCTCATGCCCTCTTCGTAAAAACTGAATCTATCGCCACCCTTTTCCTTGGCATTGAACATTGCCGCTTCTGCTCGTCGCATAAGTAGGGTGCTATCACCGCCGTCAGCAGGAAATCGACATAGGCCGACGCTGGCCGAAATAATTACTTCGTGATGACTGATATAGAACGCTTGGCGGCATCGATCGAGAATGGTTTCCGCAAGGATCTCCCCTTCGTCTATACAGTTTTCAGTGTCCAGAATAATAAGAAATTCGTCTGCGCCTAAGTGAGCAAGTACCTGATCGTCGCGTACGCTGCGCTGCAAGCGTTCTGCGGTCTCTATAAAAATACTGTCTACAACCTGATGACCTAGAGAGTCGTTTATATATCTAATTTTATCTAAATCAATATGCAGCAAAATAAAGCCATGCTTAGCATTCTCGATGTCATTAATGGCCGACTGCAGTGACCTAAGAGCAAACTGACGATTGGGTAAACCGGTAAGGATATTGTAGTGTTCGCGTATAAATAGCCGATTGGCGGTGGCTCGGTGTTCAGTAATATCGTCTGCACTAATGGCCACTCGAGATAAATCACCGCGCTCATTAAGTATTGGAGTGATAGTGGTAGCCAGGTATTCATTCTTCGTCGAACCCCTAAAGCATAATTCACCACGCCACTCCCGTTTTTCAGCAATCGCTTGGCGGACGTGTTGGCGGGTTTCTTCAGAGATATGATCCTGCCATATATCGATTAGTGAGTGATCGTCGGAATAGTCTGCTTTGATATTTCGCAGAGATGTGTGGTGGGTATTGAGAAACTCTACATTGAGTTGATCGTCTAACAATAGCAAAGCAGAAGAGCTATGTTCTAAGAGGAGGCGCTGCTGTTCATTGTTTAGCTGGAGATTACGCTTGAGTTGGCGTTCGCGCTCTAATACCCCACTAAAGCCAAGTGCGGTAAGACTGATGCAACCTGCTAACGTTGCCAACATTATTAGCGCGGGATCGTAAGGTGTCATCAATACGAAGTAGGCTACTGCGGACAGTGCAGTTGATACGATAAATGCTATGGCGAGAACGAGGTATGCCATGGAAAGCTCTTTTCAATTTTACAGCGTGGTAGAAACACAATTGTCTGTACATTCATGAGATCTGCTTCGTATTGTCGCCAGTAGGCATACTGGCGACTAACATTGCAATCGATGCGGTATTCGTATTTCTATCTAAAATTGTCTCGTGATAATAGCGTATTTCTAGTTGCTTAAGCTGTGAGCAAAGTTCATTTTTCTCTAGGTAAAAACTCGCTTTTGCCAGACTCGCGCGCGGCACACTATTCTCGGATGTTACAGACCTTACAAAGGTTTGATAAAAAAGTAGGCCACCGGGTTTTAGCGCTCGGATAATTGCAGGTAACAGTGGTCGGTATAGAAAGTAACTGACCACGATAACGTCGTATTTTTTGTTGCCAATTCCGTCACGCTCGATGTCTGCGCGCTCGGCGTTTATGTTTAAATTGTTTTCTTTGGCATATTTCTGTAAGCGGTCGATGGCGACGTCTGAGATGTCTACAGCATCACACTGTAAACCATGCTGGGCAAGCTCTATTGCATTTCTGCCCAAACCACAGGCCAGATCCAGAGCCGTTCCATGCTTTGCTAATAAATGAATATGCTTCTGCAGCACCTCACAGGCAGCTAAGCCGAGTTCTTGACTGCTGTGACGGTTGTTCCACTTGTCGCGACTGTCACTGCGTGGCGGCATAGCTTAGCGCCGCCAAAAAGAGGGCATTAGCAATACCAGTAAGGTGAAAATTTCCAGCCTGCCTAATAGCATCGCGTAACACAGTATCCATTTTCCCGGATCGCTCACGCTGCGATAACTTGCCGCTACTTCGCCTAGCCCTGGGCCCATATTATTGATGGCGCCGGCGGTTGCTGAAAATGCGCTGAGTGCGTCTAGGCCGCATGCCATCATTGCCAGGGTGATGACGATAAAAGAAATCATGTAAACGCCTACAAAGCTCCACACGGCACTGACGACCTTGGCTTCTACACGGTGGCTGCCAATTTTTAATGGGATAACGGCATTGGGGTGAATAAGTTGCTTCATCTCTCGAATACCTTGCTTTGCGACTAGCATCACTCGGACCGCTTTCATACCGCCGCCGGTTGATCCCGCACAGCCACCTATAAAAGAAAGCATAATCACCGCGACGGGTAAAAAGCTTGGCCAAATAGAAAAGTCTTCGGCCCCAAAGCCAGAGGTCGTGGCAATAGAAATGGTGTGGAAAATACCGTGAATGAAGCTGTCCTGGAGCTCGTAGGTGCCGCTTAAATAGAGGTACACCGAGGTAGAGAGGGTGGCAACTCCAATGACGCTCAAAAAGAAGCGGGTCTCTGCATCATTTAAATAGTTGCGTATAGAGCGAGATCGCCAAGCGTGAAAGTGGATTGTAAAACTGAGCGCCGCAAATAGCATAAACCCGCTACAAATCATTAATATCAATGGGCTTTCAAAGTAGCCCATGCTGGCGTCGTGAGTCGAAAATCCACCAATTGCCACGGTGGAGAATGAGTGGGTAATGGCATCAAAAAAGCTCATGCCAGCCAGCCAATACGCCAATGTGCACACCACGGTCAGCGCCACATACATGAGGAAGAGTATTTTAGCGGTGCCGGTAATACGCGGTGTGAGTTTATTATCTTTTACTGGTCCAGGCGTCTCAGCGCGGTAAAGCTGCATGCCACCAATCCCTAGAATGGGGAGAATGGCCACTGCGATAACGATAATCCCGATACCACCCAACCACTGCAGAAATTGGCGGTAAAACAATATAGAAATGGGTAATTCGTCCAGCCCGATGATCACCGTAGCCCCGGTGGTAGTAAGGCCAGATATAGATTCAAAAACAGCGTTACTAATCGATAAACCGGGGTCGTCAGCAAGATAAAATGGTAGTGCTCCGAATAGGCCCAGCACCGTCCAGAATAACGACACCACAAGAAAGCCGTCACGAATACTGAGCTCCCCCCGCAGCCTCAAATTACTTAACCAGAGCGCTAGACCACTGCCAAAGGTTAGGGCAAACGCGGTGACAAAGGCTTGTAGCGCGCCGTCATTCAGCCAAGTCGAGATAACGGCGGGAACCGCCATCGTCAGGCTAAAGATCATCAGTAACAGGCCGATGATTCGGGCGATTATTCTCAGGTGCATAAAAGAACGCCCCAATCAGCGGGGAAGTTATTGGTCATTAGAAAAATGTGAACCCTACTTGGAATAGTTTCTCGACCATTTTGATTTTGCTTTTATCCACCAGGAATAAAATTAAATGGTCTTCAGATTCAATTAATAAATGGCTGTGCGCTATCATCACTTCCTCGCCCCGCACCAGAGCACCAATGCTGACCCCCTCGGGCAACACAATTTCATCTAATCTGCGGCCCACCACTTTAGATGAGCGATTATCGCCGTGGGCAATAATTTCTAAGGCTTCGGCTGCGCCGCGGCGAAGAGAGTGCACGTTATATATATCGCCGCGGCGAACGTGGGTGAGCAAGCTACCGATGGTGATTTGCTGGGGCGAGATGGCGATGTCGATGTCACCACCCTGCACCAAATCTACGTAAGCAGGATTAGTGATGAGTGTAATGACCTTCTTGGCGCCCATTCGTTTGGCGAGTAAAGACGACATTATATTTGCTTCGTCATCATTGGTGAGTGCGAGGAAAACATCGGTTTCTTCAATATTTTCCTGTGCCAATAAATCGTGGTCAGAGGCGCTGCCATGCAAGACGATAGCCTTTGATAACTGCTCAGATAGAGCTCGGCATCGCTCGTAGCGGCGCTCAATAATCTTAACGTGATAACGATTTTCAACTGAGCGTGCAAGACGTTCGCCAATATTTCCACCGCCAGCAATCACTAGGCGCTTATAAGGTGTATCCAGCCGTCGCAATTCGCTCATTACCGGCATAATATTCTTTTTTGCGGCGATGAAAAAAACTTCATCGCCGGCTTCAACTACCGTGTCGCCACTGGGTAGAATGGCGTTTCCGCGGCGGAAAATAGCGGCAACACGGGTGTCTACGGTCGGCATATGGTCGCGGATAGCAGATAACTCATTGCCCACTAATGGACCGCCGTAATAAGCCTTCACCCCGACTAGCTGTACTTTACCGTCGGCAAAGTCTAAGACTTGCAGCGATCCTGGGTATTGCAATAAACGCTTAATATAACGGGTGACTAGCTCCTCTGGGCTGATAAAGACATCAATAGGTATGCCTTCATTGCCAAAAAGATTTTTTACAGTGGTATACGCGTTGGACCGTATCCGCGAAATCTTGGTGGGGGTGCGGAATAAGGTGTAGGCCACCTGACAGGCGATCATATTAACTTCGTCGCTATTGGTGACCGCAACCAGCAAGTCTGCATCGGCCGCGCCTGCGCGGCCAAGTACGTCGGGGTGTGAGGCATGGCCGGTCACGGTCCCAATGTCGAGACGATCTTGAAGCTCCCGCAGGCGGTCGGAGTCTGTATCAACAACGGTAATGTCATTGTGTTCACTGGCGAGATTTGCCGCCAGTGTGCCACCTACTTGCCCTGCGCCGAGGATAATGATTTTCATTGTTCGAAGTCGCCTGCGCTGCCTGTTATTGGTTGGTGCCTGATAGTATTACCCGCTGCCTGTTACCGAAACAAAATGCTGAGCACTGCGGAAAAGGTGAAATTGTGTCCACGGTCTTCATTGTGCGGCGCAGGAGTGCCGCACTCAATAGCAGGGATCAGAGTTTTTTACGAATTTTCGCGTAAAAGAAGCCATCGTGACTATTAATGTGTGGAAACAACTGTCGGCAACCACTGCGGTCGATTCCCCAATCGGCTGTAATGGGGACTAATTCGGCGTCTTCATGCTTGGCGACAAATGCGGTTATTTGCTGTTCATTTTCCGCTGGTAGTAAGGAGCAGCTCGCGTAAATAAAAATGCCGTCGGGTTTCAAGCACTGCCAAAGTGCGTCAAGCAAGGTCGCCTGCAGTTGTACCAGCGGTTTTATATCCGATGCGCGGCGATTGAGCTTGATATCGGGATTGCGTCTAATTACGGCGGTGGCTGAACACGGCGCGTCGAGCAGAATGCGGTCAAAAGGTATGCCGTCCCACCACGCACTGGTATCTGCTGCATCGGCGCTGAGGAGCGTCGCACTGAGTTGCAGGCGATCCAAATTGTCTTGAATGCGGCTGAGTCGCTGCTCGTCGATATCCAAGGCGATTAGTTCGCCTAGTTGCGGCTCGCACTCGAGAATGGCGCCGGTCTTGCCGCCGGGGGCAGCGCAGGCATCGAGCACTCGTAAACCCGGTCTCAGTTCCAGCAGACTAGTACAGAGCTGGGCGGCTTCATCTTGCACGCTGGCGTGGCCGTCATGAAAGCCTGGCAATTTATCAACACTGCAGGCTTGTTCTAGTCGTATGCCATTACTGGCAAATTCACAGGCGGTTGCGGCAATATCGATGTTTGCGAGGGCGTCTAAATAGTGTTCGCGACTTTGGTGAAGAGCGTTAACCCGCAGACAAAAAGGCGGGTGGGCGTTACTGGCGTCGACAATATCTTGAAGTTGGTCTGGCCAAGCGCTTTGCAGGGCGTCGAAGAGCCACGTCGGAAAAGCTGCCGCTGCGGCTGGATCAAGCGAGTTAAATAAGCTGTCTTGCTCACGCTGGCAGCGTCGTAAAATAGCATTCGTCATACCTGCTGCCCACTTTTTACCTAGGCTGCGAGAACCATCAACACTGCTGTTGATGGCCGCATGGGGGGGGATACGGGTATAGAAGAGCTGGTAGGCGCCCACGTAAATTAGCATTTTTACGTCACTGTCTTTCGCTTTGAGTGGCTTGCTAAAAAAGGGCCTTAGGGCGGCGTCTAATTTCCAGTAAAAACGCAAGGTGCCGTAGCAAAGCTCTCGATAAAGTGAGCGTTGCGAGGGATCTACATCTTGCTCAACTCGCGGCAAAATACGCGATAGCGAACTACCGTCTTGTTCGATATTTGCCAGACAGCGTGCTGCGGCAACTCGGGGACATATCATAGGGTGCCTGATGGCGAACTCATTATCGTACCGGGGCTAAATTGTGCAGAGCGGGCGTTGAGAATATCGCAAGCGGATAGCACTTTACCTCCGGGCATTTGTAAATCGAGAATGCGCAAAGCACCGTCACCACAGGCAATGGTAATGCCGGATTTGTCGGCACTGATAATTTCGCCGGCGGTGGTACCAGCGGCGACTGCGGGCAAGGGTTGGGCGCGCCAAATCTTTATGCGCTCGTCTTTTTGATTGGCGGCAAAGCGCGTGTAACAAACGGGGAATGGATTAAAGGCACGAATTTTACGATCTAGGGTGATGGCACTTAGCCGCCAGTCGATTTCTGCCTCGGACTTGCCAATTTTAGCGGCGTAGTTACTTAAGCTATCGTCTTGAATTTCAAATATTGCGCTACCTTGCGACAAGGCGGCAATACTATCGAGTAAGGCTGGGCCCCCTATATCAGCCAGACGCTGGAACAGGTCTGCGGCCGAGTCGGTGTCTTTAATATCGCAGCTCACTTTGCTTAGCATGGCACCGGTATCTAGGCCGACATCCATTTGCATAATAGTGACACCGGTGTTTTGGTCGCCGGCTTCTATGGCGCGCTGGATTGGCGCTGCACCGCGCCAGCGGGGCAATAGTGAACCATGCACATTTACGCAGGCCAGGTGTGGAATATCTAGTACACTTTTTGGCAGCAAGAGACCGTAGGCGACGACTATCATCAAATCTGCGTCATGGCTGGCTAATTGTTCACGATCACTGGCGTCTTTGAAGTTAGCCGGTTGATAAACCGGTATACCCGCCGCTGCAGCGCACTGCTTGACGGCGCTGGGCAGGATTTTTTTACCACGGCCAGCGGGGCGATCTGGCTGGCTGTAGACGGCGACAATCTGGTGAGTACCGTCGTCTATAAGCGCTTGCAGATGCTGAGCTGCGAAGTCAGGCGTACCGGCAAATACGAGTCGCAGTGGATTAGCGCTCATGGCGACGTCTGCTTGTGCAGCTTTTCCATTTTGCCGCGAATACGATTGCGCTTTAGCGGAGAAATATAATCTACAAAGAGCTTGCCTAAGAGGTGGTCATTTTCATGTTGGATGCACACCGCTAGGAGGCCCTGTGGGGTCATCTCAAAGGCTTCCCCATTGCGGTCTAGGGCTTTAACGTGAATATGCTGCGGACGTACAACGGTTTCATAGAAACCAGGCACCGATAGGCAGCCCTCGTCGTATTCGAAGGTTTCTCCATCAAGTACGTTGATTTCCGGATTGATAAAAACTAAGGGCTCGCTAGCGTCTTCGCTCACATCAATAACGATAATTTGTTCGTGAACATTGATTTGACTTGCAGCTAAACCAATTCCGGGCGCATCGTACATGGTTTCGAACATGTCATCGATTAAATTGCGGACGCGCTCATCGACAGTCTCTACCGGTTTTGCCACTGTTCGCAGTCTTGAATCGGGAAACTCAAGGATTTCTAGTACAGCCATAAGAGTTCTTGACCATTTATCGTGTAAGTTGTGTAAGTATTGCTAAGATAATGATTGAGTAGATATTTTGATCTACAAATATTCGCCTGTTGCAACGTATCCTCTATAATTATACAGAGAGCGAATAAGAAATGCCTGATTCTTGCCATTTGCTGGCGGTCAGTTTAAAGAATAATAGGATGTAATCATGAAGAACACGGTTTTGGGACTTTGCCTAGGATTGATAATGGCTTTCGCTCAAGCGGGTGATGTGCTCTCTTTGAAGGCCGGTCATCCGCAAACCTATGTGGTTAAAAAGGGCGACACCTTGTGGACTATTTCAGGTATGTTCCTCAATGATCCGTGGTTTTGGCCGGAACTCTGGTATTACAACCCGCAGGTAGAAAATCCGCATTTAATCTACTCTGGAGACGTACTGAAGTTGACGTGGGTGGACGGCAAGCCCGTGCTGGTGAGAAATGGGGCTGACAATAGCGTCGTAAAACTCACGCCGCAGATGCGAATATCTGATATCAATGATGCCATTCCAACAATACCTCTGGATGTGATTGCGCCATTTTTAACTCGCGGTCGTGTCGTCAGCGATGCCGAGCTGGAGCAAGCACCTTATGTACTTGCCGGTAAGCGCGGCAATATTGTTGCCGGCGCCGGAGATCAGGTGCTAGGCCGTGGCGACTTTAGTGGTAATGAGACCTACGGTGTTTATCGCCGTGGCCAAGTCTATAAGGACCCTATCAGCGGCGAAGTGCTCGGTGTTGAAGCAACGGATATAGGCACCGCCAATCTTCTCGCCACTGAGAAAGACGTTGCCACGCTGACCTTGAATCGCAGCACCCAAGAGATCCGTCGTGCCGACAGGTTTCTGCCTATGGAGCTGCGACATCTTCATGCTAGCTTTGAACCTAAGGCGCCCGTAGAGAGCAGTAATGGCTTTATTATTGCGGTAGAGGGTGGCTTGACCCAGATAGGGAGCTTGGATGTGGTTACCTTAAATTTGGGTGACCGCGACAAACTGGAAGCTGGTAATGTACTGGCCATTTACTCGAGAGGTGAAGTGGTGACCGATCCCATCACTAACGAGCGGATAAAAGCGCCAGATGTACGATCCGGTGTGTTGATGGTTTTTCGCAGCTTTGAGCGCGTTAGTTACGCCCTGGTGTTAAAGGCTGAGCAACCATTAAAAGTTGGTGATTTAGTTAAAAACCCCTAATGAAATTTAACGGCCGCTAAAAGCGGCCAGACCACTATACGCAAGGACGCGAATGTGGAAATAATTGCTCGTCGCTGGCTTCAGGTTCAGCAGATTTTAAGCCTCACACCGGCAACTTTTCGTCGCTTACTCGCCCTCTGTGATACGCCCGAATCACTGCTCCATATGTCATCGGACTTGCAGTTTAGGTTCGGCATCAGCGCGGCGAATAGGCAGCAATTAGAAAAGCAGTTGGCCATGCCCCATCATGGTGGTGTTGATGACGAGCTTAGCCGCGCAAACGCGGAGGTCATGTGTTTACATGATGACGATTACCCCGCTCTTCTGAAAGAAATCCACGACCCTCCGCCAATACTATATTTTCGCGGCCGTCGAGAGCTGCTGAGCCGGCTAAGCTTTGCAGTGGTGGGGAGTCGCCGCCCTAGTCGCATGGGGCGCAGTGACGCGCAGGCCTTCGCCTCTGCTTTGGGTCAAGCTGGGTTCACCACCGTGAGTGGAATGGCTCTTGGGGTTGATGCCGGAGCGCATATTGGCGCTTTAGCAACGCCCTCTTCCACCATTGCGGTGTTGGGCACCGGAGTCGATCAGTGCTATCCGCGCAGCAATGCCGCGCTCTACCAGCAAATAGGGTTAGAGGGTTTGCTGTTAAGTGAGTTTCCGTTGGGTAGCCCGCCACTGCGCCATCAATTTCCACGCCGCAACCGCATCATCAGTGGCCTTAGTTTAGGCGTGCTAGTAGTAGAGGCGGCAATTCATAGTGGATCACTAATTACCGCTAGGCAGGCATTGGAGCAAAACCGAGAGGTGTTCGCTATTCCTGGATCGATTCATAATCCGGCAAGTCGCGGCTGTAATGCGCTCATCAAACAAGGTGCAAAGCTGGTTGAAACCTTGGCCGATATTGTTGAGGAGTTCTCCGAATGGGCGGGCCGCGATGTGATCGAACCGCCTGTGGGCCAAGCCGTTGAACCGGCCGTGGTATCTCAGGTATATGATGCGCTGGGCTACGAGCCGCAATCTGTCGATGAGCTGCTTAAGCATTGCGGCCAGAGTGTCGATGTTGTTCTTGCGGAGCTTAGCCAACTAGAAGTGGAGGGCTGGGTGGAGCAGCAGCGAGGCGGCTGGCAGCGGAGTCGCTAGCTTGCACCAAATTAACTAATAACTGCTTGGTGAGTGCTAGCTCCCCAAATTGATCATCATATTTACAACGTAGTGTCCCTAGATCTGGCGTTCATTCTGCAATTTAGACCTCATCGTGATGTAAAAACGGGTATACTTTGGCCGCATTTTATCGCTTTCGCTAACCATTATGCGGATCTATTTTTATGGCCTTGCCAGATTCTTATCGTCTGCGCCGCGCGGCAGCATTGCTGCGGGCGGGCGCTGTTGTGAGTCACCCCACCGAAGCTGTGTGGGGTTTGGCATGCGTGCCGTGGGATCGTGCTGCAGTGGGGCACATTCTAAAAATGAAAAATCGCGACCCATCGAAAGGCTTAGTGTTAGTGGCCGATTGTGTGGCGCGCTTTGATGCGATATTGCCGAATTTACCTGAGGCCATTCGCGAAGCGCTAGCAGTAAGCTGGCCTGGGCCACATACATGGGTGGTGCCAGATGCTGGATGGGCCCCGTCGTGGATTCGCGGAAGCCACCATAGCGTGGCTATTAGGGTTAGTGACCACCCACTTACCTCCGCCCTTTGCCGTGCAGCGAACACCTGCTTAGTGTCAACATCGGCAAATCCGGCTGGTCGCGAACCGGCCAGAAATCAGTGTGAAGTGCAGCATTATTTTCGCTCACAAGTTGATTATTATTTGCCGGGTATTACTGGTGATCTTGCACAACCGACGGATATTCGCGATGCGCTGAGCGGCGAGTATTTGCGTGGCGCATAAGTTAGTCATGGCGCAAGTTTTGCTGCCGTGAAGGTGGAGACCGTATGAAAAATATTGATATTGCCGCAGTAAAGGGGTTTTTACTTGCTCTGCAAGACCGGATTTGCGACCAGCTGTCCGCTGTTGATGGTACGGCTGAGTTTGTAGAAGACGATTGGGGCCGGGGGCGGAGTCGAGTGATCACCGACGGCGCCGTTTTTGAAAAAGGCGGAGTTAATTTCTCTCATGTGCAGGGCGACGCCATGCCTGGTAGCGCTAGCGCGCATCGACCAGAGCTTGCAGGTCGAAGCTATCAGGCTATGGGCGTATCGCTAGTAATGCACCCGCAAAATCCGTATGTTCCCACCAGCCATGCTAATGTGAGGTTTTTTGTCGCCGAAAAACCCGGTGAAGAACCTGTTTGGTGGTTTGGTGGTGGCTACGACCTCACGCCCTACTACGGTTTTGAAGAGGATTGTCGGCATTGGCATCAAATTGCGAAAGATGCCTGTGAACCCTTTGGGCCTGATATCTATCCCAAGTATAAAAAATGGTGCGATGACTATTTCTATATGGGTCATCGCAACGAGGCGAGAGGAGTTGGAGGCCTATTTTTCGACGACCTGAATGAGGGTGGCTTCGAGTCTTGTTTTGAATTTATGCAGGCCGTGGGAAATTCTTATACCGAGGCTTATATACCGATAGTTGAACGCCGCAAGACGATGGTTTGGGACGATCGCCAGCGCCAGTTTCAGCTTTATCGTCGTGGCCGCTACGTCGAGTTTAATTTAGTACATGATCGCGGCACTTTATTTGGCTTGCAAAGTGGCGGCCGCACCGAATCAATTCTTATGTCACTGCCGCCCTTAGTTAGGTGGGAGTATAATTGGCAGCCCGCAGTGGGTAGTCCAGAAGCCGCGTTAACCGAGGACTTTTTGCCGGTTAGAGATTGGCTTTCGATGGAATAACAGAGGCAGCATTTTTTGCTTATGGAAACTAAAGATCAGTATGCCGTATATGGGAATCCGGTTAAGCACAGCAAATCGCCGCAGATTCATGCGGCGTTTGCTGAGCAAACCGGTCAGCAACTGCATTATCGAGCGCGCAAGATTGAGTTGGAGCACTTTGCTGAGGCCGCGACTAAGTTTTTCAACCATGGCGGTAAGGGTCTAAATATTACCGTACCTTTTAAGCTCGATGCCTTTGAATTCGCAGATCAACTTAGTGGGCGAGCACGCCGCGCGGGTGCAGTAAATACTCTTGCACTGCAGGAAGATGGCGGGGTATACGGCGATAACACCGACGGGATTGGTCTGGTTCGAGATATTCATAGCAATCTTGGTTGGGAGTTAAGTGGTCGGCGAATTTTAGTCTTGGGTGCGGGTGGTGCAGTGCGCGGTATTCTTGGGCCTTTGCTAAAACAGGGGCCGGCGCATGTCTTGGTGGCAAATCGTACCGTCTCCAAAGCGCAAAGCTTGGCTAAGAACTTTGAGTCTTTGGGTCATGTTGCCGGTTGCAGTTACGAAGGACTAACCAGTGGTCAGTTTGACCTAATTATTAATGGCACCAGCGCGAGTATGCGCGGCGATTTACCGCCGCTTCCACATCACATACTAAGTAATGATGGTTGTGCCTACGATATGATGTATGGCGCAGAACCGACCCCCTTTATGCGTTGGGCTGCAGGCGAAACAGCTTGGGCGGTATCTGACGGTTTGGGAATGTTAGTAGAGCAGGCCGCGGAATCATTTTGTATTTGGCGCGGCGTGAGGCCAGACACCAAACCTGTTATGGATCTCGTTCGTCAATCTTTGTCGACATAACAGCAATGTCGGCGGTTTTTTTGGAATTTTTTATATGTTGTTAACGGTCGCGGCCCTCATTGTGGGCCTAGTTTTACTGGTTTGGAGTGCGGATCGCTTCGTCATTGGAGCGTCTGCTACAGCGTCAATACTGGGTGTTTCTCCCTTGGTTATTGGTATTTTGGTGGTTGGCATCGGTACGTCTGCACCAGAAATGCTGGTGTCTGCGATCGCGGCTGTCGATGGTCAGCCAGGTTTGGCGGTGGGTAATGCGCTGGGCTCGAATATCACCAATATCGCTTTGATTTTGGGCTTAACCGCCCTGCTGATCCCCCTCAAGGTTCAGTCTAAGCTCGTTACCCGCGAAATCCCTCTGCTTATTCTAGTTATGCTGGTTGGCTATTATCTCTTGTCCGACGGTGACTTAGGCGTAATGGACGGCAGTATCTTACTGCTCGGGTTTTTACTCGTCGTGCTGAGACAAATCTGGGAGGCTAAACATAGCAAGGGCGACAGTATAGAGGCCGAGTTTGAAGCCGAAATTCCCCGCGGCATGCCTTTGTCGGTTGCCTTGGGCTGGCTGCTATTTGGTTTTGTGTTATTGCTCGCTTCGGCGCGGGTTCTAGTGTGGTCGGCTGTCGAAATTGCGCAGTTCTTTGGACTTAGTGATTTGGTCATTGGGTTGACGGTTGTCGCGGTGGGTACCAGCTTGCCAGAGTTAGCGGCCTCGATTGCCGCCGCTCGCAAGAACGAACACGATATTGCGATTGGCAACGTGGTCGGCTCCAATCTATTTAACCTCTTGGGCGTCATGGCCTTGCCCGGTGTTATTGCGCCTGGTCCGATTGATCCACAGGTGCTGACTAGAGACTATCCGGTAATGCTGTTATTGACCGGTTTGTTCTTTTTAGCGGCGTGGGGGCCACGCCGAGCGCGGCGTATCTCAAGAGTTGAAGGCGGTGGATTATTACTGCTCTACTTCGCCTATTTAGCCTACCTATTACACGACGCCGGGGTTTACTAAACCCGGCTGCAATGGGGATCTACGACTAGCCATCTAGTGCAGCGATATGCCGATCTTTCAGCTTGGCGTAATTGCTGGCGCTATAACTGAAATAACTGAGATCCCCTTCGCTCAATTCGCGTATAGCTTTGGCTGGGCTGCCAACATATAACCAGCCACTAGCCAGATGTTTACCTGGGGTCACTAATGAATTGGCACCCACTACCACATCGTCCGCGATTACGGCGCCGTCCATCACAATCGTTCCCATGCCTATGAGCACCCGGTTGCCAATCGTGCAGCCGTGTAAGGTGACGCTATGGGCTACCGTGACCTCATCGCCAATAGTGAGCGGATAACCGTCGGGGTTATAGGGGCCGGCGTGGGTAATATGCAAAACACTATTATCTTGAATGCTACTGCGGGCGCCTATTTTAATGCGATGCATGTCGCCGCGTACCGTGGTGTTGGGCCAAATTGAGCTGTCATCGCCAATACTCACGTCACCGATGACTACCGCGCTGGGGTCGATAAAAACTCTTTTACCTAGATTCGGTTTATGGCCCTCGAATGTCCTGACATAGTGTTGTGGCTGGTAACTCATGGCCTATCTCCGGTGCGGGTATTAGTGCTTTTATACCGTCTAGCCTGAACTGGACGGGGTGATATCTAAAAGCATATTAACAGGCTTCGGCGGGCCTGTAGATTTGATACACTGGGGGCATTGGTGTTTTCCAGATCATAGGGGTTTTTGTAACATGATGGCTAATAGTTTACCGATATTTTCGACACTCGATCCGCTGGCAATGCCTAAAGAATGCGAGACCTTGTTAGCGCAAGCTAGACAAAAGGTGGCGGCATTAGTTGCCGACGAGCACCGCCCGAGTTGGTCCAATTTAATGGCGCCACTTGAAGAAATAGATGACAGCATTGGGCGGTTTTGGGCGCCAATGAGTCATGTGCACAGTGTGCTTAGCGGCGATGCATGGCGAAACGCTTATAGTCTCTGCCTGCCTATGCTAACGGCCTATAATAGCGAGATGGGGCAAAATCGGCCGCTGTTTGAGCGGGTCACAATGTTTGCTGCAAGTGATGAGTATAAAAGTTTAACTGGCCCTCGCCAAAGAGCGATCAGCAATATGCTCCGTGATTTTACGCTTTCAGGGGTTGCTTTAGAGGGCGACAAGGCGAGCCGTTTTGCGGCTATTCAGCAGCGACGTAGCGTATTGTCTACTGAGTTTTCAAATCAGGTATTAGATGCCACCGATGGCTGGGAAAAAATAATTGAAAGTGCCGATGGCTTGGCCGGCATACCCGCAACAGTGCTTGATAATTTGCGTGAATCGGCTAGGGCCAAAGACTTAGATGGTTACCGTTTGAGCTTGGACATTCCCACCTATTTACCGATCATGCAGTACGCTGAAAACCGAGAATTGCGCGAAGAAATGTATACGGCCTACGCTACGCGGGCATCGTCACAGGGGCCGCAAGCAGGTCAGTGGGATAACGGCCCGCTGATGGTCGAAATTTTGCAGCTTCGTCAAGAGATGTCAGAGCTGTTGGGCTTTAAGCATTACTCTGATTATTCTCTCGCCAGTAAAATGGCCGAGTCGAGTACACAGGTTATCGATTTCCTTGAAGAGTTAGCTCGGGCTAGTAAGCCGGTAGCGACTCGTGAGTTTGCAGAGTTAAGTACTTTTGCCGCTCAGCACGGCGTTGCTGAATTAAAAGCATGGGATGTGCCCTACTTTAGTGAAAAATTAAAAGAGGCCTCATTTACGCTTTCTCAAGAAGAGTTGCGCCCCTACTTCCCCGCTGAAAAGGTAATAAGTGGTTTATTCAAAATCACTGGGCAGTTGTTTGATATTGAGATAAGCGCACTTGATGATGTCGATTTTTGGCATAAAGATGCGCATTGCTATCGCATATCCCGCCATGGGGAGGTACTCGCCCATTTCTATTTAGATTTATACGCTAGAAGTAATAAACGCGGCGGTGCATGGATGGCCAATGCCCGTGGCCGTCGTATATTGGATGACGAAGGGGTGCAGCAACCGGTGGCTTTTTTGGTGTGTAATTTTTCACCGCCAACCAGCGAGCGTCCTTCGCTGTTAACGCATAATGAGGTGACTACTTTATTCCATGAGTTTGGCCACGGCTTACATCATATGCTGACTAAAATAGACTGCCTAAGCGTGGCGGGAATTAGCGGTGTTGCCTGGGACGCAGTTGAGTTACCCAGCCAGTTTCTAGAAAATTGGTGTTGGGAAAAGTCGGTCATTCCGGATATATCGGCACATTATCAAACCGGAGAGCCATTGCCCCTAGCGTTGCTTGATAAGTTATTAGCCGCAAAGAATTTCCAGTCGGGCATGCAAATGCTCAGACAAATAGAATTTTCCCTGTTTGATTTTAAATTACATATGCAATCCGGAATCAGTGACGAGGCTGATATTGATGCAGTGATTAATGACGTGCGCCATCAAGTATCGGTTTTTCAGCCGCCCGCATTTAATCGTTTTCAAAATAGTTTTTCGCATATTTTTGCTGGCGGTTACGCGGCGGGATACTATAGTTATAAGTGGGCCGAGGTTTTATCGGCAGATGCATTTTCGCTATTTGAAGAACAGGGCGTTATGAATGTTGAGGTAGGCAAAAAATTTCGGACAGAGATTCTTGAGCGCGGTGGTTCAGAAGACGCGGATGTGTTGTTTAGGAATTTTCGTGGCCGCGCGCCAGCGAATGACGCCTTGCTGCGACACGCCGGTATCGCTGTAGCAAAGGGAGTATAGTTATGGCTACTGTATTCAACCAACGTCGTTTTATCGCGGGTGCGGTTTGTCCAAAATGCGCCGAGATGGACAAAACTGTGATGTATCGGGTGTCTGATTTAGAGCAAATTCGTGAGTGCGTCCGCTGTGGCTTTAAAGAATCTATACGCGATGACACGGGTAAAATTGAAGAGCCACCAACACGAGTTAACCAGCCGCGGCCTGGCGAAGAGGTGCTTGCTCATGAGGATGAAGTTCGGATTGTAACTTTAATTGATCCCCGAGACGGCAGAAATCGAAGCGACCATTGAAAAAAAACAGGTATTTCGCGTTTGCAGGGAACGCAAATGCGATGAACTTGCCTATACTTTTGATAAAACATTTGCGGAGGAAATTCCATGTTGGAGTTATTAACCCTTCCTTTCCCCCACGTTGTAGGTGTTAGGGTTTCTGGCAAGATTAACCATACCGATATAGAAATTATTTTGACGGAGCTTGAGCGCAAGTTGATTGACGAAGATAATTTAAATATTTTTATCGAACTTGATCATTTTGACGGTTTTACGATGCGAGCTTGGCTCAAAGAAATGCAGTTTTTAGCTAAATATATAAATCGTTTTACACGTACAGCCATTCTTGGTGAGGCGCGCTGGTTTACGCGAGGATCGAGGCTCATTAAACGCATCTTTCCTAATATTGAAGTTGAGCACTTTATTCCTTTGCAAAAAGATGAAGCCTTAATCTGGGTGAGCGAGCGTGATGTCGCGACGTTCGGATAGCAGCCTTATTGTTGACGAGTCCATTTTAGATGTGGCTAATCTGCATAGTGGTTGTTGTTAGTTTCCTTGTTGTTTTGAAAAGATGACTGCCAGTAGCGACGGTGATTACTGGCAGTCTTTAAAACACCTATTCAATAATGCTAAAGGTGAGGCCTGAATAGGATTTTAAACGTTCGATCAAGGCGTTTCCAAAGCAACTCGCGGGTGTGAGCAAACCGCCGCCAACTTGGGTTTTATCAATGTCGCGGGCGAGACAAATGCTGGCTTGGCCAAGCATTTTTGCGGTTGAGCCGTAACCCGGATCTTTATCTCCAGTTACGCGGCATTGCAGCTTTTTACCCGATGCGGTTTTGCCATAAAAGATTAAATCGTAAAAACCATTTTCCTGGTCTGTTGGGCTTGGACCTTCACCAGGTGAAGGCAATACCTTAGAAAGAAACCACCGTCCAGGCTTAAGCGTAGCAGTCACCACAAATCCGGCCAGTCCCCCGCCCATAGCGCCCGCCCGCAGCCGCCCGCCAAAACCTTTGCCGACCATCATTGCCTCGTCGTATAAAAAGGGCTTCGCATAAGCTTCTTTTAGCAAAGCATTAGTGCGATGCACGACCCGAGTATTGATGGCTGCCATGATGAAAGGAATTGTCCAGCTGTCAGAGAGCTTATCGAACTGAGCTAGTCCGGTATTAATTTGACGTGCTTTGGTGGTTTCGGTTTCGTGGACGCACAGCGAATACGGGTCGCTCAGTTCCTTGCGCAGTGCAGGGTTGTTCGATGCTTCTTTCATGACATTTATCAGGCTGGCAAAGGTGCCACCAGAAAATCCCCCTTTGGCCGCTTTGACGCGCATGCTGACGTCGTTACAATTTTCACCAAAGAGATCTTGGCTTTGTTGCTGGGTGTAATACACGCCTAAATCAGAGGGAATAGAATCAAAACCACAGCAATTTACAATACGTGCGCCAGAGGCCTTCGCCGTTGCGTCGTAGCGTTCTATCATTTGGCGTATCCACGGCGCTTCACCGGTTAGATCGCAGTAATCGGTGCCTGTTTCTGCGCAGACTTTCACTAAGGGCTCGCCGTAAAGTGCGTAGGGGCCGACGGTGGTGGTGACAACGCTAGTTTGGGCGCACAGTGCCCGCAATGATTCCTCATCAGCCGCATCGGCGATTATAATATCTAAATCTGCTTTATTTAGTTTGGCTTTCACCGCCTCAAGTTTGGCGGCGGAGCGACCGGCAATAGCCCAGCGCAAAGCGGGTTCTTCTCGATTTTTGCTCAAGTACTGGCACAGGATCTCGCCGACAAAGCTGCTGGCGCCGAAAATAACGATGTCATATTTGTGTTGTGTCATAGGTTTCCCCCTATTTAGCCGAAATTGTGACGTGGGCAGACATACAATTTTAAGCAATGATTATTTAATATCGCGGAAGCTTAACACTATTTGTTCACTGTAAACATTGATTCTGAGAATGCCACGGACCCCCTCACAACGACACTTAGGCGGTTTTGGTTTGGAGGGGTTTTGAGCTAGCTGTAGGCCGCAGCCATTGCTTATAAAGTGGTATTTGTGGGCGTTAATAAATGGACGAAAGTACCTCTTTATTTATAGTCCGGGGTATTGGTTTTACAGTTGGCGCGGTCAGTGTTGTCTAATACTTTCTCGCACTCTTGCAGGCGCCATTCTCGAGATTGATCATAGGATGAAAGCCCACATGCGCAGAGTAAGACTGAGATGGTGACCATGAGCAGAAGTCGCATAAAAACCCTTTGAATAAACGGCGGTAGGTAAAGTATCACTGAGCGTATACCGCCGTGGCATGTAAATAAACCCCGCTCTAATATTGGTTAAGAACTACACCTAGCATGGCAATGCTAAACCCTATAACAGCGCCGAGCGGCGGGCCTCGGTGTTTACGGATTGGTATTTGCGGTGCAATGTCTTGGAATATGAGATAGAGAATGCCACCGCTGGCGACCAGCATAATACTACCAAGAATTTCGTGTTGATCGCCAAGGGCGGCATAGCCGGCTAAGCCCACGATCGGACCGAGCGGCACCAATGCCAGCATTAATAGTAAAACTTTATTCGATGATCGACCGGTGTCAGTGAGCTCTTTATAGGCGTTGAAGCCCTCTGGTAAATTCTGCAGGCCGATGAGTACCGCAAGTAGCATGGTGGTGTCTGCACCACTGGCCGCGATACCACCAAGAGCCAGTGACTCGGGGACGTAATCTAATAACATGCCGGTAAATTGTGGCGCTGAGCGGCGGTGAATATCCAGATACTTTTCCAGCCAATAGAATATCAAGCCGCCACTTAGCATCAATGCTATCGCCCAGGGAGAATGATTTAGGTGTTCTAAAGCGTCGGGCACCAAGACGATTGCAACGGCGCCAAGTAAAATTCCTGCGCCTAGGGCGATGACCGAGTGGCGAAATTCTTCATCCAACCACTGCTGTTGAATCCGTGTCTGACGGGCTATCAGGGCGCCAATAGGAATGCAGGCACCGGCGGCGGCGGTAAGTAGAATAATATTGAGCGTTCCTTGCATAAATTGTCTCGGTCACCTAGCGTGCGGTTGTAGATAGGCATTGAAGTATGGATCTAAAGTGCGAATAAAGTCTTCAATTTGATTAGTGTAGAGGTTGTTATCACCGACTGTGGTATTGATTTTACTATGGGCCAAATCGATGCGTAATTGCTGTGCTTTCGCGCCCAGCTTCAGTGCTTTGTTGACGAAATAATTAGCTTGTTCACAGCTGTCTTCGCGCTGTGTTGAGCAGACTAATAACACAGATTTCACTTTGTTATGGAGATGCTCTACTGCGGAGACTTTGCGCCAACAAATGGGATTGTCGCCAAAAGCTCGATCATAAAGGCGAGCATGTTTTTGAGTCATGAGGCGGCTGACATCTAAGGCTGCGGTGTCTAATAAAGGAGCGCCTGCGGAGTGTCCCATGACTATTAGTTTAGAGCTGTCTGCGCCCTATTCCGCGCTGTGCGTCTGCACATAAGCTAAGGTTCTTGCCACACCAGTCGTCTGTTGGTCTGGGGGAGTATTTGGCAGAATGCGATAATTAATAGGAACGAAGGCTCGTCCCATGCTAACCCAGCGCGCTACCTTAGATTTTACCAAGCCTCAAATTTGTTTGTCGCCGCAGCACCATGCGCTGTCGTGAACCATAAATATAGTGGGGTTATTTGCGGGCTTGTCTGGGAGGTAAATATCGAGTTTTTGTTCCTTGGCGGTGCCAGAAGGAATGTCAGTCAGTGTGTTTGCAAATGATGTCGTCGCGAGAACTGTGCAAAAGAATAATAGGCCGAAAATCAAAGCGCGTCGAGGTAGACTTTTCCACACCGCTATGATGTTAAAGCGTCGTTTCGTGGATCTCGCTGCAGCGTTGTCGCGGGCAGCGATTTGCGGTCAAGTGACGAATTAAAGTTTGCTGTTGGGTAAATCACAGCTGGTGCGGTTATGCCAAAGTGATTCCAGGATAGCGCTGCGGGTGACAAGACCGATTAGTTTGCCGTCTTCGGTTACAGGGTAGGACTTAGGCTTATTTTTGCCCATTTTCTGGGCAAGGTCGATAATGGAGGAGTTCGCTTCCACTGCCAATACTTCGCGACTCATTACGTCGTCGACGCTGGGTGAGCCCTCGCAGTGGTAGCTACTGACTAACACTGAGTGGATGCAATCTTGTTCTGAAACAAAGCCGACGAGTTCATGGAGGTCATTGACGACGGGAAGGCCAAAAACGCCGTGCTTAAGCAAAGTCTTTACGACTTCACCCAAGTCGCTGCCTTGTTTTACCATTGGCGACGGTGAGGTCATTACGTCGCGTACCAACATTGATGTCGTCATAAAATACACTCCTTCAGAGCCAAGTACCTACTATATCGTGCTTGAATCAAAAGCGTAAATACAATGTTGTTGATTGTGGTAAAAGGTTTCAGTTGGCAAAAATCGATCTCCTTGAATTTTACCTATTTAGTGGTTTTCGATAATGATAATAATTGGCATATTCCGGTCTGGATTTGCTTGGTCATGCGCAGAGTATCCGCGCTGATGACGGATTGACTACCTAGCGTTAGGTAATGGCAAGAATCTCGTCACGGTAATCTTGAAGAGCTTGCTCAATTTCTTCACTGGAGCTCATTACAAACGGCCCGTATTGCAGTACGGCTTCGCCAAGTGCTCCGGGATTAATGTCTTACGTTGCTCGATGGACCCATTAAATTATTGGTAATAACGATCAGAAAAATTGATGCATATTGGTCTCTAGAACGAATCTTGAGCAGTGGCACTGTTTTCTGGCGGTGGTGGACAAGGGTAGTTATGCTTTCGCTGCGGAGGTTTTACACAAAAGTCAGTCCGCAGTGACCTATACCATTCAGAAAATGGAAGAGCAGCTAGGTGTTAAGGTTTTTAAAATTTGTGGCCGGAAGTCTGAGCTGACGGAATTGAATCAAGTGCTCTACTTTCGTGGGCGGGGCTTAATTGATGAAGCTCTGCAACTAGAGCAGTCCACCAAATCGGTCGCGGCTGGCTGGGAGCCTCAGCTCAGAATTGTGTGTGATGCACTTTTTCCCAGTCACGCAATGCTAGATTGTTTTCATGAGCTGAGCGAAAGCTGTCCCAATACTCGTATTGAATGTGTTGAAACGGTGTTGAGTGGTGCTGAAGAGGCTTTGCTTGAGCGGCGCCGCGATGTTGCGATTACCGGTATTGTGCCACCAGGATTTCTTGGCGGTCAATTGCTGAGAGTGAAGTTTATTGCAGTGGCGCACCGCCACCATGCCTTACACACGCTGGGGCGCAGCCTAGACTATCGGGATTTGCGGCCATTTCGACAAGTGGTGGTAATGGATCCTGGGGTTCGCAAAAAGCGAGATTCGGGCTGGCTGGACGTCGCTCAGCGTCTAACGGTAAGTCGTATGGAAATATCGATAAGAGCGGTGGCACGTGGCCTGGGCTTTGCTTGGCTGCCTGAAATAGCGATGTGTGCGGAATTAGAGAGTGGAGAAATTCTGTCATTGCCACTAATTGGACGTGGGGAGCGCTATGTCGACTTGGTCTTAATTATACCTAATCGGGATATTGCGGGCGCGGCTGTGCCGCGAGCAGTTATTAAAGACGGCAACTCAAAATTTGGTGTGTTAAAGAGGCGGCTATTGCTATTGGCTGGTTGCGACACAGGCCTTGTAAGTACTTTTAAAGCACAAAAAAACCTGATCGTACAGCCTGCATATTAGCTGGACTGTGGATATAAGCACTGCCGTCTAATACTTCTACAGTGTGCAAGAAGCTTAGTTGACTGCAACGTCCATTTTTTTGAAACCTCTCACCCGGTTATAAAATTGGGCCAACTCATTGTAGCCGTCGGCGACTCGTTCTAGGCGATTGATGGCAAGGTTATAGCTACGTGGTGATACTCTATTGCCGCACAACTGCAGCCTTTTCTCAGCGTCAGCGATATAGCTTCTTACCGATTCTTCAAGTTGAGCTACCTGTTCAAAGTTGGTATCGCGTAATTCAGGAATAGCGGGTGCACGGAACACGGCGTGTGCAGCGCACTGAGCGAATACGCTGGTACTTATTAGGCTTAACAATATACCTATGAGCAAATATGTGGATTTTTTCATTGGTCATACCTCGTCTAAAAAATGACGTAAAGATTAGGTGTAGGAATTATGTGGTCAGTGTTGATACCGATATACACAAACATGGATATTTGGCTTTGCGTATTAACTAGCGCCCATTATCACAACAATAAGATAAAGCGGCGTTTCGGTGCCAGTAAAGACGGATTCTTGGCGTTTCAACTTCGTTACGTATGGTAGCGGCGGTCGGATTACCGAGGTGGTAGATTTTTTAGAATACTATAGCGAAACAACAGGGCTAAGCTTAGGCCGCGAGCTAAATTAAATGCGCTAAAGGCAAACCAGAGCCCTTGATTGCCCCAGTTCTGGGTGACAGCCCAAAGCGGCAGGTACACAGCGCTGACGCAAAACAACATGCACCATTGCATGGTCTGGGTTTTTAGCGAGCCGATATAGATGCCGTCTAGCAGGTAGCTGGGTGCGCAAAGTAATGGCAGCCAGATTATCCAGTAATAATACTGGCGCACCAGTTGGCCGACGGCAGGCAAATCTGTCATGACGCCGATAATGGAAGACTTGAATATGAATAGCGCAGCGCTCGCCATGACCGCGGTTATTGCGCAGTATTTGGCGCAGGCCAGGCAGGTGGTGATTAGTAGTGCCCTATCACGTCGTTTATAGGCCTCCCCTATCAAGGCTTCTGCGGCGTGGGCAAAGCCATCCAAGCCGTAGGCGCTAATCATCATTAATTGGATCAGTATCGCGTTGGCGGCGAGTTGATTCTGGCCTAGTGTTGCACTTTGGGCCGTGAAAAAAGCAAAGCTAAATAATAGTGCTGCGGTGCGAATAAAAAGCTGAAAATTGCTACTAAGTAGCTGTTTAAGCTTCGGGCCTTGTGCCCATGCATGGCTAATACCGAGTTTGCTGATGTGTTTCAGTGGCGAGCGCACCGACCAAAGCGCCAAGCCAAAACCACAATATTCGCTGATGGCGCTGGCGACCGCCGCGCCATCGCTGTAGTGATTGAGTTTGATGACAAAGACATAGTCTAGGGCGATATTGATGATGTTGCTGGTGAGTGCAATCGCCAGCGGCCAGCGAGTTTGCTGTTGGCCGATTTGCCAGCCAACCACCACATAGGTTCCCAAAACGGCGGGCGCACTGTATAGACGGATGTGCAGATAGCTTTGAGCTAGGGGCATTAAGGAGTCGTTGGCGTTCATTAGCGACAGGCCGATATGGCTTAGCGAGTGACCCGTAAATAATATAAATATCGCGATGATCCCGCTTAACGTCAGCGCCTTTATTAGCAGGCCAGCGCTCTCGGTGTGGTTATGTGCTTGCGCGCTGGCACCCGTGGTGCCCATTCGTAAAAATCCAAAGCCCCAGTATAAAAAGGCAAGCAAACTGCTGCTGATGGCGACCGCGCTTAAATAGCGGCTATCATCTAGATGAGCAAGAATAGCTGTATCTACAATACCCAGTAGTGGCACAGACAGATTCGCAAGGATCATTGGCCCGGAAAGTGCGCGGATACGTCGGCTGGCATGTTGCATAGGGGTCATTGCGCAAATATATCGCGTGAATAGCTAAGTGCGTAGCGTGCTTGCACAGAATTAGAGCGGATTTAAACCGATCTGGATATCAGAAAAAAAATAGATTTTACCCTATATCTTGTGGTTTTTGATTTAGATCAACACTTTAATTAGTGTGGGCGGCGGGGAAGAGCTGAATTTATTGTATAAGTTACTGCTTATTCCACCGCAGCAGAGTAGCGCTGGCGCATTCAACGGGTTTATAATTGCGGCGTTTTGTCGCACCCAAAGCAGCGTCTATGGGTTTGTGATGTGCAAATTACGAATAAATCTCAATGCGAATTTAAAATAAATTCGCACCGGGGTTTGTTTGCATCTGTCTGAGAGTCCAATTTAACGATTGTGTTCCCCAAATAGATTGAAAACTTGTACATGGCAGTCTTTGTGTGGTGTTGGGGCTTTATTAACGTAAATGGAGACACGGGAGATGTATTTAAAAGCGAAACGGCTGCTTAAGCTGGCGCTTAGTCCTGTGCTAATGCTGCTAAGTCTGTTTAGTGCCGGCGCATGGGCCGAGCAGGTTGAGCGTTGGCAAACCAATATGACCCCCGGTATTACCGAGATTGGTCATCAAATTTACGATCTGCATATGTGGGTTTTCTACATTTGCGTCGTAACAGGCATAGTGGTTTTTGGCGTGATGTTTTATTCGGTATTTGCATACCGTAAAGAGCGTCATCAGGAACCGGCAACTTTTCATGAAAATACCCGCGTGGAAATTGCTTGGACCATAGTGCCATTTTTGATCCTGATGTTTATGGCTGTTCCAGCTACAAAAACTTTGATCGAAATCTACGACACCGATGACGCTGATCTCGACATTCTGATCACCGGCTACCGGTGGAAGTGGAAATACGAATACATCAATCCCGATGGCGACAATATAAGTTTCTTTTCGAATTTGGCGACTGACGGCGCGGAAATTGCGAATACTGAAGCCAAAGGCTCTAACTACTTGTTAGAGGTTGATGAGCCTGTCGTTATTCCTGTGAATAAGAAAGTACGTTTTCTTGTTACTGCCAATGACGTGTTGCACGCGTGGTGGGTGCCGGCACTGGCTGTGAAGCGCGACGCGATTCCTGGTTTCATCAACGAATCGTGGACTAAAGCGACTGAAACCGGTGTTTTCCGCGGTCAGTGCGCTGAGCTTTGCGGTCGCAATCATGGCTTTATGCCCATTGTGGTTAACGTTGTTGAAGAGTCTGAATACCAAGCGTGGTTAGCCGATAAGAAAGCGGCCTCAGCTGAGGTTAAAGCATTGATGTCGAAAGACTTCTCGCTGGAAGAGCTGGTTGAACGCGGCAAACCGATTTACGTTAGCTCTTGTTCTGCTTGTCACGGCGCTAATGGTGAGGGTGGCATAGGTAATGCCATTGCTGGCAGTGCTATTGCGACTGGGCCGATTAAAGCTCATATCGATCGTCTCGTAAACGGTGTGGCTGGCACATCGATGCCGGCATTTGGTAGCCAGTTTAGTGAAGTGGATATAGCTGCGGTTATAACCTACCAGCGCAACGCGTTCGGCAACAACATGGGTGACATGTTGCAGCCGGTTGATATTTATAATTACAAAAAAGGTCAGTAGGGGGATTACACCATGGGTGCTCATCACGGACCTGCTAAAGGTTTAACTAGGTGGTTATTTACCACCAACCATAAAGATATCGGCACAATGTATCTATGGTTCAGTTTTGCGATGTTTTTGCTTGGCGGCTCGTTCGCCATGATCATTCGCGCTGAATTATTTCAACCAGGCTTGCAAATAGTGCAGCCTGAGTTCTTTAATCAAATGACGACCATGCATGGTTTAGTCATGGTGTTCGGTGCCATTATGCCGGCCTTTGTTGGCTTGGCTAACTGGATGATCCCATTGATGATCGGCGCGCCTGATATGGCGTTGCCACGCATGAATAACTGGTCGTTCTGGATTCTGCCGCCAACGTTTCTGTTATTGGCATCTACCCTCTTTATGGAAGGTGGTGGTCCAAACTTTGGTTGGACGTTCTACGCACCGCTGTCTACAACATACGCACCGCCAAGCGTGACTTTCTTTATATTCGCGGTTCACGCCATGGGTATATCGTCGATCATGGGTTCGATTAACATCATTGCTACTGTAGTAAACATGCGCGCGCCAGGCATGACTTACATGAAAATGCCGATGTTTGTATGGACTTGGTTGATCACTGCGTTCTTGTTAGTGGCTGTAATGCCAGTACTGGCGGGTGCAGTAACCATGATGTTGATGGATATTCACTTCGGTACCAGCTTTTTTAGCGCGGCCGGTGGTGGTGACCCAGTATTGTTCCAGCACGTGTTCTGGTTCTTTGGTCACCCAGAGGTGTATATCATCATTCTGCCAGCATTTGGGGTCGTGTCAGAGGTTATTCCAACCTTCTCTCGCAAACCTTTGTTTGGTTACGACTCAATGGTTTACGCAACATCATCAATCGCTTTCTTGTCGTTTATCGTATGGGCTCACCATATGTACACGGTAGGCATGCCGATTGCTGGCGAACTGTTCTTTATGTACGCAACCATGTTGATTGCAGTGCCAACAGCGGCCAAGGTGTTCAACTGGATCACCACCATGTTTAAGGGTTCCATTACCCTTGAAACGCCAATGTTATTTGCGATTGCTAAGGTGTTCCTGTTCACCATAGGTGGGTTCTCTGGCTTGATGCTTGCTATTGCGCCTGCGGATTTTCAATACCACGATAGCTACTTTGTGGTCGCCCATTTCCACTACACCATGGTTGCTGGTGCGATTTTTGCGCTGTCTGCTGCTGTGTATTACTGGATCCCGAAGTGGACTGGCAAAATGTACAACGAGACCATGGGTAAAGCCCACTTCTGGATCTCGTTCGTTGGTTTCAACCTGACTTTCTTCCCTCAGCACTTTGTGGGTCTGGCAGGTATGCCGCGCCGTATTCCTGATTACAATCTGATGTTTGCTGACTTCAATATGATGTCATCCATCGGTGCGTTTATTTACGGTGGTAGCCAGTTGTTGTTCTTGTTCAATATCGTTAGAACAATTACTCACGGCAAACCTATCAGCGATCCGAAAGTCTGGGAAGGTGGTACAACCTTGGAGTGGACAGTACCAACGCCTGCGCCATATCATACCTTTACAACGCCCCCAGAATTGAAGTAAGGAGCTAGGTAATTATGGCGAACCAAGCAGATAAAAAGACCACGATACTCAGCATTAAGTTGCTGGGTTTGGCTGTTATTATGTTTGTGTTCGCTATGTGGGTAATGCCCCCACTTTACGATGCTTTGTGTGAGGTGTTGGGCATTAACGGTAGGACCACCGGTGATCAGTACACCGTTATAGATAGTCAGATTGATACAAGCCGAATTGTGAAAGTGCAATTTGTCGCGCAAAACAATGAAAAGATGCCTTGGGAGTTTTCACCCAATACCAGTCAGGTTGAAGTTCACCCTGGAGCGTCTAGCCTCGTCACCTTCTTTGCAAAGAATACGCAAGACAGGTATATGGTGTCGCAGGCTATCCCCAGTATTGTTCCTTCTCGCGCGGCCCAGTATTTTCACAAAACGGAATGTTTTTGTTTTAACCAGCAGCCTTTGGCTGCGGGCACAGACGCCGATCTGCCGCTACAATTTATAATAGATCGTGACTTACCCAAAGATATCCACGTAATTACTTTATCGTACACAATTTTTGACGTAACCGAGATGGCGGCAAAACAGAATTCTGTGGCGTCGTCATCGAAATAGAAAATAGATTTTTCTCTCCCGAGAAAATGGAGATTTAATAATGGCGGGTCAAAGCAATACAGAGCACGAAACCTACTACGTGCCCGACAGTAGTAAGCTTGCTATCAGTGCGTCGATAGGCATGACAACTATCGTTTATGGTGCCGCAAGTGTTATTAACGATAGCACTTATCGTGCAGGCGAAGAGACTAACTCCAGTTTTATCTTATTTGCTGGTTTGGCTTGGCTTGCAGTTACTCTGTGGGTTTGGTTTAGTACGGCGATTCGTGAAAATCGCGCAGGCATGAACAGTGCGCAGCTTAAGCAATCCTATGTGATTGGTATGCAGTGGTTTATTTTCTCAGAAGTGATGTTTTTTGCCGTCTTCTTTGGGGCCCTGTTCTATATCCGTAATTTGTCTGCACCGTGGTTGGCGGGTGAAGGTGATGGCGCTATGAATGCGCTATTGTGGCCTGGTTTTGAATACGCGTGGCCTCTTTTAGAGACGCCACAAGACGCGATTGGTGGTGTTAAGGCACAGGCCGTAGCGGGCCATTTAGCAAATAACGGTGAGTTTGCTGGTGCTGAAAATGGTCTGTCTTTCCCTGGTTTTGCGAATATTTTCCACTGGTTGCCTTTGTACAATACCCTCATTCTGTTGACGTCTAGCTTTACTTGTCACATTGCCCACATGGGTATTAAGCAGAATGACCGCAAGAAATTCAACTTGTGGTTGTTTGTGACTGTAGCCTTAGGTTGTATCTTTTTGTATGTGCAGTACCTGGAATACCACGAGGCGCTTTTTGAATATGGTATTCGCCTTAACAGCGGTGTTTACGGTACCACTTTCTTCATGTTGACCGGTTTCCACGGCTTTCACGTGGCAATGGGTACCTTCATGTTATTGGTGCAGTGGTTGCGTTCAAAAACCAAGGGCCACTTCTCTGCTGAAGATCAGTTCGGTTTTGAAGCATCATCTTGGTACTGGCACTTTGTCGACGTGGTATGGGTGTTCTTGTTCTTGTTCGTTTATATTATTTAAACGTACACAGCTACTAGCTCACTAAATTTGGCCGGTACATCTGCTTACTTTGTAAGTCGATGTACCGGCCAAGTTTTTTATTGAAAGGCTATGGTGTTTGCTGGCTAGTTTCCCCTGAGTCTAGATGACGTTGATCCCAAGGCGCCTTAGATCCGAGTTTTCCAGTAAACACACCGTAAAACAGAAAACTCATCAACAGTGCTGCGATAATCAAGCGAACCTTTAGTGATTGCCACGTTCGCATGGTAGTACCACGATCTTGTATTAAGAAGAACAGCCCGCTAAACAGGCTGATGATGAGTGCGATAAACAGCACGACTATGACAATCTTTAACCACATATCGGTGAGCCTTTAAAGTGTTTGCCGAATTATACACAATAGGATTTCATAAATGGTGGCGCAGCGGACTAGATTTCAATGGCAGCTAGATTGGAAGTCGGCCCTCGCTATTATCTTGATACTACCGGTGTTAGTGAGTCTTGGTTTCTGGCAGTTGCAGCGCGCAGATCAGAAAGAAGCCCTGCTCGCCGATTTTGAAGAACGTCGGCTTCTACCTCCAGTAAGTATTACAACGCTAGATAGTTATCCAAATTACCGCCCTGTATCTGCAAGCGGTGAATTTGATGCCACACGATATTGGCTGTTAGATAATCGGATTTTTCGCGGTCGATTCGGTTATGAGATAATGGCTGTCTTTAATCTCAGTGATGGTGGCGCTTTGCTGGTTAATCGGGGATGGATTGCGGGCGATGCCTCTCGTCGGACCTTGCCGGAGGTGTCGATTCCCGAGGGTGTGGTGACGATTACGGGTGAGTTGTATCGCAGCGATGAGAAAAACTTCAGTTTGGGGACCGAGCTTCATACCACTTGGCCACGTCGTCAACAGTGGTTAGATATTGATGCCGAGAGGAGAGAATTCCCCGATGTGCTGCCGGTTAGTCTGCGGCTTGACGATAGCAGTGTGGGGGCATTGCAGACCGAGCGCTTGGTAGTTAATGTGTTGCCTGCAAAGCACACAGGTTACGCTGTGCAGTGGTTTGCCATGGCGCTGGCTTTGGCCATTATTTTCATTTTTCGTAATACAAATCTATTGGAGCTGCGTAAGCTTCGTAAGAATGAAGAGAACAAAGACCTATGACAACATCTATTGATCCTAAGCGCGGTAAGCGCCTTCTTAGTTTGATTTTGGGTATTCCAATCGCGGTGATCTTATTGTCCAGCGCTGTTTTCTATTTGGCGAAGGAAGATATTATTAATTTTAGAACGGTAAATCGCGGCACATTGATAAGTCCACCAATGCAGCTTGGTGATCTACACCCCCAGCGGATAGATGGCGGTGAATTTTTGTTCGATCGCGCTGAGTCGCGATGGGTGTTTATGGTTGTCGGTGGCCGAGACTGCATTGATGCCTGTGAGCGTATGCTGTATCTGACGCGGCAGACGCAAACCGCGCTTGGGAAAAAAATGGACCGCGTTGAGCGCGTTTATCTCGCCGTCGATGGACCCCTGTCTGCAAATTTGCGTGACTTTATAGACGCTGAGCACAGTGATCTCTCGATACTGTATGCCGATGGCTCGGCCTTTTTAAGCAATTTAAAGACCTTAGAGATTGACCCTTTCGACCCCCACGCATTTTATGTGGCGGATCCTATGGGTTGGGTGATGATGTATTACCGCTCAGGTGATACCGAGCAGCATACCTTGACAAGTTTAGGCAAGGACGTCCTCAAAGATATGGGGCGCCTGATTAAGTAATCGGCGCAGTAAATATAGCAAACACGGTAATAAACAATGGCTTTATTTAACACGCCAGAAAAGCGTAAAGCAGGTTTTCGTCTCACTTTAACTGCATGTTTAGTTGCGGTGATCGTTTTGGGGATGGGTGTTTTTACCCGTCTGGCGGATGCTGGTCTAGGTTGCCCTGATTGGCCGATGTGTTACGGACACGTACTGTGGCCCAGCGCCGACCAAGACGTTCAGCGCGCTAATGAGGCGTACCCAGATATGCAGGTTGAGCACGACAAAACCTGGCCTGAAATGATCCACCGTCATTTAGCAGCGAGCTTGGGTCTCTTTACCATCGCTATATTGGCATTTTCACTGCGTAGCCGAGAGCCAGACCAAGCTGTTAAGCTGCCGGCGTTTATCCTTGCATTCATTATTCTGCAGGGCATGTTTGGTATGTGGACGGTGACCCTCAAGTTGTGGCCTCAAGTGGTGACAGCACATCTTCTTGGGGGCTTCACTACGATCAGCTTACTATGGCTTCTCACTTTGCGACTCAATAATATGCGTTGGCAAATTCCCGCTATTGATGAAGTTAAGTTAAAATCGATTCGGCCACTGGCCGTTATTGGCCTGTTGGTTGTGCTTATGCAGATTGCCTTGGGCGGTTGGACCACGTCGAATTACGCAGATATAGCCTGTCCAGACTTTCCGACATGCCAAGGCGAATGGCTACCCCCTATGAATTTTGGGGAAGGCTTCAATATTACTCAGCATATTGGACCTAATTATTTGGGCGGGACGATGGATAATGCCGCACGCGTTGCTATCCACTTTAGCCACCGTCTTGGCGCTATTGTTACCGTGGCTTATTTAGCATTTCTATGTTTAAAGTTGTACCGCCTTAAACTGCCTGCCGCTAAGACCCTAGCCCATGTGATTCTGACTGTACTTGCCGTGCAGGTGACCTTGGGTATCAGCAATATCGTGTTCCAGTTTCCTATCAATGTGGCGGTAGCGCACAATTTAGTTGGGGCCTTGTTGTTACTAACGCAGATCACTACCATTTATCTGATATTTACGGCGGCGGTAAACCGCGGGGGAATTCGAGTATGACGCAGCCACGGGGCGAGTCAGCGAGCTGGCGAGACTATTACGAACTGTGTAAGCCCAATGTGGTACTGCTGATGTTGTTGACTTCGGTTATAGGCATGTTTATGTCGGTGCCGGGCATGGTGCCATGGGAGGCGCTAGTTTTTGGCAATATTGGTATTGGTTTATGTGCGGGTGCGGCCGCGGCCGTCAATCACTTGGTGGACAGTCGCATAGATTTGGTGATGGCGCGTACGCATAATCGCCCGATTGCTCAGGGTAGAGTGAAGACCCGTGATGCAGCGATATTTGCGGCTGTGATCGGTAGTGTAGGCATGGCGGTGTTGCTGATTAAAGTAAATGCCTTAACTGCATGGTTAACGTTTGCTTCGCTGCTCGGTTACGCGGTGGTTTATACCCTATTCTTAAAGCGCGCAACGCCACAGAATATCGTTATTGGTGGAATTGCGGGTGCTGCCCCGCCCTTATTGGGTTGGACGGCGGTTACTAATCAGGTAGACGGTCATGCGCTTTTACTGGTGCTGATAATCTTTATTTGGACGCCACCCCATTTTTGGGCTCTGGCTATTCACCGTCGAGATGACTACGCCAAAGTAGGCATTCCAATGTTGCCTGTGACCCACGGCATTGGTTACACCAAATTGCATACCCTGCTTTACACGATATTGTTATTTGTTGTTACCCTGCTGCCGTTTGCAACCGGTATGAGTGGATTTTTGTATTTGCTCGGCGCAGTGTGTCTCGGTTCGGGCTTTCTGTACTGGGCGATTGTGTTAATGCGTGGCAATAATCCAGACGCACCGATGGCAACATTTAAATACTCCATTATCTACTTAATGGCATTGTTTATGATCATGTTGCTTGATCACTATTTACTGCCGGCAACGACTATTTTTGAGGTTAGTTACTGATGACAGAAGAGCTCCAGCAAAGCACAACGGCAGGGCGTAATCGCGGTATACGCTTAACCGTACTGGCTATTATATCTGTTGGAATTATCTTGGTGAGTGGATTTTTTTACTCTTTCACGCGGGCCAGAGTCATGACCGCTGAAGAGTTAAAATCTCAGGGGGCCTATCTTTACGAGAATCCGCGCACCCTCCCTAATTTCACTTTGCAAGATGATCGGAGTGAGCGCGTTACGCCCTCAACTTTTCAGGGCCAGTGGAATCTAGTGTTTTTTGGCTTCACCTATTGCCCAGACATCTGCCCGACAACCCTTGCGCAACTAAAAGCGTTCTATCAGGAGTTGGATCCTGAGGTGCAGGCGGATACTCAGGTTTGGCTGGCGAGCGTTGACCCGGCCCGCGATACACCAGAGCAATTACATAGTTATTTGGATTTTTTTCACCCGGCATTTCGTGGCATTACTGGTGACTTTTTAGAAATTCATCGCTTTGCGACGTCGCTAAATATTCCGTTTACCAAGGTCCCCGGTGGAGGCAGTAATTATTTGGTTGAGCACAGCGCCAATGTGGCCTTGGTGAATCCGAAAGGTCATTCGGTTGGGTTTTTGAAAGCGCCCTTAGAGCTTAGTAAAATGAAGCGCGCCTACTTGTCCATTCGGGAATATTATTAACCGCCGCTGATTCATTGCTGCGCTCAGAATGTTGAGCGTCGGCGGTGTCCTGAATACCTAAGGCGACGGCTATACAGTGCTTTGTTTTAAACAGCCGCCCTCACCGCGCTGATTCCTTTGATCTGCTGTTTCACCATCCTTAATCGCGTCGATAACTCGGTGCCAGCTGCCCTAATATAAACAAAATCCCTGCTCCCAAGACAATGCTTGGCCCCGCGGGCGTGTCCCAATACCACGCCCCCGCCAAGCCACAAATGACTGCAATGGCGCCGCATATTATGGCCAGAATGGCGGCCTGCTCTGGGCTGCGGGCAAAGCGCGCCGCGGCAGAAGCGGGAATAATCAGCATTGCGGTAATTAGTAATACCCCCACTATTTTCATGGCAACCGCCACAGTTGCCGCCACCATGAGCATCATCAACAATCGCAGTCGTTTTATTGGCAAACCTTCAATTTCCGCCAGCTCGGCGTGTGCGGTGATGGCTACTAGCGCCGGCCAATATCGCAGCAACAGCGCTAGGATTAGGCCGCAGATTACCGTGAGACTGATTAAGTCTTCGCGCATAATGGCAAGCAAATCGCCGAACAAAAAGGCGTTTAAATCCAACTGTTGATTGTCTAAAAAAGACAGGCAGACCAAGCCTAGAGCCAAACTGCTGTGAGATAAGATGCCGAGGAGGCTATCCAGTGCAATGTTTCGCCACCACTGCAGAGCAAACAGAATGGTGGCGATTAGCAGGCAGATGAAGAGCACACTGTATTGTAAATTGACTTGTAGCGCCAAGCCTAGGGCGAGGCCAAGCAGTGCTGAATGAGCGAGTGTGTCGCCGTAATACGCCATACGCTGCCAAGTCACCAGCGCCCCAAGTGGGCCACACAATGCAGCTACTAATAGGCCGGCGATTAATGCATTGAGTAATATGTCAGTCATGATCATGGTGCCCCTCCACAACATTGCCATGGATGTCGTGTTGATGGTCGTGATCGTGCTGATAAAGGGCGATCGCTTCGGCGTGGCGGCGGCCGAATAATGATAAATACGCCGGGTCATTGCTGACATGTTCCGGGTGACCATGACAGCAAATATGCTGATTAAGGCATATTACGGTATCGGTTTGGGCCATAACCCAATGTAAGTCATGGGACACCATTAGCACGGCGCAGCCGAGCGTATCGCGCAGGTCATTAATGAGTTCATAGAGCTCGGTTTGGCCGCTAATATCAACGCCTTGCGCTGGCTCGTCGAGCACCAGTAAGTCGGGGTTGCACAGCAGCGCTCGACTAAGCAGTACTCGCTGAGTTTCGCCGCCGGAAATGTCATGCAGTGGTCGCTGCCCTAGGTGGCTAATGCCGGTGCGGGCTAGGGCGTCGGGGATATTTTGCTGACGGGTGCGACTCATCGCTAAAAAGCGTTCTACGCTCATTGGCATTAGGGGGTTGATTGATAGGCGCTGTGGCATATAACCAATGCGAAGATTTGCCCGTCTAAAGACGCTCCCGCTATCGGGTTTAATTAAGCCCAGTGCGATCTTAATTAAAGTGCTCTTGCCAGCGCCATTCGGCCCGATAATGGTCATTATTTGGCGCGGCGCGAGACTAATGCTGATATCGCTAAGTAAGTTATGCTGTTGGTGCTTCAGTGAAACCTGGTCGAGTTTTAGTAGCGGGGAATCAGACATTGTCGCCGTCCTCCTGGCAATGCGCGCAGCAGCCGACCACTTCGACGCAGGGAGTCTCAACGGCAAAGCCATGTTGCTTAGCGGCAGTGCTAATGGCGGTATTGATAATGTCGGTATCCAGTTCCATCGCATTGCGGCACAGCCGACATATCAAAAAGTGGCCCTGATGCTTGTGGTGCGGGTCTTTGCAGCCCACAAAGGCATTCAGTGATGCAATGCGGTGAACCAGGCCGTTGTCGACTAGGAAGTCCAGTGCGCGGTACACCGTGGGTGGGGCTGGGCGGCGGTCGGTATCTGTCGCCAGTTTGTCTAGGATAGTATAAGCGCCCACCGGTTGGTGGTTCGCCCACACACAAGCTAAAACCTGTTCGCGTATAGGGGTAAATTTTATTTGCCGGCGCTGGCATAATTCTCTTGCGCGAGACATGGCATCATCAATGCAGCGCTGATGATTGTGTTGCTCAACTATATTGTGCATTGAGTTCCAATTTGCGGGAAAATAAAATGTTATAATATTGCATTAAGGCGGTATTAGACAATGGGGAAGATGAATTGAAATTAGTGGTGTGGATGGTATTAACGGCTTGGATGCTCAGTAATGTCGCCTGGGCGGACAGTAATAAGCCGCTGGTATTGTCGAGTATTATGCCATTGCAATTGATTGTTCAAAAAGTCGGCGGCGATGCAGTCACCGCCGAATTGCTGGCGCCGGCAACGGTCTCACCGCATGATTTTCAGTTGCGGCCCTCAGACGTTCAGCGCGTGCGCTCCGCAGACCTTGTGTTTTGGGTTGGGCCTATGCTGGAAACCTATTTGCAAAAGCTGTTGCGTAAACAAGATAATGCTACCGCCTTCTACCCAGATTTAAAAATTAACGAAGATCCTCATGTGTGGATGGATGCCGATGAAGTGCAAAGTATAGGGCGGCGTGTAGCGCGATTACTTTCCGATCGCATACCGTCGCGGGGCGCCTATTTTCATGCCAATGCCGCACGTTTTAGCTCCGAGTTTAGGCAGTATGACAAGGAGCTTCGGGCCGACATAGATCGCAGTGAGCGTCGGCCCTACCTACTTCTACATGATGGTTTTAGTCGCTTTGAGCGGCACTACGGTTTACCCGCCGGTGAAATGGTGATGTCGAGGTCTGATCGGTTACCGGGAGCGAGACATATCGTTGAGTTGCGCGCTCGTCTGCAGGCTGGTGAATTTTCCTGCGTGTTTCGCGAGCCACAGTATGCGCCTGCGATGCTAAATGCATTGGTTGCAGGTCTGGATATTCCGGTGATTGAAATCGATCCTTTGGGCGCAAATATAAGCCCTAATATGAGTTCGGGTATGGGCTTAGCTAAAGATGGCGCGGGGAAAAAAGAAGGTGCTGACGGGTTTTTGGGATTATACCGTCAGCTCGGGCAGGCATTTCTGGCCTGTTTTGATCGTTAGTGGCCAGTAGTGTCATAAGCTATCTGGGCTTATTGGTCGAAGCGTGGTGTCATGGCGCTACTAATCTTATCGTCCAGTTCTAGATTTAAGCTTGCCGCAACAACATCCAGATTTTTCTCAAGAAAGCGCGCTGCTAAGTGCTTGCTAGTCAGTTTAGCAGTCGGTTCCTGAAGTTTGCTATCTTCAATCTGGTTGTACGCTATTACCATGGGTTCAGTGGCTGCAGTATTGGGTTCTGCGGCGGTCGCCATGGCGCTGGCAAGTAGGATAAGGATCGCACTAATAGTTTTGTTCATTTTAGTTACTCCTAGCAATATGGGCTGGTTTGGCCCAACACAAGATAACGGTTACCTTGTGTTACGTAAGGTAACATAAGCAATTTTGATGTCTGCTTAATTTTTGTTAATTTACTGTTAATGTTGTGTGTCATTTATGTTTCACATTGTGGCGCTTGTGAAAATTAGTAACACTCTGGCTAGCTGATGATTGGCTAATGAAGAGTGTCTAGCTCGTGGTACACTGCCGTTTCTCAATAATAGACGTGCAAACTCGCTCCCATGACAGCCATAAAGCCCCTTGTTTTAGTTGACGGTTCTTCCTACCTCTACCGTGCTTTTCACGCTCTGCCGCCGCTTAACACCTCGGCAGGTCAGCCTACTGGCGCTATAAAAGGCGTTATTAATATGTTGCGGCGCTTGCAAAAGGATTACCCCGGCAGTCCTATCGCGGTGGTATTTGATGCCAAGGGTAAAACCTTCCGCGACGATATGTATTCGCAGTACAAAGCGCAGCGCCCTCCCATGCCTGATGATTTGCGGAGTCAGGTTGAGCCGATAAATGCCATTGTCGATGCTATGGGCCTACCGCGCCTGGTGATAGAAGGTGTCGAGGCCGATGACGTGATTGGCACCTTGGCCGCTCAGGCTGGCAAGGAGCGGCCTGTCTTAGTGTCGACCGGTGATAAAGACATGGCGCAGTTGGTTAATGAGCACGTCACCTTGGTCAATACCATGACGGATACCGTGATGGATATTGCGGGGGTGAATGAAAAGTTTGGAATTCCGCCGGAGCTGATTATCGATTTTTTGGCGCTGATGGGCGACAAAGTCGACAATATTCCCGGTGTTGCCGGCGTTGGTGAGAAAACCGCATTGGCGCTAATACTGGCGTTGGGCGGTCTGCATAAAATTTACGAAAATCTAGACAAAGTTCCGGATTTAGCGATACGCGGCGCTAAGGGCGTTGCCAAGAAGCTCGCAGATAGCCGCGAACAGGCATTCCTCTCCTATACGCTGGCGACGATTAAATGCGATGTGCCATTAGATGTCACGGTGCCAGATTTATTGCCGTCTGCCCCGGATAATGAGCGTTTACTAAGTTTGTTTACCGAATTTGAATTTAAAACCTGGGTGCAGGAGTTAAGTCGCAGCGCGCGTGCTGAGTCTATAGTGCAGCCGGATCTGCTTGGCGGTGATGTGGGCGGCGACGCTGCCAGTGACGCGCCTGAGCTAGCTTTTTCCGGTGAGCCAGATTACCAGCTAATACTTACCCAGCCGCACTTTGATGAGTGGCTGCAAAAGCTTAACGCTGCCACGCTGTTTGCCTTTGATACTGAAACTACCAGCCTAAACTATATGCAAGCGCGGGTAGTGGGCGTGTCTTTTGCTGTGCAAGCGGGTCAGGCCGCCTATCTACCGTTTGCTCATGATTACTTGGATGCTCCCGATCAGCTTGATGAAGCCGCTGTATTGGCAGCCTTAAAGCCTCTTCTAGAAGACGCCAGTAAGCGCAAGCTGGGCCAAAACTTAAAATACGATGCCAACGTCCTTCTCAATCACGGGATTACCCTGCGCGGCATTGCCGAAGACACCATGCTTGAGTCGTATGTCTTAGATTCTGTCGGCAGTCGCCACGACATGGATACCTTGGCCACCAAGCACCTTGGTCTCAGCACTATTCGTTTTGAAGACATTGCCGGTAAGGGGGCTAAACAGCTCACTTTTAATCAGGTTGCATTGGCGCAGGCTGGACCCTATGCGGCTGAAGATGCGGATATTACTTTGCGACTGCATTACGTCCTTTCTGCCCAACTTACCGCCAGTTCTGCGCTGATGGCGGTATATCGCGACATTGAGTTGCCATTGGTGCCGGTATTGTCGCGTATTGAGCGCAACGGTGCGTTCGTGAGTCGTGAGCTGTTGGGTAAGCAAAGCCATGAACTCGGTTTAAAGATGCAGGCTTTGGAGAAAGAGGCTTATGACTTGGCGGGTGGCGAATTTAATCTCGCCTCGCCAAAGCAACTGGGCGAAATTTTGTTTGAGCGTTTGAGCATTCCAGTAATCAAAAAGACCCCTAAGGGCGCGCCATCCACCGCCGAAGAGGTCTTGGCGGAGTTGGCCCATGACTACCCCCTGCCCAAGGTGATCCAAGAGCACCGGGGCATGGCAAAGCTTAAGTCGACGTATACCGACAAGCTACCCTTACTTATTCATCCGGTGACAGGTCGTATTCATACTTCCTATCATCAGGCCGTAACTGCGACTGGCCGGCTGTCGTCATCCGATCCGAATCTGCAAAATATTCCTATTCGCAGCGCTGAGGGGCGGCGTATCCGCCAGGCTTTTGTCGCGCCACCGGGCTATGTCATTTTGGCGGCGGATTACTCGCAGATAGAGCTGCGAATAATGGCCCATTTGTCTGGTGATCGTGGACTGATTGACGCTTTTAGTCGCCGTGAAGATATTCACAAGGCGACCGCAGCAGAGGTGTTTGGGGTTGAGCTAGAAAATGTCAGCGATGAGCAGCGCCGCAATGCCAAGGCCATCAATTTCGGGTTGATATATGGTATGTCGGCATTTGGTTTGGCTCGCCAGCTGCATATTGGCCGCAAAGAGGCGCAGGCATATATCGATTTATACTTTGAACGCTACCCCGGTGTACTAAGGTATATGGACGAAACTCGGGTGTTGGCCTCAGAGAGAGGCTATGTCGAAACCCTGTTTGGCAGGCGTTTGTACCTGCCGGAAATTAATGCCAGTAATGGTATGCGTCGGCAGGCTGCCGAGCGCACTGCGATCAACGCGCCGATGCAGGGCACGGCCGCGGATATTATCAAGCGCGCGATGATTTCTGTGGATCGCTACCTGAGTGACAGTGAGGTCGATGCCCGAATGATTATGCAGGTTCACGATGAGTTGGTCTTAGAAGTAGCGCCGGCAGCACTGGATGCAGTGCGCAAAGAGGTTGTTGCGCGAATGATGGGCGCGGCTGCGCTATCGGTGCCGTTGGAGGTCGGAGTTGGCACCGGTGACAATTGGGATGAGGCCCACTAAGTTGCATAAACGTTAATTTGCGTCTATTTTTAGAAAGCTGTTGCTCTTAAAGCATTTAGGAACAGCCCTGCGTTAGGAGACTTGTCTCCCCCTGTCTCCTTTAAGAGTAGGATTGCCCGGCTAGTTCAGCGCGCCGGGCTTTTTTGCATCTTCAAGCTACTCAAATATTACTATCAGGCTGAGATTCAGTGATTTCAGGGCTGTCGATGATTTCTATTGCGGGGATATCCAGCCACTTATCTAGCTGACTGCGAAGCGCCTGCAGGCCGTCGCCGTTGTGGGCAGAAAATAATTGCACGCTGATTAGGTCGCCGTATTCAGCGAGATCTTTGCGAACCGCCAACAAGGTCGCCGACGCTGGGCCGCGCTTAAGCTTGTCCGCTTTGGTCAGTAAAATATGCATGGGCATGGCGCTTTTGGTCGCCCAGCTGACCATTTGCTTATCGAAATCAGTGAGGGGGTGGCGAATATCCATCATTAGAACCATGCCGCTTAATGACTCGCGCTTTTGCAGATAGGCCTCAAGATTTCGCTGCCACTCGTTTTTTACTGCCAAAGGGACTTTGGCAAAGCCGTAACCGGGCAGATCGACAAGTCGTTGGCGGCCGCTATCATCCAAGATGAAAAAATTAAGCAGCTGCGTTCTACCGGGCGTTTTACTGGTTTTGGCGAGCTTTTTATTCTCAGTCAAGCGGTTGATTGCGCTAGATTTTCCCGCATTGGAGCGGCCGGCAAAGGCAACCTCCGCGCCAGAGTCGTCGGGACAGCGCATAAGGTCGGGTGAGCTTTTCAAATAGCTGGCGCGGCGGTAATTTAATGCTGGGGAGGAATCCATAATTTATCCGAGAAAAAGTGCTAAAGCAGTAGCATAATGGGGTAATAACTGGCCCCCTACGCCAAGTAGTTGTGTATAATGCCGGTGTTTTTGTGCGGGCCACTTTAGACGTTTACCAAGGCCCTAGCTTCCTGATTAATCATATTCTATAGCTGAAACTCGGAGGCTTAGATAATGCATAAAGGGTTTTTGGTTTAATTTTTTCTAGTCTCTGGTGTGTCAGCCGGCGCTGCTGAGCAGGCAATTGTAGATCGTTACAAGCCATCCTGCTATGCCTGCCACGGTTTTGGTGCGAATGGCGCGCCAAAAACAGGCGACGAAGTGGCTTGGGCGCCGCGTCTAGAAAAAGGCATGGATACCCTGCTGAAGCATACTATGGAAGGTTTTAATGCAATGCCAGCGAAGGGCCTGTGTTTCAACTGCAGTGCTGACGAGTTTCAAGCATTGATTGAGTATATGGCGACGCCTAAATCTTAGCAGTGCGACAAAATTATATTGATTAAAGAGTACGTTACAATGAATAAAACACTACTAGTGATGATTGCCGGATTAATGTTCACAGGTTCTGCTGTGGCATTGGAAGGCAACGCCAGTGCGGGCAAAGCCAAAACAGCTTCTTGCGCTGCTTGCCACGGTGCAGATGGCAATAGTGCTACGCCGATGTTTCCAAAAATGGCAGGCCAAGGCGAGCGTTACTTGATTAAACAGATTAATGATATCAAGTCTGGCGCCCGTCCCGTGGCGATGATGGCCGGTCAAGTCGACAATCTTTCTGATCAGGATATTGCAGACATCGCGGCTTATTACGCCAGCAAAACCAGTAGCACGGGTCAGGCCAACCCAGCTTTGGTAGAAAAAGGTGCTGCGATTTATCGTGGTGGTATCGCTGACCGCAGCGTACCGGCTTGCTTAGGATGTCATTCTCCTACCGGTCAGGGTATGGCTGCAGCGGGTTTCCCTGCTCTGGCTGGCCAGCATGCGGCATATATTGTTGCCCAATTGACGGCATTTCGTGCAGCAGCAGATGGTCGTGAAGGCCGTTCCAATGATGGCGATACTAAAATTATGCGTTCGGTGGCTTTCAAAATGAGCGATTCAGAAATTGAAGCGGTAGCTAGCTTCATTCAAGGCGTGCACAACTGATTGCCAGTAGATTAAAAAAGCGGCTTAGGCCGCTTTTTTTATAGCTGTTGATTATAGGCCGCATAAAAATCCGCCGGTAAATAGGGTAAGTAGATGCCAGCAAACCGGAATCATTATGGTTTAATGGGGTCACAAGCAGCTTATAACAATTTATTTATATCGGTCTGTCTTTTGCAGTTTTTGGGTGATTGGCACTATGTTTTCAATAAGGGGGCTTCATGATTAAGAAAATGTTCTCGCTGGTTAGTATGTTCAGCTTTCTATTATTAATGTCGGCGTGTAGCGATGGGTCTGAGCCCGTGTCCGCGAAAGTCGCACCGCCGGCTGCCAGTGCTGCGCAGTCTCAGCAGACTAATAGCGCCAGCAGTGGCGAGCGTTTCATTCGTATCGCGCAGCCGGTGAGAACCGCCAACCCAGATAAAATCGAAATTGTTGAAGTGTTTTGGTACGGCTGTAGTCACTGCTTCGATTTTGAGCCGATGCTAGAAGTATGGAAGAAACAGCTGCCGGCTGACGTCGATTTTAAACGCTCTCCAGCAATGTGGAACGATCTTATGGTCGTGCACGCCAAAGCCTACTACACCGCCGAGGCGCTGGGCGTACTTGATAAAGTACACGAGCCAACTTTTAATGCCATTAATGTTGATCGCAATATGTTGCGTGATGCCGATGCCTTGGCGATCTTGTTCACCACTCACTCCGATGTTAGCGAGGAAAAATTTCGTAAAACATTCGACTCTTTTGGGGTAAATAGTCAGGTGAAGCAGGCTGATGCCCGTGCGAGGTCTTACGGTATTGCCGGCACACCAGAATTGATCGTTAATGGTAAGTACCGTGTGACGGGTCGTTCTGCCGGCGGTCGTTCGGAAATGCTGAAGGTAGCTGAAGACTTGATTGCTCAGGAACGCGCTGCAAAATAAGGGGTTGTTGGACGTTTCAAATCTAGCAACCGTCTACCCGAAGCCTGCCATCAATAGCCCCTCGCGGTGTTCATAATATGAGCGCCGCCATTTAGCCTATCGCCTTATTTCCCGATTCATCACTTGCCGCTGCCACTACTAGCGGCTGGGCAAACGCTCGTTGGCAAAACGCCTGTCTTTTAGCCGGTAAGGGTTTTTTAATTCCTTTGGCTGCTAGGCGATCAATTTCATTTTCTACGCTGCGGCAGCGGGCGGCCAATCCGGCGTCATTTGCGATTTGGATATTCAACCCCGGCCTAGCGTTCAGCTCCAGCATTAAGGGCCCGCGATCCTTGTCTAGCACCATATCTACGCCTAAGTAACCCAGGCCGGTGAGTTCATAGCATTGAGTAGCCAGGGACATAAAGTTATCCCAGAACGGCAATTGCACCCCGCGCACGGGGTTGGTTGTGTCTGGGTGACTGTTGATAAATTTATTTAACCAAGTTCCGTCTAAAGTAATACCGGTGGCTAAGTCGACACCAACCCCGATGGCGCCCTGATGGAGATTAGCCTTACCGCCAGACTGGCGCGTAGGCAGTCGCAGCATGGCGAGCAGGGGGTATCCCTTCAATACAATGATTCGTATGTCTGGCACCCCTTCATAGCTGATGGCGCTGAAGATAGGGTCGGGGGTAACCCGATACTCTATAAGTGCACGGTCGCGGTGACCGCCTAGCGAGTAAATGCCGGATAAAATACCTGATAAGTGAAATTCAATATCTTCATCGCTTAGCAAGCGACCCGAGGTTGTGCGGTAATAGCCTTCAAAGCGGTCGGCGATAACGAGAATACCGTCGCCACCAGCGCCCTGCGCGGGCTTAATGACAAAGTCGCGATGGCCTTTGATGATGTCGGTGAGGCTACTGATTTGTCTGTCAGAGTCGATCACGCCATACATTGGGGGAACATGAATGCCAGCGAGTAGGGCGCGTTCTTTAGTTTTAATTTTGTCGTCAACCAGCGGATACAGATGCCGCTGGTTATAGCGCAAGACATAGTCAGCATTGCGTTGGTTGATACCCATGACGCCTTTTTTGCGCAGCTCTTTCCAAGTGCTGAATAAGGACATGTTATTTGCCTTTAATCATGGCGTTAAAACGAAATAGTTCAGTTAAGCGATAGCCTCGGTAGTGGCCTAACGCCAGCATAAGTGACATAAACACTAGCAACATGCCGGGGAAGGTAAAGACAAAATAGGCCCACGGTTCATAGGTCATCATTAGATGTGACAGGGTGGCTGCGATCAGTGTGCCGATGCCTACTTTTCCCGCATGTAAGCCGCCGCGTTCCTCCCAGACTATCGACATGCGTTCTATCGACATGGTCAAAATAACCATTGGAAATAGCGCAATGGACAAGCCTCGGTCTAACCCTAGCCGATGTCCGAGCACACTGATGAGGGCCATAATAATAACCACAAAGGTCAGCACCACCGATAGCCTCGACAGTAACTGCAAATGTAGATGCTCAAGATAGGATCGCAGCGATAGGCCGAGTGCGGTGATAACGGTGAATAAAATAATACCCCAGAAAACCTCGGTCTCTCTAAAGGCGAGACCGATTAGTACTGGGGTAAATGTACCTAGCGTCTCGAGCCCAACAACGTTTCGCAGCAGTAAAATCAGCATAACGCCAATGGGAATCATCAGAATGATTTCAAATGTCTGCTGCGACTGCAGGGGCAGGTCGTATAGCGACAGAGCCCAAAACTTGTTCTCTTTGCGCTCGGCTATAGATTGCGCCAGCATGATTGAATTCATGGTTTTTTGGTTGGCAGTTACTTCAATCTTTAGATTGCGACCGCCTTCAACCGTAGCCATGGGCTCATCACCCGTCCACCATACCAGGCGGTCACTGGGTAGTCCCTGGGTGCCGGTTTCTGGATTGAAGTAGAGCCAGCGTTTACCGTTGTAGCTGCGCATCCACAATTCGGAAGATTGCGCGACGCTACTGACTAGCCGCAGAGTGTGAACACGTTCAACTGGGATGTGGGCAGAGGACAGCAACAGCTCCAGTACTCTGGATTTATTGTCTTGGGTGTAGACATTGCCCAATAACAAGCGCGCATTGTCGTTACTGGGTTCGTTGATAAGTTTGATTGCTTCGCGAATAAAGGTTTCGATATCGGCGGAGTGCTCGCGAATGGGTTTTAGAAGGGCATCTACCGCCACTTTTTCAACTCCGATGAGTTCGGGGCTTTCGCTGAACTGTGGGCCGGGCTCAGATTCAGAGAAGCGAGAATTACTGCGCTGGGTAAGCATCAAGCGGTAGAAGAGTTGCTGGTTGCCTTCGGCACGGCGCGCTGACCACACTGCTTGGCGATTATCACCGACAATATCGGTATTCACGCCGTAACTTTTAGAAATAAAGCTTTCGTTCAGCGTAATAAACTTGCTCCACGCCGGCGGCACATACATCTGTACTTTTACCGGGCCATTGTCGCGGGCGTTAAAGCTAAGCTTGGTATCAATTACCCACACCGGTTCGGTGGTATCTGAAGAGATAGGAATATTAAGCACAAAGATCTGCCATGCGGTGCTGCCGGCGCCAATGAGGAGTAGTGCCAGTGCTAAGACCCTGACATGCAGTTTAACGCCCTTCATTCTTTTTGCCTCTTGGACTTATCTTGTTTGGCGCAGAGTGTTTTGTCCTGCAGGTATTTCTTACTAGGATCGACTAGCGCCTTAAATGCGGTAAGTGGCTCTGAGCCGACCAGCATAGGTTTAGAAAACTGTCGGCGGTCAGCTAAGTTAACTTCAACCTTGTGCGAGTCGCCGCCAATGCACAGTGTCAACTCTAATACCGGCCGGCGAGTATAATCCTTTTCGTCTTCGTCGTAGTCAGACGCGCGGCGTTTAATGCGGATATGTTTGCTGAGCGGTAGGCTCACGGATCGAAGCGTTTCATCAGGCAACACCAAATCAAAATGAACGATGTCGTCGCCGTCCCCTTTCACCTTTTCTACTTGGGCATTAATCGCATTGATTGAGGCGCTTTCTGCGCCAGTATCGATTTTAGCCTTGTAGCCCACCCCCAACTCTTCGATATATACGAATTCGCTCAAGCCGAATATCTGGTGAGCAGATTCTCCCGCTTGGGTTGTTGCGGTGAATAAAATGGCACTAGTCAGTAGTAGCGTAAACAAGGCTAATCGCACGGTCTCTCCTTTTGATTTTATTGTGCTCCCACGCGTACATAGAATAGATTAGCTCAAGTGCTGTTAGCCAGCGCAGGTCTCTCCGCGGAGCAATTAAAATTGCCTTAGTGTGCTTAGTCCCGTATTGCTTTAAAAAGTGCGAGGGTAATATTTCGCCTTTCTTTGTGATCGACAATGGGGGCTGGATAACTCAGAGAGGCTGGTGGTTCGTGTATGTGCTTTCCCTGCAGGCCAGCTAGCTCTGGAACGTAGTGCCGAATAAAGTGACCGTCGGCATCAAATCGCTGGCCTTGGGTGGTCGGGTTAAAAATACGAAAGTAGGGCGCGGCGTCGGTACCGGTAGAGGCCGCCCACTGCCAGCCGCCGTTGTTTGATGCAAAATCTGCATCGATGAGATTTTCTAAAAAGTGGTGCTCTCCCCAGCGCCAATCTATTTGCAGATCCTTGCAAAGAAAGGATGCGGTAATCATTCTGAGTCGGTTGTGCATCCACCCAGTTTGGGCGAGTTGGCGCATTGCCGCATCCACGATGGGGTAGCCGGTGCGCCCTTCGCGCCAAGCGTCGTAGAGCGCTTGGTCGTTTGGCCAAGGTATCGCCTCTGTCGCAGATTGAAAGGCACGCCCTTTTACCACTCGCGGAAAATGGTAGGCAACATGGCGATAGAATTCCCTCCAGAGCAGCTCATTTAACCAAGTGCCGGCATCACTTTTAGAATCCCAGATATCTTCGCCGCATTCCTGCTGGAGGCGAGCCAGGCATTGCCGCGGGCTTATTAAGCCCAGCGCTAAAGCCGCGGAAAGGCGAGAGGTGCCTTCGATTTCAGGAAAATCTCGATGTTTTTTATAGTCGCCGGCCCGTTCAGCGCAAAATTCACGTAGTTGTCGTAACACTGCCTCTTCGCTCGCCGGCCAGGCCGACGAATCTTTTTCTTCGCCGAAAACGGGGCAAGACGTTGCGATGGCGCCTTCGGACAAAGTCTTAGCGGACGGGCGGCGCTGCACCCGAGGAAAATGAGTGGCTAGGGCTTCACGACAACGTCTTGAGAAGGGTGTAAAGACCTTATAAGGCAGGCCATCCGCTTTGCCGATGCTAAGCGGGCTGAGGAAGCTGTCATCAATCAAATGCAGTGGTAATTCAAGTTGTACAGCGCAGTCTTTATCCCGCTGTATTTCATCGACCAGCCATTCCTTGTGGGCGTAAATTGCACTGATGTCATGCTGTCGACAATAGTTGCTTAAACACTCGGGGGCGTCTTTGAAGTGTTCGGCATTGATGATGTCTAGCGGTATGCCAATAGCGGCAAGCTGCTGTCCTAGCTCATCTAGCGCTCTGCGTAAAAAATGACGCCGAATCGGCGCTGTCACGTGCTCGTCTAATTGTTGCGGGCAAAGCAGGTAAACCGCGCGAACGTTCTGCTGATCGTTGCAGGCAGTAGTGAGTGCGGGGTGATCTAAACTGCGTAAGTCGTTTCGAAACCAAACAAGTGCGGTCATAGTGATAGCCCAATACGCAGCTTTAAGTCATATGGATAAGGCATAAAATAATATTGATCCAATAAATATTCGACTTGGTATTTTTTTAAAAACATACCCAGTATTTCCAGAAGTGCTAATAAAGACAGCAGGCCAACAGAGTAATTGCTAATAATACTGCTCAGTTGTGCCTTGTCTCCGGCATCAAGATAGTCCTTAAAGAAGCCCTTGATATGCATCAAGGCATTAGTGTGATTTTTTACGCTAGCGGGATGCCGTATGGCCGCCATAAACTTTTTGATATAGCGATCTGCATGGTCATTAAGGTCAGTTGCTTCCGCTACAATTGGCCCGAGTTCACGGCAGATTGGCTGATTGTGAGCCAGGAGTAGAAACTTGTGTCGTCGGTGAAAATCTTGCAGTCGTTTTGCCGAGAGCTCTTCGGCCATCATAGCTTGCCAGCGCAAGTAAGCGACAACCCGCAAGACGAAATTTTCTCTCAGATGAACATCGATAAGGCGGCTATTTTCCTCTACGGGCAGTAAAGGCTGCGCGGCCATCAGCTGCTTGGCGAAAAGCCCGACACCAATTTTACCTAGGCTGATACCACTTTCGGAGTAAACCGGAACTCTTGCCATGCCACAGGTTGGTGATTTCGCGCACAGAATATGACCGCTGATATAATCGAGTTTGGTCGCAGTATCACGTGCAAAAGTGGTCATTTTATCGGTGACTTCAAGATTGCTATCGGTGCTGCCGACCAGACGCGGATTTTCAGGGTCGCCCGCAAGTTGGATTGTAGGTCGTGGTACGCCCATACCGATCGCTTTTTCGGGACAGATTTTAACAAATTCAAAGTGCCGCGATAGTTCATCAGAGGCAAACGGTAGTCGTTTGTGGCCGCCATCGTAATGCACGTGATCACCTAGCAGGCAGGGGCTAATGCCAACGCGGACAGCAGGAGTCTCATTCATGACGTTGATATATCCTTGGTCAGTGCTATTAGCTTAAATGCTACGCATTGAGCTTAGTTGCAGATCAGGAACACTGCGATAAGCACCTTGTCACCGTTAATGATGCTTTTGACTAATCACTTTGCCCAGCGAGGAATAAAATAAGCTTGGTGAAATCTTCTTCGCTGCAGTCCATACACATCCCATTAGCGGGCATACTGCCGATACCGTTGATGGTATTGTAAAGTAAGACGTTTATGCCTTTTTGCACGCGTGGCGCCCACTCAGCAATATTGCCGGTGCGAGGAGCCATACCTGCACCAGAGCTGTGGCAGCCATAGCAACTCTGTATATATACGGTTTTAATTGCCGGATCGGCGGGCATTAGGCTCCGGCTAGATTGGACCGGGCTGCTGGCTGCGGCATTGGGATCGGGAGTGCAGGCGGCGAGGCTGGTCAGCAGGGTGCAAGCGAATATCATGTTGAGATAGTTACTAGGTTTAAAACGCATAAGAAAGACGCCTGTCGTGATTTTTATGACGACGATAGTTTAACCGTGAATATGACGTCTTGTCTTTATCATCCCCGGCAATCAGAAGTTAAGGACCGGATTTGCACAAGATAACTGGCTATTGGTGTTTTTGACGATCAGCTATTGATAGATTCCTGCCCTCATCAGTTCCGCTACTGACGGCATAGGTCGTTACTATAAGGGCAATAATTTGAGCCGCTTAAGTAACCCTAGCTTTCGTCGTCATCAAAATCGAAGCCACGGCCTTCATCGCCGCTTTGTCGATCAATTGCGCCCACGTCCAGCAACGGCGCGGCATCAATATGCTGAGCGTCCATCATGTGAGCAACGCGCTGCAGTGCGCTAATGATTTGAGTTTGCTCCCAATCCTGAAGATCACTGAACTGGCGAATAAAATAATCTTGGAGGGGCATGGGTGCATTTCGTATTAAGTCGTTACCCGCCTCGGTTAGGCAGGCAAAAACCTTGCGTTTATCTTGCCGAGAACGCTCCCGCATTACTAGGCCCCGCTTCTCTAAGCGGTCGAGAATACTGGTGACGGTGGCTTGGCTGAGGCTAATTTGGTTAGCGACGTCGCTAATAATGGCATCGCCTTGATCCCTCAGGGTTTGCAGAATAAGCATCTGTGGTGCGGTAAGGCCTGCGGTTTTCATGAGGTGCTTGGAGTGCAGATCAATGGCCCGGGTTACTCGTCGGAGCGAGATCAATACTTCGTCGATTCTGTTCATTTCAATCTTCTTGGATTTCTTTAGCACCCCAATGGCAGTGACTTGGGACCGAATTTACACCTGACATGCTACGCCATTGTCAATGCCTTGGCTTGGACTTATGTGCCCAAATCGTCTATAATGCTTCGTGTACTAAGCAATTAATCAGGAGGTTGGGTTCACAATTTAGTGATTAAATAAGATATAAAGCGATAAAAACACTGCTTTTTATACTATTTGCTTATTAAATTAAGTTGAACACTAATAAACTTTGTTGAAATCAAATAGCGCGATGCATGCCGACGCTACCCCGCTTCATTTCCGCCAGCCAACGGCGGAAGACGGCTTTGCCCTAAATCAGTTAGTGGCGGCCAGTCCCCCACTTGATACTAATTCTGTCTACTGCAATTTGCTGCAATGCACGCATTTCGCAGCAACATCGGTCGCAGTTGAAAATGGTGGTCGTTTGGTGGGTTTTATATCAGCCCACTACCTGCCAGAAAAAAGCGATACGGTATTTGTTTGGCAGGTTGTGGTCGATAAGTCTCAGCGCGGCCGTGGTCTGGCAAAAAAAATGTTGATGGAAATTATAAAGCGCTCGGCCTGTGAGGGAGTGAGTTTTTTGGAAACCACTATCACGCCTGACAACGAGGCGTCGTGGGCGCTGTTCCGCAGCTTTGCCCGCGACTTGCAAACAGAATTGAATCACAGCATCTGGTTTGAAAAAGATGCACATTTTGGGGGCCAGCACGATAGCGAAGCGCTGCTGCGCATAGGACCATTTTCTGCACCGGCATAAGCTTAGGCTTGCGCGTGCGATAACAAATTTAACTTAGTAAATGATGCTAGGAGTGAATATGAATATCTTTGACAGGCTTGAATCAGAAGTACAATCATACGCCCGATCTTTTCCGGTGACCTTCGACAAGGCCCAAGGTGAGCATTTATACGACACCGACGGTAAAAAATATATCGACTTTCTCGCCGGTGCCGGCACGCTTAACTATGGCCATAACAACCCAGTATTAAAGCAAGCACTTGTCGATTACATCATGCGCGACGGTATTACTCACGGCCTAGACATGCACACCTCAGCTAAAGCTGACTTCTTGCAAGTGTTCAACGAGCATGTCTTGGCACCACGTGATATGGAGTATACCTTTCAATTTACCGGGCCTACCGGCACTAACGCAGTAGAGGCGGCGTTAAAACTGGCGCGTAAAGTGACGGGCCGTACTTCTGTTGTCTCTTTTACCAATGGTTTTCACGGCGTGACTCTTGGCGCAGTTGCCGCGACAGGTAATAGTCATCATCGCGGCGGCGCAGGTGTTGCGCTCGGTGATATAAGCCGTATGCCATATTGTGGCTACTATGGTCGTGATGCTGATAGTCTCAAGATGATGGATAAACTGCTATCGGATCCGTCGTCAGGTGTTGATCTTCCTGCGGCAATGATTGTTGAGCCAGTGCAGGGCGAGGGTGGCTTAAATGTTGCTAACAACGATTGGTTGCGTGGTTTGGAAAAACTATGCCGCAAGCACGAGATATTATTGATTGTTGATGATATTCAGTCGGGCTGTGGTCGCACTGGCACCTTCTTTAGTTTTGAGGGCAGCGGCATCAAGCCAGATATTATTACTATGTCTAAATCACTAAGTGGCTACGGTCTGCCGTTTGCGATTGTACTGCTCCGTCCTGACATAGATGTATGGGAGCCAGGCGAACATAACGGTACTTTCCGTGGTAACAACCATGCATTCGTTACCGCTTCGGCAGCGATTCGACACTACTGGACGGATGACAAGTTTGCAGCTGAGATTGTTGAGAAGTCAGCTATTGTTAGTCATTGCTTTAAGAAAATTTCTGATCGCTATGGTGTTACTCAGCTGCAGCCTAAAGGCCGCGGTATGATGCAGGGCCTGGCGTGTCGCGATGGCGCAACCGCTGATGAAATTGGCCATGCCTGCTTTGAACGTGGTTTAGTTATTGAGACTTGCGGTAATCATGGACATGTCGTCAAAGTGTTCTGTCCGCTGACTATTGAAAAGAGTGAATTGATGCGTGGCCTAGATATTCTCACCGAAGCTATTGCCGAAGTGTTGGGCAAAGTGGTCATTAAAAAAGCATCTTAAACAATTGAAATTGGGGAATTCTTCTGCGGGTTTAAGCTGTGAAGAAGCGCTCATTAACGGTCGATTTATACCGCCTGTGGGCGGTATAGTATTCAGGAAGGAAGTCGAATGATTGTTAGAACCTTGGAAGAATGCAAAAACTCAGAACGCTGTGTGACTACTGATACGTGGCAGAGTGTGCGAATGATTTTGAAAAATGACAGCATGGGTTTCTCCTTTAATATCACCACTATTTTTGCCAATACTGAAACGCCTATTCACTACCAAAATCATCTAGAATCGGTTTACTGCATGGCTGGTAATGGTGAGATTGAAACTGTAAACGACGGCAAAATTTATAAACTAGAAGCGGGCACGGTTTACCTTCTAGATAAGCACGACAAACATTTATTACGCGGTGGAAGTGAAGATATGCAAATGGCCTGTGTGTTCAATCCACCACTTAGCGGTAAGGAAGTGCACGACGAAAACGGCGTGTATCCTGTCGATTAATCTGCTGAAAGCCGGAAGTTAATTTCAGTTATTCAACGGAGACAAAAATGACACATACAGTAGAGAAAATTGGCGGTACCTCGATGACTAATTACGAGGCGGTCAGAGATAATATCATTCTCGAGGGTGGTGAAAATGGCCAGATTTATGGGCGCATATTTATTGTATCTGCCTACGGTGGAGTAACAGATTTATTGCTGGAAAATAAGCGTAATAGTCACCCCGGTGTCTACGCGTTGTTTGCCGACGATAATGTGGAAACACTTTGGCGAGGCGCCTTGAGCATGGTGGGTGAGACGCTTAAGGAGATCAATGCGGGCTTATTTCCTGATGTGGAGCAACTTGAAGAGGCGAATAAATATATCGAAAGTCGCCTGTTCGAAGCAGAGCGCTGCATGGATAATCTACACCGTCTTTGTCAGCACGGTCACTTTGGCCTTGACGATCACCTTTTGACAGTGCGGGAAATGCTAGCCAGTATTGGCGAAGCTCACAGTGCCTGGAATACCGCGAGGCTGCTAAAGCGCGACGGTATTAATGCTCGTTATGTTGATCTCTCTGGTTGGCGCGCGGATGAAGCCTTGCCGCTAGATGACCATATTCGGGAAGCGCTTGCCGGTATAGATTTAACAACGACGCTGCCTATTGTTACCGGTTACGCACATTGTAAAGAGGGCCTTATGGCCAGCTTCGATCGCGGCTATAGTGAAATGACCTTTAGTCGCATGGCGGTGATTACTGGCGCACGTGAGGCGGTAATTCATAAAGAGTATCATCTTAGCAGTGCCGATCCGCGCTTGGTGGGTGCCGATAAAGTAGTACCGATAGGGCGTACAAATTATGACGTGGCTGATCAACTGGCCAACTTAGGTATGGAGGCTATTCACCCTCGGGCAGCAAAGGGCTTACGTCAGCAGAATATCGCCTTGAGAGTGAAAAATACGTTTGACCCTAATCATTCTGGTACTTTAATCGACTGTGATTATCGCAGCGAAAAGCCCTGTGTTGAAATTATTGCCGGTCGTAAGCAGGTTTATGCCTTAGAGGTATTTGATCAAGACATGGTGGGTTCACTGTGGCAATACGAGCAGAAGATACTTGCGGCTATCGAGCGCTTTAAAGGTGTTGTTATCACCAAAGATATTAACGCCAATACTATCACTAACTACCTTGGTGTTAATTTAAAAACGGTTAAACGCATTGTCAGCGCAGTAAAAGAGCTATTTCCTAGTGCCGAAGTTAGCACTCGTAAAGTCGCTATAATTTCTGCTATCGGCAGTGATATGCAGGTACCTGGTATGTTGGCTAAAACGGTATCGGCATTGGCGTCTGCAAATATTAGTGTACTGGCAATGCATCAGTCGATGCGTCAAGTCGATATGCAGTTTGTTGTTAACGAAGATGATTATGAAATAGGTGTAGCCAGTTTGCACCGCTGTCTCGTTGAAGTACATGATCATGGCGAGGCGATATGCGCGGCTTAGTAAAAAGTATTCTGGTTTTGGTTTTTTTTTCTAATTCGCTGATGCTCTCAGCGGAAACCGCCCTTAGCGCTAACGACGGCGATGTGGACGCAGGGATTGATAATCTGAGCGAGCAGTTATACACCCCTTTTATTGAGCGCTATATGCTCGATGAAATCCGTAGCTTGCGTATTGATCTGGAGCGTTCGCATCGTGAACTATCTGCCGAGGTAGTTGACCGCGAATTGATGGCCGCGGACAAAGCTATTTCCTACTCGGCTAATACCGTCACCTATTTTTTCTACCTTATTGCTGCAGTGAGTTCTGCACTGGTTGTTATCGGCTGGAACTCGGTTCGCGATATTAAAGAGAAGGTCCACAAAGTTGCCAGTGACCAGGTTGGTGATCTTGTTAGTGAATATGAAAAACGTTTGCGGACGATAGAGAAACAATTAAAGCAAGAAACGGCTCATATCGAATCGAATCGCGAAGAAATTAACCTCACCCAAGAAATCCACTCCCTGTGGTTGCGAGCCAGTCAGGAAGCAAGCCCGGTAGGTAAGATCGTTATTTACGATCAAATTCTCGCCTTGCGAAAAGACGATATAGAAGCGATTACCTATAAAGCTGACGCGGCACTTGACCAGAACGAACCACAGTGGGCAATCAGTTTATGTCATCAAGCGCTGGCTTTAGATGAAACTAATGCACACGCTTTTTATCAGCTAGCTTGCGCGCATACTTGTCAGGGTAATTTAGATGAGGCCGCGCGTTATTTTGCATACGCGGTAGTACAGTCTGAGTCTTATCGCGACGAATTGCATCGTGACCCCGCGTTGTCGGAGCTGCGAGAGCACCCCCTACTTATTGAGTTACTCGCGCCTACAACAGTAGCCGCTTGAGCGATTACTGACACCTAAAGATCGCAAACATCACGGAATTAATTATGATAACAGCCTGGAGTTTTGCCGCCTTTCTCAGTATTTTCGTGCTTATTGGCCTGTCATCGGTGTATTTCAATACCCATAGTAGTAAAGACTACTATCTTGCCAGCAATACAGTTAAGCCTTGGTTGGTGGGCTTATCTGCGGTGGCGACCAATAACAGCGGATATATGTTTATTGGCGTGATTGGCTATACCTATACGGTAGGCCTGTCGGCGTTTTGGGTGATGGCCGGGTGGATTTTGGGTGACTATATTGCCTCACACTTCGTACACCGCAAATTACGCGGTATGACCGAAAAAACCGGTGAGGTTAGTTATCTGGGCGTACTAGCAAACTGGAACGGCGCTATATTGCCGGGTTACCAGCGCCTTGCTGCGCTGATTTGTCTACTACTACTCACCGCCTACGCTGCCGCACAGCTACTTGCCGGCAGCAAAGCACTACATGTCCTGTTTGACTGGCCGATGTGGGCTGGTGCCGCATGTGGTGCGGTATTAGTTGCCGCTTATTGCCTAGCGGGTGGTATTCGGGCATCAATTTGGACGGACGCGGCACAATCTTTTGTGATGATTTCTGCGATGGCCGTTCTTATGTGGGTGGCGATTGCTAACTTGGGCGGTGTTAGTTCTACTATTAACGCACTGCAAGATGTACCAAATTACATGGATTGGTTTCCTGAGGATCTCGCTTTTCCGGGCGCCTTCGGCGCTGCGTTATTTGCGCTAGGGTGGTTATTTGCCGGTCTTTCGGTGGTTGGCCAGCCCCACGTCATGGTGCGTTTTATGGCGCTTAGTAATAACGATGACATGAGCCGTGCAAGGATGTGGTACTACTTGTGGTTTGTGGCATTTTATTTAATGGCGACGACAGTGGGTCTATTGTCGCGTTTGTATTTACCGGAGGTCGGTAGTTTTGATGCTGAGTTGGCTCTGCCAACGATGGCGCAGACGCTGCTGCCACCGGTTCTAGTTGGCTTAATTCTCGCCGGTATTTTCGCAGCGACCCTGTCAACCGCAGACTCCTTAATTTTAAGCGCGTCGGCCTCGTTTACCCACGATTTAATGCCCAAAAATATTGAGCGGCCTTTTTTGATTAAAGCCGCTACGCTGGGAGTGTGTATCTTAGCCTTGGCTTGGGCGCTACTCAGTGCACAAAGTGTCTTTGCGATGGTGGTCATGGCGTGGTCGGGCTTGGCCAGTGCCTTTGTTCCCATGTTGGCGGTGCTAATCTTTGGTGGTCGTCCCGGTCAGGGCACCGCTATTGTGATGAGCTGTGTAGGTATATCAACGGCCCTGATCTGGCGCTTCCTAGATTTACATAATATGGTTTACGAAGGTTTGCCGGGTATTGCTGCGGGTGTACTGGTTTATTGGCTGGCGAAGCTATTTACTAAAAAGACTACGCTCGCGCCAGCACTTAATAAATAAAAGCAATGAAGGGCTGGTCGCTGCGGTATAAACTCGATGTGAAATATCGCATCGAGTGCTAATGCTATGAAGAAATGGATTTTTACCGCGCTGTTAGTGGCGGGTTTGTACACCGCTTATCAGCAAAATCCGTATTCCCTTGATAAGCTAAATCCGGCCTTGCCGGCTGAGTTAGCGCTTGATAATAATGGAGCTACTACAGATAGTAGCCGAATAGCAGCCGCTTATTCACATCAGCTCAGTGATATTCAAGTTGGCGGTAGCGGTCGTGTCATTAAAATACTTGCCGACGATACTAAAGGCAGTCGCCATCAAAAATTTATTCTTAAACTCGCCTCAGGCCAAACGCTATTGGTCGCACACAATATTGATTTAGCCCCTCGCCTGGCAGATTTACAGATGGGCGAGAACGTTGCATTTTATGGCGAGTATGACTGGAATAAACTGGGCGGGGTCTTGCATTGGACCCACCATGATCCGGCCGGTCGGCATATCGGTGGCTGGTTGGAATATCGCGGCCGACGTTATCAGTAGAGTCAATAAGACATTAATGGTGTTTTCGAAACCATCGAGAGAGTAGATTATGACCTGTTAGCCTTTAAGCGCTTGCCATAATCCCAGTGCACTAATAATCAGCAGGGTCACTCCCAAAACCCTAAAAAATACGGGTGTTTCAGCGTCAAGCATTCGCTGATGAAAGCGCAGGCCAATAAAGTGGCCGATGGCAGCACATGGCAGTAGCCACAAATGGTGAATTAGCTGCAAGCTCACCCCTGCGTATATAAACGCAGCAAGCTTGATACTGACCAAAATAAACCATAGCGCGAATAAGGTGTCACGCAGATGTTCACGTGCGACGTGTTGGGCGGCCACAGCAATAATTAACGGTGCACCAATCAGGGACGTACCGCTGATATAGCCGCCGGCCATCAAAAAGATCGCATCGACAGATTTATTATTACTTTTGAATGGTTTGTTTACGATGTAGGTCACAGCGTAGACCGACACTACCACAAAAATAATGATACTTAGTATATTGGCAGGCATGGTGATTAAGCCGAAGACCCCAAGTAACTTAGGCACGATCATGATTGCTAGTATATATCTGAGATACACCCAGTCGACGGTGCTTCTATGATTGCGATTTGCCGCCGTTGATTTACGATTATTCAACACTAGGGTGATGGCCGAGAAGAATAATAGTTGCACCGAAATTAATGGCAGAAACACTAGGGGCTGCTTGTATACTAATAGTAGGAAAGGCAGCGACAATACGGCTCCGCCAAAGCCAAGTCCAGAGCGGACAAACCCGCTCCAGATGAAAATTAAGCCAATGAGCAGGTATTGATAGAAGTGTAGATCTGACATGGACACCCGCTGGTGGTTAGTAAGCTATATGGTGGTGTTCGCGAAGTTTATAGCTCGCAGCAATGTGTAACGATGGTGCTCGCCGAGCACTTCTCAATATTTATTTTCGCATTCCTGCCGTCGCCTATAGCTAATAAAGATAAACGGCGTAATCTGACAAGCAGCACTAGCGCTGCGGTAGTATGTCCAAAGATCTATTCGCTATATCGGCAGATAATGTCAAAATGAAGCTATCGCCTCAATGAATGGAGTTCGTCTAATGAGTAAAGAAAAAAAGAGTAATAAAGAACCGAAGAAGAAGCCGTTGCTGACGCAAAAGGAGAAAAAACTGGCTAAGAAGTCGAAAGGGGATACAACTAAAAGCTCGCCTTTTTCTTGATAAATAGTTAAAAACCTATACCCCGGTGCGTTGCAGCCTATGCTCCGCACCCAAAATGCTTACTTGCTAGGTTTGTGAAGCTCTTCCAATAGATGATTTTTGTGCTCCCACAGCTCAGATACCCACTGCTGAAATTCCGTCCTAAATTGCTGATCGCTCAAATAGTCGCGGCTTAAAAACTGCGATGGAATAGTTTGTCGTTCAATACGAATAACCACCTTGTTTATTCGGCCAGATAGAAAGTGCCAAATACTGCGATCGTCGCTGGGGTAGTG